>JBBSXB010000015.1:0-2501 GCA_038046005.1 Nanobdellota archaeon | reverse complement strand
TTCTTTTGTCAAATTTTGAGTTCCAAGCTCATCAACTATTCCTTTCTTATAAATCAAGTATATTCTTTTAACATCCCCCCCATTTGCTTTTCTTATCTTCATCTCAGTTTCATCCTTAAGAGTTTATTTTTAGAACCAACATGAGTTATTACTGATTCACTCTCTCTTAATCCTAAAGCCAAAGATTTCTCAACACTCCATCCAACCATCTGTCCAGCAACAAATCCCGAAGCAAAAGCATCTCCTGCTCCTGTTCTCTCTACAACTTTAACTTTATGTGGTTTTAAATGATAAAATTTATTCCCATCATAAGCTGTAATCATTTTGTCTTTGTCTGTTACAACAACAATTTTTGGCCCCATTTCATAAACTTTTTGCAAAGTATTTTCTTTTCCAGCCAAAAGCTCAGACTCCTCTTTGTTAAAAACAATGACATCACAAATTTTCAATAAAGGTTTCAAATTTTTCTCCTTGATAAGATAATCGCTAGGATTAAATGCAATTTTTACTCCTTTTCTATGCAAAATCTCTGCAAGTTTTATCTGTGTTTTAAAACTCTCGCCCATCAAAGAAGAAAAGTAAATCCATTTGGATTTTGCATTGTTTAAATCAATGTCGGAAAGCTTTATTGTATTATTTATTCCTTTAAATGCAAGTATAGTCCTGTCATGTTCCCTGCTGTCAAGAACAATAGAATATCCAGTAACGCCCTTATTGTCAACCTTTCCAAGAAATTCTATTTTTTCTTTCTTAAGCAAATCCAAGATATTTCTTCCAGCATCATCATCACCAACCTTACCTATGTAGCCTGTTTTCAATCCAAGTCTAGAAAAAGCCACAGCAGTGTTCGTTCCGCCTCCTCCAATGCTAAACTTCAAGTCTTTAAGCAAAATTTTGGCTCCGACAGGGTAATACATAAATCCTTTTTTCTCTGCAGCATTAGTATATGCAAAAGCATCAACAACAGCACTTCCAAAAGTTATTATATCAAACATATTAGCCTCTTTATTTTATTAACCTCTATTATACAGTAAGATTTATCTAATTAAAAAACTTGTTGTTGTTATGAAAGAAGAACTTAACATAGAGGTAGATGAAAATGACAAAATTATTGGGTTAAGACCAATATCAGAATTCCAAACAGGCAAATTTATCCATAGATCAGCCCATTTATTGCTCGAAAATTCCAAAGGCGAAATTTTAATACAAAAAAGGTCTTCTAATAAAAAATGGTACCCAAACCTATACACTTATTCAGTCAGTGGTACTGTTGCAAATGAAAGTTATGAAAAATGCATCAAAAGAGAAATGAAAGAAGAAATAGGGGTGTCAACCCCAGCTAAATTATTATTTATCTACAAATATTTTGACAAGCAAGAAAAAGCCTTTCACGCTCTTTTCTATGGAAAATCAGATGATAAAATAACCCTAGATAAAGAAGAAATTGCAGAAATTAAATGGATTTCCAAAGACAATTTAAATAAAGATTTATTGAAAAATCCAGATAATTATACCCCACATGTATTGTATGGATTAAAAAAATATCTAAAAAATTATTGAAAAAATGATGAAAAAGAAAAAAGTGCTAGTAATTGTCGCTCATCCTGACGACGAAACAATATGGGTGGGCGGCCTTTTGTTAAGAAACAAGAAAAACTGGGAAACAACCGTGATATGTTTATGCAGAAAAAGCGACAAAGACAGAAACCCAAAGTTCTTCAAAGCTTGCGAAATCCTAAATGTCAAGGGGTTTATATGTGATTTAGATGACGAAAAATTCTTTCCATTGGAAAACAAAACAATTATGACTGAGATATTAAAATATTCTGGAAAAAATTACGACATATTATTCACGCATGGGGAAAATGGGGAGTATGGACATATAAGGCATAAAGACACTCACAATGCTGTTGTGGGCTTAATAAATAAAAAAATTCTAATTGCAAAAAAGATTTTTTTCTTCTCTTATAAAAAAAGAAATAACAACTACCAAGGTTATGCAATATACAACTCTAACGCAGATAAACTTATAAAACTAAACAGCGATGAACTTTCAATGAAAAAAAAGTTGATAATGGACATTTATGGATATGGAAAGGGAGGATTTGAAGAGCTTAGCTGTGGCAAAATCGAAGCTTTTGATATTTTAAGATGAAAATATTAGTTTTATATGCATATCCTCCAGAACCAGACGGGCAAAGTCTGCAGGGGCATTTGTTATATCAAGGCCTTTTACACAATGGAATTAATGCTATCCCATGTCATTTCAAAGACAGTGTGCAAAAAGAGTTTTATCTTAGGCATTTTAAACCAGATGTAGTTATAGGTGTTGGATTCTGGGGAAATGTGCCAGAAATAATTCAAGAACCATTGAAATGGGGAGTAACTCCCGTGCCTTGGTTTAATGCAGATGGATGGGTTGCAAATTATCATAATGAATTTGACCAATTAAAATTAATGTTCACAACAAGTGAATGGGTTAGAAGCGTCTACAAAAGAGA
>JBBSXB010000014.1:0-13682 GCA_038046005.1 Nanobdellota archaeon | reverse complement strand
TTAAAAACGCTTTTCACGATTTTAGCAAATGCCAAAAAAATCAGCAAAGAAAGCAAAAGAAAAATCAGAGAAGGAACCAATTCAAAAGATAGGAGAAAACGAATTTGAGAACAAGGTAGTTGAACTTGGAAAAAAAGGCATTACATCTGAAAAAATAGGGGAAATGCTGAGAAAAGAAAATATACATCCTAAAGAATATAGTAAAAAAATATCCGATATCCTAAGAAAAAATAGCCTGTACAGAAGCCCCGACTTAAAAAATATTGAAGAGAAACTTCTCAAAATAAGAAGTCATTATCAAAAAAACAAGCAAGATAAAAGGGCCATGAGAGAAAGGGAAAGATTAGCTTCTCAGATAAGAAGGCTCAAAGTTTCATTAAAAGAAGCTTAATTATTTTTAAAATGGGTGAATTAAAAGAATCTCTACAACAGCAGATAGACTATGTCTCAGAAAAATTTCTGGAAAAATCAAAGAACAAAGAAATACAGGTCGTAAGCCACTTTGATACTGATGGAATCTGTTCTGCAGTGATAATGACTAAAGTCCTAAAAAGACTTGACAAAAAATTTTCTCTTAAGATAGTCAAAAGTCTGGATGAAAAAACAATAAAAAATCTTTCAAAAAATAAAATTACACTGTTTCTGGATTTAGCATCTGGAAGCTTTCACCATATTATTGAGCATGATATTAAAGACGTTTTCATCATTGACCATCATGAGATAGTGGACAAAATCCCAAATGAAGTTGAAATAGTAAACCCAGAACTTCATGAAAAACAGAAAATCAGCAGCTCAAGTTTAGTCTACCTATTTTGTAAAACAATAGACGAAAAAAACAAAGACCTCGCAAAATTCGCAGTCTTAGGAATGGTTGGGGATATGTTAGAAAAAGAAATCGACAAAGTAAACAACCACATACTTGAAGATGCAGAAATAAAAAGAAAAAGAGGACTATTAATTTATCCTTCAACAAGACCTCTGAATAGAGTGTTAGAATATTGTTCACAGCCTTTGATTCCTGGAGTAACTGGAAGCACAGAAGGAGTCATAGAGCTGTTAAGGGAAGCAGGATTAAGTCCTGAGAATGGAAAATACAAAAGCATAATAGATCTTGACAAAACCGAGATGGAAAAACTCATAACTGCAATAATGTTGAGAAATCCCAAATGCAAAACCAGTGAGATTGTTGGAGATATTTTTCTTATAAAACTTTTTAACAAGCTTGAAGATGCGAGAGAGATAAGTGCCATGATAAATGCTTGTTCAAGGATAGGGGAATCAACAGCAGCTTTGCAGTTTTTGATGGAAATTCCTTCAGCAAGAAAAAAAGCGGAAACTCTGCACATAAAATACAAACAGCATTTGATATCTGCAATCAAAAGTCTGCCGAAAATAGAAAAGATTGAGGGTCGAAAATTCCTTATAATAAATGCCCAAAAAAGCATGAAAGACACGATTGTTGGAACAATAGCAAGCATATTACAACATTCTTCTTTATATGAGGATGGAACAATAATAATCACAATGGCCCACTATGACGACAAAATAAAAGTCTCTGCAAGGATAGTCGGGAGAAATGGGAGAAATGCTCGTGAAATATTAGCGGCAGTGGTGGAAAAAATCGGAGGCGAAGTTGGCGGACATGAATCTGCAGCAGGCTGCAACATCTCGCAAAAAAAAGAAGCAGAATTCATAGAACTTTTAAAAAAGAATCTTGAAGTTGAACTTGTTAAGGTTTAGGGAGATTTTGATTTTTTCTCTAGAGAAGAAATTCTTTCATTAATCTCACGTATTTGGTCAGCTACATAAGCAACGCTAGTTATATTAACGCCCCTATAATCTTTAGAAAATCTTTTAAGAAAAGGGATATAAGTAGATTGAACAGAAGACAAAATAGATTTTGCTACAGATAAGTCAAAATGTCTTTCATCCAAAAAATATTGAGCACCAACTAATTGGTTAATAGTTATATTCAAGAGCAATCCATAATTTTCTCCTTGCTTAGATCCTTGAGCCCATCCTTTAATATATGCCGCATTTTCTCTTTCTACCGGCGTTGGTTCTGCACATGAATCTCCTAATGACATTAAGTCCAAAAGTTTTCTTCATTTTTAACCATTTCTCTCCTTAATCATAACCTTTAAAACCCCCCTAATTCTCAATATTTTATGGCAAATTTAGAACAAGGAGACATAGTAATGTGCACTGTTGACAGGATAGTCGGGGCCACAGTTTTTGTCAGGATAGACGGAAACGGGGAAGGGAGCATAATCCTCAGCGAGATAGCACCTGGAAGAATAAGAAATTTAAGAGACTATGTTGTTCCTAAAAAAAGTATAATCTGCAAAGTATTAAGGACATCAAACGGCCATGTTGATTTGTCTTTAAGACGAGTTACCCCAAAAGAACAAAAAGAAATAAAAGAAAGATATAATCTAGAAAAGAGTTACAAAAGCATATTAAAAACAATTCTTGGAGAAAACTCTGAAGAGATTATGGCTGAAATTTTAAAAGAAACTCCAATATTCGATTTCCTCGAAGCTGCTAAAGAAAACTCTTTGCAATTTGAAAAAATTGTTGGAAAAGAAAAAGCCTCAAAAGTTTTGGAAATTTTAAAAAACCAAAAACAGAAAAAAATCATTGTAAAGAAAGAGTTTACATTCAGCTCTTCAAAACCAAATGGGATAGAGCTAATCAAAAAACTTATGGGAGAAATTAAAGAAGCCGAAATAAGGTACATCTCCGCAGGAAATTACACTATAAAGATAGAGTCAAGCGACCCAAAAAAAGCTGACACAACAATCAAAGAAATCCTCATAAATACTGAAAAAAAAGCGAAAAAAGAAGGGATTGATTTTAGCATTAAAGAGAAGTGAATAATTTCTGGAAAAATATCTAAGTTATGTAGATGAGAATCACAAAGCTTAAATACGATTATTGAAATAAAGATTTATGGAAAACAAGATGTTTGAAGTGGCATTATTAGGAGTTATATTCGACCCAGCAACAAGAAAAATTCTAATCGGCAAAAGAGAAAAAGATAGGTACAACCCTAAATTAAGCTGGTGCTTTCCGGGTGGAAAGCTAATTCAGGGGGAAGATGAAGATAAAAAATTAAAAAAAAGGATAAAAGAAAAAACTGGCTATGATGTTAAGAATCTTGGAGCAATTTTCACAAGAGTACCACCTGAAAGAAAAGATTTGATATTAATGTATTTTTTATGCGAAGTGTTTAAAGGAAAGCAAAAAGCAGGGGATGATTTAAAAGAGTTAAAATGGGTTTCCCCAGACGAACTAGAAAAACATTTTACAACCTCTTTTCATCCAAGACTTAAAGAGTATATTATGAACTTAAAATAGATTCTTAAGAGAATATAAATTTAAAAAGAGTAATTGATTATTTTTACAATGATAAAAGATAAGAGAATTTTGGTGATGGTCGGAGCAAGTTCTGCTTTGTCTTACAAAAAGATGAAACCACACTCTGAAACAGAGGAAACAATAAAGCATGTATTGAGAAGTCTAGATTGCTCTCAAGAAATGAAGATATTCGGGGTCGCTGGAGCAAGCTTTGTTTTAAAACATCTTGAAAAAAATCCAGACGTAACAGAAAAAGAAGCGATACAGAAACTCTCAAATGAGACAAACAGTATATTAATGAATATTGAAAGTCAAGAAGAATGAAACTCAAAAAATGCAAGGCCTGCAGCAGTTATACTTTAAAAGAAAATTGCCTAAAATGCAACAAAAAAACTTCTGATGCACATTACAAATTTGTGAAAACTAATTAGATAATCTTTTTTAAAAGCCCTCTTAATCCTCCAGGTTCTTTCTCCCCCTCAAGTTTTTTTATAGTTGCTATTGCCTCAATGGCTGAGAACTTGACTCCCGGCTTTATCGGAGGATAAGCATTTTCTAGCCCGTTTTCATCAAACCAAGCGACAGTGCTAAATTCTTCATTGATAGTAAAATCAAGAGATTCTGGGGCACACAAATACGCTTGATCATAATAAAATGTACCATCTTTCTTGGGCTGTCTTGTTACCAAAAATGGCATAGCATATTCTTTTTGATTTCCAGGTCTAGGAGGTTTATATTGCAAAAAAGCTATTTCTACACCCAATTCTTCTTTGACTTCTCTTCTTGCAGTATCATCTGGAAACTCATTAAGCTTCTTCTTTCCAGCAATTGGTAGCCAAGCATTATGATTTAAATGATACCCCAATAAAATTTTCCAATCATTCTCGAACTTGGAAACGAGATATACTGATACTGCATCATATAAAGTCTTCTTTACCATAAAAACACTACAAATGAACCCTTTAAAAGAATATCTCTTTACAAAGTAGCCTGCTTTTCTTCATTAACAACTTTCTCTCTCTGAGTTATTTCTCTCTTAACAATGCCCATGTCGGCCTCCCATAAAGAAAGTAAAGACTTATTGTATATGATTGCTGCAGGATGAAATAACGGAATAAGCTTTATGTTCAGACCTTTAAAATTTATAATTTTAACCTTTCCATGAATGCTTGTAATACCGGGCTGTTTGTCCATAGAATCAACATCACCATCAGCCAGAAAAAATTTAGTTGAATAATTCCCTAAAGAACAAATAACTTTAGGTTTTATCTCTAGAATTTGTTTTATGAGCCAAGGGGTGTGAGCTTTAATCTCATCAGGTAAAGGTGCCCTGTTTTCTGGAGGTCTGCATTTGAGTATATTAGCTATGTAAACATCATCCAAGCTCAAGCCAACTTTCGCCAGCATATCATCCAAATTCTTTCCAGCCTTTCCAACAAAAGGCAACCCTTGCTCATCTTCATTTTTTCCAGGAGCCTCTCCAACAAACATTATTTTTGCATTCTCATTTCCTTTCCCAACAACGATATTTATGCAGTTTCTGCAAATTTCTGTATTCTTAGCTAGCTCAATAGGATCAATTTCCATTAAACTTAAGATAGAATAAAGATTAAATAATTTGTGATAATAAAGCATTGTCTAGAAACTATTTTTTCTTCTTCTTGTAAAGAATAAATCCAATAACTGCTAAAATTACAACAACAATTAAGGCCCAAATCCACCATGAACTTCCTTGTGAAACAGAATTCTTCTGCCCTGTTTCTTGATTAATACCATCAGTAGTGTTCCCTTTAGTTTCCCCACTTCCCGAACTTGGAGCAGATGGCGAAACCTGGCCAGAATCTTGCTTAATGGCTAAATCAATTCTCGTCGCCGTATTGTTGACTATTGTTATATCATTTAAAGTAACAGCAATATCGTAATAACCATCGCTTGTAATATCAAACTTTTTAGTTTCGCCTTTTGACAATGTTGCAGTTTGTGGTGTACTAGAAATATTTATTGTTGCACTTGTTAAGCTTATACTCGTAACTTCTAACGTATGGCTTTCGTTTGAAACATTAAACTTTAATTTGTCCTTAGTCACAAGATTTCTGGAATAGCCTTGTAAAAATTGAGATTCACTAACTGTATAAGTGACTCCGCTGCTGCTTGAAGAACTGCCCCCACCACTTGAAGAAGAGCTTGATGTTGTAGTGGCCGTAGCAGTAATTACGCTTCCAGTAATTGAAGGTTGTGTTCCGGAGAAATGAGGAAGCCTTATCCAAATTCTATTTGATGTTGTATTTATGTAACAGGGATTTGTAGAGTTAAAAATACTAACATCTGTTACGCATGTATTATTTCTCATCAATGTTTCCCACTGAGAACTATATGTTGAATAATGGCTGTTATTCCCTGAAAGATAAGTTCCATTAGTTCCATTAGCTGTTGCATTCCATATCACACCCCAGCTCTCATCATAAAACAAGGGAATGCTTATGTTAACCTGTCCTGACTCACTTAATCCTGTGGTTGAAGAATTTCCTTCCGTATAAGGCATACTTACAATCACATAATCATAAATTGTAGGCCCATTGCTCCCAAACCTCATTGCACTCTCAAAACTTCCTGAAGTAGAGGTTGTTGCAGAATCATCAAATAAAGCATCAGGAGGTCCTGAAGCCAGCATATCAACATTAACATAGTGGACAATAATTCCTGACGATAAAAGCCCCATTCTAAAGCTAATTTTTCCTCCGCCCATAACAGATTTCATTGGGTTAAAATTACTAAAACTCTCACCGCCAGTATCTTCTGTTGAACCTAAAACACAAGCAGATGAAGGATTAGGAACATCGCAAGTTAAATTTGACTTGAATAAAGCTATTTTTAAACCAGAAAGCGAAGATCCATCAATTTTTCCAGGATTAAAACTTGAAGTTGTAATGTTTCTTGCAGACTGCAGTTGTGCATTTGTGAAAGTTGTTCTTTTAGGAGCATAATTTCCTCCTCCAGCAAAAACATTTATCTCTTTAATTCCTATAGAAGAAATATTAAGTAAAGGAGCTTGCAAACTGCTTGAAGAGCCTTGTCCAACATCAGCAATCCATGTAAAAGACCTTATACCGCTTATATTAGAAGAGTAATCAACAGTTATCTCTGAATGAGCATTAATATTGCTAAGAGTTACATTAGAGCTGTTAATCAATCCAAAAGAGTACATTGCAGTTGAAACATTAAAGGTATTTCCCCCTAAATTATTCAGGCTAATTGTCGCTGGACTTCCTAAAAGCCTGTACATTGTAAAATTTCTTGAGATATTAAATCCTGCAGGAGAAGCAGTTGAATTAAAACTCACATTCATCAAGCTTCCATAAGCAACAGAATTATTAGTTCCTGTAGCAAAAAGCATCAAACTTGATATTTCAGCTGTTGAAGGCAAAGATATGTTGTAAAAACCATTAGAATTATTATAAATATCAGTTCCACCGACTACAAAAAATGCACTTAAATTGTAAGGAATTGCTCCACGTTCTGCATGCACCATGTCTCCCGGCTCAAGCATATAAGCAACAACAGTGAAATTATTCCATCCTGAAACACCTGAAGCATTAACATAGCCATAAAGCCTCACATAACTCATAGAAATATTAAACCTTTTGTGGAGAGTTTTCGTAGAGTTATTATAATTGGAAAAACTATCTGAAAGAGTATAATCAGTTGTGGCTGAAAAATTATTCCATTCAAAACTCACAGGCATGCTTGCATTAGGAAAAATCATTATTGAGTAATTCCTGTCTTTGGGAACATAAATTGTTTTTTGGGTAACATCATTTTGAAATTCTTCTGCAATAGGATAACCAAGCTTGATGTCTTTAATCTGATACTTAAAGGGCACGCTTGCTCCCGTCGCATTGACTGCAGTAATATTCAGTGTTCCTGCTTCTTTAAGATAAAACTTTGTTCCTGCAATTTGCTGGATTATCATACCTGGAAATGCAGGTAAACTCTGCCCAATATATTGAACATAATTTGAGGTTGAATTTGTAAGAGTCATAACAGGCTGATACATCCATGTTGAATTTGTAATTTCTTGGTAAATGCTCAAATTAAACCATCCTGAAGAATTTGTAGTAGTTGAAATATAACCCACAACGCTAAACTGATTTGACGTATCCCTGACACTAATGTTAATAAGAGAATTATTCAAGGCATTTCCCTCAGTATCATAAACAGTTCCATTAAACTCAAAGCTGTTTGAAGCAAGAATAATCTTCAAAGTAGAAGTTGAATTAGTGTTCCCGCTAGTATCATTTACACTCGCATTAAGATAATAAATTCCATCACCCAAACCAGCAAATGTGCCTGCAAATGGGGAAGAAGATAATGCTGAAGAATTAATTAATACATTGTTTGAGTTGTAAAGGGTTGCATTAATTGTACCAATTCCAACGCTATCGTTTGATGTAACATTAAAGGTTATATTGCTCCTTATATAAAAAGTATTAGCTGATAAAGTTGTTGGGGAAACAAAATTAATTGCGGGCGCAGTAGTATCATTAACTGTAACACTTAAATTTGTTGAATAACTGCTGGTTGCATTAACAGTTGTAACAGTTATATTGTATGTTCCAGGCGTGGATGCAGTTGCGTTAAATCCGAAAAACTGTTTTCCACTTCCATTAACAAGATAAGCTATCGAAGTCGTATTAGACCAGCTCAATACAGTTGAAATATTTGTAAATGCTGAAACCGCAACGTCTGTAGTATTAGTATTAACAACATATGTAAATTCTAAAGGTAAAGTTACGTTTACAAAAGTTATATTAGCGTTAAGGCCAGCATCAGTATTATTAACGGAAAAATTGTAAAAATTACTTGTTATTTGGTTTACAGAAAAAGCCGTTGTTCCTGCAGATGTTTTGATAACATGAGCTGCAAAAACAAAATATAAAGAGGTTACTAACAAGATACTTAATAATCCAAGAACAAATATCTTCTTATTCAATCTCTTATTCAATCTCTTTTTCATTCTCTAACCCCATTTTCTCTCCTAGAACAAAAGGATTAGAGTATATAAACATTTTTACTTCCAAAAAACTTATAAACGAAATTCTCTAAAATTCTTTATGAAAGAAAGAACGTTAGTTTTGATAAAACCTGACGGAGTAAAAAGACATTTAATCGGAGAAGTTACAAGAAGATTTGAATCAAGAGGTTTAAAGATTGTTGCTCTTAATATGGTGTGGCCAACAAAAAAACAAATGGATGCTCATTATCCAAAGACAAAGGAGTGGGTAACTGGATTAGGAAACAACACTGCAAAAAGTTATAAAGAATTTGAAATTCCTTCTACATTAATAAAAGATTATGGAAGCGAAGATTCTTATAAAATAGGTCTTAAAGTTAGGGAGTGGCTTATAGACTTTATGACTTCTGGGCCAATAGTAAAAATGGTTGTTGAAGGGTCGCATGCAATAAAAATGGTAAGAAAAATAGTAGGACAAACAGTTCCAGCATTTGCAGAGCCAGGAACAATTCGGGGAGATTTTTCTATAGACTCTCCAGATGTTGCCAACATGAAAAAAAGAGCAGTAAAAAATCTTATTCATGCATCCGGAAATAAAGAAGAAGCACAACACGAAATAGAATTATGGTTTAGCCCAGAAGAAATTTATGACTATGAAACAATTCATGATTTTTTATAAAAAATTTCTTTGTGGTTCAAGAAAGACGAGTTAGTTTGAGGAAATTTCTTTGAGTAATACAAGAGAAACTTCTTCTAATTCTGCTTCAGCAATTTCTTCTAATAAAGATTTAGCATTAGGAATTCTTTCATCCTCTCCAGAAATTATAACTGCAGAAGCAGCAGAGTCAAATTTACTAACGGCGATGCTACACCCTTCAGCATGATAAGCGCTCAAAGATGGATCTTTACCACTCAAATTTATTATTTTGTTAAAAAGATACACTGGTTTGGAATAATTGTTGTACAAATTCTCACGAAAACGTCCTCGAGCTGTGCCAAGATCTTCTCCAACATTTCGAACAACCTCATAAAATTTGGTACCAATCATCTTCAATCCTCTTTGGCTTCATCAACAACTCCGCCATCTGTGACAAAGAAAACACATTCGTTATCTGGAAGGTTCGGAGAATCTATAAGTTTTGCAACTCTTGATCCTTGCTTCCCTCTTCTTAGATACATTCTGTAAGTTGAAGCATGTCCAACTATATTCCCCCCAATGGGTGTTGTTGGATCGCCAAACATCTGAGCAGGATTTGCCATAACTTGATTAGTAACATAAACAGCAAGATTATGAGTCTCTGCAAGTTTCATTAAATCATGCATATATCTATTAAGTTTTTGTTGTCTATCTGCCAACTGCCCTCTTCCCGCAAACTCGGCCCTAAAATGAGCAGTCAATGAATCAATAATCATAAGCTTTATTGGCTCACCCTTTTTAATTAACTCTGTAACTTTCTCTAAAAGCAAAATTTGATGATCAGAATTAAAAGCTCTAGCAACTAGAATATTTTTCAAAACTTTTTCAGGATTAGCTCCAATCTTCTCAGCAATTTGTTTTATTCTTGAAGGTCTAAATGTTCCTTCTGTATCAATAAAAACACATTTTCCATTAGTTCCTCCCTGTTCTATAGGAAGCTGGACATTAACAGAAAGAGATAATCCTAATTGTGTTTTTCCACTACCATAAGCTCCAAAAGCCTCGGTAATGGACCTGCTTTCAACACCTTTGCCACCTAAAAGATCATTTAAAGACTTGCTTCCTGTTGTAATATAAGATACATTTTTTCTTCTCTCTTCAAATTCAGAACCATCCACAAATCCAAGGTCAAGCATGTTTCTTGCGGCCTGTATTGCTTTCCTTGCCACAGCACTTCCGACTCCAGCAACATCAGCAAGAGTATTAGGGCTCATGACAGCCAGACTCATTAAATCAAAAATTCCAGCACTTTCAAGCTTTGCAGCAACAGCAGCCCCTATTCCAGGAAGGTCAGTAAGCTGAGGTTCTTTTGATTTCTCAGACTTTTCCTCATCTTCACCATCACTTTTTTTTGCCATAAAAATCAATATATCTGAGCTTTTTAAGGATTTATAGTCTGTTAGAGATATTTTAAAAAAATAAAGTTAATGCGAAGAAGTTGTAGAAAAATGTGTTACTTTAGGTTGATTTTCCTTTGTTGGTGAATACATGATAAATTTTCCCTTCACCTCGCTCCATAAATCCCTTTCAATACCTATAATACTGAGTCCCTCAAGCCTATATGCCCCTAGAAATATTCCGTCTACCTTACGCCCTTCATAGTCAACACGCCCAGTAAAATCTCCCCCAGCACCTTTTTTCTGTGCTTTTGAAACATAGAGTTTAGAAAATTTAATCTCATCATCACTTAAACTACCATCGAATTGAGATGTGCCAAACTTATCATCTATTGTCCCAGAAATATGCAGAGGTTTAGAGTTAGAATTAATTCGTCCTCGATTCTCAATATACATATAAAATAAACCATCATTTAATGCGACTTCTCCTAAAGTCCAAGAGCCGACAAAGTCTGGAGTCTGTTTTTTTCTAGCTTTGACACTTCTTGTTAAAAATTTTAAGCCCATAAAATAAGTAAGATTTATGCTTTTTTAAGGATTTATCTCTCACAAAATATAGTTATAAAACCCAACCCTCTTCAACAATAAAACAATATCTGCAATAGCCAAAATGCCTAGAATAATTTTCTCAATCTTTCCGCCAGTTCTTATTTTCCAACTGGAAGATTTTTTTGAGGGATAAAACGGCCTTATTCCGTCAGGAGTGAAACTATCTGCAAACAAATGCAAGCCGTATCCTAGGAAAAATCCAAAACCGGCTATTGGAAAAATCAAGACAAGTATGATTGTCAAAGACAAAAGGAAAGTGAAACTGTGAATCATTCCCCTATGTTTAGTAAACCATTGCAGAATCCTCGCAATCTTTTTGCTGCCCAATTTGCTGTATCTTGCATCAACATCAGGAATCTGTGTCGCAATCAAAGCCACAACAAAAAAAATTATCTTATGCTCAACAATAGGGATAAACAAAAGAATGAAAAATATAGTTATAAGATAATGGGTTTTGAGTAGCATTTTATTTCCTTCTCGCTAAATACTGAACAAAAAGACTTTTTTCTTTCTTGCCTTCCCTAAAATCATGATAAATTTTTTCTATAACAAAATCCTTACTTAGTATTTCAATCATATCTTTTTGATAAATAGGGTATAAATCAAGTTTGCCCCATATTTTTCTTTTTTTGTCGTAATAATGCAGAACAATAACCGTATCGCTGATATAAGCGGGAAAAACCATTATGTCTTTACCGCTTCCATGATAATAAACAGTGTAATCAAATGAAAAATTTTTGAGAACATCTTGTATTGGAAGATTCATTAATGATCTTATGTAATCATAATTTCTAGAATCAATAAAAAGATATCCTCCCTTTTTAATTAATTCAGCAAATTTACTAACAACACTTTGTTGTGCTTTTTTTGTGTAATCTCTTGTTCCACCCCCAATGTAAGTTAAAGAATTTCCAGTCAAGAAACCAAAATCAAAAACATGAGTATAAGGAGGATCAGCCTTAGGTAAATCAACCCAGTTAGATTTATGTATAACAATCTCTTGTCTTTTCTCTTTAAATAACTTCTTTGCCTGCCTGATAAATTCTTCGTCAACTTCATTAGCCTCAATGCTGTGTAGATTATATCCTCTTTTGTTTAAGTGTTCGGTTATTCCACTCAATTCTATACCTCCACCAACCCCAAAATCAATGACGCTCTTCAAATGATTTTTAATTATAAAATCTCCAAAAAAGTTAGCTTCTGACTCTTTAACAGTTCCTTTAAACTTAGGATAAATCTCTTTTTCCCAGCTAACAAATTTAAAATCAGAGAATTCTTCTATAGGATTGCTTATGTAAGGAAGAGTGTTAACAAAGTTCATTAATTAAAAAACTAAACTGGATTTATTAATTTTTCTCCAACTGCATTATAATCTCGTCCAAACCAACCTCATTGATTCCATCAATTATGAACTCTGGATTATTAAAGAATTTGTTCATTCTGACATTTCCTGAAAAGACCATTTCTTTCCCAAGTAAAGATTGTTTTTGAGATATAAGAGCCTCGCTATTGTCTAATTCAGTTATTCCCAAACCTTTCAAGGATTCATGAAATGCAACAGCCCTTATGTTTTCTGTTCCATCATCAATGACAACATTCATCAAAGCTTTTTTTTCAGAAGCTACTTTCCCATGCTCAGCGCATATAAATCCTTCTGCACCAGAAACAACTCTTTTTTTGCATTCTGGGCAGACATGGAAAAATCTTGGTTCAAAAGCTTGCACAATGAAGGCTCTTGTTTTAAGATTATCTCCAACTCTAAAATCTTTTATTCCCTTTTCTTTGACACTTTTTTCTTTCTTCACATTTTCTAAAATTTCCTTGCTTAGCTTTAAATCTGAAAAACTCCCAAGATGGATTTCTCCATCCCTTATGCTGGCATTTCCCACCTCTATGACGCTGCCTTCTTGTAAAAGGCCTTGTTCTATTAATGCAATATGGTTGGTATCCCACAAAACAACTTTTATGTTTGAAGTCTCATCAGCAACAACCAGATTTGTAACTTTGCTTTCATTCCCGTTTTTGGCAGTAAAAGTTCTTATCGGGCCAATTTTTACAATCTTGGCGACAATGCCGACTTTTCTCATTCCGGGCAAAAGCTCATCAATCTTCAGCTTCTCATTATCAAAAGAAATCCCAAGCTCTGCAGCGATTATTTGCGCAGCGCCTTCTTTAGTTATAAGACTGGAAAGTTTTGCCCTTTTTGCTTCAACCCTTCTTTCCAATTCTTCTTTTGCCACACCTGAAGTCTTAGAAATTTTTTCCAAAATCCTCTCATAATTTTCATCTTGCATTATTCAGATAAAAAACCATTATTTTTAAGCATTGTTGTTGGAAAAAGCTTAAATAATATTCGCCCATGTTAGGATAATGTTTAGCAAATTCTTCAAAAATGTTAATAAAAAACAAGCTATCTCTTGGGCACTCTATGATTTTGCCAACTCATCATATTTTCTAATTGTAGTGTCATTCATTTTTTCAATTTATTTCAAAGAAGTTATAGCCCCATCAAACGGAGATTTTTGGTGGGGTTTTGCAGTAAGTATTTCCATCTTTCTTGGAGGCATCACAACACCAATAGTTGGAGCAATATCTGACAAATATAAAAAAAAGAAAAGTGAACCTCTCCGTAGCAAGCTACGGAGCATCTAGATAAACTCGAATAATT
>JBBSXB010000013.1:0-1348 GCA_038046005.1 Nanobdellota archaeon | reverse complement strand
TACAAAAATAAAAAAAGAGGAATATTTTAATTCCTCTTTAATTTTTTACTCTTTAACGTCATAATAATCGCGATGACCCGATACACTGGATTGAATAACCTTCCAATACTGTCCAGTCCCGGTAAAAAACCTTCTTATTATTTCATGTGTAGTATAAAGGTCCACATGATAATAACCAGGGAAAGTAGCGGAGTCATATTCAACTTTAAAAGACGTTTGAAAATAATATGTGCAGTTTAATCCGTTTTCTAGCGGAAGAGTAATGTCTAACATATTCTGTTTTACTCCTACTGCCACCAAGTTTAATACCAAATGCAATTTTTGTGATATCCCCTCAGGATTACTCTTCAGATGCAGGACTCCTGCATAAATTGCTAACTCTCCGGCTTGATACTTATCTTTATTTAAAGAAACAGTCATCCAGCCTACACCTCCAAGAGAAATGGTAGTTTTAAATCTGGATGTATCTACTCCATTTGGCGTTCCACTTGAGAATGTCGTTGGTAATATCGGCACCATTTCTTCTTTTTCGCACGCGCTCAATACTACAAAGAGCAACGCAAAAATCCAATACTTTTTCATATCAATTCCTCCATATTTTAAGTTTTTAATGTGCTAATCTATTTGTAGATAGTATAAGGTATAAAAAGAGATTTGTCAAGGAGAAGCAATTCCTTTATTTCAACTCATAAGTTATAGAAACATTAGAACTAATAGTATTTTCACCCTTAGGAATAACAGCCGGAGCAGAAGAAGATTCTGCGCTATCTAACATCATGCCTTTGCTATATATAGGCACTGGATAATTGCCAGATTCACTAAAAGACGTAATTTTACCCAAACGAACACCTAAATCTCGCGCTAGACTTTTTGCTTTTTCTTTTGCGTCAGTTATCGCCTTCTTGCGAGCTAAAGCTTTTAATCCATCTTCATCGTCTACGGAAAAATTTGGACCACTAAGCTCTGTTACCCCGATAGTTCCAAGTTCTTGTATAATTTTCCCTGTATCATCGGTATTTCTAATTTTTAGGCTGATATTTTCATACGCTTCATAACCAATAATCACACTCTTTCCGGGTGTTGGCGGACAATCATATTGAGTACATGGAATTATTTGTTTGTCATATCTGTATTCATATTTTGGATTAAAAGAAGCATTTATTGTTTTAATGTCCTTGTCTTCTACTTTATTAGTCTTTAACATAGCTAAAACATTTTTTTCAATCAGAGCTACTCCTTCTTGCGCGATTTTTACCGTTTTAGCTTCTTTTCTTATTGTAAAAGAAATATTTGCAATATCAGGCGTGGCAAAAACTTCCCCATAGCCAGAAAAGGTTATTGTATTTTC
>JBBSXB010000012.1:0-34046 GCA_038046005.1 Nanobdellota archaeon | reverse complement strand
AAAGCCCGTTTGCAAATAGCGGAGGGCTAATCCGCTGACCTAGTCTACGAAATTAGATAGAAAAAGGGTATTTAAAATTATTGATTTGGAGTTAGCCCAAAATTGCTTCAGAAGCTTTAACCATTTCTTCGAGAAATTTTTGACTTAATTTTAATACTCTCTTTCCACTAAGATCTAACTCTCCTTGAGTTTTAACGCCATCTCTTTTTATCCATCCTCGAAGTCCATTTAATGGGTCTCCTTCCTGAAGTAAGTTTATATTAAACCATATATGGCACTTTTTGTCTGTGTTATCTATTCCTCTTAAATTAGGAATAATCAGAAGGTTATAATTGATTTTAGTAAAAAGGCCTTTAGCATAACTCTTCACTTTCAAATCTTCATCTAACGGCAAATTTCCACTTAACCCTTTAAAATATTCTTTTTTAAACTCTTGCAAATGTAAAGAGTAAAAATAATCTAAGCATCTCTTCCCAAAATTTTCCCCAAATAAAATAATTTGATCTCTCGTTTCAGATTTTATTTGCTGATTTTCATTCATCATAACAATCAAATATAAAACAACTATTTAATTATTCCAAAATCACTTTCACTTAAACTCAGGTTTCTTTCCTCTCTTCCCAATTCTCCAAACCAAAAGTCCTATACCTGCAATCAATATAATAAATACAATAATACCACCAGTTTTTGTTTTAACAAAGTCTCCGATTGCCGAAAAATAAAACGTTATCCCATCTGATTGTGTAACGCTAGATCCACACTTTTTTTCTACTAATGGCTTTAAATCTTCAGTCTCACAGCCATTCCAATCAACACAATCTCTTGTTCCGCAAGCATTTGTAGCATCGCTCCAGACAGAACACACCCAATTTTCAGTACAGGAGGATTGAGTTTGATTATTATTTGAATTGGAAAATACTTGTGGAGAATTAAATGAGCCACCACTGCCGCCTCCTCCACCCCCACCTGAAGAGCCGCCATTGTCTATTACGCCACATGCTCTAGTTTGATCGCATTGTACGGGCTTTAAATCTTTAGTTGGGCATGAAGGGTTTGATTGAATGCAAACAAAAGTCTGTTGATTACTTGTGCAATCACTCCAAAAACTACTGGACCAATCTTCACATGATCCACCACCTATTGATATTTTGCCCCCGCTATTATCAAATTTCAAACTTCCTTGATATTTAGCAGAAGAAACTAAACCAATTCCTGCAAAAACTAAGAAGACCAATAAAAATTGTAAAATAATTTTTCCTTTCATAGTGTTAATGAAAATTCAACATTTAAATATTTGTTGTACCAGGAGTCGGACTTCCAAAAATCACAAAATCAATATTGTCAACATCAGTATCTTGACCGTTTGGACTTCTTCCTGCAGATTCTCCATCAAAAGGCGCATCAGCATTATCTGCAGTATTTCCGTCATTCCAAGTGCCATAACTAACAAAATCAATTAAACTTTCTGAGTTATCTATTAATTTAATTATATCCCCCCCATTGTTCAAAACACTACTATTAAACTCGACAACTAAATAACTCCCTGCACTTAGTGTTCCAGATAAAGTCTTCCTTAAACCAGTATTATCATGTATTTTCCAGTTTGCCAAATCAACGTTTGAATCTGTCGGATTATATAACTCAATCCACTCATTATCAAAAGCTGGTCCAGATAAAAATTCATTAATTACAACATGTTTTTCTTCTGGTTCAGGCTCTTCACACATTAGAGAACTTTTTATCCAGTAGTTCAAGTCGTGGACTCCTTCTCCAATTGCCTGCACTGCTTCACTAGCCAAGTTCAAATGAAGTTTGAATTGAGCACGTCCAGTTATGTCTATGCACATATCTTCAAGAGATAAGTCTCCAGCGTCTGTCTTGAACCAGCATGCACCGTTTACCCATTCTACATCAGGACCCACACAGGATTCTTCATCGGTTCCAATAATGTGTTTTAATCCAACAAACGTCCAGCTCATATCTTGAGGATTTGACGTTGAAGCATTAAGCATTGCGGGTGTCACAATATTTCCAAGTTTATCCATCCAGAATTCTATTGTGTTTCCTCCTCTCATGCACAAATTGAAAGTAAAGTCACAATTTCCCCCATTTACTGGATCAACAATACATGTTGAAGGGCTTATGTATTCAACATTTACAACTTCTGGTAAATATTCTTCCACTGAAACACTGTTTTCATTTCCTAGATTGTCTCTAGCGGTTATTATTAAAGTATAACTTCCAGATGGGAGATCTTTTTCCATCAATCCTTCATATGTGAATGTGTTTCCATACTGTTGTTTCTTTAGTGTAACATTCTTTACTGATACACCCTCAGAATTCCATAATTCAGCAACAACACTTGAATCATTTACTCCGGACTTTGCGTCATCAATGCTTACAACAATGGATTGCACACATTTGTCGACATCACTAGCTTCACTTTGCGTAGGGTTTCTTACTATTATTGTTGGAGGAACATTATCTACATTGTCCCATTCAATCTGTGCATCGTTTTGATTTCCAAGAGCATCTTTACAATACCATTCTATATTGTGAAGCGAGTCTTCAAGGAAATTGAAAGTATATTTTCCTTCTTCATTTGTTTTAACACAATAATATCCATCTTCAGTTAATGTGTTTTCTCCCGCATATTTTTGAGTTGGGTAACTTATCTCTTCACCCTGGTGCCATGATATTTTGAAACATAATTGTTCATGACCTACAGGATGAGGCTGAACATCATTGCAGCTTAATGTTACAGGCGTTTGACTTGTAACAAACCAAGCTTGCCAATCGCTTTCTTCACCACATTTTCCAAGAACATCACATATAAATTTAGGATTTCCTATTGCCTTGTTAGTTTCAGGAGCCTGATTGTCTACAAAAACACATTGTTTTTTCACCTGTTCTGTCTTATCAACATTATCAACGCTGTAATATTCAATTAAGTGGCAGGATTGTTCATTTATTGTGAATGGTTCATTATCATATAACGTCCATCCTTCTTCTTCATTTCCTTGTGCGGATTGGCAAATACTATCATCAAAACAATTTGAATCAGCAACTGGTGTCACTCTATATTTTGTCTCCTTTATTCCAGATTTATGTGGCCCTGCATCATCTACAGTCAATGTTATTGGTGTTTGTGAATTTATCCATATAACAGGTTCGTTAATGATTATATCTCCGTTTAATCTTACATTGTCAACATATGCTATTTCATTATCTTGTGCTGAAGGGTTGCCTCCAAGTTCTACTTTCACCATTGTAACCTTATCAGTTGTTTGTATCCTTCCTACATCGTTACTTTTGAAATAACTTAAAGGCTGATAAACATTCCAGTCATAATTATCTCCAGCCACATTTGGTGTGTAACACACAAAATTATTGTATGCATCAACATTTACAAAATCAGTGTCTACTCCAGTTAATCCAGTTGTTGCTTCACATTGGATGAAGCTGTCATCTCCAAGCAAAGATGGATTAAAACCAGACGCCTGCCATTCTAGTGGTTGTGCTTCAAATATACCATCACCATCGGCATCTACTCCAAAAATTATTATTGGAGTCCATCCATTATCATATTGTATCACCTTTCGGTCATATGTCAGACTGTTTATCGAGGTTAAATCAACAAATACGTCAAAGAATGAATCAACTCCTGCGAAGTCAGTTCCTGCTGCATTATCTGGAATGACAAGCTTTGCAGAATGTGTTCCCAATGATGCTTGTTCTGGTGTCCATTCGCTGTTAGCATTGCCAAGTCTTTCTAATAAAGGTTGCATGAATACTTGTTCTCCATAAGTCTTTATTGTTACAGGTGGCGTCTTATCAACGAAGAATGTTTCAACATCAGTTGCTTCATTTCCTAAAGCATCTGTGCATGTTATTGTTAATTCGTGTTGTGATTCTTCTGGGAAGTGAACAATGAATGGGGAAGTGACGCCAGTTTGTCCTACCCCTATCTTTTCTCCACCTATCACAGTATAATCCCAATCACAAGTGACACCACCAACAGGATGTGGTGTAGAGTCTGTTGCAGTGACTTGAATTTCTGTAACACCATCTAAATAACAAACATCATTGCTGTCTGGTCTAGGAGGGCATGTTCCAGATTGAGGTCCAATAATCTCTTTTGTTATTACAGGAGGAGTTAAATCAACAGCATCAATTTCTGTTTGAGGTTGTTCTGCATTTCCTAAAGCATCTGTGCAATAGTAAACTAATTTGTGGCATGAACTTTCTTCATAAGCTATGTTTGCAATTCCATAAGTTGAAGAGTGGTTTTCTCCAATCTGTTGCCATTCAGGATTATTACAATCTTGACTCCCGAAAATCTGCCAGTTAAGTGTTTCTCCCCCAACAGGATGTGGGGATTGGTCTTTACACGTCAATGTTATAAGTGACTGACTTCCCAAATAATAATCTATGGGATCGTTATCTCCTTTAATGAATGTTCCAGTGACTTCTTTTGTTGTTACAGGAGCTTTACTATCAACAATATCTAATTCATAATGATGTGTTTCTACATTGTCACATCCATCGCTTGCCCAGTATTCAATCAAATGGCAAGAGTCGTGAGTTAAACTTAATTCTACAGCTTCATTTGGTTCTCCTACTCCAGAAGACTGAAGTGTCCAAGTTGGCTCTTGTGTTGTGCAATCTTGGCTGTACCATATATTGTAATTTACAACAGGATTTCCCGAAATCTCGTGATCTGGAGTGTCTGGGTCAGTTGCATTAAGTGTTATTTGTGTTCCATGTGCTGTAGCGTTTTCAGATTCTGTTGGTAATGAGATAGCATTAGCATTTAATGTAACTGCTCCTTGTGATAATGCTCTTCCGTTTAATACTGCACCAGTTTGCATTGCAATAGTGCTTGGTTCAGCAGTCAAAATATTCCCATTGACAATAAAGCCTGGGAAAATAGTTGTTTCACCAGCGACTACCCAGAAGATATTCTTTGCTTGTACACCAGGACTTAAGACAACATCTGCATGCACATCGAAAGTTCCCGGTATCTGGAATATCCAGACATCGTTTGCATTTCCATTTAGAGTGAGATCTGTTGATATAAGTACATTAATGCTAGCACCAGTAAAGGCATAGACACCAGGAGCAAGTGTTAATCCGCCAATTTCTCCAGCACTTCCAGGATTAGTTTCATCTACTGCTTTTGATAATGCGTCAGTGTATGCAACTTCCATATCGCTTACAGCTGCAGTCATTGCGGCAGGGGTAGGGGGTGCATAGTTGGCAGCATATGCTTTTCCTGTGACTAAGGATGAAGTTGAAAATTGATTCGATGCATCAGCTACTAGCCCAAATCCTGTAATTGCCGAAGCTGCGATTGGGCTTACCCCAATGTCTCCAATAATAGAAGTAGCCCCAGTTGTCGTGATTCCTGCTTTCGCTAGTATGACGAAATCACCTGCTGTTCCGAGATTCACAGCTGACTGTTGTGAGCCGGAGTTGGTAATTCCTGATTTGACATAGTAGCAGCCATCGGTCAACTCATGACCATTTGCTGATGTGAGGTCACACGATTCGTAAGTATCACCAGCAAAACTAATTGTTTTTGTGGTTACAGGAGGCAAAGTATCTTTTATGAAAGAAATTAAAGGATTGGAAGGCAATCCAAGCTTGCCCCAATTTTCTTGGGTGTCTTTTCCATGAAGTTCAACATAATGTGTTCCCTCACTTAATTGGCTTAAATCAATTGTTGCTTGAACATCTTCACAATTTTCATCTCTGTAGTTTCCATCAGATGCTTGCATAACAATCCCACCCCAGTTTACTGGATTTTGTTGATCTATAAAGTATTCAGCTAATTGTATAGCTGATTGTTTATCACAAACATTTGCAGTTAACAAAGGATTATTTCCACACAGAAGTAATTCATTAGGGTTACATTGCCCATTAAGTGCAATTCCTCTCTCTGTATCAGTATCTTGTCCAACTTCACAAGTAGGATATTCAGGAGGTAAACAATCAACATTTATCTGGATAACCTTGCAAGAAACTTCCCAGTTTCCTTCAGAATCTTGACCTCTCACATAAACATTAATGCTTCCATCAACTACATTCACTTCATCTTTCATAACATCTTCAATTAATTCATCATAAGAACCATCTACAGCCGAAAGTGTTTTTCCCGTTCCAGCAGTTTCGCAACTCGTTGTGAAATATTCAGAAGTTTTTATTGGTGAGCATTGATCGGTTTCTTTTGCCTCAATTTTTATTTGGCAGGCATTAATAACCTTTGTTGCAACCAAATTGCTTGTTACAGGAGGAGTAGTATCAAGTAACTTGTTGGTAACGCAAGAATTAGTTTGTGAATCGCAAACTCCAATAGTGCAAGTATTATCCCCAGATTGAGTGCAATCCTGGATGATTGAAGAAGATGGTGTACAAAATCCACCAACACAAATATTAGTATCATAAATCAAATCATTGCCTTGGCAAGAATTACCTTCTGGTCCGCAATGTTCTTGATCAGTACATGGGACACAATCCGCATTAGTCGTACAAGTCCAAGCGCTAACAGAACTGACAGAATGAATGGAACCGATAAAAATTGAGAAAGCAGCTAAAAACAATAAAAAAATGAATCCTCTCTTTTCAACCATTAAAACTTCAGAATTGAATAGTATATAAACATTTTCGTGCTGAAAGTATAGACAAAAGTTTTTGTCTTGAATTTTTTGTTACTTTATCCTAGCAAAAGTTAATAGAAATTACTTCCCGAATGTGTTCTACTCTTTTTTCTATTATAATAAATCAATCCTATTGTTATTCCTAGAACAATTATTATTAATAGTGTAATATAAGTTGGTGTTTTTATCTTTCCGTCAACATTCACAAAAGCCCCAGAAATTGATGAAAAAAATCCATCACTTGTCTTATTTTGTGTTTCTCCTTTTGGAATTTCATTAAACCCTAATTCTGTTATATCATTCACAGGCGTTTCTTTTGTACAATCTTTAGGGCAGGTGTTCACTGTTTCTCCAGTATCACATTTGTTGTTTCCGCAGTTAAAATATCCTATATAGAAACCTCTTCCACCTGAATTTGGGGAAGAACTGCTTGATGGAGTTTGAACTTTTAAATTAAGATTAACAACTGAAAAATAGTCTCCAGTACAATTAGTGCCATCACATTCAATTAAAGTTCCGGTGTTACTTCCAGCAAGATTATCTTTATTAGCTTCAACCCGAATACTATTGGGATAGCTACAAACTTCTGGTTCAAATTTAACAACATATGCCCCGTCATTAAAACTTGTTGTGCTTAATGAGCTGGAGCCGCAATATATTATAACAGATGCCCCAGATAGAACATCGCTGTAGCCTGAATTATATATCTTGCCCATAATTGGTGTCTGAGCACTTACCGAGCCAACCGAAAGAATCATGGATGCAAAAATCAATACAAAAATTAACTTTTCTTTCATTCGTTTACTCCTTTATAATGATATTTAAATATTGTGGTGTTGCAGATTATTAATCTGGAATTATTGTTATTTTAGGTCCTGTAATTTCCTCTACCCAAAAGTGGATGTCTACACTATTAGGATAATTTTCATCTTTCCACCAGAATTTTCTTTGGGCGTTGATTTCATTTCCTGAAGTGAGTTTGTTAAGCAAAATACTGATTTTAGCGTTTTCAAAGTGGCTTTTGAATGTAAAATTCTCATTTAGAGTGATACTTTCATTGTCAGAGAGATTGAACTTGTTTCTGTCAAGCTCAAATAATAGAGTATTGTTTTTGTCAAAAGCCTCTATAACATATTCATATTCCATGGGAGTGTATTCAAGATTATGGACTGTGAATGAAAAATTATAGTCTTTGTCAAGAAAAGCATACTTTGTTAGAGCTGTGTGATTTTCAAAATAGAGCTCTGTTAAAGGCTCAATGCCTTTTGGAATTAAGGCTAAAACTATAAGGAAAATCACTACTATTGCAATTGCCCCTATTAATACATATTTCATTTTATTATCCTAAAAAAGCAACGCATAATAACATTTATAAGCATTATTATTAATCTATTTTTAAGGTTTTTGGGGTGATCAGCATCTCAGAATCTGTTAATTCTGGGAAAACATGACCATGAAAAAGATAACTGTTGTAATTCCGTGTTATAATGAGGAAAAAGGCATAGGGAAAGTAATTGAAAGTGTTCCTAATAGAAAATTAAAAGAACTTGGCTATACTGTTGAGGTTCTTGTGATAGACAATAATTCTAGTGATAAAACATCACAAATAGCTAAAAAATTAGGTGCAAAGGTAATATTCGAACCTAATCCCGGAAAAGGAAATGCAATAAGGACTGGTTTTAGACATATTAGCGAAGACACTGATTTTGTTGTTATGCTTGATGGGGATGACACTTACAAAGCTAAAGAGATTCCAAGAATGGTAGAGCCTCTTGAAAATGATTTTTGTGATGTTATTGTTGGTTCAAGGCTTGAGGGAAGAATGAATGGAAATGCCATGAGTTTTTCACATAGAACGGCAAACTGGTTTTTTACATTTATAACAAGATACTTTTATGGAGCCAACGTTACGGACACATGCACAGGATATTTTGCATGGAAAAAGAAAGCGATAGTTAAGCTTAATGGTTATCTAAAATCAAGTGGTTTCGCAATTGAAGCAGAGATGATAACAAAAATGGCAAAGCTAGGAAACAAGATTTATTCAGTTCCAATAACATATGACCCAAGGCATGGAGAATCAAATTCAAAGCTTTCTCCAATAGGAGATGGCCTAAAAATCACCTGGATGCTATTTAAAAACATTGGTTGGAAGCCGGGGAAGTGAGGGAGATGAAGATATGTGTGGTTGGACCAAGCAAACATTTCTTGTCTGGAATAACTTACTTTACAATAGGACTAGCAAATGAATTAAGCAAAAAAAATGAAGTGTCAGTTATTCATCTAAAAAAATTATTACCAAGATTTTTGTTTCCTGGTAAAAGCAGAGTGGGTTCTAATATTAGCGATTTAGAACTTAATAAAAAAATTGATGTCTACGATGGAATAAACTGGTACTGGTTTCCGAGCATGTTTAAAGCAATTTCTTTTTTAAAAAAAGAAAATCCAGACGTGATTATCTTTCAATGGTGGACAGGAACAGTTGCACATACTTACTTCTTATTAAAGATACTAAATAAATTGTTTTTTAAAAAGAAAACAATTTTGGAATTCCACGAAGTTCTAGACCCTTCTGAAAATAATATGAAATTTGCTCGGTTTTATATGAAATTCTTTAATGGCCATTTATTCAAAAATTTTGATGCTTACATCTGTCATTCAGAGAGTGATGCAAAGCTGACAAAGTCAAAATATAATGTTAATAACATATTTGTAGTTCCTCTTGGCAGTTTTAATTATTTTAAAAAAGAAAAACCGATAAGGAAAGATGGTAAAACTTGCAACATTTTATTTTTTGGTTTAATAAGACCTTACAAGGGCCTTGAATATTTGATAGAAGCGTTTGAAAAAATCCCTCAAGAATTAATTGATAAGTATCATCTAACCATTGTGGGGGAAGCTTGGCAGTGCAATCCAAAAGAATTAGTTGAAAAAAGCAGGTATAGAAAGAATATAACTTTAGTTGATAGGTATGTTTCTGATCAAGAAGTTGGTAAATTCTTTAGTAATGCCGATGTGGTTGTTCTGCCTTATCTCAGAGCATCTCAAAGTGGAGCAGCGCATATTGCTACAAGTTATGGACTTCCAGTAATTGTTTCAAAAGTAGGAGGTTTAAAAGAAAGTATGAAAGATTATGGGGGTGCTTTTTTTGTAAAACCTAGAGATTCAGACGGAATAAAAAACGCTTTGTTAAAAATATACAAAACGAGACATAAACGTTTCAAAAATCCTCATTCATGGCAAAAAACCTTAGATAAATTTGAAGAAATTTTCAAATCTCTTAAAAAATGAAAATAGCTATAATATCTCATAATTTTCCTCCTTTTATGACTGGGGGAATTGGTAGTTATGCTACCAGTTTGGCTGGTTCATTAACTAATCGAGGTCATGATGTGACTGTTTTTTGCGGAGGTAAAGTCGATAAGGAGTTAGATGTAAACTTCAAGATTCAAAGATTGCCCATGTTTAACTTTCCTCCAAGAGCCCTGTGGTTTCAATTAGCTAATTTAAAAAAATTAAAAAATGAATTGAAATACTTTGATATAATTCATACCCAAAATACTGATTTTTCAATTTATTCTAAAATAAAGAAAAGTTTGAATAAGCCTTGGATTGTAACTATGCATGATTGCCCTCAAAGAGGATTAAAAGCATTTTTTGATGCGCCTTTTAGAGAAAAAAATATAGGGGATTTTATTTTTAATGTTCTTGAATATCCTTTATATAAACAATTATATTCTACTGATTTAAAAAATGCCGATAGAATAATTTCAGTAAGTGAGTCATTATTGATTGACCTAAAGAAAAATTTTAAATTTGATACAAACAATGCAAGAGTTATTCATAATGGGATTGATCTTGATAGGATTAGGAAAATAATAAAAAATGTTAAGAAAGAAAAAAACGAAAAAATAAGAATAATTTTTTTAGGAAGATTATTTTATGGAAAAGGATTAACATTTCTTGTTGATGCTATCAAAGAAGTAATTAAACATAACCAAAACTTTGTCCTAGACATTTATGGGGAAGGTCCTCTAAAAAGCAACATTGAGAAAAGAATTTTAGACAATAATCTCTCAGCCTACATTAAACTGCACAAATTTATCTCAAATGATCAAGCAATAGAAGAAATTTACAAGTCAGATATTCTTATTTTACCTAGTTTGTATGAATCATTTGGGTTAGTTTTGTTAGAGGCCTTGGCCACCGGAACCCCTATTATTGCCTCAGACATTCCAGGAATAAGATCTGTGATTAAAAACAATTACAATGGTCTTCTTGTTGAGCCAACATCAGAAAAAATAGCAGAGGTAATAGAAAAATTAATTAATAATCCTAATCTGAGAAAAAAATTTGCAGAAAATGGATTAAGAGAGATTAAAAAATACTCTTGGGATAAAATAGTTAAGCAGACAGAAGAAGTTTACAAAGAAGTATTAAAAGAACACAATGCAAATAACAAGAAGTAAGATATTTTATGGAATAGTGGCATTTATACTAATTGTTAATCTTCTAGTCATATTTAACCTAAATCAATTTTACATAAGATCAATTCTTGCTTTTATTTTTATCATAACAATTCCAGGATTGCTTCTTATGCTGATATTTAAGGTTAGGACAGTAAAATTTTGGGAATATCTTGTTTACATAATAGGATTAAGTGTTGCTTTTATTATGTTTGCAGGATTAATTGTTAACTGGACACTTCCATGGCTTCACATTACTGACAAACCTCTCTCCCTAGTTCCAATATTAGTAAGCTTTGATATTTTCTTGCTGGTAATGTGGTTTTTTGCAGTCATAAGAAATTTTGAGCTTCCACCATTTGAGATAAAAACTCCAAAACTTGACAGGACAAATCAAATCTTTTTCATCATTCCAATGATTTTTCCAGTATTAAGCATACTCGGAGCACTTATACTCAATAACCACGGCCCAAATATATTAACAATGATAATGCTTGGTGGAATAGCATTATATGTTTTCTTTCTCGTCCTAAAACGAGAAAAACTGAATGAAAATGTTTATCCTTGGGCTATTTTGATGATATCTATTTCTTTGTTGCTGATGTACTCTTTGAGGAGTTGGTTTATCTCAGGAGTAGACATAAACCTTGAATTTTCAGTATTTAATTCTACTTCTAGCCTATCCTATTGGAGCCCATCAAATTACGACCATGTCTATAACGCAATGTTAAGCTTAACAGTATTCCCCACCGTGATATCATCTTTTCTTGGATTAAATAAACTTTATCTTATTAAAATTTTTTTAGAAATTATTTTTCCTTTAGTCCCTTTAACAATTTATTTATTTTCTAAAAAATTTATCAAAAGTGAGTTTTCTTTTATGGGTGCTTTTTTCTTTA
Source organism: Nanobdellota archaeon (assembly GCA_038046005.1). Lineage (GTDB taxonomy): Archaea > Nanobdellota > Nanobdellia > Pacearchaeales > GW2011-AR1 > JBBSXB01. The sequence continues at coordinate 22,022 of JBBSXB010000012.1, read as the reverse complement.
TTTCCCAACCCATGTTTATTTTAGGATACTTTGGTATACCCTTAAGGCAACAAATAGCTTTCTTATTCTTTGGTCTTATGCTGTTAGTTCTATTTACTAAGGAAATAGGAAGAAATATGAAATCTCTCTTATTTGCTATTTTTGGTTTTTCAATGATTGTTTCTCATTATTCTACCGCTTATATTGCATTAGCCATCTTTCTTCTTTCATACATATTAATTCTAATCTATAAAGGACATGAACATAGAAAAATAAGGAAAGGAAAACTTCATCCGCACGAAAGAACAGAATTTCACCTAACAGGATTTTTAGTTATATTACTTTTAATTTTCAGTTTTTTATGGTATACTCAAGTGACGGATACTGCAGATGGTTTGATTGATTTTACTAAAAAGAGTTTTAGTAATCTTGGAAATATTTTTAATGAAGATGTTCAATCACAAACACAAACCCCCTTAAGCCATTTTAATATATTTAACAAAAATTCAGAAAATAAACCGTTTAATGTTATAGCCTATGAAGCAATAGATGATTATAATAAAAAATATCCTAATCTTAATAGGTATCCTAATGAAACTTATAGTGATTATCAAATAAAACCTAAAACAACATCCTCTTTAATTATGCCTATAAAAAGTTCAATTCTTACTACAATTTTAGAAAAAAGAGAGTTGGTCAAAATAATTGGGGAAATAATTTTGTTCATTGGAATTCTTTATTTTTTGATTAAACAATTTTTTAACAAAAAAAAGGCAACTGCTGAGTTTGGAATACATATTTTGGTGAGTTTGATTTTTCTTTTAACATTAATAGTACTTCCTTTTTCTTCTGTAAGTTATGATTTAGGAAGGGTGTATCAGCAAGTCTTGTTAATCTTATCTCCCTTAATCTTATTTGGAGGATTTCTTATCTTGAAGTATAAAAAAGGAGTAATTGTAGTGTCACTTTTTGTAATACTTTACTTTTTATTCTTATCTAGCTTTAATCAACAATTTTTGGGAGGTAGTGATGTTAGCTTAAATTTAAACAATGTTGGAAGTGAATATGATTCAATTTATTCGTCAAGTTCTGAAATTAATTCAGGAATATGGTTGTTTAATCACTACGGAGGTGGCTTAATTTATTTAGACAATTTGGCATACTACAAATTAGCAATCTCTTCTTCTCCCAGTTTTATAACAAAATCCGTAAGAGGCATTTTTCCCCAAATAATAACTCAAGATGGATATGTATACCTTGGGAGAAGTAATACACAATTAAGTTTAATCTCAAAAACTTATGGAAAATATAGTATACTTTATGAATCACCTAGCACTTTTCTTAATAACAATAAAGGAAAAATTTATAGTAATGGGGAAAGTGAAATATTTAAATGAGAGAATCTGCGTTTTAGGACTATGGTAAAAATTATTCATTTTCATGTTAAAGAAAAATCAAATATAGGAGATGTTGCAATAGTATTGTCTCTCAGAGATATTCTAAAAACAAAATTTAAAATCACTTCATACACTTCAAAAAATATTTTTGATTTAAAAAAACGTGATTATCCTTGGTTTATAGACATTCTTATGAAATATTTTGAGATCTTAAAATTTACTTCAAGTATAAAATTATTAGACAAAAATTATAGAAAGATAAAAAACAAACTAGATGATATTCTCCTAAACAAAATAAACAAACATGATCTGATGATACTTGGGGGAGGGGGGTTATATTCTAAATGGTTTTTCCCGCTAAACGATGAGCTAATAAATAAGATTAAGATTCCAATAATTATTTTTGGGGTGGGGTATAACCATAACTTTGGTGACAAGAATCTTTCTTCAAAAGAACTGAAAAGTATTATCTTTCTGAATAGAAAAGCAAAATTATCTTCAGTCCGTGATTTGGAAACAAAAGAATTCTTAAAAAAGCTAGGTTTTAATGCAGATTATATCGGTGACCCGGCCATATTTTTAAAAAGTAAGAAAATAAATTTAAAATTTGAAAAAAATATAAAAATTGCATTGAATATAGCTCAGCATGGGTGGAAATTTCAGGATAAATACACCCCTCAGCTGGTAGATTATTATACTGAACTTATAAAAAACCTTGGTAGGACCTATAATGCAAAATTTTTTTATATTAGACATCATTCTAATGAAAACAGAGTCATTAAGATTTTAAAAAAAAGATTCCCTGATATGACTATTTGTAAATATGGGCCTTATGAAACAAAATACATCTATGAAAATATGGATCTCGTCATTAGTATGATGTTACATTCTTCTATTTTTGCTTTTGGTAGCTCTGTTCCAGTGTTTAATATTGCTTATGACAAAAAAAATCATGCTTTTATGAGAGCAATAAACCAAGAAAATAGTTTTATAGATGTTAGAAATTTAAATTTAGAAAATATCTCTTCAGATCTAAAAATCTTGTCAAGTCTAATTAAAAAAAAGAATAATTTTTTAAAAATAAAGAAGGGTTTTAATAAGAAAACTAACGAATTTGTCGAAAAAATTAGACAAATTACAAAAAAGTAATAGCAGAAAGCAAAAAAGAAAACCTAACTCTTCATACTATCTTCATAATCTTCTTGATCTTTATAAGGTCCAAATCTTTTCAACTTCATTTCCTTAGAAGAATTATGTTTTCTTGCAGAAATAGATACTTGTGATGTTTCGGTATCTTGTAACTCATTTCTCAAATTCTTTTGAACTAATAATCTAATTATCTGGCAATCATCATCAAAGAAATAAGGTCTTGTGTCTGTTGAATCTTTTGGTTTCTTAATAGCATCAAGAACAATTTTCGCAACATTATCCAAATCTTGTTTTTCAAATCTATTCTTATTAACTTCCAAAACAATTGCAACATCTAATTTTTCTTTTTTTATTGATCCATTAACTTCATCAAAATTTAGATCAGCTCTTATTTTTTCGATTGTTTCTTTTTTAGGAGGACATTTAGTTGGAACATCCATTAACAAACCACCACAACTCTGATAATTCTCTATAAACATATAAGAGCCACTAACGACCCTTCTTATCCCCGCATTAATTTTTTTTGACATTCTTTCTCCCCCCCATAATCCACATCTCTGCAATATAAACCACACTAACAATTCCCTGCCCAATCATCCAAGCATACCCAATTCCCAATAATCCGAGATTCTCGCTAATTTATGATTAATTTACTAAAGTTAAACTAGGGCTTCCTTAATCTTTGTGAAACTATTTTTTCTTTTTCTTCTTTAAGCTTGAAATGTTTTGATAAAAATGTTATAATTTCCTGAAAAGAGATAGGCTCGGCAATAAGTGAAGCCATATCCTTATCCCATCTATTCTTCAGCATTTTTGCTTTGTTGAACATTTTTATTATAGAAAACTCGTCTCCTGATTCATGGCATTTCTTCTTTACAAGTTCCATATTTATAGGAATGCCTTTCTTTAATAGCATATAAACATCATAATGGTCTCTTGGCTTATTCCTACCAATTGTAGCAGCAGTTTTTTCAGCAATTAATTCTTCCTCTGCAACTGTCTTTATAGAAAATTCTGGTATAAATGGAACATAAAAATGATTAACTTTATGATTTTCGTATGGAAGGGCAAGTTTTGCCCTTTTATTCAAATCTATGAATATCTTGTCATTTTCTCCATCAAAGCTTATATAGTCAACAACAATTCTAAGAAAACCTTCTACATTTTTATCGTAAGTTACATTTCCAAATAGCCCTGATTTTTCAATGACTTCAACTACCTCTTTTTTAACATCTGATACTTCACGTGTTAAAGAAAAGTCAATATCTTCTGACAGCCTAGTATGATTAAGAAATATTTTATTTAAAGCGGTCCCTCCTTTAAAATAAATTCCGTTAACATCTTTAATCAAATAAAGAAGCAAAGTTAAAAAATAATCCTTAGTTAGCTTTCCTCTGTTAAATTTTGTTCCAGCCAAAACATCTTCAAATTCTATATTAGTGATTCTCTTGACTTCAACCATTTTTTAGACTCCTTTTTGTTTAATATCTTAAACTCATGACCTGCAATTTTTTTAATAACATACTTAACTTTATCAATCTTCTTGATTCTATGAAAATATATCTTTGTATTTAGTATATTTATCTTACCTTGTTTTTTTGTTGTAAATACCTCTATTGTAAAAGGAATTTGGTCAGTTAGCTTCCAGTAGTTAGAAGAAGTCCAGCCACCTATATAATACTCCTGTGAATTACATATCTCATCCACAATAATAAACTCGTGAGGAATCCATGCTCCAGATTTAGCTTTTATTGGAATTAGATAATATTTATTTTTATTTATTTTTATTATCCTTTTTTTCTTAACTAGCCTTTTAATAAAATTATAAAAAATACTCTTACTAGTAAAAAATTGTTCAATATCATTAGAAGTAAAAAAGTATTTCTGATAAAATTCTATCCAAGCTATAATTTTCACTTCTTTTTGTGAAAGACCTTTTATTTCAACGCCCTTATCATGTTCAATTTTTTTATCCTTTTTTATTTTTTGCCTTTTCATTTTGTCCTATATAAACGATACATTGTTTAGCCATATTTCAACTAATTAATGTATCTTTATAAGTCTTTCCAGATTGAGAATTATCTAGCTAATACTATCTACTTTGTGTTATAAAAGAATTACTCATCTAATGAATGTCTATTCACTAAAAGTAAACAATCATTCACCTTGTCTTCCCATTAACTTTCTGGGGTTTTATTATCCTCACAAACAGCAAATATGTTAAACTTATTATTGCAAGGCTAAAATATACTTGGGATAAAGTTGCTAAGCAATACATCGAGGTTTACAAAAAAATAATATCAGAAAGCAAAAAGAAAACCTAACTCCTTATACTATTTTCTAAATCAAAATATGCACTTCCTAAGATCATTTTAAAACTGCTTCCCAAAGCCATGGGGGATAAAATATTTTCATAAACTTGATTGTCTTCTTCACAGAAAAAATGCGTGTGAATCGGCTTTCCTGCATGATTATCCATCCTAAAACTTCCCTTCTCAAATCCTTGTGTCCCTGAAATAAGTGTTTGAAATCTTATCTTAAATTGATTATCAGGCATATCCAAATTTAACACACTACCATTTAAAGAAGTCACAGACAGAGAAGCAAAATTATCTCCAGAGAGGGGCATTTTTAACTCAAATGATTTCTGTCCTTCCTTTAGTTTTCTTTTAATTTCATCTTTGAATATTTCCATAAAATCTATGAGCAAATATAGTATAAATAGTTATTTTTCCCCCTCACCCACTTCTCCCCCCGATAAAATCACGCTGATTATGCAGATAGAAAGATTTATATATTAGCACACCATAAAAGTGGTGTATATAAACCACTAAAGAGGATTATAATAATAAAGCAAAATGTTAACAAAAAAACAACTTAAAGTAATAGATGTATTTAGAAAAAATCTTGGAAAGAAATTGACAGCTAAGCAGATCAAAGAAAGCGCCAAAATAAACTCAAATAAATTTCTATATAGGGCATTAAGCAATTGCATGCATGAAGAGATAATGACTACTGAACAAGTAGGAAAATCATTATTATACCGCCTTGAAATTAATAATAGAAGTGCTTCATATTTAGGGCTTGTAACTTATGAAATCTATGACTTGCCTAATCCTCTTTTAAATACTATAGAACAAGAGGTAGGTAAAAAAATTTCTTCTTTTATTGGAATAGTCTTTGGAAGTTATGCAAAAGGCACACAAAGAAAAGATTCTGACTTGGATATTGCCATCTTAGTCGAGAATAAAAAAGAAGTTTCAACAGCCAAAGCTGTTATGGAAAGTATAAAGTTGAGGGAGTTGTTGCCTGTTCATTATCAAGTATTTTCAAATGATGAATTTACCAAAATGCTTAAACATGAGCTTGAAAACGTAGGTAAAGAAATAGCAAGAAATCAGTTAATTTTTTATAATCCAGCATCATTCTATTCATTAATAAAACCATGGATTCGCTAAACACACTTTATTTCCAAAGATCAGAGAACGAGTTAAGATTAGCACAGACCATATTTAGAATCTCAGAGGATAAAGAAATTAAGAGTGCTCTAAATCTTGGTGATATGACTTTTTATAGTGCTGTAATAAGCCACTCTTATTATTCAATATTTTATTCTGCTATAGCTTACCTGCTCAGTAAAAATATAAAAATATCTGAAAAACAGGGATCACATCAAAAAGTATTTTTTGAATTTAAAAAATTGGTTGAAAAAGGAATTATTGATTCAGAACTCTTGGTTATTTATGAAGAAGTTAAGATTAAAGCTGAAAGTCTTCTTGTTATACTAAAAGAAGAGAGAAAGAAAAGAACCGATTTTACTTACGAAAAGATTCCTCAAGCTAATAAAGACCCGGCTCAAACATCTTTAAACAATGCCAACAACTTTTTCAAATATATTTATAATATTGTTAAAAATAAAAAGATAAACAAAACCTAACCTTTTTTTCTCCCCATCCACGTCTCCGCCACATAAACCACACTAACAATCCCCTGTCCAATCATCCAAGCATAACCAATTCCCAACAAGCCTAAATTCCTGCCCATAAACAAATAAGATAATCCCAAGATTAATACTGCATTAAAGATACTGATAACAATCAAACTTTTAATCTTTTTTTTAACTCTTAACAAAGTTCCAAAAATACTATTTATCCCCATGAATATCCCACTTAATGCGAGCATCTGCAAGAATCTAAACCCTTCACTTGAATATGCCTGTCCAAATAGCAATAAGATATATTTTCCAAAGAATATCGTGATAAGTATTGCGGGTATAAGAAGAAGTGCAATTATTTTAACAGCTTTTTTAATTTGAATTTTAAGATGCTTTTCGTTATAACTTCCTTCTGCAAATAGTGAGCTAGATGTAGCTGAAGGGATCACAAACAATAATGTAGCAATCATCATGGACATATAATAGTAAGCAGAATTTTCTGCACCTAATTTGTTTAAGATTAACAAAGGGAGGATCATTGTGGGCAATCCCCCAATAAAACCTGCAACATAGTTTCCAAAGGAATACTTTCCAATCTTTTTTATTATTGAATCATAAAAAGCAAATTTTGGATTATAATTAAATTTGTAAATAAGTATAAAAAAAACTGTTAAAAAGCCAATAATGATTGAAATCATCCAGGATGTGAAAATTCCATAAGCCCCAAGCCAGACAAATGCAAAAAGCAGTAATATTTTTAGCGAGCTAAAAATTGTGTTTTTCAAAAGAATAAATTTTGCGTTTCTATATGCTATAAAAACACTGTCAATCAATGAGCTAAATGAAGCAAAAATCATGAAAAATATAAAAACAAAAGCAAGGATTATGTTATCATGTACAAACATAAGTTTTGGAGAAAGTGTTTTTGTAGAAATGAGAAAAAGAGATGAAATCATAATTGTTACAATTGCAACTAGGACAAAACTTGTATTAATCTTCTTGTCTTTATTTTCAGCAGTAGGCAGATATCTTATCAATCCAGTATTTAGCCCTAAAAGGCTAAAAGAAGTTATTAAACTCGTAACAGAGATAAGTGTCGTTGCCAACCCAACCTGTTCTGGTGTAAAAAGTCTTGCCCCTATCATCCAGAAAATAAAACCAAGAATGGACATGATTAATGTAGCTAACATAAGATAAACAGAATTTCTATAAAGGGAGTCACTCATTATCTGATTATATTTTCTTTTGATAAATCCTTTTTCTTTTGATTTAAATTCTGGCTTTTTCATCCAATTATAAAACAACAGCCAAAACAATCCAAAATAAATTAGGAAAAAGAAGCTTGAGGCGCTAGTGTGGAAAAATCCTAATGCAAAACTGCTTGATACATAGGCCCCAATTAAAATAAGTAAATATATTCTTAAAATATTCAAAATAAACACGCTGATTATTCCTGGAAGAAACATTATTATTGCTTTCTTTTTGTCTAAAACTTTCCAATCAAAACATATTGCAAAAAAATACAGCAAGGTAAAAAGAAAAATTGAATCTATTCCAGAACAAACTTTATTTATTCCTATAAAAAACTGATTAATCCCCAAAATAGGGAGTTTGTCAGACAAATACATAACGGCATTTGACTTTAAACTTAACAAAAAATAGACTGCCTTTGCAACGATTAAACTAAAAAAATACCAAGTCTTTTGAAATTGAATAATTAAAAAGAGTATTAATATAAATAACAAGAAAGAGAAAAAAAGCTCTTTTTTAAAATTTTTAATAAAATCTTTAAAGAATTTAGTTCCAAAAACAGTTATTGCTAAAGAAATTACACAAATTATTAGAATAAGATACTTTAGAGGTAAAAACAAATAAATGTAATCTAATGCGATAGAATGATTTTTACTTAAAAAGATTTTAAAAATAAAATAAAGGCTAAATAAAATTATTGTTACAATTCCAAGGATAATTGTATTTTTAATTTCAAACTTACATCCTTTAACTTCCATTAATTTCTTTTTTGAAAAAATTATAAAAAACACAACAGCAAAAAGAAAAGCCTTTCCAATATCAGTGTCCAGTATAAGATAATACTCTACAGATAGTTCAAATTTTTGTAAAAATATTGTTGTCAACTGAATCAAAATAAATAATCCTAAAAACACGCAGGTCTTCAATATCAACTGCTTAAATCCTTTCTCCAATTTCATGAATATATCTAAAATCCTGAGTTTTTAAATTTATTAAAACCTGTTTTAAACCTATTTTAAAGCTATGGTAACCAAAAGAAGCATATGGTAACCAAAATATTTATATAGTAGCGTAAGTTACCATAATTATGAAAAATAAAACAATTAAATTAACCAAAGTAGAACAGCTAGAACAGAATGTGGGGATGCTTAGAGTATTGTACTGGTTTTTCTCTTACCCTGAAGTTAAAATAACGTTAAGTGATTTAGCCAAAGAATTGGAAATATCTAAAAAAACAGCAAACAAAATAGTGACTGCGTTAAAAGATGAAGGATTTCTTTTTGTAGAACAGATAGGCAAAGCATGGAGAATACACTGCAATTTAAATCATTCTTATAACAGAACGATAAAAATTAGCTATAACCTTTCTTTAATCTATGGCTCTGGGATAATTCAAGAAATTTATAGAATAATCGGAAATCCTAAAGCGATAATTTTATTTGGAAGCTATAGAAAAGGAGATGATCAAGGATCAAGCGATTTGGACATTGCTGTAGAAGTTATAGGGAACTCTGAATTAGAAATAAAAAATATTGGAAACATCGCACAATTGGGTTTTAGGAAAAATGTCCCTGTGAATATCCATATTTTCACAAGAAATAAAATAGACCTAAACTTGTTTGCTAATATAGGAAATGGGATAGTTTTAGACGGATTTTTGGAGGTTAGGCCATGAGATACAAAAGACCAGACAACAAAAATGCCTTAAGCATAATATCTGCAGCAAAACAGGAAATGGAATTCACGTTGTCAATGAAAGTTGATGAAAAATCTGCTGCAACAATAATAAGAAATATTTATGAAAGTTTTAGGATGTTGGGAGATGCTCTGCTTATAAGCAGGGGAACTACTTCGCAAGATCATTTAGAATGCATAAAAGAATTAACTAAACTTGACGTTAAGGCTGAAAGGCCAATTGGTATTTTAAACAATTTAAGAATATTAAGGCATAATATAAATTATTACGGCTACAGGCCAAATCTTGAAGAAGTAAAAGATATTATCTCAATCGCTAAAACTCTTTTTCATCCCACTTACGAAGCTGTTTCTAAAAAATTAAGTCAAATCCAATAGCTCTTTTCAATAACAAGAACATCTATTTTAAGATGAATGAGAATGCCTATCAAAATCAGTATGGTGCTTATTATCATCACTATAAGGGTTTTCTTTGAGATTTTCTCAAACTCATAGATTAAGAATACTACAACCCAGAAAACCAGGGCAATAACCGCCCAATTTGAAAATGTGTGTCCCCATAAAGCAAAGGCGTCAAACAAAGGATTTTTCATTATTTCACTTGGATTTAAAGAACCCATTTCCACACCCAAAATACCAAAATCAACCAAATCAGGAAGTAAATTCCCTAAAATAAACACCAACCCAAAAATAATTTTTTCTTTTGTATGAAATCTGTAAAATGCAAAATAAATTATAACAGCCCCAATAATGCCGGCGCTTAAGTGAGTCAATAAACCTCCCATTACAAACAAAAAGAAAAATCTTATTTAAAACTATCTCCTTCTAACCATAAAGAAAACACCAATAGCACTAAGTATTGTCAATCCTCCAATAATAACTCCAAATTCAGGGACTACTGGAGCGTCTAGATCAACACGATAATTATCTTTTTTCCCTCCGAAACTAGCTTTATACTCTCCGCAATCATCTAGATTAACAGTATAGGCCTCAAAACAAAATTTCTTAGAATCTCCAACCCCATAAGTGCCGTTAATTACCTTTGTGTTTGGGTCGCAGGAAGCACCACCATTAAGCCCGGTTATAGACCACTCATAATTACCCGGCTCAAAATTATTTCCATTAATGTAGACCTTCTCCCCTTTAGCATATTGATTGACATTTTGAGTTTGATTCCCACAATCATTTTTTGTTGTCCAAATTGCTCCAGAATTATTAGCAAGAACTAGACTTAAAGATAATATTAACAAAGTCATAATCACAAATAATTTTTTCATTTTTATCTCCTTCTAACCATAAAGAAAACACCAATAGCACTAAGTATTGTCAATCCTCCAATAATAACTCCAAATTCAGGGACTAATGGAACATTTACCACTGCCAAATCCCAATCTGCAAAAGCATCATCATGTATTTCTCCTTCTTTATATCCTGATAATTCTCCTTTTGTAGCAGATACACTTAAGAAATCCCCGTTGTTGCACGCAAAATCCCCTGTTTCATTATAAATTACAGAATAGGATCCATCAGAAAGGCTTGTTGTAGACAAAGTATTTGTTGTTCCATGCACACATTTAACAATAACATCTACGCCAGCAATTGTGCCACTAAAATCTGCATTGTATATCTTACCTGCAATTAACGTTTTAGCACTAACGCCAGCAGTTACAAAAAGCATAGTCAAAACCAATATTCCGAACAGGACAAATTTACTCATAGCTTTAGCACATATTCTCTCTTTAAAAGGATTATTATACTAAAAAGTATAGCTTTTCAGTACCTTTTCCACAAAACTAATCCACCTTTATCATCTCTCAAAAACAAAGTGTCTCCTGTTTTTGTCCAAACATAATCTTTACCGCCCCAGTATAATATATTGTCCGTATCTGTTTTATTCCCAACCTCAATAGCCACATTGTTTTCCAATTCAAAATTTGGGAAGGTAAAAACTTTTCTTCCTTCATCTTTTATTTTCCATCCAGTTAGGTCACATTTGAAAGAACATTTGTTTGAAAAAATAACTTTCTGTTCATCGACATTAAATTCTTTTAATTCTATGCAATCGGCGCAAACATCTTTAGATTTCTTGCACAGGTTTATGTTTTTTGAAATGCATTCTTGCCAGGCATCTGCAAAATCATTGTAATATTTGTCTTTCCCTTCAGGAAAATAAGGATTGGCAAATCCATTTTCAACAATTTTTAAATTTACATTTTCTCCGTTGGCAAAAATATACCTCAATTTTCTTTTATACAAATCAAGATTTTGCTTCCCAGATTCCATTTTAACAAGTTGATTCAAAGTTAAATTTTCTGTAAAACTCTTTGCTTCAGAATAATAAAACTCGCCTTTTTCAGGAGTGTTTATTCCCAAAAGCCTTACATGTGAAGTGTTGACAACTAGTGTGTCTCCATCTATAACCCTCTCAACAATTCCAACTTCATAATTAGAGAGCCAATTTTTTAGCAATTTATCAAGAAATGGATAATTTACTGCAAACAGAAACAGAACTAAAACCAACAGGAGAAGCTTTTGTTTGTCTTTTGTTTTCATGAAATATTATAACTAAGATATTATATAATTATTATTGTGGAGAAGAAGCAACTAACTTATCTAAAGTTCTTTCATTTTCAGATATCAACCTAAATGCTTCTGGAGTAAATCTAAAAAATTCATCACCTTCATTCCGCTCATCAGATGAAAATCTTTCTTTTAAAAAAATATAACAATCCATACATATTTTGCATTTTTTAAGATGTTGATGAATCTCTAATAAATGTCCCTTACCTTTTTGACTTACCTCTAAAATATTATAATCCCTTAAAGCAGTTAGATATGCTAAAACATCAATCTCTCCGTTAATATATTTCTCACAAAGTCTATTTCTTGGATCATGCCATTTATCATCCATGCATTTTTCTCTCTTCTTTACTATATATTAATTTCTATTTCAAACAATATTCTTTAGAAACATAATTATTATAAATCACCTTGTTTCTTTATGTTTATGGGAGATTTTGTTATTTTAGCAGACAAGAATTCTAATGCTTGGGGATTTGCACAGAAAATCCAATCTTACACTAAAATTGAAAAAGGAATGGATGTCCCTCTTTACGAATTAGAAGTTGACAAATTTAGAAATGGAGAAATTGGATTGCATATTAGCGAAAATTTAAGAAAAAAAGAGATTTATTTCATTCATGATTCTACAAAAGATCCGCAGCAATGGTGGACCGAATTGCTTTTATTAAAAGATCTGGTTTTGAGTTCTTCTGCAAAAAGTCTTATTTTGGTTCTTCCAAATATGCTTTACAGTAGGCAGGACAGAAAAGACAGGCCACATGTTCCTATTTCAGCAAGAGCTCTCGCAACATCTATTTTTCCAGGCGTTGAGAGAATAATAACAATGGACTTGCATGCTGACCAAATTCAGGGGTTTTATCCTCAAGACGTTCCGTTAGATAATCTTTACAGTTTTCCAGAAGCTGTTCGTTATCTAAAAGCTCATCATTCTGAATATCTAAAAAATCTTGTTGTCGTTTCTCCTGATGCCGGTTCTGCAAAAAGGGCAAAAAAATTTATTGCTGCCTTGAATAAGGCCAATGAAAAAGATCAGACAAAAGAAAGTTATGATTTTGCAATCATTGACAAAGAAAGACAAAAAGCAGGCGAGGTTTCGCAGATGCAATTGGTGGGCAGTGTTAAGGGAAAAAATTGTTTGATTCCTGATGATATAATTGATACTGGGGGAACATTATGCAGTGCGGCAAAAATCTTGAAAGAAAACGGTGCTGAAAAAATTTTATGCTACACAACTCATGGAATTTTTACTAACGGAACAGATGAACTAAAAAAACATTTTGATGTTGTAATGACTTCTAACACTCATTGCATTGAAAAGCCAGGAGTAGAAATTGTTGATGTTTCTTCATTATTTGCAGAAGCAATTTACAGGGCTCAGTTCGGGCTTTCGATTTCTAAGCTTTTTGATTGAAAACTTTTTATTCATTTATTATATCTTAAAACAGAATCACTTGTTTTTTAGGAGTAGATTGTTTATTAATATCAAATGCAGGAGACAGGATTTGAACCTGCGCAGGCACTAAGCCACTGGATCTTAAGTCCAGCCCATTTGACCGCTCTGGCACTCCCGCGACAAAATGCGTTGCATTTTGGAGCTGACAAAATCCGCTAGGATTTTAGTCTACGAAAACTACTCTGCAACAAAAAAAAGTGCCCAAAACACTTTAAATAACTATCTAGGCTTCCTTCAAAATCTTTTTAAATACTCTTAAAATCCTTTTTTATGGAACTAGAAGAAATAATCGCTTTGCGTGGATCGAAGCTACTTGATGCAAATTTTTTTGCTCCTGTTGGTCTTTCAACATATGAAGTTCTCTACGAAGCAAGCCGACAAGACGATATTCCAGTCGACCTGATTAGATTAGAAAGCGCTTTAAAGATTGTGGGATGTGACTATCTTTTAAGAGACGGTGTGTTTAGCATAAGCGAAGTGGGTAAAGAAATAAAGCTTGGCCTGGCTCTTTTTAACAATTCCTTAAAATTTTTCTATCAAAATTCTGCCCAATTTCAGCCGCTTCCTTTAAAGCCGGCTTCTCACAGAGGTATCATGAAAGTCGTAAATCCTGCCACGATACAACACATCAGGAGACTGAATATGCAAATAGAAAAAAGAGGAGAAAATAATGGCTATTTCAATGTTGATGCATATAACTGTCTCAGTGATTTGACTAAAAACACAGTTAGGCTGATTCCTCTTATTCAAAAAAAAGATATAAGAAAAAGTTTTTCTTCCACTGAAAGGGAGATGTATCTTAAATTTCTCGATTTTTTTTCATTTGTTTCTGGAGAGTATAGTCTTGAAAAAGACTTTGGAGAAAGATCTGATTTCATTAGGGGAAGAACAGTAGAAAATAGGAGGCCGGCACACTTTCAGACTGATTCTAAAATTTTGGCTTCAGCATTTACAAGGGCACTCAGTGATGATGTTATAGTCATATCTTCAGACAGCGATATAAAAAGAATGATAAATTTCTTCAACAAGAAAAAACACCATACAGAATTCGGAATTAAATTTCCAAGATCCAAAGTCTCTCTTTATTCAGACTTTGGGCCGGGTTATGTAATTTCTGCCTCAGTTAACTAGTCTCACTTCTTATGAATTTTTACTCCAAGCTCTTCAAGCCTCTTAAGATGAACTCTTATCAAAGAGTCTACAATACCCACAATTCTTGCCAACTCATTTCTTTCATTAACAAGGGTGTTTATGGCTCCTTTGTGGTATCCGATTTCTTCCTCTCTAGGCATGGCTGGAGTTTCTTGTTTTGCCATGCAAGACTCAGCAATGGTTTATTTATAAAACTTTATTAATAACTTTAACTTTGAGTATTCATGAGGAAAATTCTTTTTGTTGGGGCGCCTGGTTCTGGAAAAGGAACACAGGCAGAATTTCTTGAGAAGAAAGGATTCAAACACATTTCAACTGGAGAATTAATAAGAGAAGGGTGGAAAAGAAAAGATCCATTAGTCATGCCCTACAAGGAAAGTATCGAGGCAGGAAATTTTCTTCCAGATGAAGTTGTATTTAAAATTGTTCTCAAAGAAATAAACTCTCTGAAAAATTTCAAAGGTTATGTTCTAGACGGGGCGATTAGAAATTTGGCTCAGGCAAAGATTGCGGTTGAAAAAGGGTTTGTTGAGGAAGTTGTTTTTTTTAAACTCGATGAAAAAACAGCCGAAAAGAGAATAGTGAATAGGGTAAAAAAATCCAAAGAAAAAAGAAAAGATGATTCTATGGATGTGATAAAAAAAAGATTTAATATTTATTATTCTGAAACACAGCCAATTTTGGACTTCCTTAAAACCAAAACAAAATATCATGAAGTGGACGCTTCTCCTTCTCCAGAAAAAATTCACAGGGAAGTTTTTAAAATATTGGGAGTTAAGTAAGTTTTATTAACTATTTTTCCATAATCATATCATGAAAAAACTGGTGGTTGATGTTTTGGAAAAAGCATTGAAAAAGAAGGGCATTAAAATTTCGCGAGAGGAAATAGAAGAAAAGATAGGTATTCCTCCTTCTCAAGACATGGGGGATTATTCTTTTCCATGTTTTTTCTTGGCTGAACAGCTTAAAGATAATCCACATCAAATTGCAATGGAGTTAAGAGATTCAATCAAAACTCCCAAGGCAACAGATTTTGACGATATACAGACCGTTGGTCCTTACATTAATTTTTTCATAGACAGAAAAAACCTTGCAAGAAAAGTTGTCTGGGAAACAATAAGCCAGAAAAAAACATACGGTGCTGAAAAAATTGGCAAGGGAAAAAAACTAATTATTGAGTTTTCTTCTCCAAACATTGCAAAGCCCTTCGGAATTGGCCATCTTAGGGGCACAATAATCGGCAATTCAATTGCAAATGTTGCAGAGTTTCTTGGATATAAAGTTGTAAGGATTAATTATCTTGGAGATTGGGGTTCACAATTTGGAAAAGTCTTATTCGGATATGACAAATTTGGAAATGAAAAAAAGTTTTTAAAAAACCCCATCGAACATTTATATGAAGTTTATGTAAAAGTGAATAAAAAAATCTACGAGAAAAAATCAAGTGAGTGGTTTAAGAGACTTGAAGACCAGGATAAAAGCGCCTTGATGCTTTGGAAAGCTTTCAGGGACTCAAGCATCGAAGCTTTTGAAAAAATTTACAAAGATTTGGGGGTTTCCTTCGATGAATATTCTGGGGAATCAGAATCAGTAAAGCGGGTTAATGAAACGATGGATGAGCTTGCGAAGAAAAAATTAATCAAGAAAAGCAAGGGTGCTTTAATTGTTGATTTGACCAAATATGGTTTGGATGTTTGTATGATGGTTAAAACAGATTTAGGAACAACTTATGCCTTAAGGGATTTAAGCGAAGCAATTCAACGATATAAAAAATACAAATTTGATACGATGATTTATGAAGTTGGGCAGGAACAAACTCTTTACTTCAAGCAAGTTTTCAAGATTCTGGAACTTATGGGATATTCTTGGGCTAAGGATTGTTTGCATAATGATCACGGGTTTTATCTTAATACAAAAGGAAAAAAATTTTCAACAAGAAAAGGCCAGACAGTTTTTATGAAAGATATTCTTGAGGAGACTAAAAACCTAGCAAGAAAAGAAATACAAAAAAGAGGGGAAAAATTAAAAAAAGAGGAGATTGAAAAAAGAGCGTTAAATGTTGCAGTGGCTGCAATTTTTTACGGTGATTTAAAGAATTACAGAAGAAGCAACATTGTTTTTGACATCAAAAAATTTGTCTCGTTCGAAGGAGACACTGGGCCGTACATTCTTTACAGTTATGCAAGAGCATCTTCTATAATAAGAAAAGCAAAAAAGCAAGGAGAAAAATTCGAAATAACTGAACTGAATGAACATGAGTTGGATTTAGTCAAAAGAATTTATCAGTTTGAGGAAACAGTTGTCAAAGCGTTTAAATCATTGGCTCCTTCTATGATTGCAACATATTCTTACGAACTTGCAAAATCTTTCAACGAATTTTACCATTCTTCTCCTGTAATTGGTTCGGATGAAGAGCCTTTTAGAATGGCATTGGTTGAAGCTTTTAGAATAACATTAAGAAATTCATTAAATCTTTTAGGAATAAAAGCTATAGAAGAGATGTAGCAAAACCTATTTAAACAATATTTCCCAAGTATATTTATATTTATTATATGTAAGGAGGTGAATATAATGGCAGTAGTAAGAAAGATGGACGAAGGTTTTTTTGCAGCACTTCATAAGGAGTTGACAATAGCTGGAGAACTGATAAGAGCAAGACAAGAGGAAAAACAAGGACTCTTAGACGAATTCGATGCTGAGTCTAAAAGATATTTTTTTGGTAAGATATCACAAAAAGCATTGGCTATATCTGTGTTAAAAACAAACAAAGAGTTAGCAAGATTAGATGGTGAGATAAGGAAGAATATAGCAAGAGTTAAATCAGTTGCACAGAGAGTTTCAATTCTTGCAGGAGCACAACATCCAGTTCATTTTAGAGCAACACTTGCAGGAATATCTGGAGGTGCGAAGCCCGCAAAAAAATCTCATAAGAAGAAAAAGAGATAATTTTATTTTTTATTTTTATAATTTTTAATTCTATTTTATATTTCAGCAAATGGTTTTGATCAGACCGCTTCTCAAAGCTTTTTCAACTACATGGACGAGCTCATTGTTTAATTTAGTAAAAAATAGTTTAAATAATTATCTGGAGTTATCTCAATCAAACCTCTCTTCACAATTCCGTTAAAAAATTTAGTGCAAATGATTATATAAAAATAAACTGCTTTCAAATGTTTTATTTTACCTGTTTCATTTCATTCCAAGCAAGTTCAAACATTTGTTCCATAGCTTGTGCGAAGAATTCTGTATTTATCCAGACACCAATGTCATAGTTTGGATGGAATTTTTCATCATCTAAAAGCATAAACATCAATTGTTTTCCATCAATTATAGAAAATCTAGCTTTGATTCCTTCAAGATTTCTGACTTCTGCAACTTTTTTCAACTCTCTTGCAACTTTAATATTATTTGCATTTATTGGGGCAGCGATTCTAATTTTAACCCCTCTCTTTTTACATTTCTCAAAGCTTGGCATCAAGGCCTCAATTTTTCTGTTCAGTCCTTCTGCTGTTGTAACAACAGTAATTGTTTTTTCAGCATCTCTTATCATCATATCCAGATGGTTGTATAAGTTCTGTCTCCCTTTAATGCTTCCAGATAAATCATTAGGTTCAACAAACTTGACTCCTTTTGTGAACAAACCATTAAGTTCTTCAAGAACTTCATCTCCCTTTAAAGTTTCAAGTCTCTTTGTTCTTTCCTGCGCGTATTTCACAAGATTCTTCTTAACCCTCTCAACAACCTCATCTGGTTTTAATGCAACAAACTTTATTGGTTTTCCAAGCTTCATCATAATGAAACCTTTCTTTTCTAAACTCTCTAAAATATCATAGGTTCTAGATCTTGGAACATCAGAAATACTGCTCAATTCTCCCGCAGTTGAAGTTCCTCTTGAGAGCAAAGCAGTCCAAACTTTAACTTCATAAAGATTAAGGTCAAAAATCTTTCTTAATCTGCCTAAAAATTCATCTTTAACTATCATTTTGGTTTTTTGAAAATGGTTTAGAGGAATTTTCATTCCAGCGCACCATTTTGGTGTTTTTATCCTATAATGTCTATTTACGTGCTAATCTCTCTTTTTAAACATTTTTATACTATAAAGGGGCAAATCAAATAAATTACTTCTTAGTGATTATTTTAGACCACTATAGCAATCTCGCCTCTTTTTTCTCTAATTTCAAAGTCTGTTTTGTTTTTAAATCTTTCTTTGCTAGTTGTAACAACTTCTAACTTTTTCGAGTTCGTTCTCTCTTTTATGAAATTTTTATGTTTTTCTAAAATATTTTTGAATTTTTCATCAACAATTATTGTTGTTACAACCATTTGGTTTTTTTGCAGACCAATTTCTTTTCTGAAAGCCTGAATTTTTCTAGACAGTTCTCTAGCATAACCTTCTGCTTCAAGCTCCGGAGTTAATTTTGTGTCGAGCTTGACTGAAGGAGTGTCTAATTTCTCAACTTTGTTAAAATAAATCTCCTTGACATTTAATTGAGACTTAATTAATTCTAATACTTCTTTTCTTACATCTAATTTTGCTTTTATGTCGACAGATTTCAATGGCCACTTTAATCCTATTTGAATTTTGTCTCTTTCAGCCAGACCAATTTCAATTAACCTCAACATATTTCTAAATTCTTCTTCAAGTTTTTTATCAATCTTTTTTTTGTCTGTCTTTGGCCATTCTGAAAGATGCACAGAATTTTTTCCAAAACTTTTGTAAATTTCTTCCGAAATATATGGTACGAAAGGTGCCAGTATTAAGGATATTTTTTCCAAAACTTCCCCAACAATCTCTTTGTTATCTTCTCTGTCCCTTGTCATCTTTATGTAACCTCTTGAAAAATCATTAACAACAAAATTTTGCATCTCACTAAAACTGGTGTCAAGATGAAATTTTTCTAGTTCATTGGTTACTTTATCAATTGTTGAATTAAGCTTTGATAAAATCCATTTGTCTTCAATTTGCAAGTTTGACTTTTTATTCTCTTGCTGATCATAATATTTTTTCGTGTTGTAAAGAACAGTCAAAAAAGGTATTACTTCTTCTTTCATCGAGTCAAATGAAAATCTTTTAAAATTTCCAGCATCGCTAGTGCAAAATTGCAGTCTTATTGCATCAACTCCTACTTTTTCAATTATTTCTTTAGGGGCAATAATATTTCCTTTGCTCTTGGACATTTTTTCTCCTTTTTCATCGACGATATGTCCTGCACAAATAACATTTTTGTATGCTGGCTTATCAAACAAAATTGTTGACAAAACATGCAATGTGTAAAACCATCCTCGAGTTTGATCTATTGCTTCAGCTATAAAATCATAAGGAAATCTTTTTTCAAACTCTTTTTTGTTTTCAAAAGGATAATGAAACTGGGCAAAGGATGCGGATCCAGAATCATACCAGCAATCAATCACGTCCGGAATTCTTTCCATAGCTTTTCCGCATTCACATTTCAGTTTTATTCCGTCTATCCAAGGTTTATGCAAATCAATTTCTCCTTGTATTTTTTTAACAGACTCTTTTTTTAATTCTTCAACACTTCCTATCATCTTTTGTTTTCCGCACTCACATTTCCAAATTGGCAATGGAGTCCCCCAAAATTTAAATCTTGACAACGCCCAGTCTTTTGCTCCCTCGAGCCATTTTCCAAATCTTCCGTCCTTTATATGCTCGGGTTCCCAGTTTATTTTTTCATTGAGTTTCATCATTTTCTCTCTCACCTCACTAACTTTTACAAACCAAGAAGTTACTGCATAATACAAAAGAGGAGTTTCACATCTCCAACAATGGGGATAAGCATGAGTTGTTTTTTCAGTCTTGAATACTAAATGTCTTTCTTTCAAGTCAGCAACAATTTCTTTTTCAACATATTTAACATATTTCCCATGGAATTTAGGGACAATATCAAGGAATTTTCCATCTTCTCCAACCGTGTGAACGGCAGGAAGTTTTTCTTTCATCCCTAAATTATAATCATCTTCTCCATACATTACCGCCGTGTGGACAACTCCTGTTCCTTCTTCTGTTGTTACAAAGTCCGCTAGGATAACTTTGTGGGAATTTTTGTTTTGTGTCTCCTTAATATCAAACAAAGATTCATACTCTAGTCCTTTAAGCTCTTTTCCTTTCATCTCCTTGACAATTTTATATTCTCCTTTTATTAAATTTAATTTATCTTTTCCAAGAATTAACGTATCCCCGTCAGAAAGTTTTGCTTTCACATATTTTATTTCAGGCCCAACCGCAAGCGCAACATTTCCGGGTAAAGTCCAAGGTGTTGTTGTCCAAGCTAATATGTAAGAATCTTTTTCAGATTTTAATTTGAAAGCAATATAAACAGATTCCTCAGTCACATCTTTATATCCTTGAGCAACTTCGTGGCTTGACAAAGGAGTCCCGCATCTTGTGCAAAACGGCACAACTTTATGTCCTTCATACAAAAATCCTTTTTTGTAAAGCTCTTTAAGGCTCCACCAAACACTTTCAATGTAATCATTTTCTAAAGTTATGTACGGATTTTTCAAATCAATCCAATAAGCTAATTCTTCTGTAGATTTATTCCAATCTTCTATGTAGGAGAAAACGCTGTTTCTTGCCTTGTCTATGAATTTTTCAACCCCATAATTTAATATGTCTTTTTTATCTTTTAATCCAAGTGTCTTTTCAACTTGTACTTCAACAGGCAATCCATGGCAATCCCATCCTCCTTTTCTTGGAACAGAAAATCCATTCATATATTTGAATTTGCATATTATGTCTTTAAAAGTTCTAACTTCAAGATGGTGTAGGCCAGGAGGGGCGTTCGCGGTTGGAGGTCCCTCAAGAAATGAAAATAATTTTCTGCCTTTTACATCATGAATTGATGCTTCTATTTCTTTGATATGTTTTTTCCAAACCTTTCTAGCATTCTCTTCAACTTCTTTGAATGGATACATACATACTCAAGAAAAAGCTAATTTTTAAAGGTTTTTCAATGTGGACTTCAAGTCCATTTTTATAGTAAAAAAATTAATAATTAATCTTCATCTTCAGTAGAACCAAATCCATGTTTCATTTTGCCGTAACCAATGCCGTATGCTTTGGCTTTTTCAGGCATAAGTTCATGCATTTGTTCTCTTAAATCTTCAGCTTTTTCAGTGTCTCCATTTTCCATAGCTGTTTTTATTTGCTTCATCAAATCTTTAGCTTCAGATATTTTAGACTGCCTATCAACAAGCTTCTGGAAATTTTCCTCAGTAAGCTGAGACTCCATTAAAGATTTCCATTCGGCATAGTCATTGTTCTCTACAGCTGTCTGGACATTGTCTCTAAATGTCTTCATTTGGATTTTTTCTTCATCAGAAAGGTTCTTTCCAAACCCGTTTCCAAATCCAAATGCTGCAACACTTCCGATTAAAAGTGCAACAAAAATCGCTCCTACAACGAAAACTC
>JBBSXB010000011.1:0-32842 GCA_038046005.1 Nanobdellota archaeon | reverse complement strand
CCATGCAAAAGAAAACACTCGTCCCGAGAAAAATAGTGGATAGTGAAGGAAAAGTCGCATACAGCGAGAGTGCCCAAGCATGGAACACTATCAAACTAAAGAAAGATCTCTTTGTTGAATTCCCAGAGCTTAAGGAAAAGCGCTCAAAATTCGCCTACAAGCTTATTTTTCATAGGGATGCCAAGGAATTCGAGAAAATAATAAAGGAATTAAAAAATGGCGAGAATTTGCCTTTTTTACTTTGGGTGTATAGGGAGGTTTGAGGGAGAAAATTTATTAAGAGCTTATTTCCTTATTTTTGCATGAAATGGAAGGAAAAAGGCATTGTTTTTAGTCATAGGGATGGGAAAAAATTGCTCCCAGATATGGTCTTAACGAGAAAAATGTTAATTAGAGTACTTGAGGATTTTATTAAGGGAAAACTTAGCAATAAAGAACTATCGGCTTGGGAAGATTATATATGGGCTCATGATCCAGAATATGATGATGGAGAAGGAGAAGATTTAGGAGATTCTTTTACTAATGAAGTTATGGGAATTATAGCCACAGACGGACCTTGTCTAAGCAAGTATGATGTAGAAGAGTTCATAAAATTGTTAGAAAGCAAAGAAGATTATTCGACTCTAACTTCAAAACTTCTGGATATTTTTAAGCCTAAAAATAAGTTGTATGAGAAACTTATGAAATTGTCTGATAAGAAACTATCATATTTTATTAAAAAGAATAAAATTGGCATTTTTCCAGGGTTGGATCATCCGTATTATGAAGGACAAGAAAAAATGAAGATGGCTATTTCAATAACTAATTGGCTCCCTATGAAAATATTGACCAAAAAAATAGGTAGTTTGTTACAAAAATAAAATGGAAAAAGAGAAAACCCCCACCTCTCTGAGAAAGAACTTAAGAGAATTATTCAACAAACATACAATAGGGGTAAAATCAGCGTTGTAAATTAATAAAAATGGTAAAAAGTAGTTCAGAAGAAAAAAATAAAACATTATTTTTAATTTTGATATCTTATCTAATTCCAATTGTGATCTTTATTCTTTTAGTGATTTATTCAACTTTTAATACATCTTTTAAACTCATACTTGGAGTTTCTTCTCTTATTCCTGCAGGAGTTATAGTTACTTTGGTTGGCATTATCTCTGCCTTAATTTTTGGGGTGGAAATTATCCCTCCCAGTGAAGGAGGAATTTTCATTGTATTATTTTTACCAATCACAATTATTGCTTCATTTATTTTTTGGAATGGATTAGTGTGGATAATTTATAATAAGGTAAATAATAAATTCTATTCAAAACTAAAATCTTTATTATTTTTTATTTCTACATTATTAACATGGATTCTATTTTCAATGATTCTCTATATTATTGAATTAATAAACGCTGTTGGAGATTTTTATAAGAATCTTATACCATTTGTATTTTTATATGCTGTTTTAACAATTTCCTTGTTAAGCTTTTTTGCAAATAAAATATACAAGAGGTTAGTCAATGAAGCCGAATAAATTGTTTTTTATAGGTTTGATCGTTTTTGTTTTGTACGGACAATATTATGCTCAAACAGATATAAAACTTTCTATGACTTCAATCCATCCTTCATCCACAACATATAAAAAGTCCAGAGATCGCACACAATCGTATCGGAAGAATTTAGACCATAATAATCAAAAAGAAAAAGACCATCCACCGAATCAACCAAGATGGTAAGGTCTACGGTGCGGGCGTTGTAGGGCGTCGAAGAATATATAAACCCATTTTTCCTCTATTTAGAATGCAGAAGAAAGATGTTTTTAATCATGCTAAAATTTTTGAGGCATGGAAAGAGCAACTAACGCCAGACTATATTGAAGGTGGATTAACAAAAACAAATTCTGATTTCTTTGTAAATTATTTTGATTATCTAAGCAAAACAAAGACTATTGGATATGCCAACAGAAACAGAAGCAAATTAAGAAGCATTTTTTTAGGATTACAAAAGCAAGGTGTCAAAGATATTTCCAAGATTACTGAAAAACAAGTTAATGATTATTTTTACGAATGGTGTAAAAGCCATTCTATTGATTATATCAAAAGGTTTAGGGCTTTCTGGAATTGGCTGAGAAAAGAAAACAGGAGGAAAGGTGTTGTAGTTCAAGATATAGTCATAGACTTAAAAGATTTTAAGAACGAAGATAAAAGAGAAAGCAATTTTGTCTGGCTTACTAAGGAAGAGTTTGACAAATTTAGGAGTTATTTTGACGAAGATAAACAGACAATTCTTTTATTTTGTTTTGACAGCATAATAAGAGCACCAACTGAACTTTTAAGTTTAAAGGTTGAAAATATATTTGAAAAGAAAAATGAAGTTTGGATAAACATCCCTAAAGAAATATCTAAGACAATTGGCAGGAAATTTAATTTAGTCTATTCAGGAGAAATAATTTTAAAATATATTAAGAAATACGAACTGAAGCAAAATGATTATTTGTTTAATTTTTCACCACCATTATTTAATCAATCAATGCAAGAAGTTGCTAAACAGCTTTGGGATGGCAGAAAATCAGAGGGCGGAGAATTTTATAAGAATATAACTCTTTATGATTTAAGACACTCCGGAGCAATTCATTTCAGGCAGTTATTCCAAAAAACTGGACAGAGTCTGGATTTGTTAAGAGAAAGGGGCGGATGGTCTGATTTCAAGATGATTAATTATTACACCAAGAGACTTGGGCTTGATGGTTACATACAAAAAGAAAAACTTTTGCTTGAAGAAGATAAAACAAAAATAGAGAAAGAAGTTGAAATGCTAAATGAAAAGATGAAGAAGCTTTATCAGATGCTGGATAAAAGAAAGAAGTTTGACAATGTTATTGATGCAGTGGTTAAGAAATAATAAAATTTAAAGATTGTTTATTTCATTAATAATTTTGCTTCTGAACTTATAAGTGCTTGCCCATTAACAAAAAGAATATAATCTGCTTGATCTTTTCCTATCTGAAAATATTCTACAGCAACACCTTTAGAACTATGAGGATTCGCTACCTTGTAATTTTGAATTTTCCATCCTGCTTTATCAAGTAAGGGATTTATCAATTCATGTCTTGCTTTCTTTTCAGGATCATTATGGTATTCCTCGTTGTTCATACCAAATCAATAAATCCTTTAATTTTATACCTTTCTATGGATTTTTATACTATCTTTCAAACACTTTCCTCTAATTTTCCCATTCTCTCTGACCATTAGAGCGTCCTCAAAAACTCCCCAGCATTCATTATCTTAATACCTCTAAACCCCTTTATTTTAAGCAAATGGTTATCTCCGCTAATAATATAGTCTGCTTTTCCTTCAACGGCTGTTTCTATAATCTTATCGTCATCTGGGTCATCTTTTACTACCTTTAGCCTTTCTTTAGGTGAGACTATCTCGGAAGCAGTCAAAAGTAGTTGGGTGTTAAAATCTGTTATTTGCCTTGCTGAGAATCCGAATTTATCTCTGGCTATAACTTCATTAAATTCTTCTAATATTTCAGAAGACAGAATTAAGTGAAATTTTCCCTGTCTGGCCAGCCTCAAGAACTTGTATTCATTTCCTTCTGATATAAAGGCAGAAATCAATACATTCGTGTCAGGAACTATTCTTAGCATTATCTTTTCTTATCTCTTGCACTTTTTATCTCTTTCTCCACGTCTTCTCTAGAGATATTTCTAGCCTTTGCTGTTTCCCAAGCGTTTTTGAAGACTATGTCAAATTCTTCCATGCTTTTTGCTGACTTGAAGTTTTTTGTTCTTTTTAGGATAATAGAGTCTCCACTTTCATAAACAAAAAACTTCTCTCCTTCCTCTATCCCAGCTTTATCCCTTATGTCTTGAGGAATTACTACCTGTCCTTTAGAGGTTATCTTGGTTATTTCTATTTCCATTGTAAGACTAGTAAGAATAGTCTTATTTATAAACTTTTGCATTTTTAGCTCTGCAAGTTGCCTCCTTACAATTGTCTGTAAAGCCTCCTTTAGTAGGGTGTTCCAAACGGAATTCTAAAAAAATATTGTCGTCGCTAGAAACAATAAAAATCACCAAAAAAGGTGAAAATTCCATTGTTCGTAAATCGTTATTTTTCATTATTCTTAACCAATTTGTTTATTTTAGTTAGAATGCTATTTTTTGTCAAAGTTTCACCATACTTGCTATAACTTTTGTAAAAATTTCTGTCAGTTAAAACAAAAAACCAATTATGTCTGAATTGATCTTTAAGAATTTTTATTAAGATTGAAAGTTTTTTTATCATGGCTCGGCTTAATATCTTGTTTTTTAGCGTCAATCCAGATTTGAAAAAGTTTTAGTTTATCAGTTTTAGAATTATTATATTCTGAGTGCACTATTCCTGAACCAGCGGACATAACTTGTATCTTTCCGGGCGCCAGTACTTCTTCAACTCCGGTGCTGTCTTTATGAATCAACTCTCCTTCAGTGAGAATAGTTATAATCTCCATATTATCATGCGGATGAGAGCCAAATCCTTTGCTTGGCTCAATGACATCATCGTTTAAAACACGCAGTTTTCCAAAACCCATTTTGTTTGGATTATGATAATTGGCGAAGCTAAAGCTAAATCTTGAGTGCAACCAGCTAATATCACTTTTGCCTCGTGTTTCCGCTTTGTGAATTTCTTTTTTCATGGGTTATGTATTAATCCTCAACGTTTATATTAAAGTTATTCATTTCTTCTCTTATTAAATTTATGATTTCTTTCTTTCTTAAGCTAAGTTTTTCCTTCATTTTTGTTTCTTCTTCTTTTTCGTGAGTTAAATTATGAATTTCAATCTTTATTTTTTCAATTTTGTCAAATAGATGTGCTGTAGCATCTTCTTTAATCAGTGATTCTAATATTTCAATTTCATCTTTTTTGTGATTGAGTTTTTTTATCTTTTCAGATATCAACTCATTGTTTAAATTAGCTTCGCTAATCAAGCTTAATATATTCTCTCCATTGTCTTTATAGAAAGATTTTTGGAAATTTTCTTTATAGCTATTTACTATTTCACTCTTTTTCTCAATACCATGAAAAATATTTTTTAAACGCTTAAAATCAATCATCTCTTTTAATTTATAAATTTCTTTGTCCAAATCTGATTTATCTGATGTTATTTTATTTTTTTTGCTTAAATTATCGAGGTGATCTGGGTTTTTGCTGACTTTTTCAACTTCCTCTAAAAACTTTTTGTCTTTTTCTTTAACTTCAATTATTTTGTCTCCCATAATACTAATTTTTTCATCAATTTTGATTATATTTTTATTAATGCCATTAAACTGATCTAGTCTAGACTTCACTGAAAATATTTTTTTTGAATAATCAATAATATCCTTATTCTCCTTAAATACATTTTTGAAATATTTTGAGAGATCAATTATACTATTTTTAACGTCAGCCATTTCTTTTCCAATCAAAAAAGTGGCTTTTTCATAGCTCATATGGGATTTTTTGCTAAAATTAACAAAAATTTCATTGGATTTTATTATGAATTTTTCAAAATTGCTTTCTTGCAACTCTTTGAAATTGCTTATGAATTTTCTCACATAATCAACATAATTTTTCCAATTTTCCCTTACAATCAATTCTATCTTTTCTTTATCTTTTCTTCTTTCAAAATCGAATCTTTCCAAGATTTCAAGCTGCATTTCAAGATTTTTAATTTCAAACAAGACCTTATCACTAATTAAAGATAGGAGCTTTTTTTCTCTGGTTTTGATTTCTTCTTCTTTATTATTAATCCAATCTTGAACTTCATTAAAGGCTATCTTCCTGGGCAGTTTTGTTGATTCTTCAACTTGACCTTCATTCAATAATTTTTTAAAAAAGCTGATAAGACCCATATTTTCCTCAGCATTACAAGTTTCTTTTATTTTAAATGATTTGCGAAGGATGCAAGAGTTAGAAAATTCCAATAAATTGATGTGAACAGAACAAACCAAGATTCACAAAGCTTTTAAATTACAATAAGATTTAAAATAAAACAATGGGGTCTTAGATTCCATATTCATCTGATATAAGGAGGTCAAACATAAATGAAAAAAGTAGTTATAGCTGTTTTGGTTGCACTTGCAGTAATTGTCATAGTCGGATTTTTGATCTTTAACAAGCCAAATAGTTCAAGTAGTTCATCCAATTTGCCTGGAACAAATAGTGACAGGGGAAGTAGTAATATTGTAGCCTCTGGAGACAATAATCAGACAAAAGTGATAACTCTTGATGCACAAAGGTTCGAGTACACTCCAAGCATTATTACTGTCAAAAAAGGAGATTTTGTTAAGATTGTCGTAAACAGCATAGACACAACTCATGGAATTGCAGTTCCAGATTTTAATGTTGGTGGTGTTGATGGTGTTGAATTTACTGCAGACAAAGTGGGAACATTTACGTTCCACTGTCCAACATTTTGTGGTTCTGGGCACAGGGAAATGACTGGCACTTTGATTGTGCAGGAATAATTTTTCTAAATTTTAATTTTTTACGTATTAATATTTTTACTCAAAATTTATAAACTAAAAATATTTCTATAATCCATGGCAGCAACACCACCTGGAGCAAAGAAAAGAAAGTTGGATTATAATGTTGATCAAGCCGTTTACGATGAGTTTATCAAAGCCTGCAGCAGAAAAGGATTTGCGCCGCAAGTTATCCTTGAACAGGCAATGAAAAAATTCAGCCAGACAGGCCAGATTTAAAAAATTCAAAACATCATACTTTAAATACCCTCATAATTTTCTTTTCTTACAGATTATTAATATGGAAAAATTTAGACAATTAAAACTAAGCGAAGATATCTTGAAAGCATTACGTGATGTTGATTTTCATGAACCTAGTGAGATACAGAAAAAAGCAATACCATTAATTCTTGAAGGAAAGGATTTGATAGGAAGCTCAGCGACTGGATCTGGGAAGACTCTTGCTTTTGGTGTAGGAATAATAGAAAAAATCAAGAAAAATGAAGGGGTACAGGCTTTGATTTTAACCCCTACAAGAGAATTGGCAGAACAGGTTGCACAGCATTTAAAAGTTTTGTCACGTTATTACGGATTAAACATAAATGAGATTTATGGCGGCGTTTCCATGGGGCCACAGATTCAGGCTTTAAGGAGATCAGAGATAGTTGTCGGAACTCCTGGCAGGATTTTAGACCATTTAGGCAGAAGAACATTGCATTTAGACAAAGTAAGGTTTTTGGTTTTGGATGAGGCTGACAAGATGCTTGATATGGGTTTTGTAGAGGATGTCCAGAAAATAATCAACGAGTGTCCTAAACAAAGACAAACTCTATTGTTTTCAGCTACAATCTCAAAAGACATTGAATTTCTTGCAAAGAGATATATGAAAAGTCCTGTTTATGTTGAGGTTGAAAATTATGTTGATTCTTCAAAACTGAAGCAGGTCTATTATGATGTTCCTCAAAATTTAAAATTTTCATTGCTTGTCAATTTGCTCAAAAAAGAAAGGTCAGGGTTTGTTATGGTTTTTTGCAATACAAGAAGAAACACTGATTTGGTCGCTTCAAATTTAAAGAGATATGACCTTCATGCTCTTTCAATTCATGGTGGGTTGCCTCAGAACAAGAGAAACGCAATAATGCAATCTTTTCATTCGAAAGAATCTTTAATATTAATCTGTACGGATGTTGCTGCGAGAGGCTTGGACATAAAAGATATTTCTCATGTGTATAATTATGATTCTCCAAAAACCAGCAAAGAATACATTCATAGAATTGGAAGAACAGCCAGAGCAGGAAAAGAAGGAATAGCTGTAAGCCTTGTTTCTCCCCATGATTATGAGAATTTTAGGAGAGTTATCAATGATGAAGAAATGGAAATAAAAAATGAACCATTGCCCCAGTTGGAGCCTTTAAGCGTTGATTTTACGACTTCAAAAAGGTCAGATTTTAGTGGGGGAAACTCTCAAGGAGGAAGAAGAAATTTTGGAGGTGGGCCTTATGGAAGTAGATTTGGTCAAGGCAGAGGTGGCAGCAGAGGCCCTCAAAGAGGAAATTCTTCTCAAGGAAGCAGATATTCTAGAAACAGGAGCAGTGGAGAGGGAAGCAGATTTGGAAGGTCTAATGGCCCCAGAAAAAGATGGAATTCTCATTAATCGTTAAAATTAAAAAATAAAAATAAAAAATTAGTAGTTTACACTTGCAGATTCCCAAAGTCCCATTTCTTCCCATTCTCTATGTGTTCTTCTATTGAAGCTGTTCATAAATTTCAACAAAAAAAGCTCTTCCTGGTTCAAAAGTTCTTCTCTGAGAAGCTGCACTTCTTCAGGCTCAATTATTCTTTTTCCCATGTCAGATTCAAGTTTTTTCTTTTTAAATCAAATGCGAAGATGAGATTAGTATTGGAAGTTCAGAAGAGAAATTCATAAGGCTTATAAAGAAAAAACGTGTTTTTTTTGCATGCCTTTCAACATATCTTTAGGTAATTTCTATGGAGTTGATTCTCTTATTGACTTGCTCATTGTATTGACCTGTTTTTTAGTTGCTACCCAAAGCAGAAAAATATATTCTATTACAAAAGAAAAGAACTACAAGATTTTTTCATGGGCATTTTTGGCTATTGGGACTGCTTTTATATTTAAAATTCTGATGAATTTGACTTCGTATTATTATGCCGTGATAAGGCAGGCACATTTTTTTGCTTTTATTGCCGAACAGCTTGCCAGGATGCAGGTTTTTTATTTTGTGGTTTTTACCACTTATAGTTCTCTTTTAATCCTTGGATTTTTAACTTTGCTTTTGGCAACATCTAAGATAGAAGACAAAGAAAGCATGATTGGCTTTTTGTATTTATCAGTTTTCACAATAGTTTTCAGCATTTATTTCTATTCCTTATTTCACGTGTCTCTTTTTATAATTATTTTATTCCTACTCTCACATTTTTACCATAATTATAGAGAAAGAAAAACTCCAAACAGTCTTAAAATATTTGTAGCATTCATACTTATACTTATAAGTAATTTTGTGGGGCTATTTGATGATATTACACCTTTAATGTATTTGATTGATGAATTATTGCTGCTTGTCGGATTTTCAATAATCTTAATAACCCATTTAAAAATAAAAAATGGCAAAAAAAAGGACAAAATTGGAAGTGACCAAAGATTTGTTAGAAATTCTAAAATCTGGAAAAAAAGCTAAGATAACACATTTGATTTACAAAGCGAATCTTTCTAACAACAGCATAAAGAGTTATATAGAGAATCTCATAAAAAATCAGTTGATAACTGAAAATAAAGAGAATGAAAAAAAGTTTTATAATATAACCTCTAAGGGAAATTCATTTTTGGAGGAATATAATAAGATAAGGATATTTTCTGAGGCGTATGGCCTTGATTAGCCAATTATAAAAAACTAAATAATAAAGGTTATATATTCATTTTTCGTTTTAACACAATGGTAAATATTTTTCAGGATGGGTCTTTTATTGACTTCAATAAAGAACTTTTTTTTGCAGAAGTAGGGGCTACAATCGGAACTCCATTGTTTGCTTTTTTAGTGTCAAGATTTTCGCACAGCCCAAGCACAATTTCCGTGTTTGCGGTGCTTGGGGGAGTTTTTGGCTCTTCTGCTTTTTGGATTGGGACAAGAGTATATGACAGAAATAAGACAAAAAAATATTCAGTAAAACATTTTGCCAATGATATTCTTTATTTTACACCTGTTGCCTTTTTAGTCTCGGTTTTGTTTTATTATCCAACGATATTCTTTCTGTCCAGACATCTCATAAGATTGGACCATAGAGTTTTCGCTTCTGTTGTTTTTTCTCAGTTGGTAGCTTTCTGTTTTTTTGTAGCATGCATGAATGTCTATCGTTATTTGCTCTATATAAAAACCGGAAAAGAGCTGTAGAGCTTTGGAAAAGTATTTAATTGGCTTTTAGCTTTTTGATATCTCTAAACAGCTAACTAGCCCTTTTTTCCCATCTTGAAGAATTAATCGCTTTTCATCAACAAATGGGCCGATGTCCAATATAACTACTTCTTTATTGTTCGTATCTTTTTCCGCTTCTGTTTTAGAATGATAAACAAAAATAAAACGCCCTGTCCTCATTATCCCGTATGTTCCGTCTTCTCTTTTCCCTACATGAACATAAAAGGATTTGTATAATTCTTCCATTTTAACCACTTGAATGCTTTTTTGGAAGTATATAAATATTTTGGTAAAGAAAGTTTTTTATATGTGGTTTATTTTTCAAACACATGGAATCATACGATTTTGCAATAATTGGCGCTGGAGGAACAGGATTAGCTGCAGCAATGTACAGTGCAAGGCTTGGCTTGAAAACGATAGTTTTTGGAAGCACTCATGGTTCAGAAGCAGCTATAGGGGGAGTGATAACAACAACAAATTCAGTTGAAAATTATCCTGGTTTTAAGAATATTTCTGGGTTTGATCTTGCTAAAAAAATGGAAGAACATGCAAAAAGTTACGATCTTGTAACAATAAAAAATGAAAAAGTTTTGGAAATTAAGAAAAAAGGGGACCTTTTTATTTTAAAAACAAATAAAGCTGAACGCACTTCAAAAGTCCTGCTTTTTGCGACAGGAACAAAATGGAAAAAATTGGATGTTAAAGGATCAAAAGAATTTGAAGGCAGAGGAGTCAACTATTGTGCTTTGTGTGATGGGCCACTTTACAAGGGAAAAACTGTTGCCGTTGTTGGCGGGGGAGATAGCGCCGCAAAAGACGCTTTGATATTGGGAGAGCATGCGAAAAAAGTTTACATAATTTATAGAGGAGAAAACATAAAGCCAGAGCCAATAAATTTTCAAAAGATTAAAGCGAATAAAAAAATAGAGATAATCCTTAAAACAAATATAACAGAGATAAAAGGCAATGGCTCTGGAGTCAGTGAAGTTATTTTGGACAAATCACTTAATGGAAAAAATAAACTTGAAGTTGAGGGAGTTTTTGTTGCCATAGGTCATGAAGTACTTTCTGATTTGGCAGACAAGCTAGGGGTCAAGCTTAACAACAGAAAAGAGATTGTTATCAATCATGCAACTTCTGAAACTAATATTCCCGGAGTTTTTGCCGCTGGTGATGTGACTGACAAACATTTTAAACAGCTTATCACTGGAGTTGCGGATGGATGCACTGCTTCTTATTCAGCTTATGAGTTTATAAAAAAAGAGAATTTGATGGAATAAAAAAGAGTATAAAAACTTTGTCACTTATACTCAAGTGGTAAACTTAAACCGAAAAGTTTTAAAAGAGGAATAAACCTTGTAATTTTACTTAAATAAAATGGGACAAAAAATGAAAAAGAAACAAGAAGTAGAAGAAGATGAAGAGTCTGACGAAGAAGCGGATGAAGATGAATTCGGCGATGACGATGAAGTAGAAGAAGATGTGGACTCCGGAAAGCATGGAAAAGGCTTAAATGAAGACGAGGACTATTAACTTTGTTTTTATTTTTTTATTTCATTAAGTTTATATAATCAAGTGTTTTTTTAGTCTTATGGGATGGAAAATCACACTTGGTTTGATTTTTGTGATACTTACTTTTTTTTTATTATTTTTTTATTGGTTTTTCCCATTATCCAGCACAGAGTTTACCCCACAACCTAAATCTTCCGGTCAATCTTTCCAATTAGGACAGATAAAAAGCCTGCAATTCTATGAGAACATGAGATATCCCGAATCAACTATCTCTTATAATATAGGGGATTGTACCATAGCAAAAAGAGATGAGGCCATCAGAGCTCTGAATCTTTTACAGGAAAAAACCATATTAAGATTTTATCCTGTTGCTGCGAATGAAGAGATATCAATCACATGTGACAGCCGTACAAAAATTGAGGGAGGATTTTTCATAGCTGGAGAAGGCGGGCCGACAAATATAACAAAAGCGGGAGAATTTAATGTCATCAGCAAAGGGACGGTTCTTTTAATAAGAGAATCGCAATGCAAAAACCCGAATGTTGGAGTTCATGAAATTCTACATGCGCTAGGATTCAATCACACAGCCAATCCTGATGACATAATGTATCCAATAAGCAGTTGCAGCCAAGAGATTCAAAATTACACAATAGATCTAATAAATAGTATTTATTCTATTCCCCCTTATCCTGATCTTGTTTTTGAAAATGTATCTGCAATAATGAAGGGCAAATATTTGGACGCTAATATGAGTATAAGAAACGATGGGTTTGAGGAATCTTCAGGAGCAATCGTGCAAATCTATGCAGATGACAGCCTTATAAAAGAAGTTAATTTGGATTCTTTGGACATTGGACATGGAATAGTCATAAGTCTGAGAAATATATGGATTGGTCAATTTAATACTTATCAATTGAGATTTTTTGTAAAAACAAATTTTGACGAATTAAAAAAAGATAATAATGAAGTTATATTGAAAATAAAAAAATAAAAAGAATTAGTTAATACTTAATCATCAAGTAGGTCTAAATCGAAGTCGTCCTCTCCTACGCCTTCATCGATAAAAGATCCAAACCTTTCTTGCTCGTTATTAGAGGCTGATTCTTTTTTTAGGTTCTTAACCATTGTCTAAAACTGTTGGAACTTTGTTCCAACGTACCTCATTTTTTATAATTCTACAAAAAATATCAGCTATTTAAACATTTCTATAGTGGCTTCATTCGAGAAATTAATTTTCAGCCAGTAAGAAAAATACTTTTTTAAATAAATCTTTTATATTGCTGTTATCCGGATTGACCTGCAATGAGTTTGTCAGTTCGTTCATTCTTAACTGAGTTTTTACCCAATTGCTTGCAAGGTTTATTATTTCAGCTACATTAAACTTGCCTTGTTTCCAAGGAGGGTTCAATGTGGAAGTTTCCTTTAGATTTTCTTCTGAGGCAGCCATTAAATAATAAAGAGTGTTATAATCAACAACAAATTTGGCATCTACTGGGGGTGTTTCTTCAGGAGGCATTGGCTGAACAAGCAAATTGTCCTCGTTGGCTTTAACATAAATATTGTAAACAACATCTTCTTTACCGTTGCTATTATCAACAAAAGTCACTTGGGCGTCTAAATAGCCGTCTTTATAATTAGAAGTTATGTCCCTTATGAGAGATTTTAGGCTTTCATCTGACTTGAAAACATTCAGCTCAGCCGTCGTTAGACCTCTGTTAATTTTCCTGTCAATGTTTGTTTCAGATGAGCCGGGGAAACCGTGTGCGTTCATTGCTGCCATTAATTCTTTTTTGACAAAGTCTTTATCTAGAAAAATTGAAGCTTGCATTGAAGGAGAAATTATAGAAACTGCTTTGTTTAATCCAGGCAATGATGCGGATTCTACTTTCTCTGAGTATCTTAATTCACCATAACTTGTTGCATAGTCCAATGATATCAACTCATAATTTGAAAGTTGTTTTAGACTTAGGCAGTTCATCATTCTTGCAATCTCAATTTGATTGTTTACAATTCCAAGATATAAATCATCGATTGCTTTTCTTTTGCTTTCCCAATTGTCTGCGTTATTTGGAAGATATGTTTCAAAAAACCATGTAGCAAATTCAGAATTGAAGCTTTTTGTGATTTCAGCTCTTTGATCAAGCAGTATTTTTAATTCCCTGTCACACCATTCTATCCCATTTTCTCTGTATTTTTCCATCAAGTTTGAAACTCCTCCGAATTTGTCTCCACTTCCAGCAAAATAAAATTGGGCCTCTGTTTTTTCTCTGTCCTCTTTGCAGACTCCTATGGCAGAAAATTCTTCTTTGACGCCCTGAGGGTTGATAGAAACTGATGGACCATTAAATAATTGTGCCTGCAAGATTTCTTTTGGTCGCTGTTCAACAACTTGTGTTGCTTCAGTTGGAAGATTTTCCACAACGCCAGTTATTGCAGAATATGTCTCCTGATTGTTATATTTTCTTGTTGGAGCTGTACTTGGGTTTATATCTTGTGAAGTAGGGTATTGTTCTCCAACAATTCCAGTTATTCCATTGATTGTTATTGGTTCTCCAGTAATTTGTATCACATTTCCAGTAAACGTAGTTCCAGAATATTTTGAAGAGGTCGTTGAGGATGGTGGGGTGTAGGAATTTTTAACAGTTTCGGTGCAAACCCCAAGATCACAGACTTGATTAGAAGCACAATCTTCTTTCGCATTACAAATTGGATTAAATTGTGTTTTAACAATATTTTCTTCTAAAGGAGTTTTAATAATTCCTGATTTGCAGGTTTGGCCTGTGCTTTTCCAAACACCATTAAAGCATATTTCCTGAGTAATTATCTCTCCCGTTGAGCATGCTGAAGTTTTTTCGTCTCCATCTGAACATTGGGCTTGGTTGCATTGGTCTATTTGTGTTACTTTACATTCTCCACCGACACATTCAGATTTGCCACACAAAGGCTGTGTGCATTGCGAATCAGATGTACAAGAAATATCATTAGACAAACAAACTGGTTCAAGAGGGCAACCATTTGAATCTTGGCCTTTAGATATGACCCGGCCATTGCACTGGATTGGCGGATAATCTTGACACTCTAATAAAGCCTTGCTTGAACAATCTTTTAAGCATGAAACATTTTCTCCCTTTTCACATATGTTGTTTCCGCAGATACTCTGGTTTTGGGTTTTTTCCAGACATATTCCTGAGATACAATATGATTCTATTGTCTTTTGAAATGTAGTGTTCCCTTCTGTAACATTTATTGTTCTTGACCCACATACCTGGCCTGTACATAAAGAATCCTGACAGTCTGTTTTGTTGTTATTGTTATCATCTAGATTGTTTGTGCAAATTTCTGTCCCATTTGACTCGTATTCTCTGTATAAAACTTTTTCAAACAGTAACTGATTGTTAAAAGATGTTGCAACTAACTTATACCCATCAAACAAACCGCTTGTAAACTGGACTTTGTCTGCGTATTCCTGGATTTTTAATGTGGCGTCGGTTTCGTCACTGATTTTTTGATCCCATACATCGTACATAACTTCCATCATTTTCATTATTGTGTAAGCTGATTTGTAATTTCCTCCTTCTAGAAGTTGTTTGACGTTTCCGTTTGATTTTATCATCTTTGCTTTAATGTTATTTATGCTAAGGCTATTAAACTGATCTGCAGAAATATCCTGGTCAAGGTTAAATCCTATTTTTCTGCCGTTGCTTTCAATTGTAAAACTCAGTTTGATCCAGTTTTCTTTTTCTGTTTTTTGGCAGTCATCACACAGCAATAAATCTGCCTTTATTTCGTATGGGCTTTTTTTTAAGATTTCATATGTCTTGTCAATAACATTTTCTTTTGATTTTAAGTTTTCAGCTCCAAAAATATTTGTCATCAAATCCTGGCAGGTTTTGTAATTTTGTTGAAAGTAAGAATCGGAAATTTTTTCTGTGTTTATGGAATACTCTGCCAGTGAGTTTGCTGTCTGCACGTTTGAGTCTAAGGCAAAAACATTTGACAATTTTCTAGCTTCATCAATACTTTCTCTAAGATTAAAGGAAGCTGGAATGTCTTTGAATATTGTCATGAACTCGGAATTGTACACAATTTGTTTGCCTGAGTATAATATTGGAGACACTGAGAGTCTTATCTGTATCTTGTCGCCGTCATAAATTATTTTTTCTCCCCATGTTAAAACAGGATTTGCAACCTGGACTTCTGTTGTCAAGTCATCTGACAAAACCGAATTTGTTTTCTTCGGCTCACCCAGAAATGTTGATAGTTCTGCGTCATTAATTCCAGTTTCTTGAGATTTTAAAAGGGTGTTAAGATCTTCCCCAACAGAATTTAAGTAAACCAAAAACTGGGCATAGTTTATGTTTGCGGCTTCGTATTCTTTGGCATAATATGTCGCTTTTTCAGCTTCTTTTTTGAAATCCTGTGTTGAAAGTGAAGAAATTAGTGTCAAAGAAACTAGTAAAATTGCAAACAATACCAACACCCTTTTTTCCATGCTTAAATTAGGGAAAAACGATTAATAAAGTTTATTATTATATTTTGAACAACTTCATTGCATGTATAACTGAAAGAAGATAGATAAATATGGCTATCACCGAGGCTATGACAATGGCAACCCAGGTCGTCTGGAAAAGTTTTCCAATATAAATTCCTATTGCAAATGATATCAAAGCTATTATGAGTTTTGAGGCAAAGAAAGTTGCCAGTTTTATATGG
Source organism: Nanobdellota archaeon (assembly GCA_038046005.1). Lineage (GTDB taxonomy): Archaea > Nanobdellota > Nanobdellia > Pacearchaeales > GW2011-AR1 > JBBSXB01. The sequence continues at coordinate 16,720 of JBBSXB010000011.1, read as the reverse complement.
TGTTTGACTCCTTTTTTTTGGGCTACAACTTTAAGATTTTTTCTCGCTCTTTTTTTAGGCATAAAAAGGAGAAGTGAACAGGATTAATAAAGGTTACTTTCAAAACATCACATAAATATTAATAAATGTTGGAATTTGGAAAGTTTTATGGACTTAAGAAAAACAGTCACAGGAATTGTGACAGTTTCTGTTGTCGCTTCTTATATCGGCATTAAAGCAAATCAGGAAAAGAATTTAGTAGAAAGGATTGCGATAACACACAATATCTCATATGATGTTGCCAGAGCTTATTACAGTGCGGGATTGCCTGTCTCGTATCTTACATCCAAAGGCGGGCTTGAAAAGATTATGGCCAACGGCGGAACTTCCGACATCATAAAAAGAATTGTTGACTTGAATAGAGAACCAAGTTTAAGAAAAGAAGATTTTTCACCCTACGAATTTTCTTTGCTTGAGAATGAAAATAGAGATTCAACAAAAAGAGCTGAAGTGATTTGTCAATGGATGGAATTGGGGGCTGACATTTATACAGCAAATGTTTACATTTCCAACGGATTTAATTTTCAGGATTTCGCCAAATTTGAAGGCATGAACATTCCTTCTTATGAAATTGATTCATTAATAGCATATGGTGCAGAAAAGGAATTGGTCCATGCAGGATTCACAAACAAATTAACCAAAGATGATATTTCACGTCTTGCTCGAGGAAATTTTGACAGCACAAAAACTTATTCACAGCAGGTTTCGGCAGAATTGGTGAGAAAAGGTTGGAAAGTTTATGAAATTGAATATGTTGCAAATATGCAAGTCCCCTTTGAGAGCGTCAAAGCAATGATGAATAAGGGAATGAAGAAAGGGGAGATTCTTAGAAAGCTGGACGGGAAGTGAATTAGCCCCTGTACTCAAAAGAATTTATTGAAAGTGTAATTTTCTCGTTGGACATAATTTTGGAATTGTATGATTCGACTATGTTTCTGTATGTTTCAAAAAAATCTGCGCTTGGAAAGGAAGGGGGTATGGAAACTTCTTCCCCATGATCTCTTATGTGCCTTACCTCTGCTTTGGAGCCAATGTGCCTTAATTCTATTTCATCAAGCACTTTATCGTCAAGAGTTAGTTTAATCCTTAATCCTATCATTATTTATCCTGATTTGGAATGTTTTTAAGAATTGTTGTGGTGGAAAAAGTGAAAATTGTTGTATGTTTCAGTAAAAATAAATTTATTTAAATGAGCAAGTTTTCGTTCTAAAATGCTTGAAGCAATTTTTTATACTGCATTGAAGAGACTTAGATTTGACACTCCTAAAAATGAAGATGATGGCGAGACACCACGTTATTATGCTATACTAGATGTTGGTGCAAATATTAGCGAACCTAATCGTGGTCGTCTTAATGGTAGTATGGTTGAAATTAGTGTTCTTATTTCGAAAGATACTTACGATGAATTAATGAAATTTTATACAAATTATCGTTTCCAAGCTAAAGCCGATTTGGTTAAAAAAGTTTGATTTTTTAGATAGATTTTTAAATCGGATTTCCTTAAGTATTATATGGATATGAAGAAAAAGTTGGGTGCTGTATTATTGGTTTTCGGAGTCATATTTTTAATTTTTGGTCTTATTACTAATCAACAGAGTAGAAATACAATAAATGTTGTTGAAAAAAACTGCAAGCCGGCTTATATAGACACGAAGCTTGGTTTTACAGGAGGATCGACGTTTGATTGTCAGGTTTATTCTGTGTTGAGTGATATCCAATCAAGACAAGCTACTCAGTTTTGCCTTATTGGATTGGCTTTAGTTTGTGCATCATTAGTTCTTTTCTTTTCTAAGAAGTAATTTTATCAGTTATCTTTTAATATAAACTGCCCTATAGCTAGAGAGTGGTTGGCTCTCAGAATCATAAGCGTCTTCTATTCTGACTTCTTTAAATTTTCTTTGCAGATACATTTGTCGTATTTCTTCATCACTTTTTTGTGGGTTTCTAAGAAGCACTCTTGCTGGTTCATTAGTCAACCAACTCCATCCTTCTTTTTCTAGCGTTGTTTGCAGTTTAGATTTGATTGTTGTCATGTTTTTATTTGTATGACAGGGGTTTTAAATATTTCGAGATTTTTTGTATTAACAACCTTTAAAAATAACCTGAATTTCTTAATTTAGCAGAACAAATCCGTGAGGAAATGCGAAGCATTTCCCCTCATAGCTCAGTGGTTAGAGCGCCTGGCTGTAGTTAATTAATAACTAGGGTGGATATTCCATTAAGGAAATTAAATGAAACCTGATAAGCCAAGAGTTCGCAGCACCCGGGAGATCCCCAGTTCGACTCTGGGTGAGGGGATGATTGGGGCTGAAAGGCCCCAATGGTTTCCCAGATTTGAATCTGGGTTAAATTAAAAAGAGTTTGTTAAAAATCCCGAGTTAGACTTTGAGTGGGGATTTTTTTATTTTAATTCTAACACCGAAAGGCTTAAATATACATGTGTATACAGATGTAAATGGAAACGACTATAAGGATATCAGAATCTGTGAAAAAACATCTTGATAAAATGAAAATCTATGAAAGAGAGAGTTATAATGATGTCATTGAAGTTCTTTTAGAAGACCATAAAGAAGTTAACGAAAAGACAAAAAAAGAGTTGGAAGAAGCAAGAAAGCATGTTAAAGAGGGAAAAGTTGTCTCACATGAAGAAGTCATGAAAAGATATGGGTTATGATATATAAACTGGAATGGGCAAAAAAATCCCTTGAAAATTTAGACAGCTTAGATGTATTGATTTCTCAAAGAATAATTAAAAAAGCATCAGAGCTTGTTGAAAATCCATTTTCTAAAGATATAAAGAAATTAAAAAGCATGGAAGGATATAGGTTGAGAGTTGGTGACTACAGAGTTATTTTTGACATAAAAAAAGACAAGATAAGCGTCCTAAAGGTCGGACATAGAAAGCATATTTATGACTAGGATATGGGGTGAGGGGATTAAGCTAATTGTTTTTTTCTTTTTAATAATTCTTCAAAAAACTTTTTCCATTTTTCTCTATTTGTTCCAGTTTTACTATGACAACGTTGACATAAGGTTATAAGATTTTCTTGGTTACAATTTTTTTTATTATAATCAATGTGGTGAACATCTTTTCCTTTGTTAAAACATATTTGGCAAGTGTTATTATCTCTTTGCCTAATAGATTTTTTTAGTATATCATTCCATTCTGATGTATAAGGTTCAAAAGATATTCCACCTTTCCAAGATGGATTTTTTTCTAAAGAAAATCTTCCTTTCATAGATTCACTCATTCTATTTAATTGTTCTTGAGTATAAACTCCTACTTTGCCTTTATTCCAAACATTACGACCTAAAAGTTTTTTTCTTTGTTCTTCAGTAAGTTTTCTTCCCTTAAGTGCTAAACTCATTTTTCTTTTTGCTTCTTCTGAATGAGTTCTTCCCTTCATAGCAGAAGGTTTTCCTTTCATAAATTCACTTAATCTTTTCCTTGCTTCAGGATTAGACATTGTTCTTTTTGCAATTTCACTTCGTTTTATCCTTAATTGTGGATTAAGGTAACTTTTTTTTAAAGTTTCAGATATTCTTTTCCTTCTTTCTTCAGGAGTATTTAAATGAGCTATTCTGTTTTTTTCATTACTTATTGCCGAGTGGTGTTCGCCTTTCATTGGAGAATCAAATCCTCTTTTAGACCTATGGTGTTCTGAAAGTTTTTTTCTCCATTCTTCAGGCAAATGTTTGCCTTTCATTGGGTGAAGTCTCGTTTTATTGGATTCACTTATCCTCTTTCTTACTTCTTCAGAAACAGGATGTCCTTTGTTAGCTTCACTTATCTTTCTCTTAGCTTCATCAGTATGATGTTTTCCAAGAAAATCAAAATGATGTTTTCCTTTATTGGACTCACTTAGTTTTCTTTTATGTTCTTCTGAAAGTGGCTTTCTTTTATGCCAAGAGATATTTTCATTATTCTTCATTTTGGTGCTTGTTATAAAGAAAATTTTATTTTAAACTTACTCATCCTCAACGTCTTTTCTTTCACTTAAATATAACCTATAATCTTTTCCAAATTTAATTTCTTTTTTAATATCCTTATCAATTTCATCTTTCAAGGCTTTTGATTGGAGCTTCATAAAATTAATCATAGACATATCTTCCCAAAGACCTTTTTTCTTTAACAATTTAATAAGTTCATTTTTGTCTTCAGGTAATATGATTTTGTCAATTTCATTTACAGAACATTTCATATTACTTCCATAAACAATATCTATTCCAAATTGTTTTGCGTACCTTACCATGTTATCTTTGAATTCTTCTTCTGCTTTTTTGAGTTCTCCAAGTTTTGTTTTAATTTCTGAATATTTATCTACTAATTTCACTCCTTCATTTTCCTTGAATTGTTCTATATTTTTGATTTTTTCAAGCTCTACTTGATGTTTAAACGACGGACATTCAGATTTAAATTCACAATAGTCACATAAAGCAGTAACATTAGTTGGAAATTCTTTAGTATTCTCAATTTTTTTTATTATTTCCATAATTTCATTCTGCAATTTTTCTAATTGTTCGTCTGTTCTTTCTGAAATAGCATCTTTGTTAAAAGCTAACATATGCCAAATTAATTTAACTGATTTAGCGTCCTTGAATTTATCCTTAACCCAAATAGAATACATAGCAAGTTGTCTGTCAGAATCAGCTTCTTCCTGATCTTTCATCTTTGAATTTGTCTTATAATCACAAACGTAATAATTTCCCTTGTTATCATAACCTAATTTATCAATTCTGACATGCCACTGGTTTCCATCTGGCAAAGTCAATCTATCTTGCGTCTCTAAATCCAGAATAGTCATCTGGTCAAATGGTTTCATTCTCTCAAAATAATCAGATAAAAATTGTTCACCCATTTTTCTATAATTTTCAGCATTAAGTTCTTTCTTCACAATTAAAATATCGTATGAATAATTCTTCTTCCACAAATCCCTGTAAAATTTAATTAAGCTTGATTTAGCAATTCTCTGCTTGAATTTCTTTCTTTTGTATAAATCTTCTAAAGTCTGATGAACAATATTTCCCATAAATGCTTCAATTGTTGCAGGGGTTTCCGGTTTCTTTTTATCTATGTATTGAAGTTTGTATTTGTATGGGCAATTTTCAAAAGTTGTTATACGAGAGTGTGAATAAGCTGTCATTTTCTGTTAAACCCTGTATAATCTATAATTTTCAATCTTTTAATGTTTTCTATATTATCTCCCAAACACTTCCCCCCTCTCACATCTTAAATAACTCTTGCAGGTCGCTCTTCAACATCTCCCACATCTCCTGACAATAACCATGTGGACAGCCTGAAACTTCATAAAACTTCTTTGGTTCTTTCGCTATGTTGAATGTGGTTTTTGCATCGCTTATTGGAATCATTGTGTCATTTGAACTATGCAGCATAAAAACAGGATTTGGAGAAATTCTAGCTATGTAGGTGTCGGGATCAACCGATTCCAAATACGGGGTATATGGCTTGTTTTCGTTCTGAAAATGGAATCCTGAACTGCTTATTATTAAAACTCCTTTCAGTCTTTTGTCAATTGCTGCAGCAATTATTGCATATCTTCCGCCCATGCTTTCTCCTGCTATCGCTATATTATTCTTGTCAATATTTTTCATTTGTTTAAGGACGTCGTATGCTTTCAATGCGTCATAGACACTCAAATGCTGTGTCGGTTCGTTGCCTTGTGCGAAAACGTTGTAATCCTCTTGAAGCCCTAGATAATAACCTCCTGTTTGCCCCACTCCTCTTTGATCAAATGTCAAAACAGCGTAGCCAAGATTTGCTATTTTTTCTCCAAGTATTGACTCGCTTTCTTTTGTAACACTTCCTCCTGGAAGAAGAATCAATCCTGGAGGGTTAGTCTTATTTTTAGGCATTATCAAAAGTCCGTAGACTTTTGTTGTATAATTCAGGAAATTCCTGCTTTGAAAATTAACATTATAAACTGCAACGCTGTCATTTTCTTCCTTAAGACTCATTTCATAAATTGGGTTGCCTCTATCTTGAGAATATAAAAACGAATTGTCTTTGAAATAATACCTGTCTTTGTTCTTGTTTTCAATGATAAAAAAAGCTGTTGCAATTCCTAGAACAAACAAAACAATAAGTATGACATAAAGTGTTTTCTTTTTCATACGGCTAAAAGCAATTATTGGTATAAATAATTAATGTTGAGGATATCACACTAATTTTTCTACAGACACAATCTCATATCTTTTTACAATCATGTTTGCAAGAAGCTTTTTAGATAATTCATCTGCTTCTGCTCTGGCTTGCTTTTCGGTTGACTTGCTGCTTTTGTATGAAAACTCTCTTCCACAGCTGAACTCACTTATATTATACCCTAATGAAGCTGTGGCTCCTTCAATTGCTTTAGCTTCAGGATTAAGGACTCCTGGTTTCTTTTCAACTAATATTTTAACAAGATAGGGCATCAAGAATAATGGAAAAATCGGTTAATAAGAATTATTGTGGTGGAACTATTGATATTTCTTACTGCGTCTTTTTTCAATTATTTCAGCAATATATCCTTGGCTGAGTTTGTGGCAGCATTGGCAATAATACAAACTTCTCTTTGATGTTTGTTTCTCTCTGCCCTTATCATCCTGTGTCAGCTGGTAGAGTTTTATCCTGACAGAAAACATGTTGCAACACATGTGAAGAAGTGAAGTTCCTCTGACTTTCCAGTTAACATTGTGAGAATTCCACCCATTGACTGCTTCTAAGAATGTTTTGTCCTGCTTAAGCTCGGCAGTTAGCTTGTCTATCGAAAGCATCTTATCTACAAGAATCTGGTATTTGTAAAGTTTTTGGTGGTTTTGCTTAGTTCTCAGAAAAAGGGGTTTTATCTGTGCTATCTCTGCCAGATCCAAACACTTCATACACAGCATGCTTTAGCGCGCAACCTACAGTTGCTTTAATTGCATCACCTGCGTTTTTTTCCAAGAAACTTTGAGTCTCATCTTTTATTTGGGCTATTGCTTCATGAAAATTAAAATTATTATAAATTAATCTAAGTCTGCCCGCTGCACTTTGGTAGTTGCCGAAATCTCTAGTAATTTTTAAAGGATCGGAAATTTTCACCCCTCTAGCAAGCAAAAATTCAAGTTCCGAGATATCTGGAAACAGGCCTTCGTCGGTCAATTTTACCAATACGCCTAGTTTTCTTTCTGCAAATTGGTGAACTCCAGTGTGATCCATCTTTGTGTTTCTAATTCTTCTTTTTATTTCATCCAGCTTACCATCCGGAATAAGACTACACCAGAAAGTAATATAATTTCCAGTCTCTAATTTATCGACATGGTGATTAAGATGCCCAAAAAGACCGCCTCTTCCTTCTCCCAATTCTGCAAGATCTGATTTTTCTAATAAACGAAAATATTGGTGAACAGGATTTCGTTGTATCCTTAACCCTGAACTTTCTGAATAGAACTCTTGAGCACTTACTCTAATAAAATCAAGAGTTTCATCCGGAGTGGGCGTTTTATATCTTATAAGACTAGCTACTTCTATTTTATTTTTCGATGAGGACTCAGGAGACTTTACTTTTTCAAACATCTCGCTGCCTATTAAATTTCTATATCCAGGTAATTCTATTGCCATTCTAGCTCAGAGAAATAACAGTTTTTAAAACTTACTTAAATCCCGAGACGGCATATCCTGGATCAAAGAAATTTGCTAGAGAGGGGTTATAACTGCGATGGCATTTTGCCGAGCAGTAAAGAAGTGTTTCTCTTTTCCCATTGTTAGGATTAAGCTTAACCATTCTTTTGCCACAACATCTCCTCACTAAAGTCCTGCCTTTTATTTCAGCTCCAGAAAGTAGGGTATTCTCAAGCTCTCTCGCTATCTTTGATTTTTCTTTAGAATTCATTTTGGAAGTCTTTAGCACTTCTTGGCTCTGCTACAAAGAAAGCCCTGTTTGATTCTGTCTCGTGTGCTTGGCCGTTTCTTTCAAATATTGCCGTTGTAGGGGGCAATGAGAATTTTCCCATTATACCAACCTTTGAATAAATTATGTATGAAATGACTCTTGTTTCTCCTGCTTCCAAGCCATTGAAGTTCCATTCAAGTTTTCTGAGTTTTGTGTCTACTCTAGATGGTTTTTCAATGCCGAACTTTTCATAAAGTGTTACTAAAGGAGGAAGCCTGTCGATTACAGTTATGTTGTCAACATGTTTTTTAGCGTTAAGGATTACTGAAACTTTAAGTGCGAATTCTCCGCCCTTTGCCCTGACAAAGTTTATTTTTTTATTAATGACAAGATTTGTTGAAGTGTATTGTTTTGCTATTATTACGGCAGCAATAACCAGAAGTATCAACAATAGGGGGAATAGCCAGTTTGTTTTTACAGTTATCTCAAAAGATTCTCCAGGTTTCAGCTCCCTTGACCAGCCATATTTAACTATAAAACCGCTTCTGTCAACACTATCTGGCTCTGGACTGAATGTTGTGAAAAGTCTTGAGATTATGTTTTTAGTTATAACCATATTTTCTGTGGCAAGAACATTTCCTACATTTGTTTTCGTTATGACATTAGTCCTAAAAATAAGCCCGGACTGACTTTCACTTGTCTTTATTATGTCTTTTTCAATAAACTCAAGGTTAGTCTGAATATTTGTTTTCTGGCCTTCCGCATTTAAGTCTGCATTCAATGTGTATGAACCTGCAAGAAGCTGTTTGAAATCCTCTTTATTCAACTGTATTGTGAAGTTTTTTCTTTCATAAGGGGCAAGAGTGAATGTCTTTTCAATATTGAAAAAAGAAGAGGAAAATTTTCCATTTATTTCTCCAAATTTAAAATTCTGCATATTTTGCAGATAGATATCAACAGAGTTTGACTCTGGGTTAAAGCTTCCGGCTCCGATTTCAAATGCGTCCCTGAATTCAACTCTCCTGAAAGTCAGGGTTTCCCGCATTTCTGATTCGTCATTTACGTCTCTTATGTAGAACGGAAAAGAATAAAGTCCTGTGAAATTGAAGTCTCCTATTGGTGAAATCTCAAGTTTTATGATTTTGCTTTCATAAGCGTTTATTAAAATGGTCTCTGATGGAAGCATTCTGAAGCTGAGAAGATTATAAAATTGTATTTTTGTGGCTGGCCCGGGATTAGTGATGTTAAAATCAAAAGTAGCAGGCTTCTCCACTCCGACAATCATCACCTCATTTTTGCTGATTTTGTCTACTTGAAGGTTTAATGCTAACGTAAATGGCAGAATCAACAGCAAAACTGATAAAGATAGCACCTTTTTCATACAGAATTAAAAATAAATTTGTATATAAGCATTTCGGTTGTGATTTTTACTCTTTTTTATAACAAAAATTAGAATTCTAAAATTAATTTATTTTCTTCCTTCGAGATCAAGATAGGCTTTTGTCTGGGCTAAAAAATTGTCACACCATCCAATTAGCTTACCCTCAAATTCATCGATTCTTGCAGTTATAATAAATTTTTCATAAATTGCCCTCAAGAATTTTTGGAAGGCGTTCTGCTCAAATTTTCCTTCGTAATCTCTGACTAAAGTTCCTTTAACGGTAGTTTCAATGGTGCCCTGATTTGTTTTTATTTTTACCCCATCCTGGGTCATTTCAATGTTTTTTAAGCCATCTACTTTGTAAGTGATTGAAATTTTAAATTTGAAATAATCTGTAATTTTTTTTGTTGCGTTCCATTTTACCTCGATGTTTTTCGCATCTCCAGCTATTTTTTCAACATATTTTTCTTCAGAAATATTCAGCCCAAATTCCTCCACAAGATAGTCATAGCAAAACTTGTATGTGTCTTTGAATGAAAAAATTCCATTATACTTAACTTTGCTTGAAAATATTTGTTCCTCTTCAGCCATTAAATGTGTTGTCCCCTTTTTATGATATTATAGCTAAAGGATTTTGATTTAAATATTTAACTAAAGAAATGTTTATAAGTGCCATGGGGATAAAAAATTATGGTTAATTTAACAAGGCTAATATTCAAAGGTCAGGAAGGTTTGAAAACAAAACTTTCAAATCAAGGTGTATCGTTGGGTCGTGGCTATGTAAAAGGATGTTTCTGGAGCCCTAGTCGTCTTTATATTGATTATAATTTTGGCTCTAAAAAACCTGTTGATTTGCCTCATGATATAGGTCCTTCCAAAGATGAATTTTTTTCTTCCGTCGAGGAAGTTTTAATTAAAATGAATTTGTATCTTTTTGCAGACGGATACAGAAAAGAAACATTTTTTGGAGCCCGCCCTCATAGAATAACTGGGAATTTTTTTAGAGGATGACTACGTCTAACTAATGGGCAGTTTCATTTGGAGGAAGGAATAAATATTTATTCCAAAAATCATCTTCAGTTAAAAGATTGTTTAAATTAGGCAGATAAAATATTGGAAAAGGTTTTGAATTAACATTGTCCAAATGCAAGATATTTTCCCTACTTAAAGCCAAGAAATAAAAATGCATTGGAAAATGCGGAGGCTCCTTAACGTTTAATGGTTCTATCTCAAAGATTATTCCATCAACGGAATTCATCAAATCTTTTCCCTGCAATTTTCACATATTAAGCTGTCGTTAACCCTAAAAAGAATATCAAAGTTTCCACATTCTTCACAGATTCCTTCCGTTGTGTCTTTTATTTTTTTTATCCTTCTTAATTTTTCAGATTCTTCTCTTATGTGCGTGAATTCTTCAAGTTCAGGATATGCTTCTGGATGGACACTTAAAATATCTCTCGCTGTTAACATTCCGACTAAATTTCCCCCAAAAATCACAGGAAGCCTTTCAAATTTTACCTGCTTCATTTTGTTTAATGCCTCTCTTATTGTTGAATCTGGCTTTACTGTCGCTATTTTTTTTGGAGAAATGTCAACAGCTTTTATTTTTGAAAGGTCTTGTTTTGATTTTTTTATCAATGCCCACAGAATGTCTTTTCTAGAGATTAGTCCAATCAATTTTTTCCCGTTGACAAGCAGAAGCGTTCCGACCCTTTTCTTGACCATAATTTTTGCACAGTCCAAAAGGCTCGTTTCCGGCTTTATAGTTATTGGATCCCGAGTCATGACTTCTGCAACCCTAATTCTTTCCATTTTTACACTAAGAACCAGCAAGCTGAAACTTATAAAGATTTATATGAAATTTGGAGTATATAATCAATCAGCAATGTTTATATATACATGAGTGCGCTTTTTTTAGCGATATAAAATGAGACTTAGAGAGTTATTAACTGGTTCTTTAGTGGGCATTTTGTTAGCAACGCAGGCTTGCCAGCTTCCTCCTGATTCTTACAAGAAAAAAGTGGGTTTGGAAGTTAAGGAAAAAGCAAATGTTAATGTGTATGAACAAAGCCTGAGAGAAGAGTACGTTGGAGGGAAAAACAATGGTCCAAAAAATTTATGGAGAGTTACGAATCACACTATGAATTATTTGGCAAAACTAAAAGTAAATGGGATTAATGGAAGCCGAGTAAAAGATTTATTGGGGCAATTAGATACTTTGAATGTTGTATATGACTCAGCAAGCATAATCACAATTTATAATCAGATATTTGCAGATGAAGACACTAAATTTGGAAGTTCCACAAATACTTTTGTCAGCAAAGAGCTTGTAAAAAGAGCGGAACAGATTGCTAGCTATGGAGGATTTGACATAAATGGAAGATTGAATGAATGGGGAAAATTTATGGCATTGCAAGGATTATTTAAAGAGCCTCCAAGCGTTGGAGATGGATATGTTATAGCGACGTTTCGAAATGGGGTAAGTGTTAAAGCTGTTGAAAAAGGAAGTTTTGATTATGTTATAGAGGAGGTTTCTCAAGGACCAATTAGCTCTCTTGATGACATAAAAAGCGGTTTTGATGATATAAATACTCCTGGAACCTCCACAGATTCTAAACTTGCGTCAGATATGTTAAAAGGAAAATACTCTAGTGAATTTAGCGTTCTATTTGATTCCATACCATTAGAGGTAAGAGATGTAAGAGCTACAAGACTTCCTTGTTATGCTGGAGAGCCTTTAGAAAAAGAAAGAATAATCATCGATCTTTACGCAAATCGTAAAGGATTTTCAACAAAAAATTCTGCTGGAAGAGAAATTTTGCCCTTTGATTTGGAATATATCGTCAGCGAGAATAGAAGAGATTCTTTATTTAGGGTTTTTTCAGAGAAATGTCATTTTGATTATGATATGACAAATGAAGTAGGAAAAGGATTTACTGCACGTGTAATTACTGTGCCATTTGAAACAAATAAAAATTATAAGGTCGAAGTTAAAGTAAGCAATGGCGGAAAAGTTGAAGTAAAAAAGCCAGATGTAAAAATGATAAGAGGAGAGTATCCTTTGGAAATTGTACATAAACAGCAAGCAGCTTCTTTAATTCCTGGTCAGCAAACAAAAGTTCCAACATTTTGGATTGATCCTGTTTCAAAAAATGAAAGAATAAAAATATTTTTTCCTGTTGGAGGATTAGATAAAGACAGTAGTGGATTTTATTCTGGAAGAGCTTTTGTTTCGCTTGTAGATCCTGGAAAAAAGTCGGGGCGAGTGATTACTGGAAAGAGTGAGAGAGTTCAAGATACTGCATCAACAGAACCTCCTGAATTAAGATATGAGGATATTAAAAGAAGAGGAATTGACAAGTTTGACATTGACACTTTGGATATTGTGTCAACATCGCCAAATGGAGTTTTTATTTATGACATTGTAATTCCAGATTTCATATGGTCAGGAACAAAGAAAATTCCTTTAGAATCACGAACAATGAAAACACTTGCACTTGAGTTTTACACAAGAGATAGGGGAGAAGGAATTGTAAGATATTTGGGAACAGCAGAAAAAAATATTCAAATAAAATAAAAAAGAAGTTTTTTAATTAGTTCCAGAAGTTATATTTCATCTGGCAAGCTATTGCTTCTGAACCGATTAAGGGCGGAGCTCCGCTGTCAACATCCCATGAACCAGCACAACCGCTACTTGGCACTACCGACCATGCTGGGCCGACAAACGTTAAACCTCCAAGAGTCAGGGACAACAAAACTGTTACCAATAATATTGTTACAAGAATTTTCATTTCATTTACCTCCATTCATGAAGTCTCATTTTAATTGATATTTTAATGCAGAACTTATATATAAATATTTGTGTGAGAGAGAGTTAAAGGATTAAATTGCACCTAAATCTCTAAGACGTCTTCTGCTTGCAGCTTTTTTTAGCCCAAGATCTTCTTCAACAGCTATTGTGGCTGCTTCAAGATTAGTTCTTTGTTGTAGCGCTCTGAAAGGAGCTTGCTGTTGCGCATAATCGGCAGCCTCTGCAACTGAACTAGCATAATGGCCTGTTCCTTTTTCATGAATATACTTGATTAATTTTCCTCCAAAATAAATGCCTGCAGCAACGGCAGCAGCTGAAAGTGTTTTAGTTACATCAGTTAAGTTGTCTCGTCCGTCTACAAAAGGGGTAACTTCTTTTACACCCTGTAAAAATTGGTAAACTAAATCTCCAGAATAAACCCCATCAACATAAGCTTTGAATCCAGCTCTAAGTCCAATACCTGCAATTCCACCAAGAGCTCCAACTCCTATTGTTTTTACAACTAAGCCGGTTCCTCCATTTTTTACAAAATTACCAATTGCTCTAAAAAATCCGTATTGTTGACCGTCTGCTGTTCTCATGTTGTCATTAAAAAGTGATGGTTTATAAATATTTCGTTAGGCTGCGTGAATCTTTGTTACTTCGGTATTATAGATTCCTGAAGTAGATATTCTTTGATTGGATCCTGAGGCTTCTAAAAATCTGTTAAACTGTACGGCTAGCTCCATTCTCTGTCTTTCGCTATAATTAGATCCTTTCAAATTAACAAGATCGCTGAAAATTCTATATTTTTGTTCGAGATCTTCTCTAATGGCTTCTCTATTGCTTGCGTATTTTATTTGCTCTCTTATAAATGCGTCATGCGATTCTGGGATTTTCGCCCCTTCAATTGAAATATCCTCAATCTGAATTCCAACAGATCTTTGTAAATTTTGATTTCTGCTTGTTGCTGCAACTCTAGATAAAGGGAATGAAACAGCATCTAGATATTCTTGTGGTGCGAAATGATTAAAGACCATTTCATAAGCAATAGTTGCTATTTTTTCTTCCTTGTCGGCTCTGTAACCATCAATTAACTCATCAAGTTCTGTAGCTTCGATTTTCTTTTTATTCTTAAGACTTCTTAATTGCAAGAGATATCCTGCGTCTACTTGAAAAAGTGTTAATGGGTGATCCCTATAGAAAATTCTTGTGTTGACGTTTGCGTCTATGGGAAAACCATTGAATTTACTTGGCACGGTTCTTGGTTTAGGGTCAAAGAACCTTTGCTTTGTGTCAACAATGATTATGTCTTGTCCTGGAAATTTAAAATATGCATCAAATGGTTGAGGAACATACCAAGAAGCCCTTTTTGGTCCAAGAATTTTTGCACCCTTAGCAAATATACCCCTGTTATTTTCAAATAATTCTAAAACAGAAGAATAAGAATCTGCCAAGACTAACGCCTGGTCTCTGCTAAAATCGTCCGGGAAAAGTCTGTAATTTGCTAGGACGAATGCGTACATTCCTGGTTTAAGATCGAAAGATCTTTGCTCTACTGAGTTGTGCGCTTTGTTAAATGCCCATTTTGTTGAAGAACCTATCGCTCTAAATGGGGCTTTTGCCACTCTTACTTTCAAAGGTTCTTTAGGTGAGAGTTGATCATCAATTGTCCTTGTCATTTTTGTTATTACTCTGCAATAACAAGGGTATATAAAACTTGCCATTATTTTACCACCATAAATCTTAAATACGGCTGAATAAAGAGAATTTAACATAGTGAATATAAAATGTCAGAAAAACCAGTCGTATTGATGCCTGAAGATGTGCAGAGACTTCTTGGAAAAGATGCACAGCGAAATAATATTCTAGCTGCACGAATGGTTGCAGAGATTGTTAAGACAACACTTGGGCCAAAAGGAATGGACAAGATGTTGGTTTCTCCTACGGGAGATATTATAGTTACAAATGACGGAGTCACGATTCTTGAAGAAATGCAGATAGAGCATCCTGCTGCGAAGATGATGGTTGAAGTTGCGAAAACTCAGGAGTCAGAAGTTGGAGACGGGACAACAACAGCCGTCATGATTGCAGGCAAACTCCTTGAAAACGCCGAAAAACTTTTAGACAGGAAAATTCACCCAACTGTCATAACAAAAGGATACAGAATTGCGGCTGACAAATGCCAGGAGATTTTGAAAGATATTTCTTTAAAGATAACCCATGATGATACTGAAATATTAAAACAGATTGCGATGACGGCGATGACGGGAAAAGGTGCTGAAGATTCGAAGGAAAAATTTGCAGATATCATTGTCCAAGCTGTGAAACAAATTTATGATAACGGAAGAATTAATGTTAAGGATATAAAAATAGAAAAAGCAAAAGGAGACGGAATCAGTGATACAGAATTAATATCTGGAATTGTTTTTGACAAGGAAAGAGTTTCGCAAGACATGCCTGTAAAAGTTGACGGAGCTAGAATCGCCTTGATTGATTTTCCTTTGGAGATAAAAAATCCTGATATAGAAACTAAAATTTCAATATCGACTCCTGAACAGCTTAATGGATTCTTGATGCAGGAAGAAAGAATGATAAAAGAAATGGTGGAAAAAGTCAAGCTTTCCGGTGCTAATGTTGTGTTCTGTCAAAAAGGAATTGATGATTTTGCACAATATCTTCTTGCTAAAGAAGGGATTTACGCGGCTAGAAGAATTTCGAAAGATGACATGGAAAAAATTTCAAAGGCAACGAGCGGAAAAATTGTAAGCAACCTTTCAGAGCTGACACCCTTTGAATTAGGAAGTGCGAGAATTGTTGAAGAAGTAAGAACTGGCGGAGATGTAAAAACTTATGTCATGGGCTGTCAAAATCCAAAAGCCCTGACAATTTTAATTCACGGCGGGACTGAGCATGTTATTGATGAAATTGAAAGAGCTATAAAAGATGGGTTGGGGGATGTCATATGCACTCTGAAATCAGGACACGTTGTCCCTGGAGGCGGAGCTGTTGAAATTGAGCTGGCAAGAAGATTAAGGGAATTTTCTCAAGGACTTAGCGGAAGAGAACAGTTGGCTGTCGAGGAATTTGCTTCTGCTCTTGAATTTATTCCTTCCACACTTGCAGAAAATGCAGGACTTGATCCCATTGATACTTTAACGGAATTAAAAAGCAGACACGATTCTGGGGAAAAAAATGCTGGGCTGAATTTGTTCACAAACAAAATTGAAAATGTTTTGGAAGCTAAGATAATTGAACCTTTGAAAATAAAAACACAGGCAATTAATTCAGCAAGCGAGGTTGCTATAATGATTCTGAGGATAGATGATGTTATAGCCAGTTCGGGAAGCAGAGGGATGAGTATGCCTCGAGGAATGCCGGAGATTGATTAAGATAAAATTTATAAAATAAGGAAACTTTGATATAATATGACAACAGGCGCAGTAGACTTATCAAGGAGACTTAAAGATACGGAATTGTTTATTGTTGATTTAAAGGCCAAGGATTCTGTTAGATACGAATCTCGAATTGAAAAATTAACTGGCTTTTATCATCGATTGATAGAGAGACTAAGAGCTTGCGGAATTAATTAATCGTTATACCCTACAGCTTGCTGTAGGGTGAAAGCTAAAGAAAATC
>JBBSXB010000010.1:0-2653 GCA_038046005.1 Nanobdellota archaeon | reverse complement strand
AAAATTTGTTAAAATTTTAAGGTATATTTCCGAAATCCTTTGCTGCTATTGATTTGTTTTTTGGGATTTTTTTTCTTTTTGTTCTCTACATAAAATTTATAAATTGACAAATGAATGGAAAGTTATGGAATACACCCTTTACTTTAACACGATTCAAGACGGACCAGATAAAGGAAGAGTTACATATGGTACTGCACCGGTTGGAGAACTTTTTAATCCAACTGTTATGAAGCTTGCTAAAGAACAAGGAAAACTTATGAAAAGATTCAACATAAGCAAGTTAGAATTGAAAGTTGATTTAAAACGTTAATAATATTAAATTTTTCAATAATCCACTTCAACTTCAGAAACCTGACCACTTTTCATCCTGAGGAAATTTTTTCTTATCAAGAATTTTATGATGTAAAAAACAACTAAGGCCGTCAATAAAGCAATTATTATCCAAATGAATGTCGAGTTTGTGTCAAAAAAAAGCTTGAATCCGTAGTTGAATATTAAAAAAACTAAAGAGATTAATATAAAAATTAAAATTAAACTTCCGAATATTTCAAAAAATCTTTTAGTTGAATTTGTTTTCATTTAAGGAGTAAAGAAAGAGTGTTTTTAATATTTTTTAAACAGGACATTCTCCTTCAGTATAATATTCTACCTTTTCATCCTGGCAGGCAAAACAACCGTTGCTGAATGTTTGTGCACAGGGATATTTTATGCACTGGATTTTTTTAGAATCAAACCAGCCACAGACAGGGGAGTAAATTTCAACACAGACATTTACATTCCTGCTTTCAGCGTTGCAATAAACTTCTTTGGTAATTTTAGTGGTTCCAACCTGTGCTTTAAAGAAAATCTCTGAAATGACAAATATGGCAAGTATAGAAAGCAAAATTACAACAATCCAAATTTTGTACTTGTCCTTCTTTTTCATCTAGAAAATAAGTCAGCAAAGTTTTAATATCTTTAGTTAAAGCCCAAAGTTTTGAACAAAATTTTCTATTAATTTGTATTGATCCAAAAATTCATTTCCTTTTTTTGTCAAGGAAAAAGTTCTTTTCTCGTCTTTGTCCGTGGCAATGCTTACAAAACCTTTTGCAAGAAGCTCGTCGACATATTCCTTGAACATTTGCGGCGAGAGATTTGAAGCGTAAAGCAGCCTTGTGGGTTTTATATTCCTTTTTTCTCTTATTGATTTTAAAATATCCCTTATAACCTCGAGCCTTTCCCTTTTCTTTGCCATTTTAATTTTTTGTTATCTTAATTATACCATATAAGAATATTAAGAAGAAAACCAAGTTTAGTATGTAGACATTAATCAATATGGATCTTTCTCCATCGAATAAAAAGAACGCAAAGAAGTTCAACAGCCAGGCCACCAATATTAAAATCATGGCTGAAAAATAAAATTTCAGAAATTTATTTTTGCTTCCAGATTCTCTGTAATTGATATAGCTTATTGAAGATGTGATTACAAACAAAACTATCTGGGATAAAAACATGAAGTTGGAGGTTGTAAGAATAAAGTCGAACAAAACAAGGATTATTGCAAATAGATAAAATATGAATATTATAGGATTAAGGAAAGAGCTGTGATAAAACTTTAAGTTTAATCTTTTTGACAACAGGCTGTATGTCAGAAAAAATCCTCCCATAATTATGAAAAACTCAAATAATGGAATTATTATATTGTCAGAAACGCCAGTCAAAACTAAGAAATATCTGGCGAAAAAAGCTATGCCGTAAAAAAAGAACGCGTTTCTAAAATATCTTATTCCTGAATGAGAGCTAAGCTGAAAAAGCTTGTTTGTTTTTAAGACTATCAGTAAACATGTGAAGACAATTATTGCGGCATAAATTATTTTGAAGATTTCCTTATTGCCAACAATAAAAGAGTAAATGTCCATAAGGGTAGATTTTTTTGCGGCTTTTTAAGATTTGTGTATTAAAACATATAGGATAAATATGGATTTTTATTTCAGGCTGTTTATAAATGCCAATATATTGAATGTATCATGAAAGAGAGACAATCACATTCAAGAGTTTTAGTGCAGCTTAATTCTAAAACTCCCTTAACCTATATGACACAACCTCAACCCTCGAGCTGCACTAAAACATTTCTTTTTTAATATATAACAAGAGATAAGGTTTAAAATACACTAGATTATTATTCTATTATGAAGGCTTTATTGTTTCATTGTAAAAATTATGCTACAAGAGTAGATAGATTGTCAAACCTTCCTAAAGATATTGAACCAGAAGAAATAAAAGAAAAAGAACAAAAATGTGGAGATTGCATTGTCTCACTTATTACTATTGAAAAAGGTGATGATATCGAAGAGACTTCATCAAATATTGCAGAAGAAATATCTAAATTTTGTGATGAAGTGGGGCATAAAAATATAGTTTTATTGCCTTTTGCTCATTTGTCTAATAATCTTGCTAAAGCTAAGGATGGAATAAAGGCTTTAGATTTAATAGAGAATAAGTTAAAGAAAAAGTTTGATGTTATGAGGGCTCATTTTGGTTCTCACAAATCATTACTTTTGGATATTTATGGGCATGTTGGAAACGCGAGATATAGAGAGTTTTAACAAATCAGGAAAGCTTAAAAACCCATTAAGAATCTTATTTTTGTAAGTTGGGTAGTTAACTTCGAAAC
>JBBSXB010000009.1:0-74414 GCA_038046005.1 Nanobdellota archaeon | reverse complement strand
TGCTAAAGCTGTTGGTTATACAATTTACATAGGAAGTATTCATGAATCTGAGATGTTCTCCCAGTTTGAACAAATAGAGCGAGAGGCACATTCTAAAGGAATTCCTGTGATTGCTTGGATTTATCCTAGGGGAAAAAGTATTGAAGGAAAAAAAGAGAGCGAGTTGATGGCCTATGCAACTAGAGTTGGATTAGAGCTTGGAGCAGATATAATTAAAATTCATCCTACTGGAAATTTAAATGATTTGAAATGGGCTGTCAAATCCGCAGGGAAAGCAAAAGTTGTCAGTGCTGGCGGCCATAAAACTTATGAAAAAGAATTATTGGCTGAAATAAAAAATTACATGAAAGCTGGATTTTCTGGAATGGCTATTGGAAGAAATGTTTGGCAGAGAAAAAATCCTCTGGAGTTGACTAAGAAAATAAAAAAGGTGATTTGGGGATGAAAATAGTTTTTTTTGAAGTTGAAGATTGGGAAGAAAAATATCTAAAAGAAAAACTTAAAGGCAATGAGCTTATTTTTTTTAAAGACGAGTTAAATGATAAGATTATTGAATCAGTCCAAAATGCAGGTATAATATCTGTTTTTATTTATTCAAAAGTTGATAAAAAAATATTAGACAAATTTCAAAATTTAAAAGCAATAATTACAAGATCTACTGGATTTGACCACATTGACATCAAAGAATGCAGAAAAAGAAAAATTTCTGTTTTGAATGTCCCTTCTTATGGAGAGAATACTGTTGCTGAACATACTTTTGCTTTGATTTTAGCTCTTTCTAGGAAAATTCACAAGTCATATGAAAGAACAACAAGAGGCAACTTTTCTTTAGAAGGTTTAAGAGGTTTTGATCTTAAAGACAAAACCATTGGAATTATTGGATTAGGAAATATTGGAAAGCATGTTGCTAGAATTGCCAAGGGATTTGAGATGAAAATTCTTGCGTTTGATGTTAAAAAAGACAATAGCTTTGCAAAAAAATTTAATGTTAAGTATTCTAATTTTAATGACTTGTTAAAAAACTCAGACATTGTGACTTTACATTGTCCTTATAATAAATTTACACATCATTTGATTAACACAAAAAATATAAAATTAATGAAAAAAGGGGCTTATCTCGTTAATACAGCCAGAGGAGGAAATGTTGAAACTAAAGCTTTAGTGTGGGCTTTGGCAAAAAAACATTTGGATGGGGCCGCATTGGATGTTTTAGAGGAAGAATCAATAATCAAAGAGGAAATACAGCTTTTATCAAAGAATTTTCAGAAAAAAGAACTTGAAAATTTACTTGAGAATCATCTTCTCCTTACTTTTGATAATGTTATCATAACTCCACACAATGCATTTAATAGCAAAGAAGCATTAACAAGAATTTTAGACACTACTATTGAAAATATAAAATCTGTTAAGAATAAAAATAAATTAAAAAATCTAGTAAAATGAATCCAATAGTAATCATCAATTTCAAGACATATAAATCTGGGGCAGATGCAGTTAATCTGGCAAAAGAAATAAGAAAGATTGACAAAAAAATAATAATTGGTGTTCAGACAAGCGACATATTTGCCATAAAAAAATCAACTGATATTACTGTTTATTCTCAAAGTATTGATCCTTATAGGCCGGGGAGAAATACAGGGTATGTGACTCCAGAGGCAGTAAAGAAGGTTGGAGCTTCCGGGGCTTTTTTGAATCATTCTGAGCATAAGCTATCTTTTGATGTGTTGAAGAAAGATGTTCAGAGATGCAGAGAAGCTAGCATAAAAGTCGCAATATTCGCTTCAAGCTTAAAGGAAGCAATTAAGGTAAAAAAACTTAAGCCAGATTATTTGATAATAGAGCCTCCTGAACTTGTGGCTGGAAAAATTTCTGTTTCACAGGCTAAGCCGGGTTTAATAAAAGAAATTGCAAAAAAATTGAAATATAAATTCTTAGTTGGTGCTGGAATACATAATAATGAAGATGTTAAATTAGCTATGAAGTTTGGAGCATCTGGAATTGCTGTTTCTTCAGCAATAACAACTGCAAAATTTCCTGAAAAGAAGCTGAGAGAATTGATTGAGTAAACTATTTAAATTAAACCGACTATTGTCGGTTATGTGGATAGCCAAGTTTAAGTTGAAAGATGATCAAGATATCTATTCCTCTTTGTGTGAAAAATTTAAAGTAGAATTTTATGCTTTTCCTCATACAAATTACATAAAAGATCGGAAAATAAATTTAATTTTAAGTGGAACGATTTCTGGAAAAGAAGAGAACAAAAAAGAATTTTTGGAAAGTTTAAAGATTGATAAAAGAATTAAATCTTTGGAAAGCTACAAGGATTATTTGTTAATTCATGCGATACATCCTATTTCTAGAGAATCTAAAGCTGAAATAAGAATATTTTACAATCCAGAATACATAATAATAAAACCCATACACATTTCGAGCGATGGATGGGAATATTGGGAAGTAGGATGCGTTCTTAGAGAATCTTTAAACAAATTAATTAATTCTGCTTTGAAACATTATCATGGTGAGCTTTTTTCAATAAATAATGAGAAAATAAAAACCATTTCTACAGTTAATATTGCTCCAGATGTAACTGATAAACAGCTTGAAGCTATTAAATTAGCCTACAAGAATGGATATTATAACTATCCTAGAAATTTAACTCTGCCTGTATTGGCGTCATCGATAAAAAAATCCTATTCAACTTTTCAGGAAAACCTTAGAAAAGCGGAAAACAAAATAATAAGCCACTTCTTAAATTACCGATAATTGTCGGGTAAATTTAGTTAAAACACGATGCTACTATTTTTTAGTAATTAAAATTACTAAATTTTAAATGAAAAGACTAGAAGATATTGCGAAATCAAGAAGACTAAATGGGAAAAGAATAGTTGTAACTGGATGTGGATATAAGCCAGCTACCAACACTTTTAGAGATATTGTATCTGGAGAAGATAGTGCAGATTATATCTCTATTGATCATAAAAAGATGAAAGCAAACATTGGCACAGCAGTAGCAGGATTTTTAGCTAGAAATGGTGCTATTGTTCATATGGTTTCAACTTCTGAAGATAAATTACAAAACATCAAAGATGCACTTGAGAAAGATGTTGGAAGCGGTTTAATAGAATATTCTGCTTTGGATCTGTTGGATGGGGCTCAAGTTAAGAAGTTTGTTGAAAGTCTTCCTAAAGATAAAAATCTGTACTGGGTTCAGTCTGTTGGATTAGGTGCGGGAAGTTATAAATTAAAAGATGATAATCCTTACTTACCTCTAGATCAAATACCTTTAGACTTACTTGAAAACGAGTCTAATACTGTTTTGAGATCCACACATTTGATGATGCAGAACTTACTTCCCTTATTTAGAAAACAAAGAGAGTCGAGGATTGCTATAGTAAGTTCGATGAGTGCAATAAGAGGATATTCCTATGGTGGCACACATTGTGCGGCTAAGGGGGCAATAGACAGATATGCTAATAGTGCAATGTTAAGTAATTATAAAGATAATATTTTTTTAACAACAATCAGACCAGGAGCTGTAGATACGGGAATGTATGATAATCTTTCTGTTCAAGAAGCTGTTAAAGTTATTTCTGACGAATATAATGGAATTTGGAGAAAGCAAATTACTTTAGCACCTCCAACTTCAGTCGGTGAAGCAGTAAATTATGTGTTTACAACTTCGGCTCACATTCCCTCGCTTAATTTAGTTGCAAAAGGGCAGTTTCCCAATGAAGGTTCTTAAGATAAAGTATTTAAGTTAAATTTATCTAATGTTCTTATGAAAAAGGTGATTCGTCCTTGGGGGAATTTCAAGGGGTTTGCAAAAAACAAAAAATGTACTATTAAGATTCTTGAAGTGAAGCCTGGACAGGAGTTTAGTTTGCAATACCATAACAAAAGAGAGGAGAATTGGTATTTTCTTGAGTCAGGATTTGCAGTTGTTGGCAATAGAAAGTTCAAGGTCAAAGAAGGAGATTTTGTTAAAGTTCCAAGGAAAACAAAACATAGAATTATTGCTGGACCAAAAAGAGTTAGAGTTCTTGAAGTTTCATATGGTGATTTTGATGAAAATGATATTATAAGATTGGAGGATAAGTATGGTCGGAAATAAAGTCATTGCTGTTGATTTGGGAGGAACAAATTTGAGAACCGCTATTGTTACTAATGGAAAGATTATAGACTATACAAGAGTTCCAACTCCTAAAACTGGCAAGGCGTTGATTAAGGCTATTTTTGATTCTGTTTCAGGTTTGATGGGGAAAGGGGTTAAAGCAATTTGTGTTGGGAGTCCGGGTCCATTGTTAAATGGCGTGATAAAAAACCCCCCAAATTTACCCTTGAGAAATTTTGATCTTAAGGACTATTTGAAAAAGAAGTTTAAAGTTAGAGTTGAGGTTGAAAATGATGCAAAGTGTGTTGCTTTGTCTGAGATGTATTATGGTGTGAGGAAGAAAAATTTTATAATTTTAACTTTTGGGACAGGAATTGGAGGAGGAATAATAATAAATGGAAAATTGTATAAGGGAGGGGGATTTGCAGGCGAGATGGGGCATATTATTCTAAATAATGGAAAAGATTTTGAGAGTATGTGGAAAATGCATAAAAAAGAATCAATAAAACATTTTGGAAAAGTTTTGCTTATAAAAGAGCTTTTAGAAATGAAAGATAAAAGAGCTAAGAAGATTTTGGATGATGTGACGCTTTATCTTGGAGAAGGAATTGGAAGCATGATAAATGTTTTTGATCCGGAAGTTGTTGTTTTAATGGGTGGGGCTAGAGAGAGTGGAAATGTTTTTTTGAATATGATAAGAAAGAAAGCATGGAAATATAGCGTTCTTCCTAAAAAAACACCTATAGAATGGAGCAAGATTGAACATCCTGGACTTTTGGGGGCAAGTTTGCTGGTAAGATGATAAAGAAAAATAACACAAAAGAATTTTTTAAGCCTACGAGGGGTAAATTCATTTTCTTAATATTAATATTCTTATTAATGTTTTTTATAGGATTTTATTTCCTTGCTCTTTGTGATCCTTGTCCATGCCTTAGATCTGCGGGTAGTCCATTTAAATTTTTAGAAGAGATAGTGTCTGGCCCCAGTCTTCTTAGCTCCGAACTTGTGTATGATTGTGGGGTCAGGACAGCAAATTTTTCTTTATTTTATTTAATTATTGATGGTATTTTTTGGTATTTAATAATTTGTTTAGTATCTTTCTTATATAAAAAAATAAAACCTAAAAAAAATAAAAAATGAAAGAAATAAAAAAAGTCAGAGCACCTGTAAGAGTTGATTTTGCAGGAGGAACTACAGATATATCTGTATTTGCAGACAAATATGGTGGGGCTGTTTTGAATTGCGGGATTAACAGATATGTTGTTGGAAAAATAATAAAAACAGATAAAAACGTTCATCTTGAGTATACTGGGCATACTCCAACTTCAAGCGGTTTGGGAACTAGCGGTGTTATGAATCTAGTTTGGCTTGCTTTGATTTCTCAAGTAAAATTACACAAAAAAAATGGAATAAACTTTAAAAAAAGAGAGGAACTTGCAGAAGGAGTTTACAAACTTGAACAAAGTTTGGGAATTGTTGGGGGAAAACAAGATCAGTATGCCGGAGCTTTTGGGGGAATAAATTACCTTGAATTTAAAAATGGAAAAGTTAAAGTTGAACAATTAAAGTTACCTAAGGATTTTGTTAGAGAACTTGAGAATAAACTTGTCCTTGTTTACACTGGGAAACCACATTTTGCAGGAAGTTCTAACAAAAATATGATTGAGAACTTTAAGAAAGGGAAAAATATAAAAGAACTTTTGAGAATTAGAGATATTGCAAAAGAGATGAAAATAGCATTGCAGAAAAAAGATCTTAATTCTTTTGCAGAACTTTTAAATGAAGAGACTGAAAACAGAAGAAAACTTCACTCAAGCACTTTGCCAAGAAATGTCGAGAACATGATAAAAGATGGATTAAGCAACGGCGCAACTGCAGCTAAAATATGCGGCAGTGGCAATGGTGGCAGTGTTTTATTCTTCGGGAACAAAAATTCTTTAAAGAAAAAATTTGGAAGAAGCGTTATTGACTTTAAGTTTGACTTTGAAGGTTTGAAGTGGCTTTAGATGCTAGGATAATCTCTCTTCATTTCCTCTAACATTAATCTAGGCATTAAATATGAAATTGTTGATTCTGCTCCTTGGTTCAAGTTAACTGCGTGTTTTCCCAAGCCGTCAAAACAACCACCTGATGCTTCATCATAAAGCATTTGTTTTAAATGATTTCTTCCCAAAAACCAATTGAAAGCTAGAACTGCCTTTTCATAATATCTTCTGTTTTTTGTGGTTCTGTATGCAGTTAAGTAAGCTAATACCATTGAACATGCATCTATTGGTTGCTGATCGAACATTGCTCTTTTGCCTTCTTTGTCGAACCACCCATTTTGCCCTATAGGCATTAATTCATCATTTTCAAAAACAATGTCTGAAAGGAAATTTATTGTCTTTTCTGCCACATCCAAATATTCTTCTTTTCCAGTTATTTCATAAGCTAAAAATAACGATTCTGGAATTCTTGCATTGTCATATGTGAGTTTGTCTTCAAACCAATACCATTCTGGGCTGGAATGTTTTTTATAATGGCTGATTATTGAATTTGCCAATTTTATTATTTTTTGTTCGTCTGCTCCTTCACTAAACTTTTTGTAGTGATGGTACAATCCTATTATTATATAGGATTTTGCCCTTAAACTCCCTAGCCCTTCTATTGTTCTTTTCGCTTTGTTAAACAATTTTTCAGCCATCTCGCTTATCTTTTTGCTTTTACTTTTTCTTATTGTATAGCCTAAAGACCAGATTGCTCTTCCAATTGCGTCTTCACTATACGCTTCGGTTTCTACATTTGCGTTTTTGAAATTATTTATAAAGCTGCCGTCTTTTTCTTGTGAGTATTCTAGGAAATTTAAGTAGGTCTTAGAAAGATTGTGTGAGATCCTTGATGCTGTTAAAGAGTGATGTAGCACAGAGGCTATTAAAGCTCTTGAATTGTCGTCTACTGTGTAACCTGAGCTTTTGTCTGGAGTTGATCCTTGAGCGAATTGTATGCATCCAGTTTTGTCAGTTAGTTTTTTTAAGTGTTCTAGTTTTATAGCAGGATATTTCTTTGTGATTTCTTCCCTTAGCTTTACGGCTTTATTAAAGACTCTTAAATATTCTGCAGCAACATTTGACCAGGTCATTTTTCTCCCGAATGCATAAGCTGCCTCAGACATGTTTTTCATGGCTTCTTTATCTGAAATTAGTTTGTATATTGCTTCTTCGAAAAGTTTTGGATTCTTGAATTCTTTTAACACTATTCCCTTATCTTGTTCTAGAAGTTCTTCTGCATATCTTACTGGAGTTGCTATTACTGGCTTTCCACAACCCATTGCGTAAGCGAGTGTTCCACTTGTTATTTGGGCTTTTTCAAGATTTGTGAAAGCATATATGTCACAGGCTAGAATGTACTCAACAAGTTCTTTTAGCGTTACATATTTGTTCTGGAATTTCACATTGTTCTCAAGACCAAGGTTTTTTACAAGCTCTAGGAGCTCGTTTCTATATTTTTCTCCTTCTTCTTTTCTCACATTTGGATGAGTCTCACCAAGAACTAAATAAAGTAGGTTAGGATATTTTTTAACAAGGTTTGGAAGAGCCTTTATCATGTATTCTATTCCTTTTCCTCTACTTAATAACCCGAAAGTTAGGATTACTGTTTTATTCTCTAAATTAAGCTTTTTTTTGAACTGTTCTGAGGATGTTGATTTTGCGTTTGGTATTCCGTGATGTATAAGGTAGACTTTACTTTTCTCGATTCCATAATCTTTATTTAATATGTCTGCTGCTGTTTTTGCCATGACGACTATACCTGCTGATTTTGCTGCGATTTCTCTTACAATTCTTTTTCTTTTCTCATCTGGGTTAGGCAAAACACTATGGAATGTCACGACAACTGGTTTTTGAATTTCCTCCAGAAATGGTAGGATATTTTCTCCATATTCTCCTCCAAATATACCGAATTCATGTTGAATACAGACAAGTCTCAAGTCTGGAGAATTATTTACTACCTGGGCCATCTGTTTATAATTTTCTGGATTTTCTTTATTTATCTCAAGAATTACTCTTTTGTCATAATTGTAGTGCGTTGCTGGGTCGTTCAATGCAATTACTCTTGATCTTAGTTTTGGGTTAAATCTCCTGTTCATAGATGTGACCAAATCTTTTGTAAATGTTGCTATTCCGCATTCTTTTGGAGGGTAATTACTAAGAAAACATATTTTTGGATCTTTAGGAATAGATTCTAAGTTCACCTCTTCTTCATTCATACATGATCGAAAAGACTTTTCAGTTTATAAAACTTTATTTTTTTAGACCATATCTAATCAGTTGTACATTTTTGAGTCTTAGAAAGAATATTTTTCCCGACGAGAAATCAGTTTTTAATGTTTATACCTTTTCTTTAACATCTCGTAATACAATGTTGGACTTAATATTGCAAACAACAACCCAAGATACACAAAAACTTTTGAAACCCCCAATAGCACTTGAAAGTTTCTAAGCGAATAAATTATTAACAAGAAAATCCCTGTTGTATAACAAATTCCTTTTAACTTGCCAAATATCTTGGCTGGAGGCATTTCTCCTTTGAAGCAATATAATGCCAACAAGATGATCATTATTTCAATTACAATTATTAATAGGCTGAGATACGGTGAAATTAATTTAGAAATTAGTATTACTGATACACTTCCAATTAATAATTTATCTGCTATTGGGTCATATACTGCCCCCCAAGTCGTTATTTTATTTTTGGTTCTGGCAAGAGCCCCATCTATCACATCTGAAAATGCAGAAATAATAAACAACAGGGCTCCTAGCTTGTAATATTCAAACACGAGCAATGTTATTAGTATTGGAATTGTGATAAACCTAAAAGTTGTGACATGGTTAGGGGTTACTTTTTTTGGAATAATCTTTAAAATTGTTTTTTCTGATAATCTATCTATGGTTGTTATCTTGCTTTTGTAAAGAATTCTGGATTTGTTTATCTTGGAAATATACTCAATAAGTTTAAAATGCATTTTACTCAACCACAGCTTTAATTCTTCTCACTCCGGATGAAGATGACTCTTCTTTCACTATTTTGAAATTTCCAATATCTGCAGTGTTCTTGACGTGTGGTCCAGTGCAGATTTCTTTTGAAAAATTACCAATTGTGTAAACAGAAACTCTTTCTCCATATTTTTCTCCGAAGATTCCAAGGGCTCCTGATTTTCTTGCCTGTTCTAACGACATTTCTTCTCTGACAACATTTATTTTTTTCTTTATCTGTTCATTGACAAGCGCTTCTGCCTTTTTTATCTCTTCATCAGTAAGTTTTCTATCAAAAGAAAAATCAAACCTTAATCTCTCTGGAGTTATGTTTGAGCCTTTTTGTATTATTTTTTCGTCTTTGAGAACTTTTCTTAATGCTGAAAGTAAAAGATGGGTGGTTGTGTGAAGTCTAGTTGTTGATTCAGAATGGTCTGCTAAACCTGACTTAAATTTTCCTTCTGCCGCTGTTCTTGAAAGTTCCTGATGTTTTTTTAGTTCTTCTTTGAATTCTTCTAGGCTGACCTTAATATTTTTTTCTTTTGCTAGCTCAAGAGTCATTTCAATAGGAAATCCGTATGACTGAAAAAGCAAGAAAGAATCTTTTCCAGATATATTCTTCTTATCTTTTGTTAATCTATCAAGCAGATTGAGGCCTTTTTCAAGAGTTTCCTCGAATTTTTCTTCTTCTTTTTTTATTGTTTCATAAATAAATTCTCTTTTTTCGTGAAGGATTTTATAATCTAGGTATATTTCATAGACTTTGTCTGCAATTGGGTTTATCAAGTCAGTTCCCATAAATCCGAGCTTTCTCAAATTTATTATTGTTCTTCTTAATAATCTTCTTAAGACATATCCTTGCTCTTTGTTGCCTGGAGTTATTCCTTCTGCAATTATAAAAACAGAAGCTTTTATGTGATCTGCAATAATTCTCATTATTTTTTTGTTTTTGCCAGAATATTCTTTTCCAGAAAGATGCTCTATTTCATCTATTATTGGTTTAAATGAATCTGTAAGATAGTTGTCATTCAATCCATTTATTATTGCAAGAGTCCTCTCAACCCCCATTCCTGTGTCTACATTTTTTTGTTTTGCTGGGATTGTGCTATACAGATCATCTTCAATGAATTTTTTTATTTCTTTATTAGAGTTATAATGTTTAGAGAGTATCCCTAATTTTTCGGCTGTTTTTACATTATTCTTATCATGATCAAAATAAATAGTTTCTTTTGAGTCTAAACCAAATGTTGCTAATAGTCTTTTAAAATATTCTGGATTATCTTTTTTAATTCCATGTTCTTCTAACGAAAAAGCTTGCCAATTAGTATTTTTGTTGGGGTTGTGATTTTTTATTAAATTAAACCCCTTTTCTCTAAATCCATTAACAGTTAGTATGCAATGGCTGTTCAAGTTGTTTATTATTTCTAATAATTCTTTATTAATACCAAACTTATCATCATATAAGCAGTGCATTCCATCAACTAATATTACTCTTTTATCTCTCTTATACTGCATGAAAACATCATTCCATATTTCACAGCCATTGACAAACATCTCTGTGTCTGGCCCGCAAGGACCTGTTTTTCCTGCAGGACCCCACCAATTATCTTTTTTTTCCAAGAATTTTATTTTTTTTATTCCCAACTTTTTCCAAACTTCTGCAGCTTCACTATCTTTTTCAGCATCTTTATCTCCTACAAAACAAGTTACTTCTATTTTTTCTTTTGGAATTTTCAAAACTTGTGTTAAGAATTCAAAACTCATTTCTATTACTTCTTTTTTCCAGTAGTCTCCCAGGCTCCAATTTCCCAACATTTCAAAAAAAGTGTGGTGGAATTCGTCTCCAACTTCATCTATATCATCTGTTCTTAAACATCTTTGAACATTACAAAGTTTTTTCCCAAGAGGATGCTTTTGGCCTAAGAGATATGGGACTAAAGGATGCATACCTGCTGTGGTAAATAAAACAGTTGGATCTTCTTTTGGAATTAAAGAGGAATTTTCTATTTCTTTGTGGCCTTTTGATTTAAAAAAATCAATGTATGATTTTATAAGCTGTATGCGATTCATAAGAACAATAAGAACTCCAAGTTTAAAAGTTATTTGCTATCCAAGTCTATTCAATTTTTCTTGTATGTCTTTTAATTGAGCTTCAAGATTATCGTGGTGTTTTTCTGTTTTTTCCTTTTTTTCGTGGTGAGCTTTTTTATTATCTTTATGATGTTCTTTTTTGTGTCTTTCCTCTTCAATATCTTCGATTATTTTTGGCAGCTCCAAAGGCGGCAAGAGATGCAACGTGTTTCGCCATTGCGTCTTAAAATCCCTTATTCTCTTTATGAGTTCAAGCTTCATTGCAATCTCTTTCATCCTTAACTCTTTGTATTTCCGTATTGCCTGAGCCGTTTTTATTAGTTCACTTTCTGTAAGTAAGATGTCTCTTTTTGATTGCAAAGCTTCTTCGTATTCTAGCTTAACATGTATCAAGCTGTCGTTTTTTGTTTTCATTCTAATTTAGAAAAAATATCTTTGTCAACTTTATCTATTTGTTCCTTAATTCTCAAAATATCTTTTGCCCAAGAGTCTAATTGTTTTTCTTCCTCTTCTTTGACCTTCATAATGTCTTTTAACATTCTTTCTATCTCTAAAACTTCTTTTTTGGCCTTTTCAAACGCCTTCATGCTCTCTTCGAATTTGTCTATTCTAATAAATACAGGTTCGTTTTTCTTTGACTTTGATGATCTAAATTCCGGTTTATATTCAAATCTAGGTCCTTCTTGTTCCTCTTGATAGGTTTCATTATACTCTTTTGTTTCTTCCTCATCTCCTGCATCTTCAACTTCAAAATCTTCGAAATTTTCTTCCTCAGGCTCTACTTCCTTTACTTTTGGCATTTCAAACTCTCTGCTTTGTTGTTTTAGAGGTCTCTGCATCGTTTGCATTTCCTGTTTAGATGTGGCAAAGTCATTTGCTTCGAATGTCCTCTCACTCTTTTTCACCTCAGGATATGGACTAAATTTGAAATCTGGTTTTCCAGCTATTGCATCTTTGATAATATTCTGAGAAAATTTTTCACCTAAAGGATTTGTTGGAAAGCTAGGAAGCTGAGGTAATGGCTCTTTTGGTTTTGACAATGACAAAGGTGGCAACTCGGGAAGTTCTGGTAGCCTCGGAAAATCTGGAAGACTCATCTTACTAGAATCTCTTTTTACCTCCTCTTTTTTATTGAACCAACCCATTTTTGATATAGTCTAATATACTTATTTTAATATATATAAGAGACAATATAGGTTTAAAAATCTTTATTTTTTAAGCGTTCTTATAAATTTTATAATCAACCAACAACCGAAAGGTATTTATTCTGATTTTTTTTATTGAGTTAATGCTTAAAAAAATTCTTAGAGAAGTAGTAGTGATAATTGCTGGAAAACCGGCCGAGGGCATTGTTGAGTTGTTAGACAGCAATCAACATGTCAATGAATTTTTGATAGCAAAGAAATTAAATATAACTATAAACCAAACTAGAAATATTTTGTACAAAATTTCTGATCGCGGTCTTGTAAGCTTCGTCAGGAAGAAGGATAAGAAAAAAGGATGGTACACTTATTTTTGGAAGATAGAACCTGTGAAAGCAATGGAATTTTATAGAAATGAGCTACTGAATAAAATTTCTCAAATGAATAATCAAGTAAAGAATAGGGAGGCGAGACAATTCTATTATTGTCCTTTGTGCCATGTGGAAATTAATGAAGAAAATGCATTACTCAAAGACTTTACTTGTCAAGAATGCGGGAATATTTTTGTTCTATTAGATAATGTTCCCATACTTAATGATCTAAAAAAAGGACTTAGCAAATTACAGGTAGAACTTAATGAAGTTGACCAGGAAATTAAAACTGAAAATGAAAAATTGTCGATTGTTAAAAAGCCAAAAAAGAAAGAGGCAAAACTTGGAAAAACAAAAATAAAGAAAAATAAATCTCATAAATTTGTTAAAACAAAAAAGAAAAAATTGTTTAAGGCCAATAAAAAAGTAAGTAAGAAGCCTAAAAATAATTCTAAAAAAATAAAACCTAAGAAAAAAAGATAATGGCCCAGGTTTATGCTGTTCCAAAAAGAAAAAGTTTTCTCTCTAGTCTGAGCGTAACCTTGATAATAGTGCTGATTAATGTAGCTGCTTTTATTTTGTTTTCTATACTTCTTTCACTTAATCCCAAATTTATAGACTTTATAGCATTAAAACCTGACAATATAATTCACGGACAATATCTCTGGACTTTTTTAACAAGTATGTTTATGCATGCAAATTTTTTCCACATTTTTGCAAATATGCTTTCCTTATTTTTTATAGGGGGTTTAATTGAAAGGATTTTAGGGTCTAAAAGATATCTTTACTTTTATTTGGCTGCAGGACTTTTTGCTGGCTTATTATTTGTAGTTTCCGCTTTTATATTGCCTGGAGAACTTAGTGCATATGCTGTTGGAGCATCTGGGGCAATATTTGGGCTTCTAGGGTTGTTAATGCTGTTAACTCCAAATCTTCCAGTTTACTTGATGTTCATCCCAATCCCTATAAAAATGAAATATGCTGCGCCAGGAATGTTGATTGTTTTGTGGCTGATTTCTATTGCTGGAAATGTTTCGATAGGTAATACTGCACATCTTGGAGGATTTATTCTTGGTATTTTTTATGGTCTTTATCTCAAGAAGAAATACAAAAAGAAGACTCTTTACATCAGTCAGGCTTTTAGTTAAGTTTTTATAATGTGTTAACTTTTTTCTTCAATGCCGAAAAAAAGAGTGAAGGTTTCTTTCAGAAAAAAACATTTTTCAATAATTTCTGAATACCGAAGATGTTTTTCATTTTTAAAAGAATCCCGAGATTTTATTTATGCTACAATTTTACTTTTCTTTATTTTTGGGGTTATAGGATTTTTCTTCCAAGATATTCTTCAATTGTTGTTTAAATCTTTATTTAAAATTGATCTTAATTCACAACTTTTAGTATATTTGGAAAATTTGATTATACGGACAGAAGGAATGAATTATCTTCAGCTTCTTGGTTTTATATTCTTTAACAATATCCAAAGCAGTTTTTTTGGATTAGCTTTTGGAATTTTCTTTGGGCTTTTCCCTCTTATATCAATATTACTTAACGGGTATATCTTGGGGTTTGTTGCAGCCATAAGTGTGAAAGTAAGTGGGATAGGCATCTTATGGAAAATCTTGCCTCACGGAATTTTTGAACTTCCTGCTGTCTTTATTTCCCTGGGGCTTGGAATTAAGTTAGGATCTTATCTTTTCATACATGGAAAAAAAAGTTCCTTTAAAGAATGGCTGATTAATTCATTAAGAATATTCTTATTGATAGTGTTTCCTCTTTTGGTCATTGCTGCAATAATCGAGACAACTCTAATAATTTTTGTCGGTTAGTTTCTCAAATCGTTTATTCCCAGAATTATCAAAAGCAAACCTACAAAGAAAATCATCCAGAACAAAAATCCTTTTAACACAATCCATGCAGAAGTTAAAAGATTAAGATTTTTTCCGAATATTGCCCAACCATTTGCTGACGAGAACCAAGCTAGTAAAATAATTCCTATGAAAAGGATAAGGCCCAGCAAAAGTTCACTCCATTTGTTCATTGTAAATTTTTAATGAAACCTTCATTTAAAAAGATTTTCGTTTTTGAAAATATGCTTTACTTGAAGGCTTCTGCCACTATTAATGGGAAAACCAACGTAGCATCTGAGAAAACTTTCACAGAGTTTGATTCTTCTCCTTTGATTTTTCCCCATGAGACGGCTTCATCAGGAGTTGCTCCAGCATCGCTTCCATCAAACTCTTGGGCAGCATTTATGTAAACAGCATAATCAGCTCCGCCTCTGAACAAGTTTGCATTACATGCCACATGCTTTACAATTCCAGCCCCCAAAATTATTATTCCAACTTTCTCAGAATTTATTGATATATCAATTAATTTTTTTAGGTCTTCAGTCACATCTATTCTAAACTCTGGGTTTGACTGTTTAAAAAAGTAGACCATATCTCCTAAAGAACCATCTAAAGGGGCTGGCGTAAACACTGGAATTTTATTTTTTGAAGCCCAATAATAAATTGATTCTTTATTGTTTATTTTATCTCCAAGAAAATCTATAATCTTTGAAGGAGTCAGGTTAGTTCCTTTTTTCTGCAATTTTAATAACTCTTCTAATTGGGGATTTATCCAATCCTCAAAAAGAACATACCTATCATTAGGGACAAAAATATTTCCTATTCTGTTAATTCCTCGCTCTCTTAATTCTTTTCCATCTGCGTCAAATTTTCCAAGCACAAAAGGCTTTAATGTTTTTATTATATCTTCTTCAATTCCCCCAGTTGTTGTTATCAAAACATCCACTAATTTTTTTTCGGCCAAATATTTTACAATGTCTCTTAATCCTGAGCTGACTATCCCTGATGTGTAAGCTAGAAATATTTTTGCATTATCTTCTCGCATTTTTTTTATTATTTCTATAGCTTTATGGAGGTTTGATGCCTGGAATCCAATATTTTTGTAAGAATTTATTAATTCATTTAGAGACATCTCTTTGTTAAAGTCCGGACCTCTTATTTCTGTTCCTTTTACTTCTTTTGACTTTTTGAAAACTTCTTTTCTTGCTTTTTCAAGCGCTTTTTTTATGTCAACCATTCTCAAAGTGAGGTTTTTTCATTTAAGAAGTTTTCCATTGTGTCTCTTTAAAATAATAAAAACAAAAAAGAAAGATTTAAAAAATTTCTGTAAAGTTTTATATATATGGAGTAGTTAAAATAAGCATGGACTCTGTAATCTTAGAAAAAAAAGAGAAGATTCCTGAAAAAATTCAGGAGACAAAACCTTTAGTTAACTTGCCTGTGGGTGAACATACAAAGGACAAATTACTTCAAAAGAATCAAGAAAAGAATGACTCAAACTTTTTAGAGATAATGAAAATATTTTCTCCTGGAACTGCTATGAGGACTGCTTTAGATGATATTATGCGGGCAAGAATGGGGGCGTTGATTGTTGTTGAAAAAGAGGGGATGTCTAAAATCATTGATGGTGGGTTCAGAATTAATTGCAGGTTCAGCGCCCAAAAACTTGTGGAGCTTGCGAAAATGGATGGAGCTATTGTACTTTCCAAGGATTTGAAAAAAATTCTTTATGCAAATACATTGCTTGTTCCTAAAGATTCATTCAAGACAAGTGAGACTGGGACAAGGCACAAAGCTGCCGAGAGAACTGCCAAACAGCTTGGGACAATCGTTGTTGCTGTTTCCGAAAGAAGAAATAAAATATCTTTGTATTGGGGAGAGCATAGGCAGGTTCTAGAGAATAGTTCTGAGATCTTGAGAAGGGCTACAGAAAGCCTGCAGATTCTTGAGAAACAAAAAGAGGTCTTAGATGACATAATTGTGCACCTGAATGTTCTGGAAATTACTGATCTGGTCTCAACAAGTGATGTTTGCAATGTTTTGCAGAGGAAAGAAATGATAAGGAGAATCACAGATACAATAAAGAGATATCTTATTGAGCTTGGAAAAGAAGGGCTGATAGTCAGCATGAGGGTCAAGGAGTTGACAAGGAATCTTGACAATGAAAGAGAATTGATACTTAGAGACTATTTTGGTTCATCTCATTCAAAAATTGACATTATACTAAGATCAATGAATTATGATTTTCTTATAGAAACTTCTAATTTGCTTAGACTTATTTTTGAAGAATTGCATGATAAATCTGTTTTTCCTAGGGGTTTTAGAATTTTGAGGAAGACAGGGTTTTTGGACAAAGACCTTAGAATTTTGATGAATCACTTTAAGTCTTTGGGAAAGCTATTTGGGGCAAGTGACCAGGTTTTGGTGACTGTGCTCGGTAAGCAATCTGTTGCCGAGTCTTTGAAGAGGAATCTGGAATCTTTGAAGGAAAAGATATTGGAAGGGAAGAAGATTTGATTTCTGCACAATAAAGTTTAAAAAGTCCGAGTTAATAGGAAAACCATGGAAACGCAATATGGAATAATCACGGCAAAAAGGTCCGAATATGAGCTAAGAGATTTACTTGTAGTTCCTCATAAAAATAAAGGATTGGTTGTTTCTCATCCGGCTTTTGGGTCAAATTATTTTAGTATAAATATTTCTGAAATGAAAAAAGATTATTCTCATCCACAAACAGGAAAAGAGATTAATTTTAAAGCTCCAACAACTTCTGAATCAGTTTCAGCTGCTGCTTATGATTTTGGGAATTTAGCTAAACCGCAGATTTTTGACCCGAGATGGCTTCAGCTAGGATACATTGTAAGAACAAGCGAGGGAGTTTTTGCAAATCCTCCAAAAGGTGCTCAAGGAAATCCAATAACTGATGAAAATGTTCTTAAAGTATTTTTAACTTCAGACAGAAAAGTAAACGGGATTTATCTTTTAGACAATGATTTTGGATTTGCACCTTACGAAACATTCAGACAAGGAACTCAAGATTGTGATAGTTTCTGTGAAGGCGGATTAGCAAGAATATTAGAACATATTGAAAACAAAACTGCTGAAAAGCTTAGAGAAATTTCTTCACCTAAATTTTACAAGAAAGGAGTTAATGTTTTTAATTTTGATAAGTCTAAAGAACCTGCTTTAAGAGTTGCTAGTCTTTACTCCGACAGAGACTTTGGTCGCAACAGGTTGGATGTCGATGGCGACGGCTGGTTTGGTGACAACAACGGCTATGCTTTTGGGGTGTGCGAGGACGCGTAGCGTCCGAGCTTTGAAAAATATAATAGGAAAAACCTCTTAAAGGCCTCTAACGTTTTTCTGCAATGTTGAATGATGTACAAATCAAAGAAATCAGAGAACATCTGGAAAAAGCCCAAAATCCTGTTTTCTTTTTTGATAATGATCCTGATGGATTGTGCGCTTTTCTGATCCTTCAAAGGTATATTGGCCGAGGGAAAGGGGTGGTAATAAAATCTTTTCCTGCTCTGGATGAGAATTATTTTAGAAAAGTGCAAGAGTTGAATGGAGATTACATCTTTATCCTAGATAAACCGGTTGTGTCTAAAGGATTTTTTGAGAGAGCTAAAGAAGTTAATATTCCTATTGTTTGGATTGACCATCATGAGATTGATGGGGAGGAAATTCCAGAGTTTGTTTCCTATTACAATCCTATTTTTAATA
This sequence comes from Nanobdellota archaeon, assembly GCA_038046005.1. GTDB lineage: Archaea > Nanobdellota > Nanobdellia > Pacearchaeales > GW2011-AR1 > JBBSXB01. Next base: position 56,117 of record JBBSXB010000009.1, on the reverse strand, counting down.
ATCCCAAATCAAATGAGCCGACAACTGTTTTGTGTTATTATGCCACTAAAAAAAAAGAGGATGAGTGGATAGCATTAATAGGTTCTGTTTCTGACAGCTATCTCCCTGGTTTTTATGATAATTTTAAGGAGAAATTTCCAGAACTTGCAGTAGAGACTAAGGATCCATTTAAAGTTCTTTATGAGTCTAAGATAGGAGAAGTTGCATTTATAATGAGCAATGGACTTAAGGACTCAACAACTAATGTGGTTAATATGCTCAGATATCTGGTAAAGGTGAAATCGCCTTATGACATTCTGGAAGAAAATGGAAAAAATCGCAATATGCACAAGAAGTCATTAGAGATTAGAAAAAAATACGTTCAGCTTTTAGAAAAGGCTAAAAAAGTTTATAAAAAAAATGGCCGGGTTTTATTTTTTAAATACGGCGGAGATTTGAGTGTCAGCGGAGAGTTGGCGAATAATGTCAAATATCTTTTTCCTGACAAGATAGTGGTTGTTGCCTATCTTAAAGGCAGCAAGGTTAATATCTCTCTTAGGGGAAGCAATATTAGGGAGAAATTTTTGGAAGCTCTTGAGGGGATTGATGGTGCGACGGGCGGTGGCCATAAAGATGCTGTTGGCGGACAGATGAGTGCAGACAGTTTGGAAAAATTTGTTGATAAAATCAAAACTTTAGTATAGATAAATATAAATATCAGATATAACTTAATTTATTATGGATAGGCTGGAAGATACAGATTTGAATATTTTTCTAGCTATAGCTCTTAATATCAAATGTAAAAAGTCACTTTAATTTAATTCAGAGTTTTTGCTGGATTAGATTAAGGAGTTAGTTCTTAGTTAATTCAGGGAAATTTTCTGATCAAATAAAATGGAAAAAGAAGATAAGGAAATAGAATATTTGCAGAAAGAGTTTGAGTCATTGATTAGCCTGACCTTAAGATTAGAAGATGAGCTAAAACAAATAGCTGTAGATATTCAGTAGCTTCTGGCGATGTAAACAACATGGTTTGCCTTTTTATTGCATATTGCACAATTTCCTGAAGGTTTTTTTGTTTCATCTAATCTGGTTCCTCTAACATCAGCACCAATTTCTTTTTCTATGACTTCTGCACATTTTATTCCTTCTTTTTCTACAGAGCAAAAATTGCATTGAACTATTCCACCTTGCTCTATTATTTTTTTCATTTCTTCTTTGGATTTTGCTAGTTTTATTCTGTTGTTAAAAATCTTGTCAGCTTTTTCTCTGAGATTTTTTGTTATTTCTTTTGAAGTTTCTTCTATGTAGCTTAAAATGTTTTTTTCTTGAATGGTTTCTTTTTTGTCTAAATCTCTTCTAAATATTGTTAATTGTTTTTTCTTTATATCATTCATTCCCATATCAATTCTTAAAGGGACTCCCTTCATTTCCCAATAGTTGAATTTTTCTCCCGGTCTTTTGTTTGTTTCGTCTATCTCTACCGAGGCTAATTCACTTATTTTACTTTCAAGGACTTTCGCTTTTTCAATTACTTCTTTTTCTTCACCTATGGGGACTATTACAACTTGGACTGGGGCAATTTCCCAGGGGAATTTTAATCCTTTATCATCTCCGTGGACTATTGCAACACTTGCCATTATCCTAGAAACAGCTGGGCCGTAGCATGTTGTATAGACTCCTTTGTCTTTGCCGTCTTTGTCTTTGTATTTTATGCCAAATGCTTTTGCAAAACTAGGAGAGAGTATGTGGGTTGAAGGTTGTTGGACAACTTTTCCATCTGGATTCAAAACATCTGCTGCGAATGTTCTGTATGCTCCTGCAAATTTATCCCAAGAAGGTCTTTCAAAAAACATGAATGGCAACCCAAAAATTTGATGTAAAACTTCCTCAGTCGTTTCCATGTCTTCATTAACCTGGGTCAAAGCGTCTTTTTCTGTTGCGTGAACACAATGGGTTTCTATCCAGTGAAATTCTCTGCTTCTTAGGAAAGGTCTTGTGGCTTTTGTTTCATATCTAAAAACTTGAGCTCTTTGATACGTCTTAAATGGAAGGTCTTTGTAGCTTCTTATCCATAATGCAAACATCTGGTAAAACGCAGTTTCTGAAGTTGGTCTTAAAGCAAGTCTCTCTTCCAGTTCTTTTGTTCCGCCGTGTGTAACCCAAAAAACTTCCGGCGTAAAACCTTTGACATGAGAAGATTCTTTTTTGAAATTGCTTTCTGGAATAACTGTTGGGTAAAAATATGGTTTGTGTTTTTTTCTTCGCAATACTTTTTCAAGATAATAGTACATTTTTTCCATAGAAAGGACAGACCATGGCTGAAAAACTAAAAAACCTTTGACATTGTATCTGAGGTCTGCCAGCTCGCATTTCTGGACAATTTGTGAATACCATTCTGAGAAATTCTCATCTTTCTTGACTGTTAATCCTTCTTTGTTCTGTTTTTCCTGCATTTTAGTATAAATTGATTGGGGTTTATTAAATTAAGGTTTTGAGAATGTTAAATCAAAGTTTGATTCAAGTTTTTGTAAGCTATTTGATTCACAGAATCTTTTATGAAATTACTCTCTAGTGCAAATCCTAAGCTTTCTCCTGAACCGATTTTGAAATTATTTATTCCAACAACTTCTCCATTTTTGTCTATTAAAGGGCCGCCGGAGTTTCCAGGATTTAATGCAGCATCTGTTTGGATGTATGCTAACAAATTATTTGGGCCTGATCTGTGGACTCCTGAAACAATTCCTTGAGAGACAGAAAATTGCAAACCTAAAGGATTTCCAATTGCTATGACTTTTTCTCCAATCTGCACATTGTTTGAATTTGCTAATTTTAATGGGGTATAACTTCCGTTAATTTTCAAAAGAGCTATGTCGTAATTTTCATAGTAACCTACTAAATTTGCTTCAATGATTTCTTGCTTGTAATTTATTGCCTGGACAAAATTTCCTCCTGAAAGGACGTGGGCATTTGTTACTACATATCCGTCATCTGTTATTACAAAACCTGTTCCCTGGCCTATGTTTGTTCTTATTGTTACGACGGAAGGAATCAACTGCTCAATTATTCCTGAAAAATCTTCGCTTACAGAAGCTTTTAATGAAGAAAATTCTTTGTCTATTGAACCTACTTGAGAGCCTAACGAGGATACTTGTTCATTTGTTTTCATCAATCCTGAAGTTACTTCATTTAACTTGCTTTGTGTGTCTGCTTGGAGACTGTTTATTTTATTTGTCAAATCTTTATTGTTGATACTTTGCTTTACAATTAGTCCGTTTAGAAGTATGGCAGTAATAATCATATAAACAATGACTATAGTTGTGAAACTTCCAATTACAATCTTATGATGTCTTTTCAAGACTATGTGCTGGACAGGAGCATCTGTCTGGAAATTATTTCTCTTTTTGTATGTTGCCATTCTGTATTATTTAGTTAAAAGGCTTTTTAAAATTAAGGAATTTTTGGCGTATAGCAAATAATTAAATAAACCTCAAAATCTTGTTTTTTAAACACTGAAAACCCTAAAGGTTTTCGTGAACGAACGCCAGCAAGCTGTCATTCGTGGGCCTATAGTTTAATGGATAGAACGGCGGGTTTCGGAAAAGTCGTTTGCTTTATTATGTGGATTACTTTTGAAAAACCCCGTTGATCTAGGTTCGATTCCTAGTAGGCTCATTTATGATTAATTGCTGTTGCCCCAAGTAAAGATAAACCCAGCGTAAACAAAACAAAAGAAGCAAAATCTGCTGAATCGTTATTTTCCGCTTCTTTTATTCCTTTTTGTGTTGAGGCAAGACTTTCTAAGCTATCTCTTTTGGATTTTAAACTATCTCTTTCATGTAATCTCAATTCTTTATATAATCTCAATTCTTTATAATGAGAGGTCATATCATAAAGCTGATTTAAATTTTCTATTTGATCATTTAGCTGAATGTATTCCGCATAACTGGGATTACTTTTTAAAATTTCTTTCCCATTAATTCTTTCATATTCTCCTGTCAGCACACCTCCAATTGTGAGTAATCCTCCCAAAACATATCCTGCAATTAAATTTCTTCTCATACCTTTTACTACTTTTTTTGTTTAAAAAGATTTATGTGGTTGGGAATAGTTTTTTATATTTAACTTATTTGTTTATTTTATGGAGTAATAGTTCTTAAAATGTTAAAGATAATAAATGTTAAGGGAGGAAAGAAAGAAGATGTTTTGTCTAGAAAGCATAATATTTTTATTGGAATAAGTCTTGGAAATAAGTGGTTTACTAAAGAACATCTTAAAGAGTATATTGGATGGGCTTTAAAAAATACTAAAGAAAAAGTGCTTATTTGGATTGCTGATAAAATCCATGCTATAAATTATGAAGTTAAAAATAATCAAAGTCCTGAAAATGCACTAAAAAGAGCCTTAAAAGAAGGAGACAGAATTTTAATAATAATTGATGAGATTATTAATGAATTACTAAATGAAAGGAAGAAATTTATCAATATTGCAAGAAAAGAACTTTTAGAAAATTTTGAGTATAAAAAACGTAGAGAATTTTTCCATAAAAAATTTAATCAAGACAAGAATTTTAAGAAATCAGTTTTAGATGTTGTTAAAAATACTATTACTCTTAAGCTAGATGAACTTGAAATTGAGAAGCTTGCTAGCTATGTGCTTGATGAGTTACCTCAAATTTTAAGCTCATTTAGTTGCAATGGAATAGAATATAGTTGCCACCCATATCCTGTTAACACAAAAGTATCTGAATTAGTTGATAAAATTCAAAAGAAGAAAATTTTTCCTGAAATATCTAATGAAATTAAATTTAAGAATATGGTTTTCGTTCAATTAGAGTAAATAAAATGAAACCAAAGAAACCTGAAAAGTCAATACATTCCAAGCCAGAACCTGGAGATTATGTCGAGGTGCATTTTGGGAAAGTTGTTTATGAAGGGATTTTTCTTGCAACTCCTGAAGACGAGAAAGGAATCATACTTTTGAAGCTGGATTCTGGTTATAATATAGGATTAAACAAAAAAGATGTTCTTGAAATTAATGTTTTGGAAAAATCTGAAAAGAAAACAGAAAAAATAGAGATTAAAAAAGATTCTAAAAAGCCAAATATTGCTATGATAATTACTGGAGGGACAATTGCAAATCGTTATGACTCAAGAACTGGTGCTGTTGCGCCTTTGAGTTCTCCAGAAGAATTATTCAAGTTTTACCCAGAGATTTTTGATATTGTAAATGTTGTGAAAATTGAAATGCCTTTTATGAAAGCTAGCGAAGATATGGATTATAAAGACTGGCAGAAAATTGCAAAGACTCTTGAGCCTTTTTTGAATGATACAAATATCAAGGGAATTGTCATAACACATGGAACGGACACTTTGCATTACACTTCATCTGCTTTGTCTTTTTTTATAAAGAATTTGAATAAACCAATCGTTTTAACTTACAGCCAGAGAAGTTCTGACAGGGCTTCTAGCGATGCTGCTTTGAATTTAAAATGTGCTGCACTTGCGGCTATTTCAGACATTGCAGAAGTCATGATTGTTGGCCATGCCTCTACAAATGATGATTTTTGTTATGCAATGCCTGGCACGAAAGTCAGGAAATTACATTCCACAAGAAGAGACACATTTAAGGTTGTTAATTCAAAGCCAATTGCAAAAATATCTTCCAGCGTTCTTGAAATTTTATCTCCTTATAATGTTGTTGGAAAAGAGAAAGTCAAAGTTGATACAAAGTTTGAAGGCCAAGTTGCTTTATTAAAAATTTATCCTGGTCAAAATCCTGAAATTTTAGACTATTATGCTAAGCGAGGATATAAAGGACTAATAATTGAGGCAACTGGTCTGGGACATGTTCCGGCTCTCACTTCCAAAAATTCATGGATTCCAACATTGAAGAGAATTATTGCAAAAGGAATTTTTGTGGGAATAACAACACAATGCATTTATGGAAGAGTCGACCCTTATGTCTATTCTAATCTCAGGGCTTTGAATGACACTGGGGCTGTTTTTCTTGAAGACATGCTGTCTGAAACGGCTTTTGTAAAGTTAGGTTGGGTTTTGGGCCATGATGATTGGGCAAAGGACAAGGAGAAAATTAAAGAAATAATGCTTTCAAATATTAGCCATGAGTTTAATAATAGGCTGGAGGAGTGAAATTTTATTCTATATAAGAATGGATCGATTTGTTAATTTGTTTTGCCATTGCTAGATCTTTTATTATTGTTAATTTAATCAGAATTCTTCTATTGACAATATTAGATAATTCTACTAAATCTACATCTGTGAGAGATTTTGTCTTTTTAAAAAAAGCATCTAACAATTTTACAATTAACTGAGGATATTGTGTTTGAATAACTAGATCACCATAAGTTCCGACATAATAACTCTTATCAAATGTGGATGAAGATGGAATCGCTTGGGTTGTAATTCCTAATTTTGAATAAAATTTAGCTATTTGTCGATCCAGAGGAGTATTTCCTGTAGTAATAATATAACATTTTATTCCTTTCTGCTTTAATTGATGCATAGTTGATTTTTCTATGTCTGGATGTAACAATCCTTCCCAAGCATGAGCAGATTGATAATAATTTACTCCATAATCTCCTTTCTTGAACTTTTTAAACCAATCATTTATCAAATTTTGCCAGAATTTCATAAGATCATTTAAGGAATCAAAACTGAATACTGTAATTTCTCCTTTAATTGATTCCATACTTTTTGGAGAAGTTTTTGCCTTGTTTAATTCTTCATAAAGAGAATCAACTAATTCCTTGCTCTTTAGAACCCACTCTTTATTTATCGAATATCTACTCTCTTGCGCCACTAAAACTTCTTTTTCCATAAGTTGTAGAACTGCTTTTCTCACAGCTTGAAAGGTCACACTTTTCCCATATCTTTTTCTTATGAGGTTCATCAAGTCAATAACTCTTAAAGGATACTCTTTAGTTAATATAGTGAACACTAAGTCATCTACATTTCCCTTCTTTACAAATGGAAGAGCTATATCTATTGTCATTAAACTTAATAGATTAATTCTTTATTTAAACCTTTTGGTTTAATTATTATTGAACCAAGTATATATTACTTATTATGAATATCATATTTTAACTAAATAACGGGAGAATAAAAATGAACACAAAGAAATTGTCAAAAAATATAAGCGATTGTTTGAAACCCTTCGTTTTTCCAGCTGCTGTAATTTCTCTAGTTGGATCACTTATGTATTTTGGAATTACAGATAATACACCCACGATTCGTAAAGAGTTAGCTAGATCAATAGCAATGCAATACTACAAGCCGGTTGGAAATGGTGGAGCTTTATCAGCATTCAACGGACACACTAGCTTAGAAAGAGAACTTAGAAACAGTTTAGTGAAAGAGACTTATGAAAATAGGCTACACCTTTCAGAAATGGATGATCTAGTGGTAGAGTATCAACAATTAGCACTTAAAGATTAAACTTTGGATTGGGGAAATTAGAAGAAATATACAAATAATTTTTATCTTCTGACTTTTCCCTCAATCCTATCAAGCTGTTTTCTTATCTCTTGAATTTCTTTCTCAGCTTTTCTATTGACAGCATAGTCATATTCTGACCTAAGCCTGTCTTTTTGTTCTTGCCTGTTCTGACTCATTAAAATTATTGGCGCCTGAATTACTGCAAGGCAGGACAGAGCAAGATTAAGAAGTATGAATGGAAAAGGATCAAAAGAATTTCCTGTTTGTTTTATCAAATAATACCCATTTAAGAGTATCCATATAATCATCATGATTACTAACATGATTATAAATCCCCAACTCCCGACAATTTTTGTCAATAAATCTGCTGATTTTTGGCCGAAGGTTTTTGGAGCCCTTAGCACAGGATGTTCTGGTTTTGCCTGTATTTTTGCCTCTTTTACCATGCTCTTTTATGGAATGGGAAATTATAAAGTTTTTTAACGTGTTAGTTGTAACTCCTAAGAGGTTACAAATAGAAAGGTTTAAATATGGAAAAATAGTTTGTGGAATATGGAGTCTACTATGATAAATCCCATAATAAGAAGGGAAGTTCAAGAGAAACTGGAAAAAATAGATGGTGATTCAGCCTATTATAATGCCAGACAAAAAACTATTGCTAGATCTCTTAAGACTCTTGGCGATATCTATTCTTTTTGGATAGAAAATCCTGGCCTTAGAAGAGAACTTTTGCTAGACAAAAAATCTCCTGAGACTATTAAAAAATTGGCAAGAAAGGGGATTCATAATATAAAAAATGCATGGTATTTTCTCCAGAATAAGGGGGCTGTTACAGAATCCTTTATTAACATTTTAGATGAGGAATTAATCAAAAGAACTAACAAGCTTGTTGTTCCGGAAGAATATGGGTCTGGTCAATTTAGAACAAATGATGTTACATTAAATATTCCAAGATATACCCCTCCTAGTTGGGAAAGAGTGCCAGAGAAAATTCATACTCTAATTGGTCTTGTAAAGGGCAAATATGTTTCTGATCCTCTTGAATCAGCAATAGAGGCACATTTGGGTATTGCAGCAATTCAGCCATTTGTAGAGGGGAATAAAAGAACTGCTAGGCTTGTGCAAAATAGAATTTTACACAGCTGTGGGCTTCCTCCTGTGCAAATACATGCAGGGGAGGGAACTTATTATCACGGTTTACTAAGGAAGATTCTTCCTTCGTATGGCGAAGAATCTAGAGATGAACTAAAACCTTTCTTTGATTACTGTGCTAGTAAAGTAAACAGCGCACTTGATAACATTCTTGGAGACTTAAAAGTATAAACTTTATTAACTCTTTTTTATTATTCAATCTATGTTTGATTACACTAAAATAGGCTTTAAAGCTGGATTGGAAATTCATCAGCAACTTGATACTAGAAAACTTTTCTGCAATTGCCCTAGCATTTTTAGGAGTGATGATCCTGAGATAGTTGTCAGAAGAAGGCTCCATGTTGTAGCCGGAGAGGCTGGAGAAATTGACATGGCTGCAGAGCATGAGGCCTCTTTGGGAGAGGAATTTGTCTATCAAGTTTACAACACTAACTGTCTCGTTGAATTGGATGAAGAGCCCCCTCACGAAATTAATAAAGACGCTTTAGGAATAGTCTTGCAAATTTCTGCTTTGCTTAACGCCACAATAATTCCGATAACACAGATTATGAGAAAAACGGTCATCAATGGAAGCAACACTTCTGGATTTCAAAGGACAGTCATGATAGCTAGAGATGGATTTGTTGACACTAGTTTTGGGAGAGTTGGAATAAGTGGAATTTTTTTGGAGGAGGATTCTGCCAGACTTGTCAGCAAGAAAGATGGTGAGGTAATTTACAGATTAGACAGGCTGGGAATTCCACTTGTTGAAATTTCCACAATGCCGGACGTAAAAAATGCAGAGCAGGCGAAAGAAACTGCGCTGAAGATTGGCGAAATATTGAGAGCGTGCCAGGTTAAAAGAGGAATTGGGACAATAAGACAGGATATTAACATTTCAGTTAAAGGGAGCAATAGAGTTGAGCTTAAAGGATTTCAAGACCCGAAACTTATGATAAGGACAATTGAAAAAGAAGTTGAGAGGCAGCTTAATTTTGTCAATAGAGGTTTAAAAAATGATAAAGAGGTAAGGAATGTTCTTGAAGATGGAAGCTCCGTTATTCTAAGGCCAATATCTGGTGCAGCGAGGATGTATCCAGAAACTGATTTGCCTTTATTGAAAATTTCAAGGGATATGATAAATGTGTCTAAAAAAAATCTTCCTAAACTAAGAGAAGAAACTGAAAATGAATTAAGAAAACAAGGACTTTCTGAGGAAATGATTTCTATTTTGTTTAAGGAAAGAAAACTCGAAGAATTTAAAGAACTTCTAATTATTTTAAACAGGCCACAATTTGTCGCGAAAACGCTTTTGGTTTTTACTAAAGAGATTGCTTCAAAAAAGAAGCTTAGTTTTGAAAGTGTTTTGGAAAAACTTGAAGACCAGATCCCTAGTGTTTTAGAACTAGTCAAAAAAGGAAAAATAAATGAGGGGGATGTTAAGGGAGTTCTTGACAGGCTTGTTGAAGGAATGAGTTTTGAAGAGGCGACTGCAAAAATTGATTATGGTGAAATTGAAGAGGGAATTTTAAATTTAATAAAATCTAACCCTGGATTAAATGCAAATGCTTACATGGGGTTGGTCATGCAGAAATATAAAGGCAAGATTTCCGGCAGCGAAGCAATGGAAATAATCAAAAAACATACAAATGAGTTTAAGAGATTTACTTAGTTTTGAGATTTTTTCCCACAAAATATTTTCTATATTGTTTATCCATAAAACCATCAGCTTCATAAACAGCGTCATCTATTTTCATATATTCTATAAACTCGTAGTTTGTGTTTTTTGGAGGTTTGTTTGTAGGAAGTATTTTATTGTATAAAAAAGAACCAACAACAGTTATTGCTCCTGAAGGAACTGCTAGCAATAAATTATCTAGGTTGTTTGCTGTAATAAAGGCTGATCCTATAAGTATACTTAATTTTCCAATATTTATTCCAACTATTTTTAGCTTTCTTAATCCCGAGTGCCACCTTTTGTAATCTTCTCTTACTTTCTCATAATCCAATTTATTTTTATCTATAGGTTCATCACTAAATGGCTGAAGTAACTCTATTAATTCCGTAGGATTCTGGTTTAATTTTAGTGTACTCTCCTTTTTAAAATTGAATAATTTTCCAGCCATTCCTCTTCCAGCTATTATACGCACTTCTAAATCATAAAACCTTCGTGCTTCTCGTTTGAAAGTTGTGTTCCCAGCTAGCACAGCTCTTACTAAAGAAGAATTTTCATGTTTTTCTATGTGGTTAATTAATTCTTGCTCTGACTTCATTTTTTCAAGTATTAATGGCTTTTTATAAAACTTATTTATTCTGTACAGGGTATATAACAGTTAAATTTTTATAGCTTAGGTTATTATGTTGATAATGGTAAACGAGGAATATTCTGAATTGTTAAAAGTTGGCTTGACTGATGGAGAAGCAAAAGTTTATTTGGCTTTAAGTGAGATCGGAAGTAGCACTGTTGGACCAATTGTTAAACTTTCTGGAGTTGCTTACTCTAATGTTTATGATATTTTAAATAGACTCATTAAAAAAGGTCTTGTAAGCTTTGTTATAAAAGAAAAGACAAAGCATTTTTCTGCCACTTCTCCAATAAACCTCTTAGAATATCTTAATAAAAAACAAAGTGAAATTTTGGAAAATAAAGAATCTTTAAAGAAAATCATACCTCAACTTGAGAGATTAAGAGAAAAAAAGAATATTCAAGAAGCAGAGGTTTTTGTCGGTTTAAAAGGACTTAGAAGTGCTTATGAAAAATTGTTTCAAAGTTTAACAAAAAAAGATGAAGCTTTGTTTTTTTACTTGCATGATGATGAATATGCTGAAGAGTCAGACCAATTTTATCATTCTATGTGGGAAATAACAAGAAAATTCAATATCAAAGGCATTGCAAACAAAAAATATGAAAATTCTTGGTTCGCAAAAAAGGCGAAAAAAATGAAGTCTAATCTTAAATTTGTAAAATACCCAATTCCGGGTAACATAGACATAATAAAAGACATGGTTTTCATTGTTTCTTGGAGGCCATCCGTTGTTGGAATACTAATAAAATCTGAAAGTATTGCAAATAACCTAAGAAATTACTTTAATGAAGTTTGGAAGAGTGTAAAATAAAACCAACAATTTAATAAATACCTTTCTTCTATTCATTTTATGCAACGCTCTTTTATCAAGGAAGTAAAAATAGGGCAGGAAGTTTTGTTGAAGGGATGGTGTCATGAGCTTAGAATCATGTCAAAGATGGCATTTATCCTTTTAAGAGATAATTCTGGAATTGTGCAGTGTATTATAAAAGATGAAAAAATCCTGAAAGAGATTCCTTCACTTACTTTGGAAAGTGTTATTGAGATTCAGGGAAAAGTAAAGAAAGCTGATGTCAAAAATGATTTGGCAAGGAAAGACGCTGAAGTTGAAGTTGAAAATTTAGTTGTTTTGGCCAAGGCTGAAAAATTACCAATACAAGTCAATGAAAAAGCTGTCAGTGCTGAACTGCCTTCAAGGCTTGATTATAGGAGCTTAGATGTCAGAAAACCGAAAGTGATGGCAATTTTCAAGATTCAATCTGTGATCGCAAATTCATTCAGAGAATTTTTTGCAAACAAAAATTTTATAGAGATACAAACTCCCGCAATTATTGGAACTTCAACAGAAGGGGGAACCGATTTGTTTAAGATAAATTATTTTGACAAGCCTGCTTATCTTGCTCAAAGCCCCCAATTATACAAACAGCTTATGGCAATTTCAATGGAAAGAGTTTTTCTTATAACTCCCGTTTGGAGGGCTGAGAAGCACGATACTTCAAAGCACATCAATGAGATAAGACAAATGGATATTGAAATGGCTTTTGAGGATGACATTGGGATTATGAAACATCTTGAAGAAGTTGTTAAATATATCTTTAAGAAAGTTATTGATACATGCAAAACTGAGCTGGATTTGTTAGGAGTTAAATTAAAAGTTCCTGATGTTAAATATTTGAAATATAAAGAAGCTTTGGATTTGATGAACAAACATGGAATAAAAATGAAAGATGGAGATGATTTTGAGCCTGAAGCCGAGAGAAAACTTTGTGGGTTGTTCCCTAACTGCATTGTTTTTACATATGAGTGGCCTTCTAAGATAAAACCTTTTTATATTTGGCCTAAAGATGAGAAGACTGGAGTTTCTGGAGGATTTGATGCACTTTATGGGGGAATAGAAATTTCTTCTGGTGGACAAAGAATTCATGTTCCTGATATTTTGATAAAAAATCTGAAGGCAAAAGGTTTGAAGCCAGAAAATTTCAAATGGTATATTGATTCTTTCAGGTATGGTAGTCCTATTCACAGTGGATGGTCAATAGGTTTAGAGCGTTTGACGCAAACTATGCTGAGTCTTCCTAACATTCGTGAGGCAACTCTTTTTCCTCGTGATAGAAATAGATTAACTCCTTAATTATTAACTACTTTTTAGATAATATTAAACTTTATATATCTCTATGTATTTACATTGTAAATACAAAATGAAGAGACAATTCGATGCTAAATTGTGGAAAACTGGAAATGCTATTGTTGTAACAATTCCTTATTCTATTATAGAAAAATTCAAATTGAAGAAAGGAGAGCTAGTTGAAATAACTATAAAAAAAGATGGTAACAAGAAAGTTAACAAATAGTAATATTCTGTCTATTTCTTCTTTATATGGCTCTGGTTTGTCAACTTGGGAAATTGCTAAAAGGTTTAACATTCAACACTCTACAATTCTCCATCATATGAAAAGACTAAACATTGAAAGAAGAAACAAGAGTTCGGCTGCAAAAGAAGGTGTTAAATCTGGAAGAATCAAAATAAAGAAACATAATATTCCTAGTGATTTAATAATAAGTGAAGACTTATCTTATATTTTTGGAGTTTTATGTGGAGATGGGTGCATTAGCTGCAATAAAAAATTAAGAAGATACCATATTGTTTTATCAGCTACTGATAAAGAGTTTGTTGATAAGTTTAGAAATGTTTTAAGAAATTACTTTAAAATAAATCCAACTACAGAATTCAGAAAATCAAGGAATAGTAATTGGCGCGATCAATATGTGACCAGATTGTGTTCTAAAGAAGCTTGTGATTTTATCTTAGAATTTGGAAATTTTGGTAAAGATAAATGGAAAGTTCCAGAAATTATCAAAACTAGTGATGGCAATATAAAATCCTCTTTCATAATGGGTTTCTTTGACTCTGAGGGTGAAATAGACAGAAAGATTGGTAGAGTTGGAGCAGTTTCTATGAATTTTGGTGGCTTAAAAGAGGTTCAAGATTTGCTTTCTTTTTTGAAGATAAGATCTACTATAATAAAAAAGAAGGATTTAAGACCAAACACTTCTCAAAAATATGTTTTAAGGATTCATGATAAGAATTCTATTTTATTGTTTTATTCGCTAGTTGGTTTTACAATAGACAGAAAACAAAAAATTCTTAAGGAGTTTCTAGTTAAGAAAGGTTTAACATAAGAGAAGCTACATTATTTCCTAAAGATAGAATGAGGTTGACTCCTTAGAAGTTATATTTATTTCTAAAATAACTGATCAGTATGAATAAAACTAAAAGAATTAATCCTGACAAAATTTTGTTTAATCCTAAATTAAATACTAGTAATAAATAAAAACCCCCTAATAAAGCCATTAGCACATTCCAGATATAATTTTTTAGTTCATCTTTTTTTGATTTTTTGCTTCTTATATTTTTTAAAATATTCAATAAAATAAGAAATCCTAGAATCATTAGAATCAATACATAAAAAAATCCTAGAATTATATTCTCAAGAGTTTTTAAGATTAATAGGTAATAAATTATAGTTCCTCCTATTATTCCGGCTATCAAATTATTATACATTCCTATAACTCTTTTTGGAGCTTTTTTTAGCGTTTTGTCTATTTTGGTATAAAAATTTTTCATGACTCTTGTAATTCAAATAACTTTAAAAAATGTTGTTGTTTAGTAAAACCATGGCATCCACAAAATTCCTTTCAATAAAAGAGGCCATGAAGAAAGGCAGCGGAAAAGTAGCTGTGCGTGGATGGATACACAGAGAGAGAGGAAGCAACAAGATGAAATTCCTTGTGTTGAGAGATGCAAGTGATATAATTCAGTGTGTTTTGGACAGGGGCAAATTTGAAAAGCAGTGGGATGAGATAGACAAAATAAAAATTGAAAGCAGTGTTGAGATTGAAGGAGCAATAAAAGAAGACAAGAGAGCACCGACAGGATTTGAGATTTCTGCCGAAAAAATAAACATTATACAGATTGCAGAGGATTTTCCAATCAACAAAGATTTGAATGAAGAACTTTTAGGAGATAGAAGACATTTATGGTTGAGAAGCAGGAAGATGACTTCTATTTTAAAGATTAGAAGCACTGTGTTTGGCGCTATTCACGATTATTTTAGGGGGGAAGGATTTTATGAATATCAAAGTCCTATTTTTCAGAGCGTTCAGTCAGAAGGGGGATCAACATTGTTTTCTATTCCCTATTTTGGACAGAAAGGAGTTTTCTTATCTCAATCTTGGCAGTTGTATGCAGAACCTGCAATTTTTAGTTTGGAAAAAATTTATACAATTGCTCCTTCATTCAGGGCCGAGAAATCAAAAACTTCCAGACACTTGACAGAATATTGGCATGCAGAGATGGAAGTTGCGTGGGCGAGTTTCGATGATATCTTGAGTTATGGAGAAGGACTCATAAAACATATTGTTAAAAAAGTTTTGGATGAAAATAAAGAAGAGTTGCAAATTCTTGAGAGAGATGTGAAAAAGTTGGAACCTGTCATAAAGAAAAAGTTTGTCAGAATAACTTACACTGAGGCATTGAAACTTCTTAAAGAAAAAGCCCACATGAATGTTGAGTGGGGAAAAGATTTGAGGACAGTTGAAGAAGACAAGTTGAGTGCCATGTTTGATGTTCCTATCATGATTACAAATTATCCAAAGATTGTAAAGGCATTTTACATGAAAGAGGCTCCCGAAGACAAGAAAGTTGTTCATGGCGTTGACTTTATTGCACCCGAAGGTTATGGAGAAATTATTGGGGGTTCTGAAAGGGAATCTGATATTAAAAAAATAAAAGAAAATCTTGTTGATATGGGTGAAGATCCTGCAAATTATGAATTTTATCTTGATACTAGAAGATATGGAAGTATTCCTCATGGTGGGTTTGGAATGGGAACAGAAAGAGTTATCTCATGGATATGTGGTTTAGAAACTATCAAAGATGCAATTCCTTTTCCAAGAACAATGACGAGATGGAAGCCGTGAGAAAATGAAAATATTAGTGGTTGGAGACCCGCATGGTGCAATTGAAAATGTTAGAAAAGTTTCTTCAAAAGGTATTGATTTAATTCTTTTAACTGGAGATATTGGTAAGGCTGATTTGGCTAGAAAAAGACATTTTGAAAATATTAACCGAAAAAAAGAAGGTTTGCCAGAATTGGAAGAAACTGCGAAACATCAAAAAGATGTTCACATGGAAATCCATAACTCAACAATTGAAGTGCTAAAATATCTCAGTAAAATTGCTCCTGTTTATTCTTTGCAAGGGAATGTTGGAATTCCTTCCACTCCTCAAATAAAAAAAGAAAAGAAAAAATATGGATTGAATCTTCCTTCTACTCGTGAAAAGATTAATTCAATGAAAGATTTTTATCTTGTTAAAAATAGTGTAAAAACTATTGGTGGATTGAGAATTGGTTTTTTGGAATATTTTGTTGATACAAATTGGGTGCAGGATTTTAAGCCTTCAGATTACAAGAAGAAATTACAAAAGGCTAAAAAAGCTACAGACAAAGCTAGAAGAATTTTAAAGAGATTTGGAAGTTTAGACATTTTAGTATGTCATCAACCTCCATATGGTTACCTTGATGAAGTAACTGGAAAATTTGGTGCCCCAAAACACTGGCACGGAAAACATGCTGGAAGCAAAGTAATTTTAGATTACATAAAAAAATATCAACCAAAATATGTTTTTTGCGGACACATTCATGAGGGAAAAGGAAAAACAAGGATTGGAAAATCTGAAGTTTATAATGTTGGATTTAATGGAGATTATGTAGCAATTGACATCTAAAACTCCACCACAATTAATCTTTTAATCTTGCTACGGCTTGATTTTTTATGCGTATTAGCTATGTAAGGAGATTAGTAAAACTTGTTGAAGAATCTGATGTTGACAGTTTTGAATATTCGTTTTCTCCTTTTGGATTAAAGATTAATACTCTGAAAATAGAAAATAGGAGGGATTCTCAAAAAACTATTGAACACTTGGCTCAAATAGCAGAGAGAAAACCAGAGCCTTCTGTTTCTGTTGAACCTAAATTCATAATTGTTAAAGAAAGCCACGGACGTGTTACATTAAAATCTCCGGAAGTTGCAACTTTTTACTGGCGTGAAGATAAATCAGAGGTGGCATACCCCTTGAGAGACACTTTAAGAAGTTTTTTAAAAAGGAGACGTCATATTGGAGTAGGAGACATACTAGGTTATTATGAATATTTAAATCATATGTTCAAAATTAAGGCCCCTTGTAGTGGAGAAATAATACGGACTTATGTTAGGGATAAAATGTCTATAGAATATAATCAACTTCTTTTTAAGATTAAAGTAAAGAAATAATTATTTTTTACGGGTTGAAAAATAGAATATAAAAATTTAAAAGATTAGCTTATTAAATAAATCAATGCCAAGAAATCTATTCACTATTATAACTGGAACTGGCTCTTATATTCCATCAAGTGTGATTCCTAATTCTTATTTTTTAAACAGCGAGTTTTATGATAGTAACGGAAATAAAAGTGACACTCCAAACCAAGAAGCTATAGACAAATGTTCAGATATTACTAAAATAGAAGAAAGAAGATATGCTGAAGATAATGAACTTGCTTCTGATTTAGGCAGGAAAGCTGCTGTAAAAGCTTTGGACAATTCTAAGATAGATTCTGAGACTCTTGATTATATTATTTTTGCACAAAATTTTGGAGACATAGATCCAAAATACATGAGGACTAATCAAGTCCCGAATCTTGCTACAAGGGTGAAAAAGAAATTGGGCATTAAAAATAGAAAAACTGAATCTTATGACATTCCGTTTGGATGTCCTGGCTGGGTTCAGGGGCTCATTGTTGCTCATAGATTTTTTCAAAGTGGAGATGGAAAAAGGGCCATTGTCATTGGTGCTGAAACTCTGTCAAGAGTGGCTGATTCGCATGATAGAGACAGCATGATATATTCTGACGGTGCAGGAGCTGTTGTGCTTGAACGTGTAGCAAGTGAAACTCCAGTTGGTATTTTGTCCTATGCTGTTGATTGTGGCGATTCAAGTTGTGTTGATGCCATGGGAATGGGGGAAAGCTATGGCCCAAACAAAGATGGGAGATTATATTTTAAAATGAGGACAGGGCATGATGTTTTTGAGTATGCAGTAAAATATATGCCTGGAGTTATAAAAGAAAGTATTGACAAGGCAGGACTAGAACTAGAAGACATTACCAAAATAGCTATTCATCAGGCAAATGAGAGATTAGACCATTCTGTTGTGAAAAGATTATTCAAGTTGTATGGGACAAATCCCACACCAGACCAAATTAAAAATATCATGCCTATGATAATTTCTTGGCTAGCAAACAATTCTGTGGCAACTTGTCCTACAGTGCTGGACCTTTTATTCAGAGGTGAGTTAAACAATCATTCCTTAGATGCTGGAGATAATGTTGTTATTACTGCTATTGGAGCAGGTGGCCCGAATATCAATTCTTTGGTCTATAAAATGCCCTTTGGAAAATATCAAAACTCTTAAAAACTAAAATGATTTTCTATGAAAATGAGATTTATTGTCACTTCAGGCCCTGTAATAATTGAAGGCGGAAAATTATTAGTGAATAGGGGTGATAAAGATGACTTTTATAAACTTCCAGGAGGAACTGTTGAAGAAGGAGATTCTCTTTACGATGCTTGTATAAGGGAAGTAAGAGAAGAAATTAATGCTGAGATTGAAATAATTAAACCTTTAAATCCTCTGATTATTTATAAAAATCCTCAAAGCGGAGAAAAAATGACAATTGTTTTAATTCATTATTTAGCCAAACTGAAAAATAAAGATAAAATTAGAGCTATTGCACCAATAAAAGAAATTAAGTGGATAAATATATCGGAAATCAAGAAAGAAAAATATAAAATAGCCCCTAATATAAAATTTTTGATAGAACAAGGAGATATAAAATGAAAATTGAAGATATTGAACTAAAATGGCTGGGGCATTCTGGTTTTCTTATTCAGAATTCCAAGACAATTTATATTGACCCTTACAACATAAAAGACGGACTGCCTAAAGCAGATATAATTCTCATAACCCACAGCCATTATGACCATTGCAGTTTTGCTGACTTGAAAAAAGTTGCAAAAGAAGGGACAAAAATTATTATGACTGCTGACTGCCAAAGCAGTGTCACAAAGTTTGACATTCCTATAAAAATGGAACTTGTAGAGGCAGGACAAGAACTTGATTTAGGGGAGGTTAAAATTGTCACTGTTCCTGCGTATAATATCGGGAAACATTTTCATCCTAAAGATGAAGGCTGGGTTGGATATATAATAAAAATGAATGAGGTTATTGTCTATCATAGCGGAGATTGTGATTTAATTCCAGAAATGAAAAAACTTACGGGATTCAAGCAGCAGGGCAAAACTTTTGTTGCTTTGCTCCCCATAGGTGGGCGATTTACAATGGGTGCTGAAGAGGCTGCAGAGGCCGCTAAAATAATAAAACCTTCAATTGTAATTCCTATGCATTGGGGAAGCATTGTTGGTAGCGATGATGATGCCAAGGAGTTTTCAGGGCTTTGCCATGAAGCCGGAATAAATGTTTTGGTTTTGGAAAAGGAATAAGATGAAATTTTTAATGGGGCAGGAAAAAGATTTCTGGAATTTTGTCGATTCGATAACAAAAGAGGATGATGTTGCAATAATAAGTCACAATGATCTAGATGGGCTTGCGAGCGCTTTTTTTCTTGAAAAAATACTTGATTTTAAAAGAATAAAACCAAAATTTGTAGAGCTTATCAACTATGGTGAATTAGAAAATTGTTTTAGCAAATGTAAAAAGGAAGGCATAAAAAAAATTTTGATGAGTGATATATATGCTGACGGAAGAGATGATATAAATTTTTTGATTGATGCCTTTAGTGATTTTGATTTGTTTGTGATTGATCACCATCCAATAAATTCCAAAATTAAAAATATAAAAAACATAATAAAAGCAGAAACCCCTTTTTGTGCCGCTTTGATAATTTATGGTTTAGCCAAACATTATTTTGACGTCTCTAATCTTGATTGGCTCTTAGAAGCCACACTGATAGCGGACAGGTCTTACTTTGCTGAAGAAAATTTAAAATTGCTTCAGAAAAAATACCATTCAATTACTGAAGATAACATCATGGATTCAGTTCCAGGGGAGTTAATGCAAACAATCGGGGCTGCGATAATATACTATAATGATGATTTAAAAGGTGTTTATAATCTTTTGAAGGAAAAAGACATTAAATCCATGGAAAAAGCAAGAAGAGAAATTGATAAAGAATTTAAAAAATGGATTGACAAGTTTAAAAAAAACGCTGAATTTTATGAAAATAAAAAATTGCTTTTCTTTTATGGGGCCCCTAAATTTGGAATCACCTCTGCAATATGCACAACTCTTTCTATTGAAATCCCGGGCAAAACAATTGTCTTTGTTTCTGACTCTCAAAGAGAACCTGGAAAATGCAAGGTTTCGGCAAGAAGCCAGTCTGGAGATGTTGATGTAAATCTTTTACTGCAAAAATCTATAAATGGTCTTGAAGATGCTTTAGCTGGCGGGCATAAAAAAGCATCTGGTGGAAGTTTTTTAAAAAAAGATTTAGAAAGGTTTAAAAGAAACATATTGAACTGATTTTTATGACAACATTAACAAAAATCTTGGATGTGTGTACTGCATTTAGTTTCGCACATCCCTATTATAGGTTTAGTCTTGTGCATGAAGGGGAAACCACGACAGTTGAATGTTACTCTGGTGAAAATTTACACAAACTCATCATTGGAAGTGTTGTTGTTCAGGGAGGAACTGTCATAATCAATGATGGACACGACAGTTCTCTTAGAGATTATCTGGAGAAACACGGGTTTAGAACGAATTAATCTAAAAAATTTGGATAATTCTTAAAATTATTTCAAAAATCCATTTTCAAAAGCATGTTTTGGAAAATAAAAAAGTTTAAATAGAACAATCCTCTGTTCCTTTCATTATATTAATTGATTGCCGTCAATTAATACCTTTGCATGCAGAGGCGATTCCTCATTCTCTATTAGTTGACAGTGTAATAACTATATAAACTTTTCGTCATAGACGAAAAAACAACTAATCAGGCTGAAAATTAAAAGTTTTCGCCCAAATCGTTTTGAAAACGAAGAACTAAAACAAAAATAATTGAAAGGAGGAAAAAAATGGTATTAGATTTTGCAAAAGAAGCCATAGACAAGACAGAGACTCACAGTATTAATTTCGATGAGTTGAAAGCTGGAAAAGCTAACATCAAGGTTATTGGTGTCGGTGGAATGGGTTGCAATGCTGTAACCTGGCTTTACAACAAAGGAATAAATGGTGCCACTATTTTTGCTGCAAATACAGATGCTTTGCATTTGAGCGTTTCAAAATCTGACGACAAGATTCTTATTGGTAAGGAATTAACAAGAGGTCTTGGATGCGGAGGAATGCCTCAAAGAGGAAGAGAAGCTGCTAAAGAAGCACTTGTTGACTTGAAAAAAGCTGTTGCTAATGCAGACATGGTGTTCGTAATTGCTGGAATGGGTGGTGGAACCGGAACTGGTGCTGCTCCTGTCATTGCTCAACTTGCTAAAGAAACTGGTGCTGTTGTTATTGGTGTTGTAACTATGCCTTTTGAAGCTGAAAGAGCAAGAGTTGACAAAGCTGAATTCGGACTTCAGGAGCTTAGAGAAATGTCCAACACATGTATTGTTTTGGATAATAACAGACTAGTAGACATTGCCGGCCAGTTGCCAATTGAACAAGCCTTTGCTGTCGCTAACGAACTAGTTAGTACAATGATAAAGGGTATTGTTGAGACTATAACATTGCCTAGCTTGATTAATCTAGACTATGCAGACGTTTCAGCAATAATGAAAGACGGCGGAGTTGCTGTTATTGGAATTGGAGAAGCAGACACGCAAGATAGAGTTAATGAAGCTGTAAAGCAGGCTCTTACACACCCTTTATTGGATGTTGACTACCAAGGAGCTACTGGTGCTTTGATACACATAACTTGCGGACCTGATCTTAAGCTGGAAGAATTCGATCTTATCGGTAGAATTGTTTCTGAAAACTTAAGCCCAGATGCACAGGTTATTATTGGAGCGAGAATCAGCAAAGACTTTGTCGGAAAGGTTAGAGTTATCACCATAATGACTGGTGTTAAGTCTCCTTATGTACTTGGAAAGGGCTATGAAGACAGCAAGCCAGCACGTAGAGAGATGTCTGATCTTGGCATAGAAATTTACGGTTAAATCATAATTTGATTTTACGCCTCGGGGTTTCCCGAGGTTTTTTCTTTTTTTCTTTTGCATAGTTTTTTAAACTTATTTTAGATGATTTTTTAATGAAATTTCAAAACCCGGAAATTCATTATTTTGATGGAAAAGCAACAAAAGTAGTTCAATATTCTTTATCTAAAATTAGGGGAGTTGAATTTGCTGTCGCGTCGCAATATACTCTAGCAGATAATGGGAGTTTTACTCAATGGCATGAGGATTTTTTTTATGGAACACCTCAACAAAGAAGTCCTGTTGAAAAAAGAGTTTTGGATTTTCATGCTTCTTTAGATTCAAATTTTCTTCCAGTTAGTTTGATTTTGGAAAAAAGTTATGATGAAGTCTGTAAAATTTTAAGAATTAAGGAAAAAGATATTAAGATACAACATATGGATTGGAAATTTTTAGAAGTTTCACTTGAGCAATAAGTACATTCCAATTCCTACAGCCAATAATATCAATAACAAAACAACTAACGGAGCAATTCTTGGTTTTTCTTCGTTGTCGTTCATTATTCTATTAATTTCGTATTGAAGGTATAAATGGCCAAAAATTAAAGTATGGAAAATTGAGAGCTTTTTCTTAACCCCTTTATTTTCTAGAGCCTGGTTCATTATTGTTCTGGAATAGAATGCAGTTATTATTGTCAATAGGAAGGTTATTATTGCTGAGACCAGTATCAAAAATAAAAGAGCGGCCTGTAAAGTTGTGACGTTCTGAAAAAATGTGCCCATGCTAGAAGACAGAGTGGTTACGAAAGCAACAACACAAACTATTAATATTATTTGGAAGAATAAAAGCAAGGATGGAAGAATCCTGACTAATCTTTTTGTTGTGCCGAGATTATAAAATTGTCGTGTTCTTTTTAAGTACCATAATGGGGTGTACACACATAAAGTTATTACTGTAAGAATAAATGCTAGAAATACATTTTTCTTTTGCGGCACATCTTCTGTATTGGATTTTGGAAGATATGTTGAAACCGGCTGTGTCGATAAATTTTCTTCACCCATTTTTATACCTCAATTTTGTTTATTTTTTTCATTCTTTTATTTCCATATTCTTCAAAGTATAATATATTATCTAAATCTATGCTGCTTTTTATTCCTTTATTTTTTTCTGAAATAAAACCTACAGGAAATAAAGCTTCTACTTGGATTTCTTTAGGAATTTTTAGAGTTTCTTTTATTATTTCCTCTGCAAAATAACCAATCCAACAAGTTCCCAACCCTAACTCTGTTAATTTTAAAAGAAAGTTTTGAATGGTTGCTCCGGCTTGTTGTCTTACATAAGCTTTTCCAGCTTCGCCATACGCATTTATGGTTCTTGCAGGAGAGGAACAAACCACGACAATGCACTTCGCTTTTCCAACAAAATGTTGTTGAGTTGCTTCTGCCAAAACTGATATTTTCTCAGGGTCAGACACCATAAGAAATTTTGTTGTGAAATTATTGCCTGATGTGGGGGCAAATCTTGCCGCATCAATTGCTTCAATAACTAATCTCCAATCAGGTTTTTCTGTTGAGAATTCTCTAATGCTTCTTCTTGCATGAATTACATGGTCTAAATCCATGGTTTATTAAAGAATTAGGATTATAAAAAGGTTATTGAAAAGTTATCTTGCAACACTTTTGGTTTTTTCTAAAATCTCTTTTGCAACGATTCTTACTTTTCTTGAAAGATATATAATACCACAACCAGCTAATATCGCAAGAAGTCCAAGATACCAATATTTGCTTTCTTTAAAAATCATTAATATTCCAGCAATAGTAAAGACTATCCCTCCGATTAAGTATATATAAGAATAAATTAATCTATACCATCCACTTACTTTACCTGTATATTGTTCAAATTTATTTTTAGGTTTAGTTATTTGATTTTTATATTTTACAACAAAGAAAATTAAAAATAAACCAATAATTGTTACATATATTTGATTTTTTAGATTAAGATTCTTATCTTGTACAAAAAGAGGAGCTACCCACATTGCAGCTACAATAAGTAATATAACAATAACAACAAAGACTATTTCACCTTTGCTCATTTTTTCCATAGAATACTAACTCTCTCTCTCTCTTTATAAATTTAGTGAAAACTTATGACTCCACCACCAATGCATTTTGTTTCTTGATATAATACAATTGCCTGGCCTTCTGAAACTCCTGTTATCGCTTTGTTTAATGTGACTTTGATATTTTTATTTTCAAATTTTATTTTGCTTGGGAGAAGTTCACCAACTTGACGTATTCTAGAGAGGACTTTGATTTCTTTCCCACCCACCCAGCCCCCAGATAGTCTCGCTTCGCTCGAAATTGATTTGGTTTTAATTGAAGAAGGGCTAAAGTTATTATTATTATTATTATTATTAATCCAGTGTGCATCCTTCACAAAAATTTCTTTTCTGAAATTTAAATCATGGCCTTCTGGAGCTGCTGTTATTATATTTTTTTTATTGTCTTTTTTTGCAACATACCATCTTTTTTGTATTATCTCTTGTTTTTCAACCTCAATTCCAAATCTTGGGCCTATTCTTTGGCCAATTGTGTAATAATAAATTCCATCATGCTCTCCTATTTTATTCCCATCTGGATCAAGAATTATTCCTTTTTTTGGCTTTATTTTTTTCTGGAGGAATTTTTTCAAATTAATTTTTCCAATAAAGCAAATTCCAACAGTGCTTTTTTTATCGTAATTTGGAAAGTTTTGTTTTTTTGCGATTTCTCTTATCTCTTGTTTTGAAAAATTTCCTATTGGGAAAAGAGCTTTGGCAAGTTCTTTTTGTTTTAATCTATAGAGGAAATATGATTGGTCTTTTGATTCATCTTTTGCCCTGTGGAGTTCGAAGAGGTATTTTGTCCCACTACCATCTCTCCGACCAACTCGCGACCCCGCTTCCAAATCTTTACCAATTCCACCGCGAAATCGCTCGCCCACCCTAGCTTTCAATTTTTTTATTCTAGAATAATGACCTGTTGCAATGCAATCGCAGTTAAGTTTTTTTGCAGCTTTAATTAACAAAGGAAATTTTATTTTTTCATTGCAGTCAATATCAGGGTTGGGAGTTATTCCCTGTTTGTATAATTTGAACATTTTTTCAACAACATATTTTTTGTATTCTTTTTCAAAATCCAAAGTTATTAATGGGATTTCAAGCATTGCCGCGATTTTCAATGCGTATCTTCTTTCACCTCTCCAAGCACACTCTCCAAAATCATTTTTTGTGTTGCCCCAGTTTTTCATGAATGCACCAACAATTTCATAGCCTTGCTTTTTTAACAAATAAGCTGCTACGCTAGAATCAACTCCTCCTGACATTGCTAAAAGGATTTTTTTGGGTTGAGGTTTCATTATAACTCAAGCCTAATAAGAATTAAAAAGGTTTTTGGTATGTATTTTTATGAAAAAACCATCAATAAACAAAATGAAAGATAAGCTTACTCCCGAACAATATAATGTTTTGTTTGAAAAAGGAACTGAGATGCCTGGAACAGGAAAGTTACTTTACAACAAAAAGGACGGAGGATATAGGTGTGCTGCATGCGGAAACTTGGTTTTTAGTTCAAAGACAAAATTTGATTCAGGAACAGGCTGGCCTAGCTTTTATGATGCTGAAAAAGGTGCTGTTAAGTTACAAAATGATTTTTCTTTAATTATTCCTCAAAAAGAAGTTATTTGTGCAAAATGTGGTGGACATTTAGGCCATGTTTTCAATGACGGGCCAAAGCCAACAGGAAAAAGATATTGTGTTAATTCTTGCTCACTGGAGTTTAAGAAGAAGAAGTGATTAAGCAACTAGACTTCTTCTAAATTGTTCCATATAATGTGAGAATTGACCCTGTAAATCTAGACAGATACTTTTAATAGATTCTTTCTCATTTTCTGTTGCTATAGATATTGTTTCTAAATTCTTTGCAAGAAGATAGGTTTGTAATAAAACATCTTCAACTTTTTTGCCCTTCCAATTTTCTTTGTTTGGCCATATTACTCCTGCTAGTATCATTAGCTCACTTGTCGAACTTGCTTTTTTTTCACTAGTTCGAGAAAATTCGTATAATTCCTTTGATAGGTCATTTATTGCTTTAAGATATGGATTATTTTCCCCGCGAAGATCTAGACCAATCCCTATTGCTGCTTTTAGTGCCAGATCGCTCATTTCATAATTTGATCTCATATTATTTTTAACATCTATGGGTTTATAAAAATAGTTGCAAAATTTTAGCAAACTTCCTTATTGATATTTCTGCATAATTCTATTCCATCACAACTATACGCTGAGGGGTAAGTGAGTTCTTCCGCTAAAAACCCTAAACATGTGCATTGTTTTGAATATGTTGCGCAGTTTTTTTCAGAATCTGTTAAACTGCCTTTTTCATATAAAGATCTTTTTAAAATAAGAACCATTGCTAGAATGCATATTAGTATTAGGATTATGATTATTATCTTTTTTAGTTTTGGGTCCATTAATAAACTAGGAAGAAGGAGTTTAAAAATAAAACGCATAATCTTAAAAATAAAACGTCCAGGCTCAAACGATTCTCATTTGGCTAAGGTCGTTCATTAAAATTTAACGTCCAGGGCAGGACTCGAACCTGCGACTTCACGGTCTCTGCGTTATCTGAGCTATCAGACTCCACGAACTTTTCAGTTCGTGTTGTAACAGCCGTGCGCTCTACCGACTGAGCTACCCGGACATGAAATTTTTAACAGAAATTGTTATTTAAAGGTTTTTGTTTGGATTTTTGAATATACTTTTAGTTTATAATAATACTTTTAAAGATATCAGTTGTGTCTAGTACATGGCTTTAGATTATCGTTTTTTTAAAGACATGGCTTTGTCTGAGATAAAATCTCAAGGATATATCACTAAAGGTAATCCTGCTTTAGTGGATTTAGAATATCCAACAAGAGAAATTAGTCCTACTGCACGTATTTTAGCGGGGCTATAAGAGATTCTAATGGTGATAATTTTAAATATCAAGGAATTGCAGTTTTTTCAAAATCTGATAGCAAGGAGATAGATTATAAACCACATCAAAGAATTACGAGAAGATATATAGCAGAAAGGGGACTTCATATGTTGATTGTACAACCTCTAGAAAAAATTAAATAAAACCCTTTACTTTTTCTTTAAACACAAGTCGATAATTGTTTGATAGAGTACAATAATTAATATAAAGGGTGTAGATATTATTTTATCATGAGCAATGTAAATTATAAAGATGAATACAAAGCTTTTTTTTATGTAGATAATACTATGCCTACAATTCGTCCTGAAGGTTATGATCCAATGAATAAGATTTTGGCCTTACATGGCGCAAATGTTAGAATTGGTCCTGCACTTGGTGATAAGGGAAAAATAACCCAATTAGCTATTTTAACAACGTGTGGCATTTATATGAGAGTAAAAGATATCAAAGATAGTCATACTCCAAGAAGAAATTTAAGTTTAGAACAAGCAATGACTGAGATGGAAAAAGTGTTTTAATTACTTTTTCTTTCCCATATCTTTCAATCCCAAATCAATAATTGGCTGAACTTGATGCTTTTCAAGATAAGCATAAACATTTGCTTGTTTTGAACCTTTTATCAAAGAGATGACAGACATTTGGGCATTTTTTATATACTCGGGTTCTCCAATAATCCCAACTACATTCCCTTTAAGCTCGAAATGGCATTTTGTCAACTCTGAAAGAGCCCTTAAAGTTTTTCCATTTTTTCCTATTATTCTTGCCCTTATTCTTGCAAAGTCTTTTTTTGTAGTGTGATCTTTTATGCTCATTGTTTCAAATAAAGCATCTTCTCTTAGTGTTAATGCTACTGAAAAAGGAAATCCAAAATTTAAAGCCTCTACAACTTTTTCTGCAACATATTCATCTTCAGGAGTGGCTTCTATGAACACTTCTTTATCTTTAGTGCTTATAGCGGCATTCAGGGTTTCTTCAAGCTTTTTTTTATTTTTTATTATTCTTGAAGTTTTATCAATCATTAATCTTTTCATTTTGTTATTAAGAAATTTGGCATTATAAGATTTTTGATTTGTGTTATGGAGTTTTTTGAAGTATGTTATTTACCAAGGGATTTCCTAAGGCAATTAAAAGAATTGTTCCAATGAAAAGTAAGATGACTATTGCAAGAAGAATTATTTTGTAAATTTTTTTCATTTTAAAACTCATTCTTTTCCGTTTTTAAAAAGCCGTTTCTTTTCAGCCATTCAATCTGGTTGGATCTGTATTTAAAAATTACATCTCCTTTGTTTGGGTCAAATTCCCAAGGCTCAATTATTACAACATCGCCTGGCCTTAACCACAAAGCTCTTTTCAATCTTCCAGGGACCCTGCAGTTTCTTGTTTTCCCATCTAAGCATTCAACATTCATCTTATTCCCTCCAAGCCTTTGTTCTATGACTCCAATTACTTCTTTTCCTCTAGGAAGTCTTGCTCGCGTAACTTGTTGTTCTCCATTCTCGCCGGAGTTTTGCTCTTCATTTATATCTTTGAACTCTTCAACCATCTTAAAATTAGAATTATTGGTTTTATAAAGGTGATGGAATTAAATTTACATCAATATCAATGCGAACGGAATCCCTTGAATTTTATTCACTCCATGTTGGTTTATTACTCCCGCCTTTAGCGCGGCATTCACAGACTTTGCCCCAACAATGTTGAATGTTGCGTCTTCGATTGCCATGTCTTTCATCAGACTTACGGCTTTTTCCTCTGTCGTTTTCTCACCCTTGTAGAAACTTTCCTTGACATCCAGCTGAAAATTTTCTTCTTCAAAAAATTTTCCAAGTAGTTCTGCATCACAAATCGCAACTATATCTCTATAACTTCTTATTATATTGATATACATTCTGCAAATAACTAAAAATCCTTTTTAGCTTCGCCAGACTTTATAGCTGCATCTGCCTTTTCCTTTGACATCATGGCACACATAACAGTTCCGCAGACTCCACACTTTCCTTTTGCCATGTAACCGCCTCTAGCAGTTTGAGATATCACAGCATTCAGCATCTTAACGCCTTTTTTCTTACATTTAACACAATAAGCTTCAACCATTTTCTTTCCTCCGTTTATTTAATTTCTTACGAAAATTCGTTTTATAAAGATTTGGATAGGCATAAATTGCTTATAAAAAGGTTTTAATATTTGAACACCTTGCTTATTCTATGGGATTGGAAAGAGGTGTCGATAAATTTCAGAGTATTATTCCTATTCCGAAGCTTGTTCGTTCTTCAAAAGAGTATGAGGATGCTGTTAATGAAGGAGCTTTAAGCCGTGAAATAATGGCTTATCTATCTTCTTTGGATTTGTACAATCTGATGGTAGAAAAGTTACGTGTTGATGAAGAGGGCGCAAAAATTGAAAGAGAGGGCAATAGTTGGCCCAAACCTAAATATATTGGCGTACTTGATGCGCTGATAATCGAAAAAAGAAGAGGTTCTATTTTCAATTAAATCTTTAAATTAGTATAGAAATAATTAAAAAGAATAACACACACTTATAATTATGTTTTGGAAACGTAAAAAAACTCTCCAGAATTTTGCAAATTCTAGCCATTACCAGTTTCCCGCATCTAAAATTTCTATCGTTGTTGGGGATTATGATCCGGAAGTTAAAATTCAGAGATGTAGAAATTATTTAGAATCTACAACTTTGGAGGTGCTTGTTCAGGAACTGAAAAGAGCAACAAATTTTATTGAGAGTAGATATAAAGAAGTTGTTATTGGTAATGACAGGAATAAACCTCTATTTATAATGGATTTTGTCTTTCCAGACTCTGTAAATTCAAAAATAGGTCATGAAGTAGATGCATTTGACTATAGAATAATGGCGGAAAAAATAATTGAAGAAAGATCGGAAAGGGAAAAAGTACGAGCTTCCTAGATTTTTGATCTAACTGCGTGTTTTGCTCCGCATGCCAAACATTTAACGAACATGAATCTTTCCTCTTTTATTAATTCTGTGTCGGGTTTTCCACATTCTTTGCATATTACAAATTCTTTTGCATAGTCTTCAATCTTTTGGGTGATTTTTGCACTCGGCACTTTCATGTTTAAAACTAATCTTTCACCTTCTGTTTGGCCGGAAACAGCCAACTCTTTAAGAAGATATTTTTGAAAATGAACTGGGGTTCTTCTTATGTATGATGCAATTTGTATAAAATTAGTCAATATTGTTTTTTTCCCTTCAAAATGGCCTTCCACTTTTGGAATTTCAAATCTTTCGTTAGATGATTCCACTTTCTTGACTTTTTTGTATATTCCTTCTAAAAGATTTTCGTATGTTTCCATAGAAATAGGTCATTTACCGGGTTTAATAAGGTTTTGATAGAACACTAATTTATTTCAAAATGTTTGTTTAACTCTCTTTCTCTTAATAATTTTTCTGCCGAAACAGCGTAGCGATTTTCTTTCCATGGTGCTTCAGGAGGCCCTTTTACGTATGGGGCAATCCAAATAATTTTTGTTATCTCTCCTTGTTCATCTCTATATCTTCTATCATGGCCCCTTACATACACCTTCCATTGCAATTCCCAAGATTTAGTTGGATCAGGCTCTGTTTCGACAATTTCATCTTTTACAGTTACTAAATAGAATGGCTTTGATGAAGCCTTTTTTTTCACAGTTTGAAATTTTGTTGGTACTTTAACTTTTCTTTCTTTTTTTATAAACGTGACATTGTGTGCGTTGATGTAGTTGATTATATTAGTGGATAAGTTAGCTATGTTGAAAAACTCCTGGCTATTTAACATATTTGTTAATTTTATTCTTCTTTCGTATTCATTAGTTTCAATACCTTTCCAATTATTACTCCATTTTGTAAAATCCACAGTTCCTTGATTTGTGTCAATTAGAAAGGAATAGTCATTTATTTGACCAAAAAACTTCCCCATAGACTCTGGATTAAGAATGAGCTCTAGAGGGCTGGAAACTTGTTCATATTCTTTTGAAAATGCTATTAACCTATATCCATACTCTTTTGATTCTTCAGTTTTAACATAGCTTTCATCAATCTCACCTCTTCTATAAAACCAAATTCCAAATATTTCACTTTCTTTATTTTCAAAAGGAACTTTTATTTTATATGGTTCTAAAAGATTAAAAAATAAATTATTAAATGGAAGACGACCTTCTTTGATATACTCATATGTTCTTGGTGATTCATCTATAAGACTGTCTATTGTTGCAGGGCCCATGAGTATAGTTGTTGCATTTCTTATTCCAGAAACCCAACTTCTTCTTTTTAATAAATGGTATTCTGATGTTGCCTTTTGATCTTCAAAGAGTTTTATAAAATCTCTAAAAGTTATTCTTTCTAATGACAAATCTTGAATTAAAAAATCATCTAAAGATTTATTTGATAGTCTAAATTTGCTTACACATTCTTTATATGCTTTTTTTGCTTTGGAAAATGCTTCTTCTGACAAGTACATTTCATTTGTGATATCCTCAAGAAGGGTGTCGTAGAACCATAGGCCTTTAAGAATATTTTGGCTTAAATCTTTCATAAATTTTTCTTGGAAAGATAATATATAAATTTTATTGTATTTTTCAGAACATTTATAAATCTTTTATCCTTAATCTTCTAATGAATCTTAAAAATGTTTTGATGGGCATTGCAATAATAATTCTCACGATTTTTGTGACTTATTATGGAATAAACATGTTTTTTCCTAGTCCTGAATACAATTCTTTTTGCAAAGATAGGCCTTATTATCAAGAAATAAATACTTCTGTTCAATGCGAAGCTGTCCAAGGAAAATGGAATCCTCCTTACGGAAATGCTCCAGTTGAAGCTGTTCCAGTCAAGGGATTTCCTCCAGGATATTGTGATCTTAATTATTATTGCATGCAAGATTTTGATAGTGCAATGAAATCCAGATCGAGAAATGTTTTCTTTATAGCATTGCCTCTGGGAATTTTGTTGATTGCGGGCGGAGCTTTCTTTTTCGGATTGGAAAGTGTTGGTGCTGGATTAATGGGTGGTGGAGTTGGAACATTAATTTACGGAAGCGGAGCTTACTGGCCTTACACTGAAAATTGGGTTAGGTTTTTGTTATCTCTGGCAGGATTAATAGTTTTGATATGGTTTGCTTATTTCTTGAGTAAGAGAAGTGGGAAGAAGAAAAAACATTAGTTTTTAACTTACTTTTTTGAGTAAACAATCTACTTCTCATGCTACTGCATAATTATAAGGGGAAATAATAGAAATAAACAAATACCTGACTGTTTAGAAAAGATTATATACCGTGTTTTATTCTATAATTCATGGCAAGTGAAACCTCACAACTAATTGCTAAAATTGTTGGATATTCCCTATTTATTTTTATAATATATTTATTCTATAAGTTTTATTATAAGAAAGAAAGCAAAATAGCAAAACCATTGATAATATTTTCATGGGTCTTAGGAATATTCTTTTCATTTATCGGTATTGGAAGCTTGTTATTTTTAATTATTAGTTTAATTTTCCCAAGTATTCAAGGCACCCCAATTCCTCTCGCAATGGTTATTCTCTTTATTCTAAATATTGTTGTCTTTGGTGGTTTGGGAATCTTTCTCGTTCTTGTAGCCAAAGGAAAATGGGGGCCTAAACACATAAAATGAATGATAAAGGAAAACAAAATTGGCTCTGGTGGGCACTAGGATTTGCTGTCCTAAATTTTATAATTAAATCTCTTGCTCCAAATATGAAGGGATTGTCTGTTTCTTTAATTCTATTGGGAATTTTAATGATAGTTAATGGAATTTTATTAGTCAAGTATGAAGGTTTTAAATTCTTAAATTTCACACAAAATTTAACCAAACAAAAAGCTATGAATTATATGATTTTTTATCTAATTTTAGGAATAATTCTTATTGTTATTGGAGTTGTGATTCTTGTTTAATTCTCAAAAAATTAGATTATTTTTCATCCCAAGTATCTAACTTTCCCAGGCCTTGGTTCAAATATTATTCCCTCTTCTAAGAATTTTTGCACTTCATCTTCAATTATTACGGGAGTTATGTCTTTTAAGTTCATAATCAGTTTGTCTCTTTCTATTCCGCCTTCTTCTTCATAATTTTTTATTTCCCTTAAAATTCTGTCTTTTACGGCAATTATCTCTTCCCTTCCCAATACGTCCTTAACATTTTTTGAATTTTCTTTTTCCAATTCAAGTTTTCTTATAAGGAGATATTTTGGATCCTGCTCTTTTATTATTTCTGGGGAGATATAGAGTTCGTTGTTCCAGAATCTTAGAGTTCCTATGACAACAACTGTCTGCCCCTGCATGAAATTTATGAATCTTGAAGTGTCGTCTCCGAAAGTTTTTAGCCTTGTCTGGCCAGAACCATCATCAAGGGTAAATGTAAGATATTTTGACTCTCCTGCCCCTTCATATTTGTCAACGATATTTCCTATAATATTCACCCTTACTATTTTCTTGCTTCCAAGTTCCAGAAATGAGAATCTTTCCCCGTCCATCACTGGTTTTCCTAAAATAATATTTCCAACTCTCAATTTGTATGCTGTGTGTCTTTTGAATTCTTGGTCTGCCATTTTTTATTTTATTTGTTTAATTTAAGTTCCGTCGCTACCTGCTCCAATTACATGAGTATAATCTACTCTACCGAATTTTTCTTCGGTTTCAATAATTTTTTGCTCTAGTCTGGGGTTTAGGACAAGAGGTTTCACATCCTTTACGTCTTTAAGAGTTACTAAGCTGTTTAGGCATGACAATGGAAACATTTGATTTTGATTATCAATTCGTGATTTATATTCATCTATCTCAGAACCACTAAAAAATTCCCCACTCAAATGAAGAATGCCTGTTTCTGGATCTTGAAAATAAACTATTTTTCCTTCTTTTCTTTTATGATATATGCTTTGGTTGTTGTACTTTTTATTTATTGCCATTTTAGTTAAAAATTTTATTTCTTTTTAAAGATTTATGATAAATTTAGCTAGTTTTGCTAATATAACCTTTTCTTGGTTCATAAAGGTCTCCTCTTTTTTTTAGTTCTGTTATTGCTTCTTCAATTTCAAACACTTCCATTTTTCCTTCAAGTTCTTTTTCAAGCTCTTCCATAGGAATCATTTTTCCTAATTTATCCTCTAATTCTGTTATTGAGTGAAGGACTCCGAGTATTTTTGATCTTTTTGAAGTTGATATTCCAGTCGTGATTTTGTCTATATCAAAAGTTTTTGATTCGTAGTCATAACCCACCTGCATCAAATAGTATTTCATAATATCTATCGCGCCTTTGGCATCCTCTATAGAGACCACTTCACTCAACCTTAATTTTGCTGATGCTTCTGCCATTCTTATTAAAGCTTGAAGCTGTCTTGCAGAAATCGGGATTGGCCTTAATGCGCTGTCTGAAGAAACAGGCTTGTTTCTCAATTCAACATAGAATTTTTTTATTTCGTTTATTGCCTCTTCTCCAAGAACAGGTCTTACTCTCTGCTTTGAATATGCAATGTACTTTCTAAACAAATCTCTTGGAATTGTCATTTCTTCTCCTTGTTTTATGTGCTCTCTCAAAACATGGGAGGCTATTTTTTCATCTTTATCCCTGTTTGGCAAATCTCTTAATGTGAAAATAACGTCAAATCTGTTTATCAAAGTTGGAGGAAGGTCAATTTGTTGTGCGATTGACTGATATGGGTCGAACCTTCCGAATTTTGGGTTTGCTGCAGCCAATACTGAAGTTTCTGCCCTCAATGTTGCCTGGACATTTGCTTTTGAAATTGTTATTGTCTGCTGCTCCATTGCCTCATGCATTGCACTCCTGTCATTTGGATCCATTTTTTCTAGCTCATCAATACAGACTAATCCTTTATTGGCTAAAACCATCGCTCCTGCTTCAAGACTCCAACCCCTTAAATATTCGTCTCTTACAACTGTTGCTGTTAAACCAGCACCTGATGCAGATTTTCCTACAACATACCTTCCCTTTGGGGAAATTTTTGCCATGAAGTCTAATGTTACGGATTTTGCAACTCCTGGATCTCCAATAAGAAGTATATGAATGTCTCCTCTACTTTTCTGGCCGTCTGCGTGGACTTTTTGAACTCCTCCGAATAATTGTAAAACTAATGATCTCTTTATCTCTTCATAACCCCAGACACTTGGGGTTATACTTCTTGCAAGTTTTTCAAAAACTCTTGGATCTTGGGAAAGTTCAAGGATTTGTTTTTCGTCTTCTTCAGAGATGTCTAATTCTTCGAAAGTTTCTTCCAAAGGAATTATGTTGTTTGCTTCTACTGCCAAATCAAATCTTGTTGACAATCCTCCTGACTGGAGAGGGACTGGCACTTCTTTTAGAACGCCTATTATTTTTACCCTGCTTCCAGGAGTTGTTTTCTCTTCCATTTTTGGCTCAACGAGATCTTCTTTCAGGAACACATTAATTCTTTTCGGTTGTTCTCCTCCAGACAAAGATTCAGGTGTTTCTTCAATTACCAACCTTTGAGTGTCGACCAAATCTTTGCTTATCAATTTAAAACCGCCTCTTCTTCCACATGAACATCTTGAAGGTTCTCTGAATTTCTTTTCTATCTGGAGAACCCCGAGAATTGTCCCACAGCTAGGGCACTCGAATTTTGCATTTACAACCTGTGGTCTAACATCTGAAGTTTGTCTTACAATTCCTTCTACAATTATTGTCTGGTCAAGATTTTTTGAACGAATATTCCTCACTTTCATCTCTTGGCTTTTTGGGAGGTTAGTCAGCCTGACTCTTACATTGCTTACAAGACCTGACTCTTCTATAGCCAATTCTATGATGCCTAATGTTTCTTCAGGATTTATTATTATTTGATCTGAAAGGACGTTTGAAAATTCTGTCAATTTCATGAAATCAAGATAAATGACATTTGAACCTTTCCTCAATGATTCTCCAAACTCTCTCTTATGGGCGTCAAAGAAATTTTTTGCTTCAAGTATCAAATCTTCTTTTTTCAGTTTCTGTTGCTCTTGTTCCATATTTTTTCAATATAAACGGAGTTTTTAATTATTATTGTAGAATTTTGGAGTATTTTATAGAGCAAGAGTTATTTGAGAGGGGTGAATTACTAAGGAAAAGATAGGCATTTGTGTTCTTTGTAGAAGTTCATATACTTATAATTCCTTATAATTCCAGAAAAATTCTTCTTTATTTCATCAATCTGTTTTCTTAGGTCCTGAAGTGATCTAACTTGGATTTCTATTTCTAAATCATCTCCTCCTAAAATTTCATTATTGAATATTATATTCTCATTTTCTTTTATATAATTTTTTAATTTTTTTTCATTTTCACTGGTTAAATTATGAAGGTTAAAGTGTATTTTGAAGTACTGATATCCTAACATATCAATGTCAAAAACTGATCGATATCCAATTATTATCTTTTCTTTTTCTAATCTTTTTAATCTAGACATTACTGTTTTTGGATTTAATTTTATAATTTTTGAAATATCTAAAACTGGAAGCCTAGCATTAGAAGAAATTACTTTCAATAATTCTAAGTCAACATCATCAATCTTTACTTCTAAATCAGAAATAAAATTGAATTCCTCTATTTTTTGATTATTATCTTCTAATAAATAGTTTCTAGAGTAGTAAATAACGTTCGTTGGAATTGTTAACCATTTTTTTTCTATATAATCTCTATATTTTTTTAGTAGTTCTTTCCAGAATAAATCCATTTCTTTATTTTTTTTACATAAAAACCATAATCCCAAATCATATTCTCCTTCTATAGAAACTATCCAACTGATGTTTTTTTGTCTTTTTAAAAATTCAATTATTTCTTCTTCTTTTTTTGGAGTTGTGTTTTGAAATTTTAAGTAAAGCCTAAATGAAATAAATCCTAACTTACCTAAGTCTAGTATTGTTTGATATCCTTTTATTATTCCTTCTTCTTTTAATTTATTTATCCTATAAATTACAGCATCCTTACTTAATCCAACTTTTTTTGAAATGGTTCTAAATGATTGCCTGCTATTTGAATCTAATTCAAATAATATTTTTCGGTCTATAGATTTTAATTCTGTCATTATAAGCCAAAAAGGAATAGTAACTATTTAAAATTACCTATTTGAATGAAAAAATGCTAGAAAGTTTCTTATACTGTTTCAATTCTTTAATTTTACCTTAAATTATTAGGACAAAAAAATGAAACAATATGAATATGATCCGAATGGGGTCTTTCCGTCTAATTTGAAATCTAAAGTAAATAATGAAGAAATAAAAACGACTAAATTTAGATATATCTTTCTCATGGCTGTGGCCATAACACTGGGGTTTAGTCTTCCTTTATGGTATCAGAGTAATAAGCGCATGGAAGTAGATTTAATGAAAAGATATGGTTTTAAAGGAAAATTTTTAGAAGATGAAGCGGAATTTAGTGTTAAAAGAAATACTTTTACTTGCGATTGCTCGCTAAAAGTCAGGAGGGCGGACGGACAATTGTATGAATATGTCGATAAAGGTTGTGGTTGTTTGGAAGTTCCATATAGAGCTAATTATACTCTTGATGATGTTCTTAATGGGCCTCTGGACTTTAGATCTTACTCTTGCAGACCTTTAAATGATAACAAACCTGTGGATGAGGTTATTTTCCAACAAAATGAATTTAGTGATGCAATTAGATTTAACGATATGCATCCAATAATGACTAAGGCAAACGTAAATTATAAAACATATCTCTGGGGAATTTACAGATTGAACCAAAAAACTAATTGGTTTACTGATAATGTGGAGGTAGTTAGAAAAAAAGATTCTTCTGATTCAGTTAATAACTATTAGTTTATTCTTGAAAGAGGGTGAATGTTTTACTAAGATCCAACCCGTAATCCCTGAAAGTGATGAAAAACAGGGATTTCATGCTCAGTTTTAAAAAATATCCTTTGCCCAGGATAAATTTTGTCTGGATCAGAAATATTATCTGACCCATAAATATAGTTGGTGTTATAAACATCTGGCCATGAAATCTTGCTTGGAAAAGGATACTCTGCTCTCATTCTGTTTAAACTGTTTATTCTATCAGCTATGACGGATAAATTATCTCCTTTTTGGACTGTTATAAGATAATCATGAGTAATTTTTAGGCTATCTCCAGAGACACGTTCTAAATATTCTTCTTGGACTATTCCTTTGAATTCGGTTTTTCCGTAAAGTAAATTTGATGAGGAAGAATTTGTATTAGAATATCCAACATTTCCCGGAATTCCAACTCCAGCATTTCCTTGTTTTGTTGCAGGAAGTATTGATAATCCTGTTGCTAAAATAATTGTTGGAAGTGTTTTCATGATTTTTATTATCAATAATTATTTATAAAATTATATGTTGTAGAGAACGATTATTTTATTGATTTCCACATTTTCCTAAAGTAATTTTTGTACATTTCTGATACTTGCTTTGATTTTATCAAATATCCCACAGGTTTTTCGCCAAAAGATATAGTTGCAACTTTGTCTTGGAATATAGTTATGCTTGATAAAAGAGGAGAGTTTGTGTACTTCATTTTTAATACTTCTCTTTTTGCGAACAAATGTCTTAGTTTTTTTGGGGCTATGCCTTTGACTATAAGCCTTTTTTCTTTTCTTTTCAAGTCATATTTTTCCCAGAATTCTTGTATTTCTTTTTGTTTTTCTTCCATATCTGTTGCAAAAAGGAAAAATTCTTCACCTTTTTTTGAATTTTCAATAATAAGATTTAGCATTGATGTTATTCCTTTAATCCCTTCAAATATCTCTGCTTCTTCCTTGCCTTCTGATTTTTTCTGTTTTTCCTCTAAAAAAGGAATAATCTCTAGGAGTTTCTTTTCTTTTTCTTTTATAAAATCAAGAATCTGTTTTGGAGAAACAGCTTTATAAAATTTAATTTTACCTTTTTTAATATAAGAGGCCAACCCATTTTCAACCAGTTTGTTTATATTTACATGAACAACAGAACTTACTAATCCTGACTTGTCTATTATTGGACCTACTTTTGACTCACCTAATTCTAAAAGAGCAAGATATACTTTTGCTTCGCCTTTGTTCAACCCTATCTCTTCCAGAACACTTGTGTCCATAATACACTGAACAGTCCATAGTATTTAAACTCTCTTTTTTAGGAGAGTTATTATTTATATAGTTAAATCTGATACTATTATTAAGTAAATACAAAAGCGACATAGTCGTTTTTTACTTAAATAAATCAAAGGAGAAAAATAAGATGAAAATGAACAAAACAATAAGAAATGTTGTTATAGCTTTGGCTTTATCAGCTGTTCCAACTTTAGCTAGTGCTCAATGGCAAAATGCTACAGCTACTTACAAGACTGACAATACCTCAACTGTCAAGCTTCAGAGAGGGACAAAGAATGCCTATGGGTTCCTTAACCTTTATGGAGATAAGAACTTTGACTTTGAGTCTATGTATGGAGAAGCTAGAGTAAGAAAATCTTTTGGAAAAGGATTTGCCGTAGGAGCTGAGTATAACGGAGGCATTGGTGTAAGAGATATTCTCAGGCCTCAAGTATCTTACACAAAACAAGTTGGTCCAATATTTTTAGATGCTAAATTCTCACCAATTGAAACTTCTAGAAAACTTGGTTCTCAATTAGGAATTTATGCTTCTACGAATTATAAGGCTCTTGGCTTAGAAGGATGGGTGGATTTAGACTACAAAAGTGGAAAAATTACTCCAAGTGGAGAATTGGAAGGATCTTTTAAGATTGCAAAAGATTTATCTGTAGTCGTTAGAGGGGAAAAATATCCTTGGCAAAATCCACCAGAATTCTCAACAGGAATAAAGCTAAACTTGTAATTATTTTAATTTTTCTTTTTTATTTTTATTTCTCGTAATTCTTCAATGCAGCCTTTACGTTTCTTAAAAGCTGATCCATGGAATCTTCCAATTGCTGCCTATTTTTTGTTCCTGTGCATACAAGTTTTCCATTACTAAATAAAAGGAATGTTGCGTTCGGTTCTGCTAGTTTGTAAACAAGGCCCGGAAATTGCTCTGGCTCGTATTCTGTGTTTTCCATTTCCAATCCTAAGAAATTAAGGTTAAGTTTTAGGTCTATTGAGCCTGAAGCGACTATGTTTTGGACAGTTATTTTTGGCTTTATTGTAATGTTGACATTTATCTTTCTTAGTTGTTTTATTACTGCCTGTATTACTTCTTTGACTTGTGCTATTGATTTTGTCCCCGTGCACACTAAATTACCTGAAGAGAAGACTAAAACAGCTGATTTTGGCTCTTTAACCCTTAAAACAAGGCCTGGGAATGTCTCTGGATTGTATTCTGTGTTAGGCTGTGTCCTTGCTAATTTAGTCAAAGGAATTGGCTTTTCTAAAGAAGTTGTGGCAACGATATTCTGTATTTTATAGTTGCTTTTGGATTTTTGAGATGACATTTTATTATTCTAAGATGATAAAATTATGTCGAAGATGCTTTATAAAGCTTTTTAAAGGGGTTTTTGAGGATTATGGATACTTAATAGATAAATTTTTAAGCCCTTTCTTAATGGGTATTTTATGAACGAGCAAGACAAAAAAGTTAAAGTAGAGAACGAATCCATACTTATTAACAATCTTATTATTAATGATTCAAATACTTCCAAAATTCTAAAAGACATTAAAGAGGATAAAAGAGAGGATTTTATTAAAAAAGCAATCATAATAGGTGCGATAGGATTAAGAAATCTTTACTTGACTGAAAATGTCGATTATATTGAGAAAGAGTTTAAAGAAGTATTGAAGGGATTGGAGAGTCAGTCAAAAGATATTAAGAATAATCTTGAGAAAGAATTTAGAGAATTGTTAAAGAGTTCTGAAAATCAATCAAAAGACATTAAAAATATGATTGAAAAAACACTTGATGTTGATAGCAACTCCAGTTCTTTAGGAAAAATGAGGGTGTTGTTTGAAGATTATTTTGATAAAAGGAAAGGTAAGATTAGCGATTTATTAAGTCCTTTTGAAGAGGGCTCTCCTATTAATAAGTTGAAAGAAGAGATTTTCAAAAAGATACAAGATTTAAGAGACGAATTAATAAAAGAAAAAGCTACTGGGGAAATGATGGAAAAAACAACATTAAAGGGAAGCAAATTTGAAGAAGTTGTTCTTGAATCAATTGAGGACTTTTGTTCGGAGTACGAAGATATAATCGCTTTTGTTGGAGAAAATTTGGGTAAAAATAATAAAATAGGAGATATAGCTGTTGATATTGATGGAGATGAAAACAAAAGAGTTATCATTGAGTGTAAAGATAGCTCAGCTTACTCCCATAAAAAAACCATTGATGAAATTAATGATGCAATAGAAAACAGAAGCGCTAAGTTTGGTATATTTTTATTCAAGTCTCAATCTCAAATTCCAACGGCTTTAGCACCAATGAAGATTACTAACAATTATATTATCACCTCTTTCGATAATTATGGTCTTTACTTTGCTTATAGAGTTGCAAGATTATTTGTTGAGAGAAATGGAGAAGTTAACAAGAAAGCAATTCCTGTAGATGAAATTCAAAAGCAAGTCGAAGGACTGCAAATGAAATTGTTAGACTTTAAGAATATTCAGACTAAATTAACACAGATAGATAATGCTAGTGATTATATAAGAGAAAATATAGACAGATTGAAGAGAGATATTGAAACTGGATTAAGTTCTATAAAAGAACTTTTGACTAACTAACCTTTCCCACTCAGCACACCCTTATATCCTTTCTTTTCCAATTCATCTGCAAGGGTTTTATCTCCTTCAAGGGCTATTTTTCCATCACTCATTATGAATATTTTATCTGGCTTAAGATATTCCAACATTCTTTTGTAGTGAGTTATTATCAGAGATATTTTTCCTTTTTTTGTGAATTTTTTTATTCCTTCAGATATTGTTTTTAGAGAGTCAATGTCAAGGCCAGAGTCTGTTTCGTCAAGTATAGCTATGCTGGGATCAAGTACAAACATCTGCAATATCTCTGATTTCTTTTTTTCTCCGCCAGAAAATCCTGCGTTCACGTATCTCAGCAAAAATTCTTTTTCTAATCCTAACTCTTCTGCTTTTTTTTCAATTAATTTTCTGAATTCGAAAATTGAAACTTTTTCTTTGCTTACAGAATTTAAGGCTTGTCTCAAAAAATTGTAAACTGTTACTCCATCAATTTCTTGGGGGTTTTGGAAAGATAAAAATAATCCTTTTTTTGCTTTTTCATCTGGCGAGAGGTTTGTTATATCTTTTCCATTAAGAATAATTTTTCCTGAAGTTATTTTGTATTTAGGATGATTCATTAGAGCCAATGCAAGAGTGCTTTTTCCACTTCCATTTGGCCCCATTAATGCATGTATTTTTCCATCTTCAAGCTTTAAGTTAATTCCTTTAAGAATTTCTTTTCCTTCTATTTCAACTTTAAGATTTTTTATTTCTAGCATTGTTTTTTACATCTATTTTTAATTTTTTTAAAGCATCCAAAGCTAAAAGTTCACATCTTATCCTTCCCGGTGTTATTTTTATTCCAAGCCACTCATCAATATCTTTTTTTGTCAACTTTAAAGCCTGTTCAATTTTCATTCCTTTTATTTTTTCAGTTAAAACAGATGATGAAACAGTTGTCACAAAACAATTTACTCCATGAAACTTTGCGTCAATTATCTTATTGTCTTTTATTTTTAATTCTAGAG
The DNA here is from genome assembly GCA_038046005.1 of Nanobdellota archaeon. Lineage (GTDB taxonomy): Archaea > Nanobdellota > Nanobdellia > Pacearchaeales > GW2011-AR1 > JBBSXB01. The sequence continues at coordinate 13,317 of JBBSXB010000009.1, read as the reverse complement.
TTATTTCATCATCACAAATTGGATTTCTTTGCTTTAGCTCATGAGTTTTGCCTTTAAGTTTTCCATAGTTTGGTTTTTCAGAATAAATTTCAAGAAGTTCTTCCTTGTAAAGTGATTTTTCCATTTAACATACAGAGTTTTCTATCTCCAACTCTATTAATTTATTTAATTCAACAGCATATTCCAAAGGCAAGAGTTTTATTACTGGCTCTATAAATCCTGAGACAATTATTTTTATTGCATCTTGCTCACTTAAACCTCTTGACATCAAATAGAATAATTGTTCTTCCCCTATTTTTCCAATTGCTGCTTCGTGCGCAACTTCAACTTCATTTTCTCCAACTTCCATGCTTGGAAATGTTAAAGCCTTGCTTAAATTGTCCAGCATCAGTCCATCACATCTTACACTTGATTTTGAGTTTGTTGATCCTTTTGGAATTTTTATTAGCCCTCTGTAAGAACTAATTCCTCCATTTTTACTTATCCCTTTGCTTAAAATTGTTGATGAGGTATTTGGAGCCAGATGAATCACTTTGCATCCTGTATCTTGATATTGTCCTTGCCCAGCATAAGCTATCCCAATATAATCTGATTTTGAATTTTTTCCTATTAAAACACTGCAAGGATATAACATTGTTACTTTACTTCCTAAATTTCCATTTACCCATTCAATTATTCCGTTTTCATGGACAATTGCTCTTTTTGTGTTTAGATTATATGTGTTTTTACTCCAGTTTTCAATTGAAGTATAACGAACTCTTGCTCCTTTTAATACGTGAATTTCGACTCCTCCTGCATGAAGTGAGTTTTTAGAATATACTGGGGCAGAACATCCTTCAATATAATGAAGATCAGAGCCTTCATCAGCGATGATTAATGTGTGTTCAAATTGGCCTGCTTTTTTTGCATTCATTCTGAAGTAAGCGTGCAGTGGTTCTTTTAATTTTACTCCTTTTGGAATATAAATAAAAGTTCCTCCACTCCATACAGCTGCGTGCAATGCTGTGAACTTATGCAAATTTGGAGGAATGCATGTTGTCATGAAATATTTTTTGAAAAGCTCTTCATGTTCTTTCAATGCCTCATCACAATCTATGAAAATAACTCCTTGGTCTTTCAGTTCTTTTTTCAGATTATGATAAACAACTTCACTTTCATATTGTGCTCCAACTCCTGCCAAAACTTCTCTTTCAGCTTGCGGGATTCCGAGCTTTTCAAAAGTGTTTTTTATTTCTTCAGGAACATCATTCCAATTTTCAGAGTTTCTTTTCGCATTTGGTTTTATGTACAATGATATTTCATTAATATTCAGGTCAGAAAGATCAGGGCCCCAGTTTGGAATTTTTATTTCATTAAAAAGTTTCAATCCCTCTAACCTTTTTTTTAACATCCATTCTGGCTCTTTTTTGTCTTTTGATATTTCTCTTATCAAATTTTCATTTATCCCGGGTTTTGACCTAAATTTAAGGTCCTCTGGATTGTAGTGGTCATACCTTTCCCTATTTATATCAATTGTTTCTTGAGAGTTTTTCATTATAACTGATTTATTTTTTAAAGAATTCATTAACCTTGTCCCAATTAATTACGTTAAAGAAAGCTTCGATATATTCTGCTCTTCGGTTTTGATATTTTAAATAATATGCATGTTCCCAAACATCTAGAGCTATCAATGGGGTTTTATTTTGGCTTATTGGAGAATCTTGGTTTGAAGTTTGTAAAATCTCGAGTTCTTTTTTGTTTAAAACTAACCATACCCAACCACTGCCGAATAATGTTGTTGCTTTATCTGAAAATTGTTTTTTAAATTCATCAAAACTTCCGAATTTTTTTATTATTGCTTTTTCAATTTCAGCTTTGCATTTTGTACCTTTCTTTAAAATCTGCCAGAAAAAAGTATGATTAAAATGGCCGCCTCCATGATTTTTTACAGCTGTCTTTATATCTTCAGGAACTTTATTTAAATCCATCAAAAGCTCTTCAACTTTCTTTTTTTGAAGTTCAGGATGTTTTTCTAAAGCAGCATTCAATTTGTCAACATAAGTTTTATGGTGTTTGCTATAATGTACTTCCATGGTCTTTGCATCTATGAAAGGTTCTAAAGAATCGTAACTGTATGCTAATTTTGGTAATTCGTGTGTCATTTTGAGATATATGAATGATTTTTCATATGTTTAAATAGTTTGTGGTCATAAAATTATTAAACTAACTGCTAGAATTATAATGATAATTATTAAGAATAAAATTGAAGTTGATTTGAATGCTTTTTTGTAAACTATGAGCTCATCAGATCTTTTCGACTTCATGAGAAGTGCTGGAATAAATTCATCATACATAAATCCTAAACCTAAACCAAGTAAAATTACTACATAAACATTTTTTCCTGCAAATAACAATACCAATGCTGATATTAGTGTTAAGATCATTCCATAATGAATATGGTGGATTTTTAGGCCTGTTTTTTCTCTTAGTATTGGTTTGTCAAAAACCCTTGAAGCAATAAGAAAAAGAGTTCTATAATAAATAAATGGCAGTAAGAACGAAATAATAAAATAGACAATTTCTTTGTTCATCTTTTTTGAAAGGAATAAATATATATAAGGATTTTGATTTCGATTTTTGTGCCTCCATCACACAACGGTAGTGTAGCGGTCTCGAATGGGAAGAACTTATGGTTCTCCCTCACACCCTCTCCCTTTTCGGAAGGAAGCCGAGTTCACCGCGCCTTATGGGCATCCAGGTTCGACTCCTGGTGGGGGCGTTTTTTTGAATATTCTGCAGTATAATAATGAATTTAAACTTAAAACTAATTTAATTTTTATGAAAGAAGTTAATGACTATTCAAAGTTTCGAGAATATTTGAGGAGTTTAGATGGAGATAAACCTTTTAATTGTCCTTTATTAGCTGTTTTGCCCGAAGATGTTTTTTATACTGGCGAAGGAATTTATGAATTTAAAAAAGGAGAATTAATTTGCATTGGAAAGCCTGGAACTTTAGGGCCTGTTTCTAGAACTCTTTTATGTAGCATACAAGATGGTGCAACTGTTAGTTTAAATTCCCAAAACAAATTAGAAGTGAAAGCTAGGTGTAGTTGGAATGGCAGTATTTTTACTTTAAATGTTGCAGGGTTTGAACCAAAGAAAGTATAACTCTTACCCATACTTATAATTCCTCTTCTGAGCCTCAAAGGCTTCTTCAACTTCCTTTAATGTTGCAATATCTTCGCCATGTCTGTCAGGTCTTAAAGCTGTGAATCTTGGAAATCTTAATGCAAATCCTGATTTGTAATTTGGAGATCTTTGGATTTCTTGGTATGTGACAGAGACAACAATCTTTGGCTTAACCTCTACAATTTTTCCTTTTTCTTTTATTATCAATGGCTTTAGTTTTTCAGTTAACTCATCAAATGAAACATTTTCAAGAGATATTCCATCTTGTGCTTTTTCTTTTAATCCTGTTGCGACTCTCCCTATTTCCAAAAATCCCTTTTCTCCCCTACAAGAAAGAATGAAAGAAGAAAGCCAGCCTGATCTTTTTCCTGTGCCGTATTCTGCCGAGGTTATTACAAGGTCAAGGTCTTTTTCAGAGGGTTTAAGTTTTAGCATGTGGCCTACTCTACTTCCTGGCTGGTAAAATGTATCGAGGTTTTTGAACATAATTCCTTCCTGGTTGTCTTTCAAGGCTTTTTTGTAGAAATTTTCTGCCTCTTTTTCACTATCAGTTATTATTTGCTTTGAATGGATAATTTTGTAAGGCTGGCTTTTGATTATTTTTCTTATTAATTCTGTTCTTTTTTTGAAAGGCTCGTTTATGTAGGATTTTCCATTGTAATAAAGAATGTCAAAAACATTTACTTCAACAGGAAGACTTTCCTGCAGTTTTTCTATATCATATTTTCTTCTTATTCTCTGGCTTATTTGTTGAAAAGAGGTATACTCTTTTGTTTTTGAATTAAATCCAACTGCTTCTGAATCTAGGATGAAAGAATTGCCTTCAACATACTTTTTTATAAATCCAACAACTTCTGGAAATTGTTTTGTCACATTTTCCAAACGCCTTGTGAACAATTTTATATCATCTCCCTTTTTATGGATTAAAAGCCTGAATCCATCATATTTGTATTCTATAGCACAAGGTGTTCCTACTTTTTCAAAACCTTCCTTTATGCTTGTTGCTTTTTGAGCTAACATTACTTTCAACGGCTTTCCAACTTCTATTTCTATTTTATCTAGATTTTTGAAATTTCCTTTTTTTGCAGCCTCAAATACTTTTGATATGTCATTTGAGTTGTCTACAGCTGTCTGTATTCTTTCAGAGGCTTCCTTATCCCTTTTGAAAAATGCTTCTGACATTGCCTCTCTTATTGTGCTTTCTTTTATTCCTATCCTTAAATCTGCCAACAATGTTCTAACAAGATAGAGGGCTTCTATAGGAGTTGCGGATGTTAATAGCTCAGTTATTAATGATATTTTTTTATCAACTGTTCCTTTTCCAACAAGATCTGGAAGTTTTCTTAAATTTTCAAGAACTTTCTCAGTTGTTAAAATATGTGAGGCTAGAGTTGATTGTTTTTTAGATTCAGTTAATTTTTTTGAAACCTCTCCCAAATCACCTATTTTCTTCCATTCATTTGTTACTTTTTCTGAAGTTGATCCTGTTGCCTTTGAAATTGCCTTTATTGCTAGCTGTGTGCTTATTCCAATTTTTCTTTCGTCATATTCTGGGTAAATGTCTCCTAATAAAAGATATAAAACATCTTTGTCATCTTCATGTAAATATTCTAGAAACTTTGCTAAAATTGTAATTTTCTCAAGTCTTTTTGTTGTTGAATTAAGACTTTCATAAAGTTCAGCCAGCTTTTTGTAGTGCATTTTTTATTTTATTTCTTTTTTGGTTTTTTTATTAAATACAAAATTATTATGATAACAAACATTAATCCCGCAATAGAGTAAGAAACCAATGAGGGTAGATAATCTGAAAATATTCCTAGAATTAAGAAAAATATTCCCCAACAAAAGAGAAGAATAAAGCTTTGTGTAAATTCAGATACTTTTTTTAATTTATATTTTTTTTCAGCTCTTTTTTGGGCGTTTAAGATATGTGGAGTATTTGCCGGCCCAATGACATCTGTTAAAATATCTATCCCACTAATTTTTTTCATTATACATTCAAGAAATAAAGGTATTTAAGATTAAGGTTTAATTTTAACGGTTTGTGTTATCAATTATTCTGTGGATGCTGCTGGTAGGATTTAGCCCTTTAATACTTGGTTGTTCTACATACAATCTTGCATCTTTAGAATTCATTGTAAATAGTCTTTCACACTTAATGATTTTTTGCAGTATTTTGTCTGTTAACCCCATAGGAGCGCTCATTAGATCTGCTAAATTATATGTTGATCTGATAACTTCCCGGTCTCTTATAAAAACTTCTTCTCTTCCTCCAGCTTTTCTTGTTCCTTTCTGGCCTCTTCTTGTCTTTTTATGGGTTAAATTGTATTGTCTTTGGTATTCTTTTGCTTTTTCTTTGTGCAGTTGATAATATTGTCTTTGATATTCTCTACGTGCTTCGGCATATCTTTGTTCATGTGTTTCATTAGAAGTTGTTGTAGTACCTTCATTATTTGATTTAGAGGAATATTCAGATTCTGCAAACATCTTTTGATAAATAAAATTTAGTTTAAAAATATTCTTATGGCCGAGATATTACTTTCCCTTTGCCATATGGGCTCTCAAGCCTCTTGACTTTTGTGCAGCTCCGGTCAATCCTCTAAGAGCTCTTTTCTTATTTTCTTTTTTTGTAATCCAACTGAGAACAGTGTCATTTTTTATTTCTGGTCTCTGGGGGTCAACACAAATCACTTCGAAAAAATAATAGATTCCGTCTTTTCCTATTTCGTAAGAATTCAAAACTTCCAAATTTTTGTAACTGTGTGCAACTCTTTGTTCAGCTATCCATTGATAACTCATTTTTAGATTTTTTCGAGTATGCAATCTTTTTGATCTTCTTCCTTTGTTTGGACGAGACCTTGTATGGCCCCCTCTTTTTAGCCTTACCCTTATGACAACAAATCCTTTTTTGGCTTTGTAACCAAGAGCCCTGGCCCTGTCTAGTCTTAATGGCTTCTCAACTCTTGTAAAAGCTTCGGATTTTCTCCATTGAACCATTCTTTCTCTCAGAGTTTTTGAATCTGGTTTCTTCCATGCTTCTCGAATATGGTGATACATTCCCTTTGTCATGGCTTATGGAGAAAAAGTTTATTTTTAAATATAACTATTTATTTTTCAAGCCTTTTTTGACACCTGAAGCGAGACCTTTACCGAGTGCGTGACTTGTTGTTTCAACTGCGGGAGCTGTTTCTTTTGCCATATAATTGAATATTTTTCCAATGTTAACAAGATATATTATTACTCCTCCTGCTCCAATTAGTGCAAACCCAAAAAACACTGAAAATATCCCTACTCCTGCTGATTTAAAACTATTTTGTATGCCATAAGAGTTTAATGAATCTGGATTAGGTGTTGATCCTAAGAAACTTGAAAATCCATATATTAATAGGACTATTCCTACAACTAAAAGAAATATTCCTAGGACTATTCCGGCTGTTTTTCCCATATCATTAAGAATAAATTTGACTTTTAAAGGTTTGGGTTTAAAAATTTAATGAGGCTGCACGACTCGAGCCCCGACTTTGTTATTGATTTATTATTGTCAAAGTCAAAACTCTTGAGATTTGAATTGTCAGCGCCATCGCTGTCTCGCAAATCTGATGAAATTTTCAATTTCATAAAATGAGGCTGCACAGATTTGAACTGTGGACCCCTGCCTTATCAGAGCAGTGCTCTAGCCAGGCTGAGCTACAGCCTCATTCTTATAGAAAGTAAGATTTAGTTATTTAAAGGTTTTTATCCCTTAACACTTAACTCAAGGACTAGTTTATTGTGGTCAAGCTTGAAATTTTTTATGGGCAGGTCTATAGGAATTAATTTTGAGTATGCCTTGTCTTTTGCGATAGCTTTTATCTCGATGCTGTTTTCAAGCTTTACTATTGAGATATCTTTTATTGACTCAACGCCCGGAATATCAATTTCGTAAACAACTTTATTTGCTAATCTCCTTATGCTTGTTGTTGGTTCTTTCTTTGGAAGTTTTAGGAATTTTTGCTGGGAACTTTCGTCAAAATAAGTCTGAACATTTTTAGTTCTCACAGGTTTTTCATAAACTGGAGTTTTTGTCACTTTAATGTTTCTTGGATCAATCTTTTTTCCATTGATATAAAGCTCAAAGTTTGTTTTGGAAGGGGCTTCCTGAACCATTGATTTTTGAATTTCTTTTTCAAGCATTTTCATTGCGCTTCCCAACATTTTATTTAGCATCTTCCCACTAATTCCTCCAAATAAAGGATGTGAAAAATCTTCCATTTCGTCGTCTTTTCCTAACATTCCCAAATCCTCTTCTTTAGGAGGTTTTCCTGTCGGATGTCCGCAATGTGGGCAAAAAGCATAACTACCTTTATACTTGTTCTTACAATTTTTGCATTCTTCTTTGTTAAACATCATTCAAATACGTATCGTCATTTTAAAAGGTTTTTGGAGTATTGGTAAGTGAACTATTTTAGAGAATACAAAATAATTTAAATGATTGGTATTTTGGATTTTTATGAGAGAAAGAACTTTTAGGAGGCCAAGCGTTAGGGAAATTTTTGAGATTCACGGAGTTAATCCTTCCAAACTTAGATCCAATTCTGTTGAAGAAACTGTAAAATTATTAGAATCTGATGGAATTTTTTCTTGTTTTGACTCAAGTTATAAATCTGCTGTTAGAACTGTCAACAATTTGCGAGATTGGCAAATTGCTCTTTTCCAAGATAATTTTGATGTTTCCAGAGAAGATGTAGATCAAGGATTCAAATCTTTGGACGATTTTGAAAAAATAGATTCCTTAAAAGTTCTCAGAAGTTTTGTTTATGGGGGATATCCTCCAAACAAGATGACGAAAGAGTTTTTAGAAAATCATAGAATCTGGCCGTATTCTTTAGCTCAAAAAGCTTTGAATCATTCTGATTTAGACATTGAGAATCCACCTATTGGTTTATACTGGATTGGCAGTGATAATCATCCAAGAGCTATTAGCTGGATAAGGTCTACTGCTGGCGCGGAAATGAAGCAGATGAATAATGTTGGAGATTTTGAAGCAAGAGTTTTGGATAAAAAACCTTATGGAAGAAATCTTAGAGTTAATGTGGCGTCGAGATCAGAGGAAGGAAGAGAATATGAGTTCACTCTTTTTAATCTACCAATTTTTGAGAAAGATGATCCTAAACAATATTCTGATTGGATAAATATCGGACACACTTCAAATGACCCAGATTCAAATTATCGTGGTTTGGGACATGACAAGAGAAGATTCGAGCCTATTATTTGGTCTGCTCCTGCGATTTTTGGGTTTTATAAAGCGATGAGTTTTGTTAGAGAACTTGGAGAAGAAGTCCAGTTTAGAATAAATCCATTTCCAATTCCTAGAGATGAAAAAATGATAAGGTTTATTGATAATCTAAGACTTAGCAGTTTAATTATAAGGAAAGATAAAGACCGCAGACCAAGATTTGATGTTTTAAACAAATCTCATATGGATAGAACTATCGGTGCTAAAACAGTTTTGGAAAGATATGAAAATTGCTGGACACATTTTGGAAAAAAAGATTTTAGTTTCTTGTACACACCTAAATAAACGCGTCATTAGTTTATCGGTAGAATGAAACCTTCCCAAGGTTTAGGACCGGGTTCAATTCCCGGATGGCGCACTTTTGATGATTAAGTTTTTATATTCTTATTTTGTTGATTCTTCATGGCAAAGAAATTTTATGTTACTACGGCAATTGACTATGTAAATGCTAGACCCCATATAGGTCATGCGTTCGAAAAAGTTATAGCTGACGCTTTAATAAGATGGAAGAAACAAAAAAACGTTAAAACCTGGTTTTTGACTGGAACAGATGAAAATGCTCAGAAAAACGCCCAGGTTGCGAAGGAAAAAGGAATGCCTATAAGAAAATTTGTCGACACAAACTCTAGAATTTTTATTGAACTCTGTAAAAAACTGAACATATCTAATGATGATTTTATTAGAACAACAGAAGAAAGACATACCAAAATTGCAAAAGAAATTTTTAAAAAAGTCTATGAAAAAGGGGAAATCTACAAAGGAGCTTATGAGGGTTGGTACTGTGTTGGTTGTGAGGAATTCAAAACTGGAAAAAATCTTGTTAATGGGTTGTGCCCAGAACATTATAAAAAACCAGAATGGATTTCTGAAGAAGCCTATTTTTTTAAACTGAGCAAATATAAAAAAGAACTGACAGAATTTGTTAAAGGATATATTGTTCCTGAATCAAAAAGAAATGAAATCTTATCAAGATTAAAAAACGAAGAACTTAGGGATCTTTGTGTCTCTAGAAAAAATTTGGATTGGGGAATTGATTCTCCTGTTGATAAAAAATACAAGATTTATGTTTGGTTTGACGCTCTTATAAATTATATTTCCGGAGCTAGTGGAAACTGGCCAGCAGACGTGCATGTTATTGGAAAAGGAATAAATTGGTTTCACTCTGTAATATGGCCTGCAATTTTGATTTCTGCAGGATATAAACTTCCAAAAACTTTGCTTGTTCATGGATATCTTAATCTTAGAGGACAAAAAATCAGCAAGAGTTTAGGAAATGTCATTGACCCACTGGAGTTGATTGAAAAATACGGGGCAGACGCAGTTAGATATTCTCTTTTCAGATGCTCTGTTTTTGAGGACTCTGATTATTCTGAAGAGATTTTAATAGAGAGAAACAATAATGAATTGGCAAACAAACTTGGAAATTTAGTCTCTAGAGTCTCTAGCTTAATTGAAAAAAATGGGGTTACAAAAACTCAAAATCCTTTGATAAAAAAACTTAATGAGAAAAAAATAAATGAGTCAATGGAAAAATATGAATTTGATAAAGCTTTGTCTGAGATTTTTACATTTATTGATGTCTGTAACCAATATGTTCAGGACAAAAAGCCTTGGGGAACTAACGACAAAAAAGTCCTTTTTGAATTGAAAGAATCTATTATAAAAATTGCTGAATTGCTTTGGCCTTTTATTCCGGAGTCTAGCGAAAAAATAAAGAAATGTTTCTCAGGATCTAAGGTTAAGAAAAGTGAGATATTATTTAAAAAAATTGAAATAAAAGAGGAAAAAGTTATTAAAGAAGAAAAAATTGAAGGGGTAATGACAAACGTTTCATTTTCGGAGTGGGAAAAACTTGATTTGAGAGTTGCGAAGATTTTGAAGGCTGAAGATATTGAAGGTGCTGATAAACTTTACAAGCTTAGTTTAGATGTTGGAAAAGAAATTGGAAAAAGAACTATTTGTGCAGGAATAAAACCTTATTATTCTAAAGATGAACTGAAAAATAAAAAGATAATTGTTTTTGCAAATCTTGAACCTAGAAAAATTAAAGGAATTGAAAGCCAGGGAATGTTGCTTGCTGCTTCAACGTCAGATCATGGTAAGGTTATTCTATTAAAATCCAAAAACGATGTTTTCCAAGGAGAGAAAGTTATTTTTCAAAATGGCTAATATTTTTTCTGAAATTGAAAACGAAATTTTCTTTGATGAAAACATAATTTTTGACAAAGTTAAGATAAAAAATTATGTTTTTAATTTTATTTCTGAGAGGCTAGAAAAAAAGACCGAGAAGGAAAGGCCTTTTTATTTTGAAGAAATAATTTATGATTTTTTTGATTATTTTAATATTTCAATCATAAAAACTAAGAAAACTAGGGATTTTGGAATTGATGGCGTAATAAAATTAAAATTAGATCTTTTAGGAGAAATAGATATTGGTTTGCAGATTAAATACAAAACTATAGGCTCAAATGATATTGATGTTTTTTTATCTTCTTTAAGGAACTCTGAATTGCAGCTAGGGGTAATTGTTTGTAAAGAATCTAGAAAATTACAAAAATACGAGCTAAATACAAAAATTAAGGCAATTTTACTTTCAAAAGGAATAAATGTTAAAGAGAAAATACTTAAAGATATAGTAAATATAAACCCTGTTTTTGTTTTAAAACTCAACGAAATTGTTGAATTAGTCTCTTCAAATATAAGGTCGTTTGTAATGGGAGTTTATAAAAAATGAAGGAAATAGTAAAATTTTCAGATTGGGCAAAATTAGAACTGAGGGTTGGAGAAGTTGTAGATACTAAAGGTAAAACTATTATCAATTGTGGAAGAAATTTTACAACCGGCTTAAAATTAAATATTTCTAAAGGGGATAAAATTGTTATTGGTTTGTCTAATGGCGGTCTTATAATTCCTTTGCTTCAAAGTAACATTATTATTGTTCCTGAGAAGGATATTGAAACTGGAAGTAGGGTTGGTTAGTTATTTCTGTTACTTTTACTAAGTAACTACAATAGAAAGATTTATAAATACTAATTTCTAAGGAAAATCATGGCACCAATTATAGAAGTAAGTGATGGAGATTTGAAAGCTTATAATCAGCTTGGCTTAAAATATAAAATGAGACCTGATTTAGAAAGCAAACCTTCAAACTCTGACTTAAGCGGATTCGTTAGGCTTCCATCAGGAATTCATGTTGCAAAGCAAAGAACTCATTTAGGGAAGAATTGGTTTGACTCTCACAAAGCACTCCAATCTGAAGGGTTGAACATGCCCACAATTCCAGAATTTGTTGAATTCTTACAATATCTTAAAGCTTCAGGCAATGCAGAATATCAATCTATTTATAATGATATAACTGAGGTAAGAAGTCCTTGGAGGGCTGAATGGCTTGACGCTGATTTTAAGAAAGGAAAAAAAGATTTATACATTCATTATAATCATGTCTTAGACTCAAAAGGAGAACTAAGCTTTCGAAATTCAGAACCTTTAGTTGTGAATACTCTGGTGAAAGACAGAACTCCTGGAATTTCTCTAGACGATTTTTTAAACTCTAATCACACAAGTCAAGGGCTTCCAACAGAAAATGTTGCTAAAGGCGATTTATATTACTGGTATCCGAGAAGTGATAATAATTCAGTTGCTAGGTTCGGCGCCAGCGACGGTAGGGCTTACCTTAGCTGCAGCTTGAGTCCTTCCGACAGGGATTCTAGTCTCGGGGTACGTGCTGTTAAGAAAGCTTAATTTTTGCTGGCCAACAATGTTTCTCAAGACGCGAAATTTTTTTAAAGAAGAATTTACTTTACATTTTGTCCTGAAATCTGTTTCTCCTTCAGCAAGAGATGCAGAGGTGGACTACACGCCAATTTGTCAGCGCATAATTTAGATTTATTTTAAGCCATAAAATACAGAAGTTGCATGTGTGTGGCTTCGGTGACGAAAACTTAATGTTTTCCTAATTAGCAAATTGACTAGAAGTTGCTAGGTTCAACGCCAACGACGATAGGGCTAACCTTAACTGCAACATGAATCCTTCCAACAGGGATTCTAATCTCGGAATAGTCTGTCTTTCAGGACTCATATTAATATGGAAACTAGCAATATTTATCCTGAAATTTATTCTATGAAGAATCTGATTCTTGCATACAAGAGTGCAAGAAAAGGAAAAACCAAAAAATATTATATCCTTGAATTTGAAAAGAATTTAGGAACTAATTTAAAACTTCTTTATAATGAGCTAAAGAATCAAACTTATAAACCAAAACCTTTGGTTAATTTTATATTAAGAGATCCGAAAACAAGGAAAATTTCTAAATCAGATTTTAGAGACCGGATTGTTCATCATGCTTAAGTCAGAGTTTTAGAGCCGATTTACGAAAAAATATTTATTTATGATTCTTGCGCAAACAGAAAGAGCAAAGGAACTCTGTTTGCGATAAAAAGATTTGAAAAATTTCAAAGAAAAACGACTAACAATTTAACCTCTAAAGGATATTGTTTTAAGGCAGACATTAAGCACTACTTTGAAGAAGTTGATCATTCTATTTTGCTAGGATTAATAGGAAGAAAAATAAAAGATGAGAAGGTTATCTTGCTTATTAAAGGAATCTTGGAAAATAATGTTTCTTCTAACTATCTTGGAAAGGGAATGCCTCTTGGGAACTTAACTTCACAATTCTTTGCAAATGTTTATCTTCATGAACTTGATTATTTTGTAAAACATAGACTAAAAGCAAAATATTATCTTAGATATGTTGATGATTTTGTTTTGTTGGGTTCATCAAAAGAGAAACTGCTAAGCTGGGGGGGGGGAATGGCTGGTTTCCTATTTAAAGACCTAAAATTGGAGTTGCAGCCGCAAAAGTCCAAAGTTATTT
>JBBSXB010000008.1:0-172421 GCA_038046005.1 Nanobdellota archaeon | reverse complement strand
ATTATATCTTTGGATTTCATTTTGGTTGGTAGCCGATTTGGAATCTAGGGGGCTTTATGCCCTCTTTATATTTACTTAACTAATTACTAATTATATAAGTAAGTTAAACTATATAAATGTTTCGTTAGTTAATTATTAACTATATAGTTATTACTTTGAAAAGTAAGTTTTATAAAGAATAAATCTCTATATTTATGTATGGCAGAAATAAAAATAGAAGTTAAGGGATATAAATGTGAAAGGTGTAATCATGAGTGGATACCAAGAAAAAAAGAATACCCTACCTTATGCCCAAATTGTAAATCTGCTTATTGGGATAAACCGGCTAGAAAGAAGAAATAATTTTTTTGAGTCAGACAACTCCCGCTTACGTTACAATGTACTCAAACAGCAATATTTATATATTATATTTTTGTAATACTCCCATGAAAAAAGAGGTTAAATTACTTATTTCTTTATCTGTGATATTAATTCTATTTACTTCACTTGCATCTGCAGGAATTATTGAAGACATTATAAGAAACATATTCGGCGGATTTCCTATTCCAGGATTCCCGACAACAGGCCAGGTAGTAAACGGAGGAGTCTGCACAGACACTGACGGAACAAACTATCTGATTGCAGGCAGCGTGACAAAAGATGGCGTGACCTATAATGATTATTGTGATGGAAATACTAATTATGATTTCATTTGTGATGTTACTGCAGGAGGAGATCCTGGGGGAGGGGGTCTTGTCTCTTTCTTACCTTTAACACCTTCTATTACTGGAGCATCAGTAGGAAACCCAACTGATGCTGGCGCACCACCAACAACATCTGCAAATTGTCAAACTGTTTATGGTGTTCCGTGCAATGCGGGAAGATGTGGTTGCACAGATGGAACAACAAAAACATGTGGTCCACCAGAAGGAAATGTTGGCCAGTGTAAGTTAGGAACAACAACATGCTCTGGAGGAATTTATAGCACAACATGTTCTGGAGCAGTTTATCCTACAGCAGAAACTTGTGGAGATAAGGTTGATAACGATTGTGATGGTGAAACTGATGAGCCAGGATGTTATACTTCAGGCGAGGGTACACCAGCTAGTGGAGGCGAATGTACTTCTGGAACCACAGTCACATGTGGAAGAGAGACAGGAGAATGTAATCCAGGAACCAAAACATGTGTAAATGGTTATTGGGGTAATTGTGGAGGAACAACCTTTGTGAGCCCTAAAACAGAAATATGTAGTAACACTTTAGATGAAAATTGTGATGGTTATCCTTCAACGCAATCATCCGCAATACAAAGTTGTGATGATCCAATTTGCGATGGGCAAGCATGTGCAACAGGAAAAACATGCCAGAATGGATTGTGTGTAATTAATAGTACTCAAAGCACCTGTACAGATATAGACAATGATAAATATGCTAAAGAAGTTAATCCAACAGCTTGCGGAAATATTTGCAATGGTCAAACCTGTCTTGGAGGTAATGACTGCAACGACACTGTATCTTCAACACATCCAGAAGCAACTGAAATCTGTGATGGAATTGATAATAGCTGTAAAGGACAACCGGATTTAGGTCTTGTACAAGATTTGAACTGCATAGACTCTGCTACAGGAAAGAAAAAAGATACTGTCGTCTCTCAATGTATAAATGGAGTGTACAATTTTCAGTCTTGTGAGGAAGCAGAATTAATAACATGCGGAACAACAGAAACACCTAATAATAATATAGATGATAATTGTGACGGATCAATAGACGAGGGAAGCAGTTGCGCAGCAAATTCTGTGAAGGATTGTACACCTGAATCTGGAAACTCTTGTGATATGGGGCAGCAAAAATGTACGGGGGGAGTATGGAATTCTTGTCAAATTACTGGACAAGAAAATAATTGTAACCAAGACTCATGCACTTCTGGGACTGCAGATGTATGCGGATCAAACATTGGTATATGCTGGAAAGGGATAAAATACTGCCAAGACGGGACTTGGGGAGAATGTAAAGACGCAAACATACCAGGAGAAGAAGTTTGTACAGATGGTTTAGATAATAATTGTGACGGACAAACAGACGAAACAAGTTGTGTCTCAGCTGCACAAGCAGCAGCAATCAATGCGGCAAACAGCCAGTCTAATGGAGAAGGAGCTGGAGGCAGTATAACTGCAGAAGAACAATCACAACAGGGAACATCTGGAGTTTCGGGGAGTGGTGCAAAATCAGGAGCGACACAAAAACAAGAAACAGGATTTTTAGCATTCCTCAAGAAAATTCTAAGTTTATTAGCAACAATATTTAGAGCTGGACATTTCATAGGTCAACCTATACTTGATGTCACAGACAAATCTTACTGCTCTGATTCAGACCTAGGTAAAAATTATTTCTCAATGGGAAGTGGTGAAGGATTAAATCAACAAAAAACACAGATATGGTTCCAAGACTTTTGTTATGAAGACGACATGAACAGCAAAAAAGAAAAATGTGCAGGAAGCAATTGTTTCCTAAAAGAATACTACTGTGACGGACAGTTCATAGCTTCTGAGCCAGCAGTAACATGTAAGTACGGCTGTGTTAATGGAGCATGTGTACCCGACGCATCATTAAATGGAAATTGCAGATACTTTGACAAAGAACAATGGAAATGGGTTAATACCTGTTAATTTTCTATTCTTATTTTACTAAATTAATTTCTGACAAAGTGAACAAGATTCTCTCCAAAAACTTAAATAGACATAATATATTTACTCTAAATGGTAGAAAAAGAAGAAAAAATATATTCATATTCTAGACTAACAACATTTGAACAATGCAACTTAAAATTCAAATTCAGGTATATAGACAAAATAATTCCTAAAATTGAAAAAAGCATTGAAGCACATTTAGGAAGTGTTGTCCATTCAACTTTAGAGTGGCTCTATACACAAGTAAAGGAAAGCCATATACCTTCCTTGGACGAAGTGATAGTGTTTTATTCACAGGAGTGGGAAAAAGATTACTCAAAAGACCTCATAACTCAGGGAAACTTGTCACATCGTGACTATTTTAACAAAGGAGTAGAGTTTATCCTAGTCTATTACACAGAACATAAGCCCTTTGATGACAACACATTAGAGATTGAAAAAAAGATATTAATAGACTTAGACGGAAGCGGAAACTACAAAGTCCAGGGGTTTATAGACAGGCTTTCTTACAATTTAAAAACAAAAGAATATGAAATTCATGATTATAAAACAGCGAACTTTCCTCCTTCTGAAGAAAAACTAAACAAAGACAGACAGCTGGCGCTTTATTCAATAGCAATAAAAAATCTTTATGGAAATGATAAAGAAATAAGACTGACATGGCATTTTCTTGCGCATAATAAAAGATTCCATATTAAAAAAAGCAATGCCGAACTTGAAAAACTGAAGAAAGAAACTATAGAATTAATAAACAAAATAGAAGCGACAAAAGAATTTCCTGCAAATAAGTCAAAACTCTGTGATTGGTGTGAATACAAAAGCATCTGCCCTGTGTGGGGGAATTCTCCAGATTCATTGCAAAAACCAAAAGATGATTTGAAAAAATATCCGACTCTTCTAAAATATGTCAAGGAAGAAAAAGTGAATGAGAGGTAAGTTTGATACGCTCGCGCTAAAGCGCTCGCTTTTTACCCCATGAAAATTATTCACTTCGTTCAAGATTAATTTAATATTAATAAAAATTCGTTAGCATTATATTAATTTTTTAGTGAAATGCCTTGACGAAGTCTGGCATTGAGCAACACCAATCAGCGAACGGAGTGAGTGCATATTACCTTACCCAGTGTTATTTTAAAGTAACAACAAAGGAAAGCTTTAAAAAGAGAGAATCTATTTCTAGTTTACTGAAAATGTCACAAAAAACATTAGCAATCTTCGCAGTTTTTATTTTAATAGCAGGCATGTTCTTAGTCTCAGCAGAAGCACCGATAGGGAATAGTTCTGATTCAAGTGAAGCAACCACTCAGACTGAAGCAACAACTTCTGTCCAAACATACATCAAAGGAGACTTAAATAAAGATGGGAAAGTAACTCCTGAAGACCTTAATATTTTAATTGATCATTTATATGAAAGCCTAAATCCTTTACCAAATGCTATAGACTATGAAATAGCTGACATGGACAATGACAATAACTTAGATATCTCTGATATAACCGCACTTATACAAAAATTGATTGATTTAGGATATTTTAAAGATGCAAAAGCCCCTGAAATAAAGCTTGTGTCTCCTAGCGATAATAGTGATTTCACAACTTCAAAATCATTCAAGACTATAAACTTTAGATATCAAGTGACTGATGAAAGCAATATAGCAAGCTGTAAATTGATAGTTGATGGATATGTTGAGGAAACTGACAATTCTGTTGAAAGAAATATAACAAACTCATTCAGCATTGATGTAGACAGAGGAAGCCACGACTGGAAAATAAGCTGTAAAGACACAAAAGGAAATGAAGGATTTTCAAGCATAAGAGATTTTGATATAGACAAAGAGTCAAGTTCAACAAACACTGACACAAATAATGTTATAACAACTTTAAGCAATAAAGCAACTACAACTCCAACAAAGGATACAGACACTAAAACAAACTCCACAAACACAATAACTGCAAAACCAACAGCTTCCACAGTAGAATTCAATTGGATGTATGTTCTTTTCGGGATTTTAGTTGCAATGATAATTGTTCTATTGATAATGATAATGGTTGTTGGGAGAAGATAAGATGAAAAACTTAGCAAAAAAACTCGCGATTGGGGCAATGGCTTTAGGTTTGGGAGGATTTGGAGCCTCAGCAGCTTATAATGTATCAACAGTGCGTTCAAAAAAAAGCGAGATAGAGATGAAATATAAAGTTTATGAAGTGGATCAAATAACTAAATTAATAAATAATTATCCATCATTACAAAGTTTTCCAGAAATAAAAGAATATAGAGATAGTTTAAAGTCTGTAAAAGGATTTTCCGAAGCAGTAAAACAATATGGAGAATTGGGAAATGATAATAACAATTTAACTGTGTTTTCTATGTTCTTAATGGCTATGGGAATTATGGGTTACCCTAGTAGAAAAAATAACTAATCCCCTTTAACTTCTTCCACATCACCATTCTCACCACTATCTAATATCTTTATCAAATCAGTGACATGATCTTCAGGCTGAAGCTTTACAATTCTCACACCTTGCGCAGCTCTTCCCATTACCCTTATGTTCTTTAAAGAAGTCCTAATGACAATTCCCTTAGCGGTTGTAATAATTACTCCGTCGTTATCATTCACAGAAACAGTTGTTACAACCTCTCCAGTTTTGTCTGTGACTTTCAAATTTATGACTCCTTTTCCACCTCTTCCCGTTTTTCTGTAATCATTAACAGCCGTTCTCTTTCCAAATCCTTTTTTTGAGATTGTTAAAACGGCTTCTGTACTAAGCACTTCAAGACTGACAACTTGGTCATTCTTTTCCATTCTTATTCCGGTAACACCATAGCTTGATCTTCCCATTTCCCTGACCTCGCTTTCATTAAACCTTATCGCTTTTCCTTGTTTAGTTGCAAGAAGAATTTCTTGTCCTTTCTTTAAAACGTTTACCCCAATAAGTTCATCACTTCCATTATCAGGCAAATTAACAGCCCTTACTCCAGAAGCTCTTGGATTTGAAAAATTTGATAAAGATATTTTCTTGACCATTCCCAGCTTTGTTGCCATGAACAAAGAGTCTTCAAAACTCTTAACTGAGATTACATTTGTTATCGTTTCATTACTAAGATTGATCATATTAACTATTGCTTTCCCTTTACTGTATTTTTCTGATTCTGGAACATCATAAGCTTTTAACCACAAAACCCTGCCTCTCGAAGTAAAGAACATCAGATAATCATGAGTTGAACAAGTAATAAGTTGTTTCACAAAATCTCCAGTAGCCAAATTGCTCCCTATAACTCCTTTGCCGCCTCTTTTCTGCTCTCTATAAGATTTTGTGTCCATTCTCTTACAATATCCTTTATCAGTAATCGTAACAACAACTTCTTTCTGCTGAACTAAATCTTTCTCTGAAATCTCGCTGATTCTTTGTAAAACGACCGATTTTCTTTTATCATTATATTTATTTTTTATTTCAGAAACTTCCTTAGAAATAATTTTCAAAATTTCATTGACATCTCCAAGGATTTTTTCCAACTCTTTTATTGTTTCCTTCAACTCTTCAGCCTCTTTGTTAAGTTTCTCTCTTTCCATAGAAGTAAGCTGTTGTAACTTTGTTTCTAAAACAGCTTGTGCTTGTTTTTTTGTTAATTTAAATTTGCTCATCAATGCATCACATGCGTCTTGCACAGCTCTCGAAGCCTTGATAGTTGCAATAACAGCGTCAAGATTTTTCAGAGCAATCAAAAGTCCCTCAACAATTTCCTGTCTCTCTTTAGCAACTTTCAACTCAAACTTACATCTGTTGGTCACAATTAATTTTCTGTAGTTGACATACTCTCTCATGACATCAAGAATATTCAAAACTTTAGGCTGTCCTTTGACTAAAGCCAAAAAATTAACGTTAAAAGAATCCTGAAGCCTTGTGTATTTGTACAGAGAGTTAATAACAAATTTTGAACTTGCTCCTTTCCTTAATTCAAGAACAATTCTTATTTTTCCCTTAGAAGATTCATCTCTCAAATCAGAAATGTCTTTAAGTTTTTTATCCTGTACAAGTCCGGCTATTTGAGTAACTAGCAAACTTTTATTTAACATGTAAGGAATCTCTGTTATAACAATTACATCCTTTCCTCTATAATTCTCTGTATTTGTTTTTCCCCTGACAATAATTTTCCCTCTTCCTGTTTTGTACAACTCCAACATATCTCCTTGTATTAAACCACCTGTTGGAAAATCAGGCCCAGTAACAATTTCACAAAGTTTCTCAATGGTTATACTAGGATTTTTTATATATGTATTAATCGCGTCACAAACCTCAGTAATATTATGCGGAGGAATATTTGTAGCCATTCCAACAGCAATTCCTGTCGCACCATTAATCATCAAAGCTGGAAGTTTCCCTGGCAAAAGCTCAGGCTCCTTCATAGAATTATCATAATTAGGAACAAACTTCACAGTTTCTTTATCAATATCCTGCAAAAGTTCCATAGCTATGGGCATTAATCTTGCTTCAGTATATCTGTATGCTGCAGGAGGATCTCCATCAAGACTGCCAAAATTTCCCTGACCATAAACCAAAGGGTATCTCAATGAAAAATCCTGTGCCATTCTTACCATTGCATCATAAACGGCGCTGTCACCATGAGGGTGGAATTTACCAATGACATCTCCGACAATTCTTGCAGATTTCTTTGTCTGAGTTCCAGGCTTGACACCCATCTGATTCATAGCATAAAGAATTCTTCTCTGGACAGGTTTCAAACCATCTTCAATTGCAGGAATAGCCCTAGAAACAATGACTGACATAGCATAATCAAGATAAGATTTTTTCATCTCAGCAGAAATTTCCGTGTTTATAATTCCTTTTATCTTTTCAGGCTCATTATTTTCTTTCTTTTCTTTTTTATCTTCCTCTTCTGTTTCTTCCTCTAGCTCATCTTCTTCGTCTTCTTCTTTAGGCATTTTCATCTCCCGTCAAAAAATGACTTTTACGAAATTTTGATTTCAGTTTTTTCATTTTTTATTTTCTCCATGAATAAGATATACTAATTCTTCACCAGGCTTACCAAGATAGTACCAAAGTTTTCCTCCTGGTTGTGCACTATAAAAACTCTTTATTTTTTCTTTAGTTTCTTGTCCAGATTTTCCAGAATGTAATAAATCATATGCATAACCCCCGTTCACTAAGCTACAAAGACCAATGCCAAATGCCCCTGAAAATATCAATGGTCTTAATACAAATAATACAGTATCTCGAAATTCTTTAAATCTAGGATTATCAAAAGTTCCTTTTGGTTCAATAAATTCGTAGTTTAATCTCTTAGTTATGTTTTTCATTTTAAATTTTATTCGCTCCCTTCTTCTCCATTAATTCCAAAAATTCATCTTCTGAAAGTTCCTTTTCCTTTACATCTCTTCCTATCCACCCACATTTTTTGCATTCCCATTCGCCAGTTCCTTTACTTTGGCCACGCTTGGACGAAGTAGCAAGAAGTTCATCTTCGTCGCTTCCTTCTTCACCATTAAGAACGACAGAAACTCTCTCACTTCCGCATTTTGGACAAACCTTTATCTTAAATGTCTTTGAGCTGGTCTTCTTCTTTGAAGGGGCTTTTCCCCCCTTAAGAATCCAGTCAGGTGTTTGTAATTTGCTTTTTTTTGCCATTTTAATTATGTCGCTATTTCTCCCGGTCTTTTTGATAAATCAAAAAACTCATGGTATTTTAAATAATAATCTCTCCTCGCTTGTTTTATTTTTTCTTCATGCTCTCTTCTTTCTCTACCAACGTATTTGCTTGATCCAATAATTAAGCTAGCTATATTTTTCCATTCAGTTCTTTTCACACTTACTTGTTCGTCAATGTTTAACATTTTGATCATATATCTAAGTTAGCCTCCTTATGTTCAACTTGTTTAAATATTATGGAGTAAACCATTTTCTAAATATCAAGGTTCGCCTCCTTCGCATTTTCCTGGATGAATTCTCTTCTTGCCTGCACATTATCACCCATCAACATGCTGAAAACCCTATCAGCTTCAATTGCATCCTCAACATAAATTCTTTTTATTTTTCTAGTCTTTGGATTCATAGTTGTATCCCAAAGCTGTTCAGAGCTCATTTCTCCAAGTCCCTTAAACCTTGTAACATTAGCATTAGCCATTTCAGATGTGATATCTTTAAGTTCCTTTTCAGAATAGACATAATGATCTGTTTTTTTCCTGACTCTAAATAACGGAGGCATTGCAACAAAGACATTTCCATTATCAATTACTTGGGGCATAAATCTAAAGAAAAAAGTCAATAACAATGTTTTAATGTGCTCACCATCAACATCTGCATCTGTCATTATTATAACTTTACTGTATCTAAGTTTTGTAGCATCAAACTGCTCTCCAACTCCTGTTCCAATTACAGTTATCATGTTTGCAATCTCTTCGCTTGAAAAAGCTTTTGATGGATTTACTTTCTCAATATTCAAAATCTTTCCTTTCAATGGTAAAATCGCCTGAAATTCTTTGTTTCTTGCCTGTTTAGCGCTTCCACCAGCACTCTCCCCCTCAACAATATACAACTCTGTATCGTCCGCCTTTTTATTGGAACAGTCAGATAATTTTCCAGGTAAACCACCAAGAGAAAAAGCGCTCTTTCTTCTTACTAAATCTCGCGCTTTTTTTGCAGCAATTCTTGCCTTTGCAGATTCCAAAACTTTTGCAACAATTTTCTTTGCAATAGGAGGATTTTCCTCAAAAAATTCAGCCAGGGCAGCAGTAACGATTGAATCAACTGTCCCTTTCATTTCAGAATTTCCAAGTTTTGTTTTTGTTTGCCCCTCAAACTGAGGATTTGCCATTTTCAAACTGATTATTGCCGTCAATCCTTCTCTTGTATCATCTCCAGATAAATCAATTTCTTTTCCATTGCCAGTTTTCTTAATATAATCGTTTATAACTCTAGTAACGGCAGTTTTAAAACCAGAAACGTGAGTTCCACCTTCAACAGTATTAATAGTATTCACAAAACCAAAAATATTGTCTTGATAACCAATATTGTATTGTATTCCCACTTCAATAGATGCATCTTTAGTCTCTCTCTTAAAATAAATTGGTTTATGCAACGCTTCTTTAGACTTGTTTATCCATTTCACAAATTCAATGATTCCTCCGGCAGCGTAGAACTCTTCTTTCTTTCCTTTTTCCTCATCCTCTAAATTAATCTTTAACCCGGCATTCAAAAAGGCAATTTCTTTAAATCTCGTTTCCAAAACTTTGTAGTCAAATTCAAGTGTTGAAAAAATTTCAGGATCAGGCCAGAATGTTACAGTTGTTCCTGTTTTATCCTCATCACATTTCCCAGTTACCTCAAGCTTTGATTTTGCGTCTCCCCTAGAATACTCTTGCTGGTAAATTTTTCCGTTTCTCTTTATCTCAATAATAAGTTTTTTTGATAAGGCATTTACAACACTGACTCCAACTCCATGCAAACCTCCTGAAATTACGTAAGATTTTTTGTCAAACTTACCTCCTGCATGAAGTTTTGTCAAAGCCACTTGAACAGCAGGCATTTTGTAAACTGGATGTGGTTCAACAGGAATACCTCTTCCATCATCTACAACAGTTACAGAGCCGTTTTTATTTATTGTAACATCAATTACCTTGCAATATCCCGCTAAAGCCTCATCAACAGAATTATCAACAACCTCATAGACTAAATGATGCAATCCATCTTTTCCAGTGCCGCCTATATACATTGCAGGCCTTTTTCTTACTCCTTCCAATCCTTCTAAAACCTTAATGTCTTCCGCTTTATAATCCGTTTTTTCGCCCATTTTAATATTTTTTTGCTATTTTAAAGCTCTATACTTACAGCTAAAAACCATAGTTTTAGAGTGTAATTTTTGCTTAAAATTTAGCTAATTTATAACAAAATCAAGCCAATTTACTTTATAAACTTTTCTGGCTTAAAAACACTATTTTCCGTCGATAAAATGGAGAAGTTTCGCCTCGAAACTAAAGAAAAAACCCCATTTATTAAATTTATACACCACTACTTAATGACAACAATAGAAAGGTTTAAATATAAGCGATGGGTATATAAATCATACTAAAATAAGGTAATTTAACATGGCAGAGACAATCAAAATAAAAAATTTAGATGACTTGAGAAACTTGCAACCAGGATATGCAGCAAGCTTAATTGTTAATACTGGAAGAATCACAAGAGACGAATTAAACAAGGCACTTTATAAGTTAAAAAGTTTTTGGTACAATGGTTTAGTAAGTGATCCGATACCAGTAAGAGCCATTCTATGCAATAAAGATGGAGGTAAATATTCATTTACTTCAAAAACATATGTTTGTACCGTGAACGAATCAGACATTTATGTTGTTGATGGAAAAATTGGGTTTCATTTAGACAGATCAAACATTTCACCAAAACCAAAAAGAGAACAAAAATTTAAATTAAATAACTTAAGTGACGGAGAAAAAACAAACATAACTCTAGACACTTTTTTAGAATATTTTGCTTAACATGACACATAAAAAAACAATAATAATTTTGCTTTCAGTTTTAGCAGTAATCTTGCTAGCAATAGCCACATTAGGCCTTATACTAGCAACACAGCCTGAGCCTCAAGCCAAAGCACCACAGGCTACTGAATATTCTTTCACTAAAGCTGTCTGCACAGAAGGAAACTTCTGTCAGGATGTTGTTGTAGCATGCAAGAACAAACAAACAGTTTCAATAACACCAATTCAGGGAGCATTTGCTCAATTTTCTCCAAACTGGCAGGATCCAAGATCACAGGAACAAATAGAGAAAGAGTGTGATTAAATAATCATGGAAAAAAGACGATTTGATTATGTTAAAAGTGTATTGGCTAATAAGGCAACTCTAGCAGGGTATATTTTAGGTATTGGGGGAGCTGCAAGCGCATTTTATTTTAATGATAACAAAAACATAGTAGCACCTTCAGCAATGTCCTTGATTGCTGGGCAGTTTTTATTGACATTTACATTATTAGGCGTTGAAACCATGAAAACATATCAGAGAACAAGAGAGGTATTAAAAAATGAAGGAAACGTTCCAAATCGTTTTAAAGAAAGGAAAATGATAAGTTATTGTAATAGAAAGGGCTTCGAACTTGCAGTAAAAGAAGCTGGCCTTGAGAGTCAATTAAAATATGAAGAGGCTGTGTAAAATAATAATATGAAATCCCTAATTTTAAAACCAGAACAAATAATTCCACCAGACAATGAAATGGGCAATGAAGAAGTTCTAAAAATTTATTTTGGAGTTATGGCAAAAGGTCATGAAAAAGATATACCTCCTGTTTTAATTGCCAGACCTTCATTATCAGACAGAAATTTTATGCTAAAACGTGCTGGAAATATGGAAATTTGCAGAAAGTATTTTGAATCTGTAAGCCAAATAAAAGATGCATTCTACTTGATTGATGGAAATCATCGTGCAGTTGCAGCAATGCTTTGTAATATTCCAATAAAAGCTCTGGAATTAGAAGATGATAGTGACTTGTCCATAATAGAAAAAATGGCAAAATCTGGTGAATATTGGAATCATCCCCCTCTTCCCTTTGATTTTAATAATTCAAGAGAAGTCACAGGAAAAT
This sequence comes from Nanobdellota archaeon, assembly GCA_038046005.1. Lineage (GTDB taxonomy): Archaea > Nanobdellota > Nanobdellia > Pacearchaeales > GW2011-AR1 > JBBSXB01. The sequence continues at coordinate 160,148 of JBBSXB010000008.1, read as the reverse complement.
TAAGAAGTGCAGTAACTTATCTGGAAGACGGAAGATACGCTCGCGAATTAATAACACTAAAAGATATGGTGAATGAATTAGTTTTCAGCAATTCTCTACCAGATTATATGAAAAACAAATATCTAGAAAACGTTAGTTTTGATGACGTCCGGAAAGTATAATTATCAAATCATCTTTCTTTCTTTAGCCCTAACAATATAAATTATAATAACAATAATTAAGATAGAAACTATCAATCCCAAAAATAAAATCCACCATAAAGTACCAGCATTAAACTGGCCTGAGAATATTCCGCCCCCAATAACAAATCCCTTGCTTGCACTGGCAATTTTCCCATCGTAGTCTGCCTGCGCATAAAGTATATAATTTCCATCTTGAGCATCAGAAGGCAAGGTCATTGTTTTTGTAAACTCTGCAAAACCTGGCACATTAACAATATCCGACTGTGAATAAATTGTCTTTCCACTTTCATCTTTAATGATGAAATTCAAAGTAACATTATTGGTTGGGGTCTCTGTCAGCCTTGTAAGAGTTAAATTAGCATCAAAACTTTGTCCAGGTGCAACTTTTAAATTATTTGGAATGTTCAAGAAAACATCAAAAATATTTGAATTTGATTCAACCTCTACATTCAAGATTATTTGCTTTTTAGCACTTCCTATAAGAATGTCAATATGCCCAATGTAAAGATTAGGAATTTTGTCTAATGGAACATTTATATTAACAACAACAGAAACAGAACCACCTTTAGGAAGAGTTGCACCCGTGGCAGAAACCATATCAATGTCAGCTGAAGATACTTTCACATTGTTACCTCCAATTCCAGCATCAGTTATCTTAAATATTACTTGTTTCATTTCCCCTTGCTTTAGGGCTATAGAAATACTTGTTTCATTCAGTGTGAACGTTCCTCCACTTGACCCACCTCCGCCTCCTCCGCCAGGTAAAGAACCTCCGCCACACCCCTCATCAATCTGCCCATTACAGTTATCGTCATATACACCATCACAAACTTCAGTTGCTCCTGGATGAATAACATAATTAGCATCATTACAGTCTGACAAACCACAAGCCCCACCTGTGAGGTTATATCCGTCCTCATCCGCATCAGTGCAGATTATTGGAGCGCTGACATTGTAAGTAAGATTAAGTTGTGTGATTCCTTCCTCAACAAAATTATAGTTTGTTGCGAAATAGCTGTCCAAATAAAATTTTATTTCATCGCCAGTTTTTCCGTTCTCAACAAAGTACAAAGGATTATGGCCATATTTCCCACTTGCGTCGCTAAATTCCGTCTTAACAATGCTCCCGTTCAAAACAGCATCTATCATAACCCCAGTCGTTATAGGAGTCCCATTAACATCAAGAACATAACCATAAAACTGATGATATGTTGGGGGCTGTGCTATCAAAAATTTCAGGAATATCAGCGTTGCTAGAATAATTATTCCAATCATTAAATCTTTTCTATTAACCATTTTGGAGTATAAATCCTGTCAAAGGCACGAATGAAGCCGGCTGTTCAACATAAACCCAATAACTCTTTTCCCCTTTCAGTAAATCTGTATCGCTTATTGGTATGAATCGGCTAGTTGAAATATCATAAGCATAAATAGCACTATAATTTACATTTTGATTTCCCAAAATTGTCTTGGCATCATAATCATTGGAGAAAGTTCCTATCATATTCCAGCCAGGGGTTAATTGTATTGTTGGTCTGCTGCTTAAATCAGAAAGCCTCTTAGTTCCATTTATTACTAAAACACCTGCCTGATTCATGAACAGAACATAACCTCTTCCAATTTCCAAAGTGTTTAGATTGCTTGGCCTTATTCCATCAAAATAATATATTTCAAACGACCTATTGTAAGTATAGATTCTGTCTGCTTGAGACTGCAAAGTAGAATTGAATACTGACGTAATGCTCAAATCATTTGGAATCACCGGCAAGCTGAATGAATTCTTTCCCACCTGTAAAGGAACGTTAATGGTTTGATAATTTAATTGATTCAGATTAACATTCAATAATTGCCCAGAAGTTTTTCCGATATCATAAATTGTTCCATTAATATTCAGGATAAAATAATATTCAGGATCCCCACCCAAGCCCAAAAGTCCATCATCTTGCCACTCCGCAGTCCAGCTGGTAATTGCTGTTCCTGCAGGGCTAAATATTGTGGGAAGAGGATTTGAATTAACAGAATCATCTAAACCTCCAACTAACTCATCAGGAAATCCATCATATTCAAAAACACTAAAAGTAACAGGTAATCCTGTGCAATTTGCTCCTTGAACATTTAATGTTACTGTTGTTCCATCACTAACGCTATTATTGCTCCAGCTTAAAGAAGTAACAACACAAGAAGAACCAGATGTGCATGCCAAATCACTTCCACTGCAATCTTGGTCTATTCCATCTCTACAAATTTCTGTTGCCTCAGGGTGAATGGCTGGATCGTTGTCGTTACAATCAAGATTGTTATTAGAATATCCTCCAGGAATTGTACATGCCAACAATGAAGAAGAGCCACCATAGCTGTCAGAATCATTATCTAAGTAGTATGTATTTTTAACACCTTCATCAATTTGAGCATCACAATTATCATCTACGCCATTACAAATTTCAGTTGCTCCAGGATTTATTAATAAGTTCGAATCGTCGCAGTCATTTCCTTGAATACTTGTACATCCTACGGGAATACAATCAAATATTGAACAATTTCCAGAAGACATTGAGTTATTATAGCTGTCAAAATCACCATCACAGTAATAATTATCAACAGAACAAACACTAATATTATTTATATCTAAGTCAATTTGAGTATCACAATTATCATCTATACCATTGCATATCTCAGTTACCCCTGGATTTATCGAAGGATTGGCATCGTTGCAATCTGCAGTTGTTCCACAAACTCCGCCTGTTGTTGTGTTGTATCCATCTGCATCAGCATCAGTGCAAAGTTGAACAATATCTGCTGTTAAAGTCGCATCTCCTGTGCTATTATAAGATCTAGATTGATTTACTTCACATCCAAATATTTTTGTTCCTACACTTCCAGTTGAACAATTAAATTCCTCTGAACCAAATCCGCTACCAAAAATAAAACTGCAATATCTCTTCGAACTATCAATGACATAAGCATTAACACTGTTAACACTTTCATCAGCATTCATGTAACAGTTTATATAAATAAAAGTATTTTCATAATAAGGTTGAGAGCTTACAATCTCAATTTGACCAAAACCGTATTTATCTAGGAAACCAACAGCACAACCATTATCTCCATGCATTCCACTACTTCCCCCAAGAGGTGTTCCGTCTACCCAATTTTGAGTGTCCCAGTCTTTTTCGCCATTACAATTATTATCAAAGCCATCCACACAAGTTAAAGTTGCTGCGCTTTCTATTGCTCCGGGATTTACATTAAAATTTGTATTGTTACAATCTCCAGCTGTGCCGCCCGTCAATTCAATGCTGACGTTGTAATTTAAAGGCCTTAAACACTGGACAGTTGAGGTGGTATTTCCGTAAGCATCATGATCTGGGTTAGAATACCACGTTTGTCCCGGATGTTCCAATGCGATAATATCATTGCAATCAGCATTATTAAGAATATAGCCAAGAGGTGGAGAACAAGCAGCAACTATATTTGTTAAATTTCCATAAGTGTCACCATCAGCATCCCTGTAATAATTTGTTGTAACACCTTCATCAATAAATCCATTACAATTATCATCAACTAAATTGCATGTTTCAGTAGCTCCGGGATTTATGGCTGCATTATTATTGTTACAATCTCCTGTTGTTGCAATAATTTCTGTGCTTACATTATAATTTAAAGGTCTTGGACATTGTGTTAAACTTGTTCCGTTTCCATATCTATCACGATCAAGATCATTGTACCATATTTGTCCTGGAAATTCTAATGCATTATTATCATTACAATCTACTATCCCACATCCTGCTGATGAAGCATTATATCCATCTCCATCAGTATTAATACAAATTAGAGGTGCATTAACATTAAAAACTATAGTTTTAGTAGCCTCGGAATTTGTTAATTCAGAATGATCAAACTTTGCAAAAATTCCTTTGACAGTATTATTCCCATTTGCAAGATTGTTAAATTGAATCGTCGTAGCATTAATCCAGCTAGCATTTAATGTTGCTGCAAAATTATATTCAACCACATTATCAATTCCGTTGTAAAACATAAATGGTATTGGATTAGAATTCAAATAAAAGTGAATATGATCCTGCAATTTTCCTCCAACACTCCAGTTAGTAGTGTTAAATGTGATATTAATATTAGAATTTGGTGTTGTACTTCCATTTAAAGGAGAAATTATTACAAGCGTAGGAGGCACTCCGCTGGTGCATGTTGTTGTATTAAATGTACATGAAGATGTACAAGATAAAGTTCCGCTAGTAAACCCTTGAGTAGTACAGGTTTGTCCGTTAAGATTAAGTCTGTCACATTGTTCTATTCCATCAACGATTCCATTTCCACAAGCTGAGCCAGTATAATTCAGTTCAATTTCAGTAAGCCATATAACCCTTGAATAATTGAATGAACCTTTATTCGCTGGTTGGAATAATCTCCACCTGTTAGATGTTACAGGCAAGAATGATACTGTTGAACTTGAAACATTGTCCTCAATGTAAGGAAGCGAGGTTATATTCTGCCAGACAGACCCATTGTAATACTGCACATAGACCTCTTGAGAAGCCACATATCTCGCCCGAAAAGCATTCCAAGCCCACCATATTGTGGCATTATTATAAGTGGCTGGAGAGCAAAGTGTTTTTTCAATCCAATGTGGAAGAGTTGTGCTTTCTGCTGAAGCCCAGGTAGTAGAACTTCCTCCAAATGCAGCTATAGTTCCATCATCAATCACAGCACTTGAATAACTAGCATCATAAGTGCTGTCCACAGTTATTGTCGGAATGCAAACGCCGACAGTGAATGTAAAAGAATAATCAGCAAGATTTGTATTTCCAAAACTATCTTGACATCGGACATAAGTTGTGTAACTCCCCCCATCACTTAAACCAGACCTTGTGCTTGTGTGGAAAGTTGTTCCTGCCCCCGCAAAAGTATTTATCATTGAGGAATATGCAACTCCAGGAGTTAAAGACCATCTGCAAGTTGCTATTTCATTTGTTGTAACATTAATTGGAGCTGATGTTGTTCCAGCAGGAAGAATTGATTGAGGCAATCCATTAGATACAATTGGAGGAGTTGTGTCTCCACCACCGCCACTCACGCTGACACTCCCATTTGTTGCAATGTAAGGAGACTGACCAACAGTTATGTTTGTTGCTGTCGAATTAGTCCATAAAGCATTTGAAATATTAACATAAGATGTTCCCCCACTAATTGCTGTGAAATTAATTATTGCAATTGTTCCTTCATTTGTTGTTACACCAGTGCTTGTGTTTCTTGCAACAAACAAATCATCAATTAATCCAGAAGATAAAGTATAACCAAAAAATGTATAAACTGCCCCACTTTCATTTAACATATTTCCCTCTGTAACAGAATTCACAGAAAGAATTGCTGAATCATAACTTATATCCATTTGAATAGCATTAAAATTATTTCCAGGCATAACTCTTGCCCTAACTTCAACTAAGAAACTACTCCCAGAATTAACGTTTTGTGTACTGGGAATGATAAGAATTTCATTTTGTGAAACAAGTTTATCAACTATCATCTTAGGGTCATTACTTGTAATTGTTTTTGATGCATTGGTTGTCGAAGTTGAAATAAAATAATACTCTGGAGGATTGCATAATCCACCACAATCACTTTGCCATTGAGCTTTCCATGTTGTTGTTGCAATTCCTGAACTAAAAACAGCATTTAAGGGATTAGGGACAACAGAATCATCAGCACCTCCAATAATTCTTTCAGAACCTCCGTCATATTCCCAAACTGTAAAATTAATGCTTTGTCCATCACAATTTGTTCCCTGGACAGTTAAAGTGACTGTTTGGTTCTCTATTGCTGAATTTGTGCTCCAATTTGCATTTGTCAGTTGGCATTGAAGAGGAGTGTTAACAACAACACTTCCATTGTTTATTGCTGAGACAACATTTGCAACAGAATCATTCAAAATGCTTGAATTAACCCAGATTACATTGCTTAAGTTTAACCCAGAATTTCCCGATGCAATTGCTGTAAAACTCAAAACAGCAATGCTACCATTTCCATTAATTCCTGGACTAGCATCTAAAAAAGTTTTATTTCTCACACCATAAACACCTCTAGCCAATCCTCCTCCAATGGAAGTATAATTAAAAATGGTTGTTGCGCCGTCACTTTTTAAAAAACTTCCCTCAGAAACAGAGTTTAAAATTAAGACACTTGAATTATAATTTAAATCAAACTGAATAGAAAAAAGATTGCTTGTTGAAGTATTTGCAGAAACGTTTACAATAAAACTGTTTTCAACATTAACATTTGTTGCGGGAGGAACTACAGAAACAGTATTTGCAGAAACAAAAGAGATTATTGCTAATAAAAAAATATAAAAAATAATAAAATTTGTTGTTTCCCTCTTCATAGTTTTCCTCTTTTGTATACTATATATAGCGCAGATTAGTATTTATTAAGGTTATTGTTATAGATTGCTTATAATGATTATTGTGTCATTAAAATCAATTCTTCCATCCACATTTTGATTAATATGGGCGTAATTAGCCCAATCTAACTGGCTGATATTCTTTCCCCTAATAACCAAAGTGCCTGTGATTTAATAACCTGTGTAACCCCCTCTTTTTCCTCTGCCTTCTTATTAATAAAACTGTGACAAAAATAATTGAGACAAATAAAATAAAGTAGAAAGCCCAAGATTGAACTACGGCTATAGCCCCTCTTCCAATAATATTTCCCGTTAAAGCTAAAAATCCTTTGTTCACTTCATCTCCGCTTGTATCGGAAATCCCTGCAACTCCTTCATCCCCATTAGCGGGTGCTTGTGCATTATCTCCTTGAGGAAGATTTGTGTTTCCACTACCCACAGAAGTTTGATTTGTGTTGTTAACAACACTTGGAGTTCCACTCGACCCGCCTCCTCCTCCGCCACCGCCACCAGATGAACCTGAAGATGAACTTCCTGTTGTGCAAGCAAACGTGTCAAAAACACAACTTCCCATACAGCTTAAACTTCCTCCCGTAAATCCTCCAGAAATAGTAGTGCAAGTTTGACTGCTCAAATTAATTCCATCACACTGCTCTATTCCCTCAACAATTCCGTTCCCACAAAAAAAAGTTGAATTTATACTAACACTTCCGTTAGTAATGCCAACACTGATTGTCTCCGCACTGTCATTGGTTATTATAGAATTAACCCATATAACATTTGATAAATTTATTGTGGAGTTACCAGAACCAACTGCATTAAAATCTATAGTTGCAAAAGTTCCACTTCCATAAATTCCAGTTGTTGTGTTTCTCACATTGTAAATAGTAATTCCTCCTGAAAAAGGCTTATAATCAAAAAAAGTCGTGCTGCCATTGCCCAAAAAGCCCTCTTTAGAAACAGAAAGGATACTAATTACATTCTGATTATAAATTAAATCAAACTGAACCCCAAACACATCACTAGTGTTAGCCAAGGCAATTCCATTAATATCAATTGAGAAACTTTGTCCTTGATTGATATTTAAAGAGGCAGGAGAAACATAAATTTCGTTCAAAGCGCTGGCTATTCCTAAAAAAACTACAAAAAAAACTAGCATAACAAATAATTTTCTAATCATTTTAACCTCTAATCAAGTCTTTTATATTCAAAAATGAGAGAAATTAGCTTTTTATGCATTATGATTGCGAAATTAAAAGATTTCTCACGTCAAAATCATCGTGATTTGCTATATTTTCCATGTTGATTGTAATGATTTTTGGTTTTGCTAAAAGCCGATAATATCCTAGCCGATTATTCTCAGTAACAAGCCAAGAATCACCTATAGTGCTAGCTAACTCTCCTTTCATCCGATACAGATACCTAGCCTGATTATACCCCATTTCTATATCTTCTCTATATATCCACCCATCCTTCTTATGTTTACGAAACCAAGCTAATTTTGTAAAGTATTTGAATGACTTCCCAGTTAGATGAACATCAGCGCCATTAATTCTTACAAGATATCTTTCCCCATCTCTACCCCTATTCCCACACAAAGTTCCATCAACCTCAATTGACTCAACAACCCCCGCCAAACTAACCTTTTTGAGAGTTTTTTTATTTGATGTGATTGTTTGTAATGCCATTTTAAAATAAGTAAGAACATATTAGATAACAAATATATAAAGATGTTTTATCACTCAAAGCAAGTGTTAGTTATCTATAAAGAAAATCACTTTTTCTTAGAAACTTAGTAAGTTATTTAAAGAATAATCCCTTAAAATTTTTGGAGGTAAAAAATGCAAAGTAAAGTATATGCTGTATTAACAACTCTTGTTGGAATTTTGTTATTATTACCATTACTGGGAGTTACAGTTCTTGGAAATGTTAGTGAAGGAATTTTAGCATGGGTAATAGCAATAGCAATTGTTATAATCGGAGTTGTAGGAATAAAAAAAAGCTTCAAATAACTCTAAAATTTTTTCTTTTGTTTTTAATTTTAATCTATTTCAGAACTAAGAATCACTTTTTCTTAGAAATTTTGTCTTCCGCAGTTTTATGCACCCATCTAACTTTTCTTCTTTTCATAAGCAGATTTTTCCTGCATTTTGAAGAACATATGTAATTGATTGTTCCATCATTTTTTACAAGAGTTACACCTTCGTGAAAACCATATTCTTTCCCACAAAATATACATTTAGGCATTTTGAACTCCTAAATTATGATAGTTAAAAACAGAGCCATTACTTGTTTTGTTAAATAATCTAAATCCTTTCTCACGCAAAACAGATTCCGCGCCCGCAACAAGTCCAGATAAACTAATCCCACTTAAACCTTCAGGAGCAACAACTTCAGCAACACCTTCCCAAGATGCCCGTCCAATTTGAGGTAACATATAATCTCTTCCTAATTCAAAATATTTTTTATAATCATCAAAGGCTGTCATCTTAAGTGTAAGCTCCTTTTGTAACCTGAGATTTGATTCTTCTTGCCTCAATTTCAGTTTCTCTTAACATTAATGTATCACCGATTTTTATGGGGCCTTTGACATTTCTTCTCATACTTCTGCCCTTATCTTTTCCTGCCTGGACAAGGCATTTGATTTGAGTAATTTCTCCTCTGAATCCTGTCCTCCCTATAACTTCTTGAACAGTTGCGGGAACAACTTCTCCTAAAATCTTATCACTTCCTCTAGAACCAGATTGCTTTTGCTGCTGTTCTCCTTTAGACCTGTCTTGTTGTTGTTTAGCCATATTTATACGTTCGTGAGTTTAAGTTTAAGTTTTTGTAATAAAGTAGGTTTTAGAGTGTTAGATGAATATAATAATCTCCCAGACTTCATACTTTTACCCATTGGACCACGATTTCCCTCTTCATAATTCCAATATGCCTTAACATCACCAGCACTTAAAAGATGAAATTTAAACCTTCCTCCAACTTCTTGATTAATATTTCCTAAAATTTTTGATCTAACATCCTGTCTTAATTTATTTTCTATTTGATAATAATTGGGTAATGAAATCATACCTTTTCTAACAGAATAATTTTCGTCTCCAATCTCTACAAAAAGATCAACGTCTGATTTTCCAGGAAGCCAATCATCTCCTAAATAACTTCCAAAAACTCTTACTTCACTTAAAGAAGGAACTACATCTTTTAAAACTCTAACTATATTAGGCAATTCTTTTTCAATTTCTTCCCTTGAGATTTCTTCTAAAACTTTCATTTTTACTCCTATTTCTTCAAACCAGCAATATCTTTTTCAGCTTCACCGGCATTGATTATTGCTATTGAAGATGCGGCAACTGAAAGTCCTGCAGCTAATCCAAGTTTGTTTTTGTTGTCAGCTTCCTTGCACAAAATTCCCTTTTGCTTGCATAAAGCCGGAATATGCTGAACAATTTCTTTAGGTTCAACATCTGTGGCATAAACAACAAACTTAGCTGTTCCTCTTTCTATGGCTTTGGTAACTTCGTTAGTGCCTTTCTCAATTTTTCCTGTTCTTCGTGCCTTATCAACTATACTGTATACGTCCATTTTATTGTTTTTCTTTGCTACAAATTTAATTAGAACGAAAATTCAATCCTCGCGATTGCATTCGTTCATCGGATAAGAATATGATAAAAAATCCATTTATAAAGGTTTCTGAGAAAAGCAAATTGTATAGGTTCAGGACATATGTCACTGGGTCGCACACTGAGAAAAGCAAATTAACCCCTATCAGAAATCAGCAATCTTTAAATAAGAGCGAAAAAAGAGAGTTGTATGAATAAAACACGCCAGGAAACCTTAAAATCGCTAGAAGAAATAGCTGGAGAGTTAATTAGCTCAATAAATTTAAACCGTTTAAGTGTTGGGGAAGTAATGGTAAAATATCGATACTCCTTAAAAAATTATGTAGATAATTATAATTTAACGGATTCTCAAGCAAGAGAAATTACAGAGATATTTTGCCATAAGTTAGATGAAGATGGTTTGGTTAAATTTTCAAAAAGAATTCAAGACAAAATAAACGCCACATACAAAGAGTAGGAAACTTTTTATAATTCAGCTATCTCCAAGAAACATGTGTTATGCTATTCCTGGAAAAGTTGTGGAAATTAAAAAGAATATAGCCTTAATTGACTATTATGGAGAAAAAAGAAAAGTTCTAAATGAAAATAGAGAGGTCAGGATAGGAGATTATATTTACGCTCAAGGCGGAATTATTTTAAATAAAATTCCAGAAAAAGAGGCATTAGAAATTCTTGATTTTTGGAGGGAAAAATTTCAAGAGTTAAAAAAAATTGACAAAAAGATTTCAAAAATTAACAAAACAGAAAGCTCAGAAAATTTGTTAAAAATACTTCAAAGAGTAAACAAAAACCAGGAGTTGACAAAAGAAGAAATGTCTTACATTTTAAACATTAATAATGAAAATGAATTAAAGCTCCTTTATGAAACAGCAAACAATCAAAGACAAAAACATAATGATAACGCCTGTTGTGTTCATGGAATAATTGAATTCTCAAATTATTGCAAAAATAACTGCCATTATTGCGGAATAAGAAGAGACTCCAAAGTTGAAAGATACAGGATGTCGCCAGAAGAAATAATTAAAACAGCAGAAAATGCAGTAAAAAATTTAGGTTTCAAAGCATTGGTTTTACAATCTGGAGAGGATTTTTATTATGATGAGGAAAAATTAACCCAAATAGTTAAGGAACTAAAAAAATTAGAAATATTAATTTTTTTGAGCATAGGGGTTAGATCAAAAAAAACATATGCCAATTTGTATGAAGCTGGTGCGAGAGCAATATTAATGAGATTTGAAACATCAAATAAGGAGTTGTTCGAAAAACTAAGGCCAGAAACAAATTTCGAAGAAAGAATAAGTTTAATTAAATATTTAAAAGAAATAGGCTATGTTGTTGCAACAGGATTCTTGATAGGGCTGCCAAATGAAACAGAAAACGATGCAATTAACAATATTTTGCTAACAAAAAAGCTAGATGCTGATATGTATTCTTTAGGCCCATTTATTCCTTGCATAGGAACGCCTCTAGAAAAATCTTCTTTGGTTAACAAAGACAAAGTTTTGAAAATAATAGCATTATCAAGGTTAACCAATCTTGATGCAAAAATTTTAGTCACAACAGCCCTAGAAACTCTTGACAAAAAAACAAAAAAACTAGGGCTTTTGTCTGGAGGAAACTCTCTGATGATAAATGTAACCCCAAAAAAATATAAAGAACTTTATTCAATCTATCCAAACAAAGCCGGAACAAAAAATGAAGTAGAAGAAGAAATAAAATCAACACTAGATTTGCTTTACTCTTTAGGCAGAGCGCCTACTGACTTAGGAATATAAAATGCCAAACCCAAAAGAAATAGTTGATGAAAAAAAAATTTATAGAACTTTAGAAACAACACAAAATCAACCGAGCAGGACTATAGATAGAATTCTAGGCAAGTCTTTAGAAAAAAAAGGACTAACATTGGAAGAAGCCAGCATACTCCTAAATGTTAATGATCCAGCCATAGTTTCAACAATGTTTGATATAGCAGGAAAAATAAAAAAAGAAATATATGGAGATAGACTAGTTCTATTTGCTCCTTTATATGTTTCAAGTTTTTGTATAAATAATTGTTCTTATTGTGGTTTCCAATCAGACAATCCAGAAGAGCGTAAAAAATTATCTTTAGATGAAGTGAAACAAGAGGTTGAAATGCTGATTGACATGGGGCACAAAAGACTCTTGGTTGAATTTGGTGAACATCCTAAAGAGAATCCTATTGATTATGTCACAGAAGCCATCGAAACAATATACCAAACAAAAAAAGGAAGAGGAGAAATAAGAAGAGTTAATGTTAACATAGCTGCCACTTCTGTTGAAAATTACAAAAAATTGAAATCTGCAGGAATTGGAACTTATCAGTTATTTCAAGAAACATATCATAGAGAGACTTATGAAAAATTGCACAGAAACGGACCAAAATCAGATTTTGAGAGACAATTGTTTGCCCATGACAGAGCATTTGAGGCAGGTATTGACGATGTAGGATTGGGGGTTTTGTTCGGACTTTATGATTACAGATTTGATGTTATGGCTTTGCTTTCTCATGCGCAATATCTTGACAAAAAATTTGGAGTGGGGCCCCACACATTCTCTGTCCCAAGATGGCAACCAGCAAAAACAGGAGATTGGAAACCAGAGCATCCTGTTTCAGAAGATGAGTTATTAAAAATTATTGCAGTTTTAAGAATGACTGTCCCATACACAGGAATGATAATCTCCACAAGAGAAAGAAAAGAAATAAGAGAAAAGGCATTTGAAATAGGAATATCCCAAACTTCTGCTGCATCAAGAACATCTCCTGGAGGTTATACCAACGAAAGTGAATTAGAGCAGTTTACACTGGCAGACCACAGGCCTTTAGATAAAGTGGTAGAATCTTCTTTAGACCGGGGGGCAATGCCAAGTTTTTGCACAGCTTGTTATAGAAGAGAAAGAACGGGCCAAAAATTTATGGACTTGGCAAAGCCGGGAGACATACAAATGTATTGTGTCCCAAATTCAATCTTAACACTAAGTGAATACTTAATAGATTATGCACCCCCAACAACAAGAGCAAAAGGAGAAAGAGTTTTAAGAGAACATCTTGCACGAATAGAAAACCCAAACATTATGGAAGAGGTGAAAAGACGCCTGATAAGAATAGGGCAAGGAGAAAGAGATTTATGTTTTTAACATGAAACAAACAATCTTAGTTTTCGGAAATCCATTAGTGGAATTAGATTCATTGGCAGTAAGAATCTTGCCTCAACTAAAAAAAACTTTTCCAAATATTAATTTTATTCATGTCGACCCAACAGAAAACCTACAAAATTATGGAAAAAAATTGAAAATACTTGATGTTGCTCCAAACATAAATGAAATAAAAATATTTAACTTGCAAAACGAAAAAGATCTTGACAAAATCTCAACATCAAAGATATTCAGCATGCATGATTTTGACCTTGGATACAACTTAAAACTTCTAAAAAAACTCGATTTGATTGATGAAGCAAAGATAATCTGCCTGCCTTGGAATATGAAAGAGGAAGAGGCTTTAGAGGGAATAACAAAATTGATAAATAAAAAAGAACTTTAATTGTTATGGAATTAAAAGAAGTTGAAACATATCTTAAAAGAATAAGCCAAGATAATATTGAATTTGACCCTCATTTCTACAAAAAAATTGCAGAAAGGCCAATAAATGAAAGTATAGTCAGAAGTTATTTATCCAATATAAATAAGCTGGAAAAAATTGAATTTGGGAAAGAAGATTCAAATCGTTTTAAATTATGGTTCAAGATGAGCAGCAATTATTCTTTGGTTGTAATAATAGAAATCCTGATTCCGAAAGGATTAAAAGTAATAAGTGCTTGGAATACTAATAGAAAATGGCAAAACAAATTAAAAAAATAGATTATGACTTTGAGAATGATATATTGTTTATATCTAATAGTGAAAAAGTAAAGGCTTCTTTAGATATTGGAGATTTTGTTCTAGATGTAAGCCATAGCAACTTAATTTGTGGAATAGAAATAATGGATGCAAGCGAAAACTTAGGTATCTTAAAAGAAGAATTAAAAAATATCCAAAGCATGAAGATGTCAATCACATACAAGACAAACCATGTTTATGTCCTTCTCATGATAATCTTCAAAAAAAACGGTAGAGAAGTTAATGTTCCAATTCCCTTAACTATTAACTTAGGGCATAAAAGTCCAAAGAAAGAAATATTAACTTACAATTAAAAGCGAGTCTAATTATTAAATCTTATTTTAAAATGGAATCTAATTCAAAACAAAAATTTACAGAAGAATCTGAAATATTGGGTGATAAAGATTTAATGTCTCAAATTAAAATTAGTGAAAAAAAAGGAAAGATAAAAGAGCTGAAATACTAACCAAATCCTCTAATCACCCCAATTTATCTTCAAGAAATGTGTTGCGCAGCTCATACAAGGATCATAGGCTCTAATGACTTCCTCAACACTCAATGAGATTTCATCTTTGGATTTGTTTTTTGCTATGAGCTCCTCAACATGCTTTGCAATGTCTTTTTCAAGATTAATTATGTTCTGCTGTGTTGGGATGCACAAATCAGCTTTAGTAACAATTCCTTTAGAGTCTAAATCAATATCATAATACAATGTCCCTCTCGGAGCCTCGACAACCCCAATTCCTTTCCCAGCCTTGACTTTTACATCAACAGGCTTCTCAGCTTTTATGTTATTCTTAAGCTTTTGAAGTATGTCAATAGAATTATCAACATTATGAAGCATCTCAATAGCCTGTGCCAGGTTATTATCAAATATGCACATAGAAGGAAATTTTTCAAGATATGTTTTCAAATCTCTCTTTGTATCATTATGAAGTTTATCTTTATTCAGGTTTATTCTTGCCAAAGCTCCCACCATATAGTCTTTAGACTCCCACTTCACAGCGCGAGCAGTAGAATAAGGCAGAACAACTTTCTCATAATGTTTTCCAAAATCCTCTTCAGGAATTTCTGTACCTTTTGAAATTTTTATGTTTCCTTTCAGGTAATTATAATTATTATTGGACAAAGCAACATAATTTGTGTCTCTATTAAAATCTTTTTTGTAATTGTAAAAAACATCAACAATTTTTATTATTTTTTCTCTAACACTTTGCAATTGTGCTATTGCTTCTTTAATCTGCTCTTTGTTTGGAAATTGTGTAAATCCTCCAACAATTGCAAAAGGAGGATGAACTGACCTTCCTCCAATTATAGTTGAAAGAAAATTTCCGGCTTCCTTGACATCTAATCCATCATGAATCCACTCGTGAAGTTCTCCTTGAAAATCAAAAATCGATTCTTTACGAAAAACATCAGGCAAACAAAAGAAATAAAGATGCATAGCATGATCTCTTAAATGTCCTGCATTCATCAACAAGTTTCTAAGCATCATTGTCTGCTCGCTAACTTCAACTTTCAATGCTTTCTCAACAGCTTCGATAGAACATAAAGTGTGTGCAGCACTGCATGTCCCGCATATCCTCGACATCTTTACAGGGAGCATCTTATAATCAAGCCCTTCCGCAGCTTTCTTGTAAAATCTTTGATTCTCGTCAATCTCAAGCTTGCATTCCTTGACTTTCCCATCTTCAATTTTCACATACATGTTTGTATGCCCTTCAATCTTCGAAACATTTTCAATGTCAATCTCTATTTTATGCATTTTTCAAATACCCATCAATTTTTTTAATTAAAACATCAATATCAACAGGACAGCCCAAAATTTCATCATCAACTTTTACAATTCCTTTCAAGGGGGAAACTTTGTCCAAATGATGAAATGCTTTTAACACAGGCATTATTTCTTTCATTTTCCTGTCGTCAAAATCATTTCTCTGGTTAGAAGGAAAACCCATGCAAGCTGCGCTTCCAAAAGCCACAAGCTTCTTTGTCTTGGCTCGTATATGTTTAAGCTTCTCAACCTCTTTTTCAGTGGATATTGCTCCCTCAACCAAAGCTATGTCAGTGTCATGAACCTCTTTGAATGGTTTCAAAGCTCTGAAATCAACAAAATCAATTTTCTTCATCCATTGATCATATCTTTTATTAAGAGCTTCTATAAGAACAATAGTACAACCCTCGCAACATGTAAAATTATACACACCAACCCTTATTTTTTTCATTTTAAACTCTTAATTTTTTCCCTTATCTCCTTTACATCTACTTCATTGATTTTAGCCAAAATTTCCTTTGAATTGCTAAAAAACACATGTGCTTTTTCAATTATATAATCTGCATCTTCTTTAGATACAATTTTATCAACATAGTATTGGGCAGTATTTCTTATATCAAAAGCCTTCTTTATTAACTTTATATCTTCTTCAGAATAAAACTTATTTAATATCTTCTTCATGAATTCAATAGTGCAAGAATGAATTTCACATTTAACCCCTATTCTCATACAGACAGCATACAATGAATAGTACATGGAATAATAACAAGCAGAAATTGTAAATAATGAGTTGTATTTTCTTTCCCTGTTCATTGTTCCTAAAGAGTTCTCAGCCATTTTGAGATAACCCTTAGCAAGATTATCATTGGAATCTATAAGCTTTATCCCATCTTTTTGCCTGAAGCACCAGTTTAAGCCGACCATATTAACTTAATAAAATCCTCTATTCCTCTCAGCACAACGTGGTTTTTAATTATTTCTAGAATAAGGTGGTCTTTTTTGTCAAATTTGTTCTTATTTGATCTTACAATATTAATTTTTATATTATAAACTTCTTCCAAATCATCAACATTTTTCATTTTTCCCAGGACAAAAACATCCAAATCAGATTTTTCATTTGCACTAAAACTTGCATAGCTTCCGAAAATAACAAGCATTCCTTTAGCTCTTTCCTCCAATTTTAAGAAAAGCTCTCTTAACTTCCTATACTTTTCTAGAAAATTAATTTTCTTTTTAGTTTCTATAATTTGGATTATTTCTTTTAAATTTGAATAAAAGGAATTAAGATAGTAATACTTATTTTTTCCTTCTTGGGTAAATTTTAAGATATTGTCTTTTTCAAGACTATTCAAGATATTTGAAACTGTTTTCTGGTTCATTTTAAGTTTTTTCGCAACATTTCTTCCATAAATTCTACAATAATAATCTTTAGAAAATTCTTCCAAAACCCTTAAGCTGTTTTCATTAAGTGTCATATTACTCATATGAGTAATAAAGTATTTAAATATTTGGTTTTGGATTTTTGCATAATTTTATGTTCAAGTTTAAAAATTTATATTTATCTCCACTTCACTTCAACATCATCTGTTCTTTGCCTTGGTAGTATATCAACATCTTCTGGCTTTTCTTTAACTCCAGACTTAAACATAATTTCTCCAGCATAGGCAATCATTGCAGCATTATCAACCAGCAAATCTCGAGAAGGAACAAATAATTTACACCCTCTTTCCTCACACATTATTCTACACATTTCCTGAAGCCTTGAATTGCATGCAACACCTCCAGCAAGAAGCAATTCTTTTTTTCCAGTATGAGCCAAAGCCCTTTCAGCAGTTTCAACAAGCATTGCAAAAACAGTTTCCTGCATGCTGAAGGCTAAATCTTCTTTTGAATTTTCTTTTTTCTCAAGCTTCTGTTTCAGATTTGTCAAAATTCCAGACAAAGCTATGTCCATCCCTTTAACTTTGTAAGGCAACTCAATATATTTTTTTCCTTGCAAGGCTAACTGTTCTATTTTTGGGCCACCTGGAAAGCCCAACCCAATATACCTTGCAAAATTGTCTATAAAATTTCCAACACCAATATCCAAAGTTTCTCCAAAAATTCTATATTTTCCAGCCTCATATGCAATTATCTGAGTATTAGCCCCAGAAACATAAAGCATGACAGGATCTTTTGCACCAGTAATTCTTCCAACTTCAAGATGAGCGATGCAATGGTTTACAGGAACCAAAGGTTTTTTTAATCTTGAAGATAATTCTTTTGCAAACTTCAATCCTTCAAGCAAGCATGGAGATAAACCCGGAGCATTTGAAATTGCAATTGTATCAATGTCTTTTTCTTTAATCTTTGAAATTTTCAGAGCAGAATTATAAATTGAATTAGCAACGGCCTTATGATGTTTTGCTGATTCCAGAGGAATAATCCCCCCAGTTTCAGTTGTGTACATGTCCCTAACATTTGCCAATATATTTCCATCTTTTACAATTCCCACACCAAAAGTGTGTGCTGTTGATTCTATGCCAAGGATTAATGCCATGAAAGAAAAGAGAAAAAGAGATTATTAAAGTTTATTCCTCCAAACAATAATTTAAAATCAAACCAGGCTAATAGAAATTTCGTTCTTTGTCCTAGGGTTCTGATTAAGAATTAAGTATTTATAAGTTTAAAAACTTTTTTATTTCGCTTCGATAAATTTAAAAATGATTTTTCTAATTAATTTTATGGAAAAGGATAAAAAAAAGATAATTTTCAGAGAAAAAATTCAAAAAGTTGAAAAGGAAATTGGAATTGTAATTTTGGATCAAGAAAATATAAATCAAGGATTTCCACACAAATGCAAGAAATGTGAACATGATTTTGCAGAAGTTATTGACTTGGGAGTTTCATATAGTGATGAATCAAGTGTACTTTTGTTTAGATGCAAAAAATGTAGCCATGTAGAAAGAGATGCTTTTGGAACAAGCAACAACTAAAGTTTATCATGTTTGGTTAATCTTTATTTTATTCCGTTAACTTCATTATAAGTTTTAATGTCTCCTATATCAAACCAAAAACCTTTAAGAAGAATTCCATAAACTTCATCTTTTTCGCTGAAATCTTTAACTAAAAAACCCGGTCCATCCTTAGGCTTATGAGATTCTATATATTTTCCAATTTTTACAATTTCTTCCTTTGAAAAAACATATATTCCGGTCGATATAAGAGTTGACTTTGGATTGCCTGGTTTTTCTTCAAAAGAAACCACTTTATTATTCTCAACTTCTATAACTCCAAATTTTTTGGCTTCTTCCAAACTCTTAACGTCAAACAATGCAACCACACACTTTTTAAATTTGTTAAAAAAATCAATAACTTCATCAAGATAAAAATTAAAATAATTATCTCCTAAAATAACCAAAATGTCTTCATTTATTTCTTTTTCATTTATTGCAAACCACAAATCGCCAATCCCTCCAAGGCTTGTTTCATTAGTGTTTGTTCCATCATTCAAAATTTCAACCCTATCTTTAAAAGGTTGTTTTTGCAGCCACCAAACAAAATCATTGTAAAATTTATCATTTGTAACGATATAAATTTCTTTTATCTCATCAGGAATACTTTCAATTATATGATTAACTAAAGGTTTTTTATCGACTTCAAGCAAGGCCTTTGGCTTAGTCAGAGTCATAGGATATAGCCTAGTTGCATAACCTCCGCAAAGTATTACACATTTCATTTTCCAGTTTATTAAATGTCAAATCTCCAAAAATCCTAAGAAAGATAACTTTTTAAAGCATATTCTAAATAGAAAACCATGGCATCAAAGCTAGAAATAAAAGCAAGAGAATTGGATGACCAAGAAACATCAACCTTAGACAGTGCTATAAAAATTTCTCAAAAAACAGGGATAAATCCTGGAACAGCAATTATGTATATTTTTGCAAAAAGAAATGGGTTTGGTTCTCGTACAGAATATAATAAACATTTCGCCAAAAGAAATGGGTTTGGTTCTTATACAGAATATCGAGAGCATTTAGCTAGTGAAAGACAAAAATTGTCAGAATATAAAAATTTAGCTAAATTAATAAAAGATAGACTAAAAGAAGTTGGCCAGAACCAATCATGGTTAGCTAGTGAAATAGGTGTAACAAGACAATGTGTATCTTATTATTTGCAGGCAAAAGATTTTCCAGGTGAAGAAAAACTTAAAACAATCTCTCAAGTCTTAAATATTCCTTATGGAAAAATAGAAGAGGCAATGGCATCTTGATAAATTTTTATCCCTCAAATCTCCAGTTTACTAGCCTTCTTGTAATCATCAAGGTTTCCAATGTCAATAAAAATGCCTTTAGCTACAAATCCATAAACATCCTGTATTTCATGTAAATATCTAAGGAAATTTCCAAAGCTGTCTCCCTTATGGGGAGATTTGTTATAATGCTCTATCAAATCTAAATGTTTTCTTGGAAAAAAATAAATCGCTGTGCTTATAATATCAGACTTGGGATGTTTTGGTTTTTCTTCAAACTCAACAACAATATTATTTTTCAATGTAACAACTCCAAAACTCGAGGCTTTTTTCTTATCTTTAAGTTTATGCAGGATAATTGTAGGAGATTTGACTTTCTTAAAGAAATTATAAGCTTGAGTTAATTTAAAATCAAATAAATTATCTCCCCCAATCACAAGAAAATCATCCTTAATCTTGTATTTTTTCATAATTTTATCTATAGCGTCAATTCCACCAAGTTTCTTTTTTTTGAAAAAGTATGTGTTTTTGAAAAGTTTTATTTTTTTCTTGAAAAGAGAATGATAAGCTTTATGCCACTCCTCAAACTGGGGATAAGACTCTTCGCTTGTTGTTACAAAAATCTCATCGATTTCATTTATTTCTTCAACTTTTCTCACTATTTTGTTAAGAATAGGCTCGCCGTTAATAGGCAGCAAAGATTTAGGAATAAATTTGGTTAAGGGGTAAAGTCTCGTCCCATATCCTGCACATAATATAACACATTTCATATTAAAAAAACCGAAAAAGGCTTTATAAACCTAAGCCGTAGAAGACCCATTAGTTTTTGTCAATAGATAATGAACCCCATTATAATCAAAGGATAAAGTGCCTTTACCTCCTTCAACATTCTCCGCACCCCAGGTTCTTTAAAATCAATTTTTTTTCCATAATCACTACCTATGTAACTAACATTCAAATTAACGCCTTTTTGGAAAGGATTAGAAAGAGTGTAAACCTCAACCTCATTAAAGCATCTCTTAAGTGTGACTTCACATAGAGACTTTCCATCTTTAGAAAGCTCTTTTTCTAGAATGATTCTTTTAATTCCTATAACTTCATCAGGCAAGATCTCTAATTGTTTTGAAAATTTCTTTGTTTCTTCATCCATAAAAACCAATCTGCCCAAGTCCATTTTGAGACACAATAAAGGTCAATTAATAAAGATTTATGTGGAAAAAAGATTTAAAAGTTAAATTCATTAAAATATACATGGAAAAAGAAAAACAAGATGAGAATGCTCTTTCTAGACAAAAAGAAGAACAGCTCATAGAAAAAACAAAGAAAATTTCTGTGAGGGAGGGCTCCGCATACAGCATGATGGAAGGGTTTGGTGCGAGATATACTACACCATTCGCTTTGGCAATAGGCGCAAACAACACACAGATAGGATTGCTTAGTTCAATACCTTCTCTTCTAGGAAGTTTTTCACAATTGTACACGCTTCACGAGATGGATAAATGGAGCAGAAAAAGAATTGTTTTCATCGGTGTTTTTCTTCAGGCATTGATGTGGCTCGCACTGATTGGAGTTGGAGCATTATATTTTGTTTTAGACATAAAAACTCACTACCGACTTATTCATTAATATTTGTCTACACGCTTCTAGTTGTTTTCGGAGCCATAGCAAGTCCTGCCTGGACATCGTGGATGAGAGACATAGTAACAAAAAATCACGGAGATTATTTCGGAAGAAGAAATAGAATAGTTGGAATTTTCGCTTTCGCATCAATACTTATTGCAAGTTTTATACTGGATTATTTCAAAAACACAAAACTTTATCTTGGATTTGTAGTTCTGTTCTCTTTGGCATTTTTAGGAAGAGCAATTTCTTCTTATTTAATGTTAAAGCAATATGAGCCAAAATTAAAGCCAGACAAAAGTGCATATTTCACGATTTTTCAATTTGTTAAAAAAATGGCTTCAAACAATTTCGGGAAATTCACAATATATTCTTCTTTAGTAATGCTAGTTGTAACAGTTGCCGGACCATTCTTTGCTGTTTACATGCTAAAGAATCTTGGGTTTAGTTACATCAGC
The DNA here is from genome assembly GCA_038046005.1 of Nanobdellota archaeon. Classification (GTDB taxonomy): domain Archaea; phylum Nanobdellota; class Nanobdellia; order Pacearchaeales; family GW2011-AR1; genus JBBSXB01. The sequence goes on along the minus strand of JBBSXB010000008.1, from coordinate 137,963 downwards.
TATATGATTGTAACTCTGGCATCATTAGTATCGTCATTTATATTTATGCCCGTGTGGGGAAAATTTTCTGACAAACACGGAAATGTAAAAACAATGAAAATTAGTGGTTTGATGATAACGCTAATTCCTCTCTTATGGTTATTTGTGGGTGTGTTCATAGTTGGAAGGGTAGAAAATGTAACAATGACTCTTGTTCTAATTGAAATCTATTCAGGAGCGTCTTTGGCTGGATTTAACCTCGCCTCCGGAAATTTCCTGTACGACGTAGTCTCAAGGCAAAGAGTCGCAATATGTGCCAGTTATTACAATATTTTAAGCGGAGTTGGTATCTTGATAGGTGCAACACTTGGAGGAATTCTGTCCTCGCTAAGTTTCACAATTTTTGGGCTAAGTTCAATACTATTTATATTCCTGTTAAGTGGAATTGGAAGATTGATAGTTTATATTATATTTAACAAAAAATTGAAAGAAGTGAGAAATGTTGAAGATTTCAGCTTCAAAAAATATACTAAAGAAAAGATGTTCTATTTAGAGAGAATGTTTAGGGTATTTGATATAAGCAGAATAAGGGGAAGAATATAATAAAAATAGTATAAAATTATAAAAATAAAAAGTTAAAAATTTTTAGAGGTTCTACTTCTTTTTCTTTTTTTTCTTTCCACCTCTAGCCATCTTTGCTTCGCAAACATTTCCCTTCCCATCTACATAGTAAAGGTAACCTGGCTTTCTCTTAACGACGTTTTTTGCAAGAATTGTTCCCATATTATTAATTTATCTACCTCCTTTCATCTTAGACTATAACGAGTTAAAACAATTTTAGTTTTTAAACCTTTCTTTTCCGACGATAAGCGCCACTTCTTTTTTGTATTTATCGCTGAGAGGTATCTCAATCAACCTGTCAAAAGGCCTTTTTGGCCGAATAAATGGCAAAAACGATTTCACAATTTTTATGCCAACTAGCCTTTTCCCGTCGAGCCAGACGCCAACAAATGGGAAAAATACAAAAATAGAGTGAATTGGCTCTCGACATAATTCATCAAATTCAAAAAGCAAAGCTCTTGCATTTTTTCTTCTTCTAAAAGTCAAACCCCTCATTCTTTCATTTCCAACACATTCAAAAGCATTAAGAGATATTTTCTTTTTCTTATAGATGAAAGAAACTCTTTTTTGTTTCATAATTTAAACAAGATATAAAGCTATTTAACCCTATCGTGAATTCTAGCCATAGAAGAAAAAATTATGGATGAACAATGGTCACTAAAAGGATAAATTTTGATATCTTTCTCTTTCGCATTCATTGACGCCAAAGCTTTTTCTAATTCTTTTCCATGTGGATTATATTTTATCATCAAATCATTTGTACCAAATCTAGCAAAAACTTTTTCGGCATTAATTCTATGAATATAATGAATCGGACTGAACTCGCTAAGAATGAATTCGTATTCTAAAACCGAAGAGCATCCAGAATTTCTTGCAGTTTGTTGTGTTGCAAGGCTATCCCAAGAAGAAAATCCAAGTTTAGCTCCCCCAACCAATGAAATCAAATTTTTAACCCTACCTTCAGGCAAATTAGCTCCAACTCTCGTTGCTTCAACATTACCCAAACTTATTCCAATTAGATTAATATGATATTTTCCAAAATCTCCAATTATCCTTCCCATAGCATCAGAGTACATTTATCTCAAATTATCTCTGGTTTTCACAACATCCGGAACAATGAAGTTAAGATAAGGCAAAGTATAAACCACAATTTTTCCTTCTCTAGGGAGAATTCCTTCTCTAAGTTTTTTATTTCTTAAAACAAGTTTAGGGACAAAACAATACCAGGCGTTTGAAGAATTACCCACATATAAAACCAAAGGTTTCCAATCGACATTTTCATGACTTATTCCTTTCTTGCTGTTCACATAAAGTCTATCTAAAATACCGAACATAGAAATGAACTAATAACTCGATTTATAATATTTGTTGTAATTAAAACCAGCTTTTCTTAGCCACTATTCCATTATCAGTTTGAAACTCTCCTCTTTCTATTTTCTTAAACTGCTGATAATGCACATTAACATTTTTTTCGCAGACCCAGTCATGATGTTTAAAACCCCCACCAAAAGTCTTGGGAATATGCATCAATTCATGAATTATTACTTTAGTCTGCTCTTCTTCATTCATCTTGTCAAACCTTTCAGAAATAAATTCCAAAGCATAATGCGCCTGGACATCCATTGCTTTCTGCATTAACTTACCAAGAGCATGACATCTTGCGATAGTCCCTCTACTGGAACTGCCATAACTTCTCAAACATTTGACTCTCTCAAGCTTTACATGAGGAAACAAGCTTCTAGAAATTTTCTCCGCAGTAATTTGTAGATCGGGTGCAAATTCATATTTCATATAAACAGAAACAAAAATCTATTTAAATAATTAATGACGCGGTATAAAATGATAAATCAAATATCCAAAAACGTTTCACAGCTATGTTTCAGAGATTTCGGCTCCTGTGTTTATCTTTTATGGCTTAAAGAACCTATTTTAATAGATACTTCTTCAAGCGAAAACGAAGAAGAACTTCTTGAAGATATAAAAGCCTTAGATTTAAATCCAGACGAAGTTAGTGCAATAATACTTACCCACACCCATTGGGACCACATTGGAAATCTTCATTTATTCAAAAATGCAAAAATTTACTCTGTAAAAAACATTAATGAAATCTCAAGAATTTTCCCAGAATTTAAGATTATTGAAACACCAGGCCATACAAGAGACAGCATTTGCATTTTGTACAAGGACATTTTATTTTCAGGCGATACAATATTTGAAAACGGATATGTCGGCAGAACTGATTTACCTGAAAGTGATGAAACAGAAATGGAAAAATCATTGGAAAAACTCAAAAAAATAAATTATAAAATTCTGTGTCCAGGACATTTAATATAATTCAATAATCTTATCTCTTGAGTTAAACCCAAAAATAATCCTTACATTTTTCTTGAATTCTCTTTTTAGAAAATTAAGCAGTTCCATGTTCGCCTTGCCGTCAGAAGCTGGGTTTTTCAAATAAACAACATATTCTATTTCAGAGACTTTCTTTATTTCTTGAAGACCTGATGAAGGTCTGACTTTTATCTTTAATTTCATGTTATCTGTTTTTTTCTTCTTCTTTCTTCTTTCTTCTTTTGTACAAGAAGAATAATATTAAAAACACTAGTAGCAGTATCCCTAATATCAGCAAGAAAAATGTTGCTCTTAAATATTTCTTTTCAATAACATTAAAAGTGTCATAGGTGCTGATAGTAATATTTCCATATTTAGCTTCTCCCAAAACAATGTAAGTCCCAGTTTTGGTTCCCAAAGGAACATGAAGGTCTCTAGGGACGGACAGATTTGTTTTGACAGCGATAACTTCCTTTGAACTTTCATAAAGCACAAGTTTGTTGAAGTCAGTTATATAAAGCACAAGGTCAACATCAACAGGCGTGCCATAAAGTCCAACATTTAACAGATTAACAAAAGCCCTTACATCATTTCCAGCAATAACATTCTTAAATTCGCTAGGAACCCTAATCTTTATGTCAAAAAGAGCTTCCCTAGATTTTATTTCCAAAACAATATTTAAGGTCTTTACAATATTCCCGCTTCTAAAGATTATTTTTCCATAATATACGCTGGGATTAGTTTTGCTCAAAGCATAAAGATAAAGCTGGATTGTTTTGCTTTGTCCTTGATTTAAGCTGACATTTTCATAATTCAAAATTGCCATATTTGAGGCGTTTTCTATTTCAGAAGTTATCACAAGTGGCGTCCCTCCAGTATTACTTATCTTTATATCAAACTGCTTTCCCTCATCTTGGAAAATAGTTGTGGTTATAAAATTAGGAGTGATTTCAAAGTTTTGGTATAATGTATTTGCACCGCCACCGCCTCCTCCTCCGCCACCACCAGCAGAACCACAACCCACAGCAGTATAACTAACAATCCAGCTGTGAGCAACACTCAAAAGCCCATCAGTAATAACAGCTGTGACATTAGTTGTCCCAGAAACACCGCAGCCAAAACTGTGCCTAAATTCATCGCTAGATGAACCAGAATTCAGTTGAGCAAAAACACCATCCATATACCAGTAAGCATCTGGAGTTGTTCCGTCAGGATCATATTTGGTTATATTAAAATAAAGGCCTGTAGCAGGCATTGTTGCATTCGAAGAATTTGGATAATAAGATAAAAACTGCGGCTGCCTGTTTTGATTAGTGACAGTCAAACTAAAATCGTCGCACTTGACATTGACTCCTCCCGTAACTCCGCAAATTGAACTTATATTCTGAAAAGGGCTGGATAAGGCAGTATCATTGACACAGACTGTAATATTATAAACACCAACTGGCGTCGAGCTGTTGCCTGTAAAATCCATAACTCCCTGGGAATCGATGCCAAAAAGATTGACATTGCTCCCGCTGGAATTCTTTATTGAAATATTGTAGTTTAAAGTTCCGTAACCCAATCCATACTCAGTGTCATTGACGCTCCATGTCTTGTGAAAAGTCGAATTATCTCCCTGCATCCAGACCGTTTGGACTCCAATGTTTTCAATGCTAGGAATATTATTAATTTCTATTACGGTTATGTTAGTCAGTCCAGAACCACTGCAGCAAGGCGGGCTAAACCCATCATTAACGCTGACATTTTCAAAATAAGTTTTGTTTCCGCTATTGACTCCGCCGATATCTCCTTTATGCATAATTCCTGAAATTATTGCAAAAGTGTTGACATTAGGCGTAACCTGTGAAAACCAAACGATAAAAAAAGGATCTCTAGGATTTATACTTCCAGTCAAAGGATTTCCATCTACATCAGAAGCATTAAATAAATAAAACAAAGAACTGCCTTCACAAACATAAAGAGAGGAATTTAGGTTGTCAATTGTTGGGGCAGAATTCGCCGAAAAGACCGTGACATTAGAGGTGGTATTAACAATGTTAAACCCTGAAAATTTCAGATTAAAAAAAATTATTGCTAATGCTAAAAAAACTAAAAACAAAACCAAGACTCTTTTACGCATTAGATTTTTAACCCCCTTTAATAATTAAGTGTATGAAATCTTAAAGATTTCACTTAAAATACTAGTTATTTTTTATTTTTATACCTTGCTTTATCTCTTCTTTTTAGAACTCTCTTTTCTAATTGCCTCTTTAAGTTTCATTAATTTTTCCTTGTCTCTCTCAACTTTAGGCTTTCTGAGTCTTCTGAATACTACTAAGAATATTGTTAAGCCAGACACAGCAGCAATGACAACATACGCAAGAGTATAATCCCTAGAATGTGGTGTGCAGACAACCCCTACTTTTAATGGTCTAGAAACACTCATTTTCGTCGTGGAACCAGCAATTCCGCCCCCCTCATTGGTAGCAGGGATAGACTGAAGATAAATGTCTCCGTCATAAACTTTCTGTTCTTCATTACATTTAAGTTCACAAATAAAACTCCCTACAGAACAATCTCTTTGATAGATTTGGGGAACTTTAAAGCAAAATTTTAAGGGAATAGCATTATCACTCGATGTTTCTGGAGGAAGATATTTAGAATCAGCTTCTTGAGAAGTCAAAACTTCTTTTAAGGAATCACTAATCCCAACAATAACATTAGTACCTGTATCGAAAGGATTGTATGCACCAATAGTCACGCACCCTTGCTCACCTTCATTAAGCAATATTGAATCCTGATAAGACCTTATCCCTATTCCCGCAGACGCTGATGAGATAAAAATTACAGAAAACAAAACAAGAAAAAATATTTTTTTCGTTTTCACTTCATGAAAATATTTTAGCATCTCTTTTTTTGTAATCATTTTATATATTTAAACTTAACAACCTCCGCCAGTTGAAACTCCCTCAAATGAAAGAGTGTTATTATAGGTACCAGATGAAGTTCCAGCAGGGACATCCAGCCAAAATCTGTAATAGCTGTTATTACCTGCAGCAATATTAGAACCAGCTTTCACATAAGAAAGGGTAAAAGCAGTTTCACTTCCCAACGCAGGAAGAGAAAAATTTGTAAGGGTATGGTTAGCATAAGTCTCATTGCCAATTCCAATAGTGTTCGCACCGCTTGTCAAAGCTGCATCTCCCTTAAGGCAAAAATCTACAGCGGTATTGCTGTCTGCAGAAACATTAAGCCATGTAGAAGTTCCATTAGTGCCATTAAGATTTGATCCTTGAGCAGTTGTATTTACACCATCATAGTTATGAGAAGAATTAGCATTAGTGAAAGGCAATGAGGATATGTTTCCAAAAGTTATACCGCTTGTAAGATTGTTAGACATAGCAATTGCAAAATAAACCGAAATTGTGACATTAGAAGTTGTTGTTGCAGTTGTTGCATATCCTGTAATCTTAGATTGAGTTATAAACAACATGATTATCGCAAACAAGAATAAAAGCCCGAAGGCCACAAGAGCAATATTTTCACCTTTCATCTTACCCTCAAACGACACGCACCCATTCCATTCTTATGAATATTGTTATAACCTAATTTTTCACACCTCATTTTATTCGTCCCTCACTTTGATTACACCATTAAGTTTTATAAATATTGTTATAAATAATTATGGTACTTGGCCAGTTTCAACTCCCCTGACTTCCACAGTATTATTGTAAATTCCTGCCGGTTGTCCTAGGGGAACGGTTAAAAAGAATTTCAAATAAATAAGATTAGATCCAGATAAAGCACTCCCTATCTTGTTGTTTGAAAAATTGGTAGTCAATTGATATCCGATGTCATTTGGAACAGAACTGTTTGTAGAGTTGTAGCTATAAGTTTCATTTCCAAGCTGGAGTATGCTTCCTCCAGAAGTTGTTAAATTAGCATTAGCCCTGATATAAATGTCGGCATTTCCATTGCCGACAGAAACGTTAACCCAATATCTAGTAACTCCGGTGCCGTTGTTTCCATCTGCAGATTGATTATAGGTGGGAATGGAAAGTATGGTCCAGTTTATTTGAGAACCGAGTAGCGAAGAAAGGTCAATTGCAAGAGTGAAAGGATCAGTGATTGTAACATTCCAATTAGAAGTTTTATTGTTTATAGAAAGATTGGAAGTGAGATTTGCATAAGCAAAAAATGGAGAAGTTGTGTTTATATTGCCTGTTGCATTAAGCCAAAAAGTTATGGTCGCACTCTGTCCAGAATTCAGCGAAGTAGTTGTTAAAGGATTTGTAGACGCGTTTGTGTAAAAAGGTGTAGTTCCTGTAGTTATATTAGCCAAACTATTATTTGCATAAAGAGTAACATTTATTGTTCCGCAGTTATCACCAGCGCTTGAACAAGTAACGTTCAATGTCACATTAAAGAATTTATTTTGGGAAGCATTAAGGCTTAAAACAGGATAAGTGTTATTGATTGTAACATACGCTGGAGTATTGTTGACAGTCATATTCCAAATGTGTTGATCTTCACCGAAAGAGTTAGAAACATTAACTTTTATTAAATAGAACCCCTCCTGGCTGAAATTTCCAACCCAAATAAATTGGGTATTGTTGTCGTATGCGGATTGCTGAGTTCCATTGACAAACCATTTTATATCAACTGGAGTTGTATTGCTAATGACAATAGAAAATGTCTGGTTGTTGGGCTCTGTGATAGAAAATACATCAGTGCTTGGGGCATAAGCTTGTATGTATGGGGTAGAAATTGTAAGCTGTATTAATCTTGATTGATACATATTCTCGTTGCTATAATTTACAGAATAGCCCGTCTTAAAAGCAGTGATATTATGTGGAGTGTGATTCGTAAGTAAAGAACTTGATTTATTAAAAGTCTGCATAGTTGTCCAAGAAGTAAAACCATTAACATCTGTTGTTATAGTATTTTCAGGGCTTCCGCTTCCTGTAGAATTTGTGATATTAACGCTGGCTGAGCTTACTCCATTAGAAACCTGATCAATAACATTAACCCTAAGATAATAATAATTGTAAAAAGTTCCTGTCCCTTGAACAACAACAGCAGAATGATTGTATGTCACATTGTAAAAACTTATGTTTGTAACACCAGTATTAACAACAGTCACATTTGTAACATTTGTAATTGAATCGTTGAAAACTTGCGAATTACTGCTGCCAGAAGAAAAAGAATAACCTTGAGTTAGATTACTTAAATTGTTTCCAGTTGCAGTTATTTGGCTAGCAACAGACACTGCAAAACTATTTGCACCACTGATGTCGAATAAAGTGTTATTTTTAAATGATTGAAGGCTGGTAACTGAAGATAGTACTACAGCACCACTTGATGAAGCAGTAAGATGTTGTATTGTATTATTTTCAATTTTCCCACCAGTAATTGTTGCAAATTGAAGAGCTCTCCCACTTCCAAAGCTGATTATATTATAACCTACAATAGGATAATTTGATGAGCTAGAAAATACAATATTGTTGCCAGTAGCATTATAAACTTCGTTATTTGTAACGCTGGCATTTGGACTTGAAGAAAATTGTATATGGGTATTTGAGTTATTAAAAATATTGTAAGTTACATAATTAAAATAAGAAGATTTGAAAAACGCAGAAACTCCAGCTGAAGTAAAGTTAAAAAATGAAAAATTGCTTTGAGTTATGTTCGTGTAATTGCTTGATGTTGCATTAATTCCATAATAACCTATGTTAAGGCTTGTATTTATCATTGTAAAATTGTGGGAATTTTCAAGATGAATTCCTTCCCCAAGAGAGATTCTGTTATCAGCCAGGCATACCTGATCTATAGAGTCATAAAAACCTTGAGAATATCCAACAACATTAGACAAGATTGAATTTTTTACTGTTGTAGTATTAGAACTGGCAATCCATATTCCTCTGCTGTTTGAATTGTTATAACATAAAGTAACAGAAGATGAATTTGCAAAGACTAAAGTGATATTGACCCCGTCAATTACAGAATTATTTGAAAAATCGCCAATTTTTATTCCAACAGCCTCTACATCTCCAGAAGTTGTATCGGTCAAATTGTAGAATGTTGTATTTGTAATATTTGAATATGTAGTATTATAATAATAAATTCCATGAGTCCAATTTGCAAAATAACAATTTTTAACACTGACATTTGTAAGATTTTGCGCTTGAACAGCCCAGTCTTCAATAGTGTTATATCTTGAAATTTTATATCCTGAACAATCCAAATAAATATTGCTTGCAGTAAAATTATACCAATCACATGTATCAGCTGATTGAACGGTGCTGACCGCAATGTTTGTTGAAGCGCATGCATCATTATAAACTGTGAAATTGGAACTTGCGAAGGCCGAGTTTGAATCATTGTCATAAGCTAAACAACTCCATAAAAAAGTTCCTTCAGTAAGACTAATAGTAAAGTCCGTGCTGTTAGATGTTCCAGAAACATTGTTAGTCTGATTAATCAGCCAGCTTCCGCTCCAATTTCCATAAAGGCTTATGTTTTGCAATCCAATATCATCAGTTGCATTGCAATTGAAAGTAACTCCATTAAAAGTCCTAGAATTATTCGACGGAGAAACCAGATTAGAAGTTGGAGGTCTGGATGTAAGTATAATAGTTGAATTTATTGCAAGCGTTCCATCAGCTTTAGCATCGTTCGGAAATACTTGGCATGTCCAATTTTCACCTGAATTAGTTTCTGGATAGGCAATAGTAGAATTAGCATAATTATTAGCCCCTTCTAAATAAAGTTGGTTAACTTGTTCAGGACTTAAAGACCTATTCCAGACTCTTAAGTTATCTATGTTTCCACTGAATGGATTTTCGCCAGTAGTTGCCATTCCTATGGAAAAGTTATTATTTAAATCCAAAAATGGTCCGCTGCCTACAGTACTGTCCGTTTTATTCAAAGCTCCATTGATATAAAGTTTATAGCTGCTTCCATTTATCATAACAACGGCAACATGATACCAATTGTTTGCAACTATTATATCTGAAACAACGTTAGCAGCCAATTCGTTAAAGGAATTTATTTTTCCGGTATCTAAATAAAGCAAGAATTGTCCGTCTGAAACACTGCCTCCAGGATAATTATTAAATATATAATAAGCTCCAGATGTAATATTAGGCCTTATCCAAACATCAACGCTGAAATTATAAACATTATTTAATGTACTTGACTTTGTTATGTTAATAACATCATCAACTCCGTCAAAAGTATATGCCCCTCCTATTTTTCCACTTGCATTCCAAGTTGGAGAGAGCGTTGCATTTCCTCCCCCTAAAGTCCCATTATTTCCAAAACCACTATAATCTCTAATTGCATTGTTAGAAGTATTTGAAGAGTTTATATCAAATGGGAGATAAAGAAGAGTGGTTGAAATACTAGTAGCGTTTGTGCTATTAACGAGCCAGTTGTAAACATTTGTCACAGCATCTCCATCAGCATCGGTTGTGCTTTGGTTCACACAAGTTATATTGTCAGTATTATAAGCCGTAGAAGGAACAATCAAAGGAGTTGATTGTGTCGGTGCATTATTGCTTCCAGCAATAGTATAATTAACCTGAACTTCCATTCTGTCTGTGAAAACAGTATAATATTTTCTAGTAGTTGGAGTAAGATTATTAATTCCCCTAGAATTAGCAGTGTCATTAAGATATTCTATTTCTGGTTTTTCTCCAACATCGGCCAACAGTTCTGAACCTTCAAATTCTGCAACCAAAAGCCAAACATATCCCGTACTGTTGATTATATCAGAAAATCCGGAAGAAATTTGAGCCGTCAGATTTTTTTGAGTAGCTGAAGAAGTGCAAGCATTATTTTCACAGCTAGTGTTTCTGCTGCTACCCCATGAACCAGAAGTGAAATTGTAAACATAGAGGTATAGGTCATTCTGAGAAGCAAGTTCAAATCCTTTCGTGTTATATCCTTCCCAAGTAAAGTTTATTGAATTAATACTAGAAACACTCTCAGTTATCTTAAAAACAGCCTTGTGAATGTTATACCAGTTAACTCCCGCATCACTTCCACTTGTAGAATGATACTTATCATCGCTAATGTTAAGGTTAAAATAATTAGTAGAATTTAATTCAGTTGGTCCACTAACCCAAGGGTCAGTTGGAGGATTAGAACCATCGCTTCCATTATAAGCTTTATTATTTGTTGTATCACTGAAATTGTAATAGTGTATTGTCGTATCTAAAAGCTCAAATGTCTGGTTCTGAGTCACGTTAGATTGATTTCCAGAATAATTAAACGGTTCCATTGTTTTATTATTTATAACAGCATTGTAAACATCTAATCTAGAAATGTTAATTTGTGTCAGAGAATCAATATTGTACAAAATTGGTTTTCCAGTGCTTCTTAATCTGTATTTTAAATCTGAAGGGAACAAAGATTCATTTTGTAAAACAATAGAAGCTCCGGCTGCAACCATTGGAGTACTTATTGACACCCCTGATTTCAAAGTTGAGCCTCCTCCTAAGACAGGAACATTAACATCAACACCAGGGGCAAAAACATCAATCTTTTCCCCACCGCTTGAAAATAATGCAATTCCATCTTGTTTTGTTGTTGATGAAACTCTTGTAACATTTGATGCACAAGCGGGAATTTTTAGGGAGATATTTCCATCATTGCCTGTTCCAGCCACGACAAATATCCCTCTAGAGACTGCATTATTTGCAAGCTCTGCAACAAAATCAGTATCGCAAAATCCATCATAGCTTCCAGCCCCAATGCTAAAAGAGATTATACTCACATTTTGATCAATACACCATTGCAATCCTTGAAGAACGGTGCTTTCATAGCCTGTTCCATTGGCATAAATAACTTTTGCAATGTAGAGTTCAGAGCCAGGTGCAATTCTAGAAACAACTCCGGCAACACTTGTCCCATGCCCATTGTCGTCCATTGGATCAGAATCATTATTGACAAAATCAAAACCAGCAAGATAATTAGTTATGCCTGGATGATTATAGTCAACACCAGTATCAATCACACAAATTTTTTGTCCTGCCCCATTTAATCCGAAGTCAGTTTTTACTTCACTTGATCTAACAATTTGTTCAGAATCATTTAACAGCAAAGAAACTGGCTGGTCTTCAGTTAAACTTTCGACATTAGGATCATTTTTAAAAGAGTCCACATTATCCTCATTAACAGAGATAACTTCAAAATTATTTTTTTCAGTTTTTATTGATTTTTCCGTTTCACCAAAATTGCTAATGTCTTTTTTTGTTTTTTGATCTTTTAATTTTACAATAAATCTGATTTCTCTTCCACCTATCTTTAGAACATAAATTTGAGCATCATTCAAGTTTGGCACAATCCATTCTATTCTGTCAATTAAACTATTATTGTTAGAATCAATTAATGAAATATTAATCACTATTTGTTTTCCATCATCAATTTGATAAAGTTTAATTCTAGATTTATTTGTTTCATTTTTAAGTTCTGTAAAAGCCAGAACATTTTCATAATTGATTCCTTTTGGCCCAATGATTGACTCTTGTTTGCTACCATTGCCAAAATCAGTCTCATCCAGATATGGGGCATTTGTATAATATTCAACAACTAATTCATCTTGATTTTGGATTGAAGAAGAAATTTCCACACTCACATTCTGATCATCCCCCCCATTAACAACATTCCCTGTAAATCTTATTATTCCTAGAATAAAATTAAAAGCAGTAGTCAAAAAACTTCCTTGAGAAGCTTCTATCTTTTCACCAGATGGTGAAATATCTGCAATGGTTTTTTCGTTATTCACGATTATATTAACTTTTTCCTCACCAGTGTCTGAAATTCTTTTTACAGAAACATTCCCAGCAGGATTAGGAAGATCAAATTTCAAGTTCTCAACAGAATCATTTCCCTCAATACTGACTTTGACTCTTTTCTCCCATCTTACAGGCTTTCCAAGAACGGCGCCATATTGTTTGACAGAAGTTTCTAAAATTACATTAGAAGTTTTATTTGTTATTGTCTCGTTTGTAACATTTGTCTCAACAGTAATATTTTGATTGGAAAAATTACCTATAGATTCATTTCCGATTATTGTACCATTTGTGATATTAGAAATACCTACTCCGCCAGAATTCGCAGAACCTTCGCTTGGCTGATTTTCTTGTATTGTGGCATTTGTTTCATTATTTTCAATTGTTTTATTTGTTGTAGAAACATTTGATTCTACAGAAGGAATTGTTTCAGTATTGTTCACTCCAGGAGTTTGTGTTATATTTTCACTATTGGAAGGGTTGATAGTTTCATTACTTGTTTGAACAGAAGTTATATCTGTTTGTTGGGTTTCAGTAGGGGTTGTCGTGTCTATTGTGGTTTCTGTTTGAGAAGTTTCAAGAGTAGTGTCAGTTGTTGAACCAGAACCGCTATCTGAAGCTCCAGAATTTGCTTCACTTGAAATAGTGGAAGTTGTTGTGTCTGTGATTGATCCTTCTGTCGTAAATCCTGTAAAGAAAGAATAGACCTTGCTTCCAACGTTTTCAAAAAAATTATTGCCTGTTCTCTGCTGTTTTTCTGAAAACTGGTAGCTCAAAAAAGAAATGGAAAGAAAAATGATTATTATTGTTCCAAGCAAAATAAAAAGTGTTGAATGTTTTCTGAATAAATTATTATTATGAGTTACAGCACGTCCTGATTCATAATCTGGAACATATCTTGTTCGTTTTATTCCATCTTTATCTCTGTAACTTTCATAATAATACGGTCCAAACTTCTTGCCATTTCTATGAATATATCTCTTAAAAACCATCCCTTTTTCCGTCCTCTTTTGACAAAAAAATTATGTGCTGTAACTATTTAAATATTCTGGTAAAACCATGACAATATATTGAAGAAAATAAGATGGCTCTCTATCTGGGAGTTTGATTATTTTCTATCTGATTTTTTAAATGCAAAAAGGTGTATACTAAATAGATAAAAGAAGCTATGTAAAATATGGTTAATAATAAGATTAGTATGAAACTCCCTATTTCCGAAGAAAATCTTTCTGGAATATAGATTAGCGTTTTAACATAATTAATAAGTAGAGGATTAATGCTTACATAGATTAATCCTAAAAAAGGAATACTTCCAATCAAGATTCCTATTCTTTTTTGTTTCCACAAGGAGAATGCTAAGACCAAAAACAAAATAGTTATGATTGCATAAAACACAAACCATAAAGAAAAAAGACCAAAAGTCGGCCCAACAACAATCCCTAGATTTGAAATATCATTTGGATCATAAGAGAGTGCTTGAATTATTATTAAAATAACTTTAATAAAAGAATAGACTGAAAATAATATAAGAATTAATAAGAAGTATGTATTCCAATTTTTCCAATTCCATCCCATATATATTTTAATAAAAACAGGTATAAAAACATTACTAAAAAAATAAATTGTTGGAAGTATATCAAGTTTGTTATGAAAAGTAATAAATATTGTCATACTTTTCTAAAAAATATTTAAATATATTTGTTGTGAGTAGAAATCATCAAAAAACATCCATACACGCTTCTAAAAGAGAAGGATTTCTATGTAACATATTACTAGCTAAAACATAAGAGCAATTATCCTTCAGTCTTCCCAATTCATTAAGCGAAGTAATACCCCCGCCACAAATAATTTTACTATGTTGATACTTTGAGTTTATTCTTTTGGCTAAATCAACTCTATTGGCAATAGAAAAATCAGTATTTCTAGAGCCCCCCTCTAAATAGACATAAGGATGAATGCTAACTTGCTCCAATTTTTTAATAACTTCTTTATCACTCGGATTTTTATAAACACCTAAAATTTTAGCAGAACTACAATCTGGGGTTAAAACAACATAATTCATAAAATCAAATTTCCCTAAAAGATTTTGTAAAGCATAATCGGAAACTTCTCCGAATAATCTCTTAATTCCAAGATCTGTAAAAAATAACGGGTCAGAGATATAAATATGTTTAGCCAATCCATGAATTTTTTTTAGTTGATCAAAAGTCCCAGGATAGAAACTAGCAGGAACTTCTAACTTGTGAAAAGTCCTAATAATTCCATCTTCTGTAGAAACAGAGCATCCAACCCACACATTTTTAGGCTTACTAACATTAACTTGTTCTATCAAACGTTCTAAATTAACATCATTAGGATCAATTAACACAATTAACTCAGTCATTATAAAAAGAAAAATCCTATTTTTATAAACTCTTCACTTCGCCACAATTTCCAAAGCATCCCTGTTTTTTAACAAATAAGTTTTGCCCAAAGCTCTTTTTGACCTTGCGTCTATCGCTTTGACAAAGTTTTTTCCAAAGTCAGTGTGTAAGAAAAAGGCAAAATCTAAAGCCGTGCTTCCTTCAGGCAACAAAAAGCAGTCAGGAAGAATGTGTCCTTTTGAATCAGCAAGCTTTGAAGCACTTGCTGGAAAAATAGCAACACATTTTAATATATCAAACACAGCCATGTTCAAAATTTTCTGAACCCCAGTGCTTCCAAACTCACTCAAAACATTTTCCTTCATATTATCCAAAGCTTGTTTCTGTTTTTCATTCAGATCTTTTATAATTTTAAAATCACTATCTCCTGGAAGATACTCAATTAAACCATGCTTTGAGGCCTGTCTTAAAGCAACCTCAGAGTCAGCAGAACAAGGAATAATTATTAAGTGAGGGAACTCTTTTTTAAGTTTATTATAATTTTCAAGGCCTTTTTCCATATCAACTTTGTTAGCAGCAACAATCATGGGTTTGCTTATTTTCCTCAATTCAGAAACAAATCTTTTCAAATTCTCTTCTCCCCATGAACTAGGTCTTTCAGGCAAATTCAGTTTGATAATTGCTCTTTTAACATCATCTTCCTTAACTTTTAATCCTGAAAATTGCTTTGCAACGGCCTCTGAAAACTTTATTTTTTCCTGCTCTGCTTTCCTTGAAAAAGTTTTCCAAACCTTTAAGAAAATATTGTACCACCAAGCATTAAGCTCATCTTCTAAAAACCTGACATCGTTGCAAGGATCATAATTTTTAGTTGGCTTTCCTCCTTCGTCGGTCTCTCCAGAAGCATCAATTATGTAAACAAAAACATCTGCCTGTCTTAAATCATCCAAGAACTGGTTCCCAAGCCCTTTTCCTTCGGAAGCTCCAGGCACTAATCCTGCAACATCCATTAAATCAACAGGAACAAATCTTTGCCCTTTAATGCAATAACCGTGATTCGGCTGACATTGAGCCTTAAATTCTTTGTCAATGCACTCAACTCTTACATAACCTACTCCATGATTTGGTTTTATTGTCGTAAAAGGATATGAAGCAATCTCAATCTCTGCCAAAGTCGCTGCTTTGAAAAACGTACTTTTTCCAACGGAAGGTTTGCCTACTAAACCGATTAACATGAATATAAAGAAAAAAAGAAGTTTAAATTAGTTTCGAACCGCTAACTTTTTAAGTTAGTCAATCATAATATTATATAAAATGACAGTACTTGAAAACATAGGATATATTTTGGTAGGATTTATTGCGATAGTATCGATATTCTTAGTAATCCTAGCTCTTATGGAAAAAAAACTCAAGATAAGAGTCTTTCATGGGAAAAAAGCAAGAAACCAATTTTATATTGAAGAAATTGCAAAGATAAATATAAACATGCCTGAAGAATCACTAAGAGCATTAAGCAAGCAGGCAAAATCTTTTTTCAGGGAAGCGTTCCATTTGGGAGGAAGCCAGGACTATTCATGGCTCCAGAATTACTTTGCAAAAAAGAACAATAAAAAAGCATTCGAGTTCTGCACAGAGATGATAAAATATTTTTACTCGGGACAAAAAATAAACAAAGAGCTCCTTCAAGGACAAATCGCACTTCTAGCAGAAGTCATAAGCAGCAATAGGATTATAACAAAAGAGGAGCAAAAAGAGTTGGACAAACAAAGCCAAAAAAATATCCCAATAACCCAAAGAAATTTCTTGCTGAGAGCTTTGAAGAGGAAATGATTAAATAATTTTAAGCCAAAGCAGAACCCTTGGTTGGTTATTTAGTTGACGTTATTGTAGGCTTTTAACAACCCTACACTTTATTGAGGTGCATGGAGGTTTGGGATTACATGCACCATTATTGCAACCATAAGCGCAGTTGTAAAGTTGGTTTGTAACATACCCTCCGGAACAATAGTATTCTTGAAGGTTTATGGTATTGTTATTAAATATACAAGAATCAGAATAGATATTACTCAAACTCTCATTGACATAAATTCGTGCAAACACTTGACTTTGAGGATAATTTATTTTAAGGTTTTTTTGCTGGGCATTGCTTTCATTCAAAGAAGCAAGAGTCCCAAACCAGTCAACATGTTTAATTATAGAATAATCACTGGCCATATAAGCTTCGTAAAGAGTTGGAGAAGAAAATAAAATATCATTTACCCCCACATTTTGGTCTTGAGATTCTAAATCAACAAACATTACTTCATAATCATAAAGACTAATGTCTTCCTTAGCTTCAAAGATTATCAAGCCAGGCTTACCCATTAACCTTGAAGAATTCTCAAGGTTAGTTACTCTTAATATTGTTTTATTAACAATTCCTGTGCCGGCAAAATTATAGATCAGATGTCCTACAGCTACGTTAACTGAAGATGAGTTTGAAAGTGTATTAAGCAAGACTCCATTAATTTTCCAGGCGCCATTTGAGTTATTTTTAGACACAGAAATCGGCGTGTATCCATTTCCATCAGGAAATCTGAAAGAAGAGACATCTGTACCGAGATTATCCATGTTAGACAAATCAAATGTTAAAGGCTGATAAAATCCAATTTTTGACCCATTTTTGGTTTGTATTGTTGGGAATACTACAAAAGTGCTTGAACTAGGCGAATCACTTGTTGGGTATTTTAGCGTAGCTGTCCCTGTATCTCCAGTACCTCTGAAAGTGACAATGTATTGCTTACCCTCAATTGCCAAGATTCCACTACCTTCCGTTGATGAGAAGGCAGTGTCGTAGCTTGTCCCACTAAGAACATCCCTGAATCTAACTCTATCATTTGATGTAGAGTTTGATCCTGTTGTTTGATTGTATATGTCATACAACTGAATTATATGTCCGTAATTCTCGTTACCTAAAACAAGATAGGAGTTTAAAGCAAGAGTTGCCATCTCGCGAACATTTATTAGATTATTAGAATTATCCCCTAACAAAAATTGGCCATTTTGAAGATGTGCTATGTCAAACGTTTTTGTAAACAAATCATCGCTGATCATTGTCAATTGCAGTGTATCAGTTCCAGAGTTTTGAACGGATATAGCATCTCTGTTAACATCATCTAATGGAGAATCTAATCCAAGAAAATCAATTTTAAAACTCCCAAAAACAGGATCTGTAAATGGTCTTCCAGGAAGGATAGCATCGTGGCTAGAATCCGGTCTGAATACAGTTATTGCAATTTGTGTAGTTGCGCCTGTTCCACCAACAATATACGCAAAAGTTCCATCAATAGGGTCGTCATTGTCTCCTCTCGTAACTGTAGCTCCATTTATCAAAATTATCTTTTCAGCTCCAACAATTAATACTGCAGATAATTTTAAAGCAGCTTGAGCATCAACAACATTAACTTCAAGGTTTAAGATTTTCTTGGAAGTTCCCTCAAGAACTTCTTTTGTTTCAGAAGAACCATTGCTGATTGTTACTTTTATTGTAGCTGAAGTATCAGATGCAGACACTAACTTGACAGTGTAAACTACACCTTCAGTTACAACTACTGTAGAAGGATTGTCGCTGTTTAGAGAAATTTTTTTAGCACTTCTAAACAAAACAAGTTTAGAATTATCTGTCTCTGGAGAGATCATAAATTTTTTTCCAAATAAAATTATGTCCTGCCCTTCAGAACTTTGGCTCGTGAAATTAGTCTGGACTAACGTAGCAGAAAGATTGTAAAGAGGATTCGACGTTTGGCTGCTACCAATGCTAATTCCAACTACAGGATCATCAGCAGACGTTGGCTGTTTAGAAAAGATAACTTTTCCAGAATTATCTCCTCCAGATTGTTTTCCAGAAATCATTTTTATAGTTTGGGTTATCCTGGAATTTGGATCTCCCAAAAAATTGTAGTCTGCAAGAACATTAGGTAAGTCAGACTTTGTTAACATGGACTTAGCAGTGTTTAAGGAAGTATTCAACCAAATTCTTGTTGCAATTGTATCTAAAGGAAGAGATTCCTGGTATAATTTAGTTACTGAACCAAAGATATTATAATTTATTCCACCATCAGAGTCTATACAGGCAGTATTTATTAAACCATCATAAGAAAATGTTTTTATTGGATTTCCAGTGCTCGAGAATAAACCCAAATAAACAGCCAATGCAAAAAGAACAAAAACTCCAATTACTCCAAAAACCCACTCTCTTTTCATGTATTTTAGAGAGAGAGAGTTTAAAAATATTTCTGTAATCAACTAAGGCAGACTTACATACCTAGTGTTGCTCAAGAAAAATTCAAGCACTAAAAGGACTATTGCAAAAATAAGAAGGTAATCTTGCAATTTTATTGAAACTTCCTTTTCAGTTATATTAAACATTTGGGTAAACGCCTGGGATAAATTATTCTTATTCTCTGCTGAAAAATATTTCCCATGAGTATTGTAGGCAAGACTTTTCAGAGAGTCTTCATCAAGCTTAGACAATCCAAACTCAGTCGCTCCGCCTTCCTTGGTCCCTATTCCAATAGTGTTTATGACCACACCGTAATAATCTGCATAATCAATAGCCTCCTGAATGCTTCCGACATTAAGCTGACCATCGCTTAAAAGTATGACTGCTTTGTTATTTTCATTTTTCAATAAATTAGTCGACGTAAGAATTGACTCATAAATATCCGTTCCCCCAAGGCCTCCAACTTGAACAGAATTAACAGCATTTCTCAATTCATCTTTTCTGTCAGTCATGTCAATTTGTATCTTGCTTCCCCCAGAAAAGGAAATAATCCCAATTTTTGTTCCCAATGGAGAATTAGAAATAAAATCTTTCGCAGTTTCTTTAGCCACTTCTATCCTGCTTGGAGAAAAATCATTTGCTTCCATACTCTTAGAAGAATCTATAGCTATGACAAATGAAAACGAGCTTGCCTTAGCAAGAATATTGATAGTCAACCCAGAGAGTGCAAAGACTAAAGCCAAGACTACCACGGCATTGACAAGAAGCAATATGACATTCTTAGAGAAAAAATCAATCCCCTCAATTCTTGCTATAGCATCAAAGTTCGCAAATTTCAGCGCTTTTTTCTTCTTATTGCTTAAAGCTAAAAAATGTATGAAAAAAATAAGTGGGATTGCAAATAGGAAAAAAAGATATTCTGGATGGGAGAAGTAAAATAAGGCCATATTAAATTTTCTTTTCAAGCCTCTCTTTCAAAAATACTGCAAGAGGAACTGAAAATGATCTCGATGTTACTAGGTCTAGATAGTCAGCTTCTGTTTTTTTAAAAATCTCCTCTACAAACTTCGCCTGTTCCCTCGCATGTTTTTCATAAGAAGCTCTTGCAACTTTAGGGTTGATAATTATCTGATCTCCAGACAAAGAGCTTTCAACAACTATTTCAGTCTCCACCTCTGGCAAAGTAATATCCAAAGGATCTCTAACTCTAACCAGTATAGTTTCGAATAAGTCTGAAAGCAAAGTGAGTCTTTTTTCTGTTCCAGGCGTTACTCTCAAAAAGTCAGATATCAAAATTACTGAGTTGATTGATTTGTTTAGATACCTCATTGCAAAGTCTAGCCCTTTATCAATATCAGTGACACCCCCATAAGTTTCCCCATTAGTCATTAAATCCATTAAGAATTGAAAATGTTTTTGTCCGTTTCTAGGAGTTATAAAATGTTTAATTTCATCACTAAATAAAAAAAAACCCACTCTGTCCCCTTCTTCCATAATAAGTTTTGAAAATGCAGCAGTCAGTTCAGCAATAAATTCGCACTTCAATTTTTTCCCAGATCCAAAAATCATACCGTCACCAACATCAATTAAAAACATGATTTTAAGGTCTCTCTCTTCCCTATACTGCTTGACCAAAAGTTTTTGTGCCCTAGAACTTGATTTCCAGTCAATCTCAGAAGCATCATCATCAGGAGAAAAATCCCTGTAAGATTCAAACTCCAGTCCCTTCCCTCTAAACAAAATTCTGTAAATATCTCTTTTTAATCTGAATTCTTTCATGACAGCCTTAAATTCAGTTATTGCTTCAGGAATGTCTGTGTTGAGGCGTCTTTCCATTTTAGTTTTATTTTGTCATTACGAGGGAATATTTTTGTAATGAGGAGTACATTTATTTAATTCACAAGTAATGTTATCTGGAGTAGATATCGCCATTGTAGTGCAACCTCTGATATTGCCGCATATTCTTGTTCCATCAAAATTTGGGTTTTTTATTTCTGCAGAAGAATGATTCTCTGGATATAAAATTATTTGTGCAAAATCTATGTGTTTACTTATAGTTTCAAAATTGGTAACTAAATAAGTAGAACAACAAGCGCTTAAATTTTCAACCCAAGAACAATCACTGTCTTGTTTACACCTAATTTTTTCATCTACATTTTCAAAATTACTAGAATTAATAGAAGAATTAGGCTCTGTTGATAAATTTTTTTCACTAACATTACTATTTCTATGACTTGCTAATATCAAGATTACACCAATTACCACTATCAGAGAGATGGCCAAAGTTTTATGTTTCATCCTCAAACCCCCACCATAAACAAAATTTCATCAACAATTTTATCAGAGGTAATTCCTTCTGCACGAGCTTTGTAATTTAATATAATTCTATGCCTCAAAACATAATGTGCAACTGATTTTACATCATCAGGGATGACATAATTTCTTCCACTTATCAAAGCGTGAGACTTAGCAGCAATAAAAAGTCCGATGTTCGCCCTAGGAGAACCTCCCCATTCAATGTATTTTCCATGAGGAAAATCTTTTTTTCTTGTTTTGTCTACAATTCTCACAATATAATCCTTGACTTTTTCACTCATAAAAATATTTTTAGTCATTTCCTGCATCTTAAGTATTTTTTCCGGAGATAAAATAGGTTTAACATTAAAGCTTTCAAAAGTTCTTAATGTGGAATTGTCAATCATAATTAATTTCTCTTCTTCTTTTGTTGGATATCCCATCAATACTTTAAACAAAAATCTGTCAACCTGGGCTTCAGGAAGATCATAGACTCCACTGGACTCCAGCGGATTATTGTTTGCCATTACAAAAAAAGGTTTTGGGAGGGGGTAAGTCTCTTTAGCAATTGTAACTTGTTTTTCCTGCATTGCTTCAATCATAGCAGACTGAGTTTTCGGAGGGCTTCTATTAATTTCATCAGCGATTATAAAATTTGCAAATATCGGTCCTTTGATTGTTTCAAATCCTTTTCCAGGAGTATAAGTTGTAATTCCTATGATATCGCTAGGCAACAAATCAACGGTAAATTGGACTCTCTTTGAAGAACATCCGGAAGCCTGAGCCAAAGTTTTGACAAGAAGTGTTTTTGCAATCCCGGGAACTCCCTCAAGCAATACGTGCCCATCACAAAGCAAAGCACACATAAATGCATCAATAGCATCTTTTTGTCCGATAATTACTTTTCCAATTTCTTCTCTTGTTTTAAAAATCAAATCATAAGCTTCTTTTATCTCGCTTGGAATCTCCTCATTACTTAGCTTTCCAAATGTTGTTGCCTTGGGGCTTTTAAGTTTATTTTTTATTTTTAATTCTGCCCTTACAGAAAGAACTTCATTTATCTCTTCATCAGTATATTTATTATTTTTTAATATATCTCTAATCTGCTCGTTGTCATAACCCTGCTCAACTGCTTTTTTCATCCACGACTCTATCTCCTCTTTTTTTTTGTCATCCATAGTGACTTACACCCCTATTATAATTATTATAAGTTCTATCGTTTTTTATACTTTCCTGTAAGTACATGCCTTTTTTCCGTCTCAATTTAATTCTTTTATAAGAATAAAAGGCAACTCCAACAACAAAAACCGCAGCTGTGGAAACAGCAAGATATCTATAAAGTTTATTTTCAACTAACTTCGATAACACGGGTTTACCTGCTTGCCCAATTGCGGCCTTGCACGCACTCAAAGCCTGGTCTGCTTTTTGATTAGCCAATGCAGTATTTCCTTGTGCAGCATATCTTTTTGCCTCATCGACTAACTCTTTAATCTCAATACACTCCGGATTCGATGCAATAAATTCTTCCGTGAAAACTATTTTCTCTCCAACATTCTCACCTTCTTTAATTGTCAAAAATATTTTTCCCCAATCACTATACCTTGGACTATTAGAGGTAGCATTGACAGTGATCTCAAAAGTTCCGATTTTTTGAGTGTCAACATCGAGTGTCATCGTGATATTTTCCTTTTGTCCTGGCTGCAGACTAACAAATTCCCTTTTACTAAATGAAATGTTAACATCATTCACTAAAACATTGTCCTTAGCAACACTTCCAGCCAAATTTATCATATAGAGAGTCGTGCTTCCAGTATTGTATAATGTCAAAGGAACTTCTATTTGGTCTTTTTGGAAAGTAGAAATTGGTCCAGGCATTATTATCTTCAAAGAGACTGGGACTTCAGTGCTTCCGCCTCCAGAAGAAGTCGAAGAAGAAGAAGTTGCTGTCGGAGCAACAAACGTGACAACAAAAGAATTACTGGAAGCAGTAGAAGAGCCGTCGCTACCATTAAGGCTAATCAATCCTGCAACAGCCGTCGAAGCACTTAAAGTTAATGTAAAACCGGGAAAACTCGCACCATTGATAGGAGTTATGGATGAAGTATTGCTCGACACAGTAAATGTAGGGCTTTGGGCATAGTAAGGGTCATTATAATCTAAGTCTGTGAAATAAGGACTCAAATCTAAAGTTATAGCAGTACCATAAGTTGTTGGCCCAAGATCTGCAATATGCCCGCTAAAACTAACATTATAATTTGTGTGAGTTATGTTAAGCTTAAAGATAATTGTTGTATTTAACAAAGATGCGTTCGTCAAATTGCTGTTGGAAGGATAAACAACTAGTGTTAAATTTTTTAATAAGTTATAAGTTTCATCAGTCATATTAGGAGTAAAACTCCAGTTATAACTTGTTCCGTTTCCATAATATGAAAGATTATCTCTTAATAAAGAAGAAGTATAGTTGCAGTTAGAATTTGAACTAAGAGGACAATTAATACCATCTACATAAAAATCATATGTTAAATTGTCACCGACAAAATGGTTGACTGTAAAATTAAGTATGGATGTTGTGTTCTCAGTTAAATTAAAAACATAATTGGTGCCAGGAGAGCTGACATTTGGAGGCCCATAAACATTGACCCAGAAATTTCCATAATTAACAGCTCCGCTTGAGTCATTTACAGTTATGTTAAGGCGGTATTTTCCATCTTGGCTTGAGTTAAATGTTAAGTTTATGATTCCCGTAGTAGAATTGAAATAAGTTGAATTCAAAAAACTAACAGTGCTGCCATCACTTAAAAATGAGTAAGAGAAAGTGAAGTTTGTGTTTGTTACAGAAGTGTCGTTGCCATCTTCTGTGTCCGTAACATTCATGTCATAATAAAAACTCCTGTTCACAGCAGAAGATTGATTTGACAGATTTGATAAAACCGGATTATGGTTTATTGCTAAAACACTAAGATTAAACGAAAATAAATTAGAGCTGTTGCTTGAGTCAGTTATATTTATGGTGATATTATAATTTCCAACAGAAGCTTTTAGGGGTGTGAAAATTGCCCTATAATCTGTTCTATTAGGAACAGTAGTGCTCCAATCAATACCACTTAAGGAAAAATTAAACAATGAAGTGTTAATTCCTTGAATTGTTAAATTCACACTGAAACTTTCATTATAAAAACTTCTTTGTCCAGAAGGAATCTTTACATCATCATCATGTATCCATAAAATTATTGTAGTATAATTATCTTCAGTTGCATTCATTGATCCAAAATTAGATACATCACCTTCGAAATAAGGGAAAACATTACCTGATGAATTTTTTAAGCTCAAGTTTTGAATGTTTGGAGCATCATTAATATTCAATATTGTAAGGTTAAATGAAGTTGTATTGGTAAGATATCCATCACTTATGGTGATATTGACAATATGTTGGCCAATATCTACATCTAATCCTGTGAAATTTATAATTCCTCCGCTTGTCAAATTAAAGTTGTCAAATCTGGTATCGTTGGCAAAGCTAAAAGTTAAGGTATTGCCATCAGCATCGGTAACGTTGCTTGATAAATTAAGGTATAAATTGCTGTTTTCCAAAATAACAATGGTTGTATTCAAAGGAGAATTCCAGGTTGGAGCGCTGTTATTGATTATTGTTAGATTGAAAATAGTATAAGTTGAAAAGTTATAACTATCTTTTGCAGTAATGTTAATAGTGTAACTTCCAGAATCACTCGAATTAGGAGTAAATCTTATTTCAGCACTAGTCCTGTTTGTTCCTGCCACAGGCATCTGCAAAATTGTTATACTGAAATTAGACAAGCTAAGTTCCTGAGCCAAATTGGAGCTATTTAATATCGTTCTGGTAAAATTGATTGTTTCGTTAAATCCTCCATAACTAGAATTTTTATCCGGGACAAGAGTGTCGTTATCGTAAACACTAAGATTTATGACAGTCAATAAGTTTATTGAGGTGTTGACATTGCTTATTGAAGCAATAGATGGCGTAGCGTTTATAGTTCTATTAACGTAAACATAAATCTGCTGAGTGGAACTGTCACCATTACTGTCACTTACAGTAAAATTTATTGTCCAATTTCCAACTTCTGTTTTTTGAGGGGTTACATTTATTGTAGCATTGTACTGGAAATTGGTTGAACTGTTTGTCATGTTAGCATAAAACCAGCTAGTGTTAGAAACACCACTCTGCCCTGTAGCATAATTTCTTAGATTAGCATAGCTAGAGATGTTTAATGTGTCGCTAGGATTTTTAGTTCTGATTGTGACATTACAAGCCCCGTATTGGTTCTCTTGGAAAATTTTATTTTGACAATCAGTAACATTGATTGAAAGAGAGGCAAGAACGTTAAATGTAACAGTACTTGAATAATAGGTTGTTTTGTTTACTTTGTAAGTCGCATTGTCACAATAAGCATGGGGGCAGCTATAATTTGAGCCATCATCCCTGACAGAAATGTTTGCATAATAAACTCCAACATCATTGCTTGTGGGAGTCATGTTAATCAAAGCAGAAATATTGTCTAAGCTGGTTATATTGAATCCCAAATCAAAAAGCGAACAATTTTGGTTGTTGCTATAATTACTCCAGGCAGCATGAGTGCAACTTGTCGAATTAAAAGTCACAGTAAAATTCAGAGGATAATGACTTTCCTCGTCACTTGCATTTAAGTAAGAGCTAAGAGGACTAGCAGTAGAAAAATTATATGTTGTGTTTATATTTGTGAAATTTGGAGCATCATTTGTTGCATTGATTATAAATTCAAAAGAAACAGTCGTAGAACCCCCACCAGCGCTGGTATTTGTGGCTTGTATTGGCACAGAAAAAAATCCTGTTTGATTATCATAAGTTGCATTGATAGTTAAGTTTCCAGTAGCAGAATTAGTTATAGAAATCCAACGAGATATTATACTAGAATCTGAAATATTATAAGTTCCACTCGAATTCGTCAAAGTGATATTATTGTCAACCGTATTGATTGCAAAAGTTACATCATTGTTAAAATTAGTTATGTTAGCGCTGAAATTATGATAATATGTAGAATCTTCTATAGTTGTATAATTAGTAGTATCAGAACCACTTTTCCAGCCGGGAGGTGAAGCCAACACTAAACCTAAAAGAATTATTCCAACAACAACTGCAGATATTACTATTTTATTTCTTTCCATCTTTCTCCTCCATTTTTTTTAAGAAATCATTAACAGCTAAATCAATAAACTGTTTTTTATTTGTAAATTTAAGCCTGTTTTCATCTTTTTTAATTAAATTCTCAACTTTCTTGAACAACTCAGAATCAATCTTTACAACAGTGCCATTTCCATCTTTTTTCCCCATTTTATACGGTTACCAAAAGTTATTAAAAATTACTTAAAGTAACTAATAAAAATAGCTATTTAAACGTTTGGTCTCTTGGTAGAATCAATAATCTTTCTGTATCTGATTATTCTTATCAGCTTCGTTATTATGAAGATTATTATGACTAGAATTAGCAGCAAAAAGCTATAAATTATATTCTTCCTCTTCAATAATGGAACAGCTGGCTCACATTTCCATGGGCAAGGACCCCCACAATCAACACCTTCTTCTCCCTGATTTTGTTTTTTATCTGTACAGCTTGCACAAACACTGCATGGGCCACCGCAATCAATCAAGATTTCACAATCTCCACTATGACAATTCTTGATTCCGTCACTGCAACTAGGATTTGTTGTATAAAGACAAGACTGTACTTCTTCTGGTTTTTGTGCTTTCGAAGAGCACTGACTCAAATCTGGGCAGACTCTTATCTGGAATCCGCATCTGTCTGATGTCAAAGCATTTGTCTGGCACTGCTCGTTTATTATCCTATAATCATTTCTGGACAAAATTCCCAAGTTCAAAGAGGACTGGGCATTCTGGCAGACATTCCATGAGGTACAGCCCCATTTAGGCTGACATAAATACACTCCGCCTCCTCCACCGCCTCCTCCTCCACCGCCTGGCTGGGTGCAAGAAACAGCAGAAACACTAAAGTTCCAGTAAACACTATCATTAAATTCTCCATCAGTAATTTCCACTTTAACATCATGTTTCCCAGAAATTCCACAAGGGAAAGCATAATCAAAAATGTCAGTCGAATTTCCCTCAAAATAACCGAGCAAAACATTATCAACAAACCAGTATGAGTCTGGGATTGTGAAATCTGGGTCGTATTTTGTAATGTTAAATCGGATATTTTGAACCCCGCTAATATTGATTACAGCGCTATTGTTTGGAGAAAATGCGATTATTGTTGGAGGCCTGTTTTGATTAGTGATAGTAAGCTGAAAATTTTCGCAAGTTGTTTGAGTCAAGCCAGTTTGGTTGCAATAAGTTTGAATTAAAGGGTGTCCATTAGTCAATCCTGTATCATTAACACAAATATAGACATCATAGATTCCGATTTTAGTCTGGTTTGTCGAAGTAAAATTAATAGTTCCAACAGTTCCATTCCTAGAAACATTAAACAAATTAACAAGGCTTCCAGTTGAATTAAAGATAGTAGTGTTAATATTTAAAATCCCATAACCCAAAGAATACTCAACATCACTAAAACTGAAATTTTTGTAAAGTGTGGAATTCACCCCAGTATGCCATATTGTCTGGACACCAATTTTATCGATTTTGGGAGGATTGTTAATTTCTATAAGCGTAACGTTCGTAGGTTTTGTGTCTGAATATTGTCCGTCATTGACACTGATAATAATAGGATAATCCCTAAATCCTGTGTTTACTCCAAAAAGATTTGGTTTGTAAAGATTTCCAGAAAAAAGATTAAAATAGTTCATTGTTAAAGTTCTTGATAAAAACTGAGAGAAAAATAATCCGCTAGGATCACTAACTACTGGCAAAATTGGATTAAAAAAATTGTCATCTTCGTCAGCATCAGTTGCATTGAACATGTAGACTAATGAACTATTTTCACAAACATAAATCGGATCGGTTATAGAATTTAAGATAGGTGCAGAATTAGGCACTTTGACATAAAAATTTACCTTCGCAGAGGCAGTCTTCCCGCTAGAAGCTGAAGCATTTACGAAAAACGCATTACCCCATCTCACCCCGGCAAAAGTTGTATTTGGAGAAAATGCAACATCTTGATAAACCCACCATTCATGTTTCAGGTCATAAAGAGAGTAAGTCCAAAAAGAAATTGGGAGATCTGAAGTGACATTTAAATCTATGATATAGGGTTGGCCTATGCTAAAATTGTAAGTTATGTTTTGAGGACTAAAAATATTTATCGTTGGATATCCCTCAATAGCAAATATTACGGAAGCAGTAGTACTTGTGTCAAACCCAGTTTTGTGAATTTTAGAGAAAAAAATCATATAAAGATTTAAGATTATTAAAGCAACAAAAAAAGCCAGCAAAATGTACTTGTAGCCTTTGGAAATAGAATTCACTTTTTTATAAAAAGAATTCTTTTTGCCTCTTTTGATAACCATAAAAAATAAAAGGAAATAGTGTTAATAAAATTAACCATTAATATATCACTGCAACAAGAACAGATTCAATGTCCTGAAATCTTATTTTACCGTCATCAATGTTGTTATTGTCACCTTTTGTGACAAAATAAACACCATTCCCATCATAGTTTTTTTCTATAACTCTATGCACTATAAGCTCCCCATTTTTCCTGAATGTGACTATATCACCAACATTTACCCAATTTTCAGACTTTGGAGTTATTACAACGCCTGTGGAATTCACTCCTAAAGTTGGAGTCATGCTTCCAGAATCTTCATACCTTATAAAAGACGGCTTTTCAATGAAAAAAGTTACGCTGGTATTGTCGGCGGTGATTGAACTTTCATTCAAAAAATCAGATGGAGAAGCATTTCCATTAGAAATAACAAATCCAGATATTATTCCCTTGTTTAGAACATACAGAATAAACACAGCATTGATGGTAAGCAATATCACTATGACAGTCAAGACCAGGCTAGTTTTCATAAAACAGCATACCTGCTTTATTTTTAAGAATTATTGTGATTAAAATCTCTTTTGTAAACAAGAGTAAATTCTCCAGAATAAAAACCATAAGGCTCATCTGTGATGGTTATTGTGGAAATTGATACATTTTTAGACTCTCCAGGCTGCAAATAGATTTTTTTTTCAAAAATCAAAAAATCTTTAATATCCCCATCCAAAAAGAATTTAACATAGATTGGAAATTTGTAATTGTTAATGAGAATTAAATCATTTCTAAACGCAGCATTTCCCAACGAAAGCATTCCAAAACTTACTGAGTCTTTAGTGATGTTAAAGCCTGTCCCGCTCCCAATGCTCAAAGAGGTTGAAACCTCACTCCTCTCCAAAACCCTATAATACTTGCTCACAAAAATTTCAAGGAACAATATTAATATTGCCACAGCAAAGATTATTGCAGAAATTACATAAAAAGTTTTCCTCTTTTTACTTCTTGCTATGCTTCTTAAATGTTCCATTTTTTATAGATTTAATTTTTTTGATTAGTATAATGGCCCCGATTATGAGTATTATCAAAACTCCAGCTCCCCCGAGCACAAACCATATTACCAAAGACGGCTTTTCAAAAAACTGGACTTGCACAACTTTTGACGTAACCCCTTTTTGATCCTTGCCGTAATAATTCAATGTTATATTCACATTATAAACTCCCTTGGTCATGCTTGAAGAGTCAAAATATCCTGTGATTGTTTTTTGTTCCCACGAGCTTAAAGAAGATGATGAAGTCTTAAAGCTCTGTAAAATCTGAGTATTATTCAGAATCTGCACATCTGCAAAAACTCCATCAATATCATTGTTCCAACCACTCTCAATCACAATATTAAATGGCTGAAGTTTCCCTATGGGGATTAAATCAGTATAATTTATTATGTTTATAGAAAGATTTCCAATTCTGAAATCAAACTGGCTTTTGGCTATGGCACCATAATCAACAATTGCAACAGCAGTGTACGTTCCAGGATTAAGACCTTTTGTGTCAAATTGTTTTTTAAGCTGAAGAACATCCTGGCTTCTAAGCAATCTGGTTTGGAAGGGCAATTCGCCCACACTTTGAGTATGGGATAATATCTCCATTTTTGGGGTGATAGTTATATCCTCTGTACCTTTACTTGTGATGTCTAACTCAAAATTTATCAGTTCTCCAACATTTGCATCATGTCCAGTCAACTTTAACTCAACATATCTTCCAGGATAAGGGACATGAACCACAATTGGAGATTGTATTGCAACAGCAGTTCCAATGTTTCCTTGAATAAGCTCAGGATCAACTTTTTGTCTAACTCCAACAAGAATTACCTGTTTTCCCGGAATTTCAAGAGAGTTAGGCAACTTTAAAGTCGCCACAAAACTTCCGCCCCCAGTCAAAGTTTTCTTGTCTAATGTGACATATTCTGCCAAACCCCCTGCAACATAAAGATCTAACTCCCTAGCAGGATTATCCTCAAAAACGGTATATGTAATTGACTTTTCAAAACCAGGGACAAAATTAAATTCTTGTTTTGCAGGAGTAACCCCCAAAGCATAAACATTCTCAAGAAGTAGTACCAATCCTAATAAGGAGATGAAAAATAATCCCCTCTTATTAAATATCATAAAAAATAAAATGAAAAACAGTTTTTATACCTTACTAATATAAAGTAATAAAAATAAAAAATTAAGTTATCGTTGTCGCTGTTGCTGTAATAACACTTACTGCAGTTTTAGGCGTTGCATCTACAGGTATTGTAACATTCAAGTTTATACTTAACTTGTTAGAGTACGTACCTTGATATCCCAAATTCTGACATACAACACTTCCAGGAACGGTTATATTAACATCCGTGTATGTTATTGTGGTCAAATTAGCAGCCGGGCAAGCACCAGTCAGATTATTTGTGATTTTCCACTTATAAGATGGCTGCACATTAGTACCACCACCACCGCCAATAAACTGAGTTGCATTGTTGCTCGAAGCAAGCTGAACAGAAACATTAAAGTTTCCAATGTTGTCCAAAACTAATCCTTGACCAACTGTCTGCCAACCAACACCACAAACTGTATTTCCCTCTGTATCCAAATAAGCATAGGCTGGATTTGGACAAGGAGCACCAGATGCATTTACATAACCTGAACTCCAATTAATGAGATTTCTCGAGAAATTAATGTTAGCCGTACCTTGTATAGTAAGTGTAGCATTTCCAATATCTGTATCAGTAGCAAAGCCAGCAAGCCTTTGTATTTTCTGCACGTTAATCAAATTTGATACAACCACGAATGCCGAAAGAGCTACAGCAATTATTGCTACAACCATCAATCCTTTTGTAATACCTTCTCCTTCCATTATTTCTTAGGAGCCTCTATTCCAAGGGAAATTTGCCCATTCTGAACAGATTTCAAATCTCCAGCGTTGGAAATCTGATTTGCATTCACAGAAAGTTTGCTAGGTCCACTTTGTGGTACAGAAACAGTCAACGTCAAAACAACGGATATCACTGATAATATAATTGTTACCAATAATAACACAACAACAACCTTTTGACTATCCATTATATCACTCCCTTTATTTAATTGTAAAGCTTATTACATAAGCCGAAACTAAAATGAATATATTGTTTATAAACTTTTTGTTAATTTATCGTATATAATTCACTTTCGTTTTTTCAGCAGTTTCTTTATCAAAACGAACCAAACTATATTCGCTATTACTAATCCTACGACTAAAATTATAAGCAGGTTGTTTACGTTCAAACTGCTTTTGCCTTTGACAATAACTTTTCCAGTAACTCCAATAATCTCGAGGCTGTCACTGCTGATTTTAAGCTGTATATTTTTCTCGACAGAACTTTCTCCATATTTCAAAATTAATTTCCCATCGTAAGTTCCTTGATGCACACCACCAGTGTCCCAATATGCAATCATTTCTTCTTTACTCAACCCATTGATATCATAATTGGGAGATTTGAAATCAGCCATCACCTCACTCTGATTATTGTAGACCAAAATATTAAGATAAACATCTTTCAACTGATCAGACCATTTATTTTCAACCAAAGCATTGAACTTTGCAATTTCTCCAAGTCTGAAATCCTTGACACTTATGTTTAAAAGATCTATAAGTTTTTCTCCGATAGCAAAATCTTTCTCAACATTTGTTGTTTGGCCATCATAAATAACTGAGACAACAGCTAAATATTTTCCAGGATTAACATTTCCACCCCATTGTGCAACAAGCTCTTTCCTTTCCAGACTATTTAGAGAGTTGGAGTCCGTCTCTATAGTTGCAACTTTTTCATTCAGCGAAGTATAAATGTCTATGATGGCTTTAACATTGACGATGTCCAGCTTTCCACGATTTATTATAGGAATAACAAACAAATTCTTTCCAGTATCTTGGATAACATTCACTTCTGCATCAACATATTTTCCAGGATAAGGAACATGAACATAAAGCTGGCTTGCAACCCCAACAGTGGCTCCGACAAAAGTTCCTTGCTGTTTGATATTTTTAGGAAGTTCCAAGGCAACAATTTCTCCATCCTGCAATCCCGGCTTATCAAATTTATCAGGAAGGTCAACTAAATAAGTGAATGACTTAGATTCATCTGCAGACGAAAATTCTGCATAAGTTTGTTTAAGAGTTATATAATTGCTCAAATTTCCTCTTACAACAAAAACAACACTCATGTCTTTATGATTTGAATTAATTATTGAAAACGAAACCTCATGATGTGCACTTGGCTCAAAATCAAGTGTTGTTCTGCCAGGAGTTATTCCTATTGCTGAAATTGAGCTGATTAACATTAATGTTAAAAATGCAAAAACGAAGATTATCTTTTTATTTATCATTTTTGCCCTCCAGTGTAAACGCCGTTATTTTCAATTTCCGTAGACGTTCCAACTTCCAAAGGGATATTTGTAGTAATTCCACCTTTAGTTTTCTTGACAGCAATGTCAACATTTCCCGAATTTTCCAAAATATTTTTTTCAGGACCAGTTCTCAAGTTCAAGCCAACTTGTCCCTCAATTGTAAAAGTTTTAACTTCACTCTCTCTGAGCAAGCTTTTAACTTTCCAATAATAAGTTCCCGGAGGCAGAGTGACTTCGTCTCCCTCACTCAAAGTAATTTGACTGCCAAAATCTTTGTTAGGCGAAATCAAAACTTGGTCCCCGTTCTGTATTTCAAAAACAAAATCAGGATCAGAAACAATCTGCCCAGAGATTGGAGAAATTGCTTGGGGGGCATTTAAGAAAAATAAATATATAAAAATCCCGGCAACTAAAACAGCTTCAGCTATCAAAATCTTTTTCTCCAAGCCTATCCTGTTTTTTGTGATTATTTTTTCCATTCTGCTTTCACTCTGCTAAACTTGCCGTGAAATTTATGATTGAACTTCTAACACCAGTACCTTCCTGCGCTCCTGGAACAGTCACATTGATGTCAATTTCTGCAACATCATTTGCATCCTGCCAGTTAAGACGTGAGAGTACATCTTTCACTTCTCCTTGAGTGGGGACATTTTTCCAGGTTATCTGGCTCGAAGACCAATTAAAACTCCCAGGCTCGCTCCTATTATCAAATTTATACTGGAAATATCCTGAAGGGTTCGGCTGAGTTATCCACAGGTTCGTAGCATTTATGCTTACGTTCACCAATGAATTCCCAATGTTTTCCAATTTAAACGGCCATGGAGAATCATCTGAGGTGTCATTGTTATCATTAGGCAGCATCGATCCAAAATTGATAAGTCTGTTTGTCAGATTTATATCTATAACAGAACTAACATTAAACCTCCATTCATCACTCCAAGCCCCAAACCCGACTGTATCATTCGCCCTGACCTTCCAAGTGTAATAATAGCCATTGTCAACAAGACATTTCAAAGGAGTTGTCACAGCATAATTTTCCTGAACAGGAGATCCTGAGGTAATAGTTATAAGTCGGCTATCAAGGCTTGTCAGACCGCCAGTGTAATAATAGCAAGAGATATTCAGCTCATAGGCTTTGATGTCTGATTTCCCATCTGCATCAGTTCCATTCCAGATAAGAGTAGGAGTTCTATTTGTCAAGTTGCTATTGTTTAAAGGAGAGTAAAGGTTTACAGTCGGTAAAGTGTTCCCTATAAATACGCTCGAAGTATTAACTTTAGTTTGATATCCTCCCTTTTCACATGTAGTATTGTAAGTATAATTTCCAACAATAGTGAATGTTCTATTGTAGTTCCACAATCCAGTTGATGCATTCCATGTCATGTCTCCAGAAACAGAATCATTGAATGCTATTTTGCATGAAACATCTTGGAAAACATGAAGATACCCTTGGCTTGACGCTGCAACAATATCATTTATTCCATCTTGGTTTATGTCTCCAACATCAATACCCTCAGATTTTCCATTTACAGAACCAATAGACCCTTTATTTAAGTTATACAACCAGCGCAAATTACCTGTTGTTTTATCCAACACATAAACAATTTGATTTTCATCTCCTGCAATTATCTCTTCAGCAATATCATCACTAATATCTTTAGCAGACAACGATGTTGTTTCATTTTTTGCTTTTGAAAAATTCCATATAGGGCTCCCACTATTGTCAATTCCCCGAATCTCTGTATTCCATCCTAAAACAATATCTTTTTTGCCATCATTGTTAATATCAGAAGCAACAATCTCATAACCATTATTTTGATAGTTAGAAAGATATGTAGACCATAATATAATATTATTGGAAATATTGATTGCATATGCTCTTTCATTATTAGTATTTTGACTAGCTGTTGCAATGTCAGCAATGCCATCATTATTGAAATCGCCAGCTACAAGATCAATTATTGTATTGCCAGATAATAAAGTAAGGTCCCTAATGAATTGGCCGGTTGAAGAATTAAAAACTATAAGTTTACTAAGAGACGCTACTATTACATATTCTATTTTCCCATCAAAATTCGCGTCAACAAATTCCAAATTCCAGTAGATGCTGCCTAAATAATCAGAATTATTCCATAATTGCTTGCCTGTGCCATTATATGCAAAGAGATTAGGAGTAGAATCCAAAGAATGACCTGCAACAACAATATCATTAATTTTATCTCCATTTATATCCCCAATTTCTAAAGAATACAGTGAGGGGCTTGTACTTATGCTATTTAAATCAATATTTTTCTTTAAAACTCCATTATTATTCAATATGACTATAAGCCCATCTTGGGTGATTACAATAATTTCAGACATATTATCTCCGTCAACATCAGCTATTCTTATTCCTCGTTTTTCATAAAATAAATCATAAGCCCAGAGTATGCTTCCATTTTGCCTGTAGGCAACTACAGAAGAGCTGTTAGCAGTAACTAGTGCATCAGTCTTTCCGTCATTGTCGGAATCAAATATTCTTACAATTGGTGATGCGTACGCACCGTTATCAAAATCCGACGTATTCCACAAAAGTCTTTTTACGTCTCCAATCATTCCAGAGCTGTAATTAGATGTGAAAATTACCTGTTGCCCTATCACGGCAGCAGATTGTGTAGTTGAAATGCTTGTTGTGAAGTTTTGGATTGTTATGCTATTGCTGGAATTTCTGTATGCAAAGTCAAATCCCTCTCCCCCGACATTACAATAAACACTATTGTCATGATAAGAATAATCACGATTTAAGACAGCAGTATAATTTGTACCTGAAGCATAATTCGCTATTGTTTGATTTAATATATTTTGAGAGTTCCTATACCAATAAACACTTACATTAGTGTTAGGAGAGGGATTTGAAATATTAAACGTGCAGTTAAGATTATCGCTAGTGTAAGCTGTAAAAGGCTCAAGTATTACATAATTAACATTGGAAATATATGAAAGAGTAACATCTATCTGTGTTGTATTTGTTAAATTTCTGCTCAAGCCTTTAGGGAAATATCCTGTTTTTGAAACATTTATTGTATGATTATTATACAAAACATCTCCAGATAAACGTTTAATTTTATCTATAACGGGATTCCAGCTTGTCAATCCTTGCAAGTCTGTTGTTTGAGAAAATTCTAAAATATTATTGACATCAGTAATATTCACACTCGCTCCTTGAATTGATTGGTTATTAAAATCACTAACATTGACTCTCACATACCATTTTATTGTTAAGTTATTAGTTCCTGTTGCTCCAAAAGTAATTCTTGACTCATTGAATGTTGAATTAAGCAAGATGTTACTATAAGCATTTGAATCAGAATAAATTTGCGAAGACAAATTTATTATTTGTACATTTGTAAAGGTATTGTTTCTGGTAGGATCTACCCCCCCAAGGAGATTTATAGAATAAACTTGCGAATTTATTCTATCGTTGTAAAAAGAATTTAGTGTCGAGTTTGAATTTAAATAGATTCCAATTGATGAAATATTGCTCGTTGTAATATTGTTGTATGAAAATAAATTATTGCTTGCAAAAGAAATTTCAATTCCAGAAGAGTTTGTTCCAAAAGTTGTTATTTTGTTGCTTGTTATGTTATTGTTCTGTGGGTTGTTAAACTCAATTTTTATTCCGGTGCCATTATTTCCTGAAGTTTTTATATTATTGTTAAAAATTTGATTAAGATTAGTATTATCAAAAAGATAAACTCCTATACTAAGTAAAGCCTCTGTAGTAATGTTATTATTAGAAAAAATATTGGAGCTTGCAATATAACCAAAAAATCCATAAGAACTCTGGCCATGAGTCGTTATGTTATTTGAAGAAATATTATTATTTTGTGCAATGTTATAAACTCTAATCCCATAATCTGATGGGCCAAAAGTTTCTATTTGATTTGAATAAACTAGATTATTATTTGAAAAATCTATATCAATTCCATAACCATTTGCCTGAGGAAAAACGCTTGAGTTGGTAAAAATATTGTTGAAAGTTATATTTGATTTTGTTCCGCCATAAAGAGATATTGCCCTGTAATTATTCCTGAATGTGGAGTTATAAACAACAGCATTAGAAGCATAAACAATTAACCCTACATTGTTAACAGATTGGCTCCACCCAGCATAACTCAAATAAGAACTACTCATGTTAAACAAAGCTCCACTATTTACAACAAAGAAATAATGCGCATTAATGTTATCTCCATTTGTTATATTCGCCGAATTATTAATTACCATGTTTCCTGTAGAAATAACTTTTATTCCTAAATATCCATCAGATGTTCCATTCATTCTCAATGTAGAATTATCTAAAACATAAACTCCTGAAATTGTCAAATTGCTGTTCTGCCAAATTGTAGTTGGAGAATTTCTGATTGTGAAACTTCCGCCAGAATTAATAGTTGTATTGCCGACAACAAGAGTTACATTATTCAAAACCAAGTTCCCACCATTTGTAATATTCAAAGACGCAACATTAATTATTACATTCGAACAAGAAGCAGATCCATTGACAATCCATCTGTTCACTCCCGGAAGAGTTGGAGCACATCCGCTATTATTGTAGATGTCAATTTGGTTCCAATTTCCAAACTGACAATAAAAATTGTTATTAGGAGAAAAGCTTCTGTTTGCATAACAAGTGTTACTTAAAGAACAACTATCTTGAGTTGAGCAACATGCAGAATCTAGTATATCATTTATTGCACAATATCCATCCTGAATAAATCCTGAATTATCAACATTATTATCACAAACATCGTTCTTCGCACAAAGAGAACATAATCCTTGATAAACATCAGTCTGATTTTTACAAGCTAGATTGGTATCGCATGTACTCCCTGCAACACAGATACCATCAGCATATTGACTCCAAGCTCCATTCTCTGAGCCAATCACATTGCTGTCACAAGCTTGACCCCCACCATTAGTACATCCGCTAACCAAAGTTCCAGAATTATTATAAACGCTTCCTGTCGCACAAACTCCCCCAGAGGTACAATATCCTTGAGCAGTATAACTTCCATCTACAACATTAGCGTCACAAGCATCAACGTCACTAGTTAAACTTGAGCATGCAGAACAATCACTTCTGTAAGGCACATTGTTATAACATGCATTTCCAGAATTATCACAAATTCTTTGTGAACTAGATAAATTGTAAGTTATAACTCCTTCAGCTATAAATCCTCCTTCAGTTGAAACATTACTGTCACAAGTAGAAGGGGTTCCCGCACTAGCAACAGATAGAGGATAATAAATTCCACTAGGATTAACAAAAACAACTGGGCCAATACAAGCAGGACTGACCCCATCGCTACCACAAATTCCATCTATATTTCCGTCAGAATTTGAATCACAAATATAATTCAGAGTTCTCTCAGTGTTAGAACAAACCCCGCCACAAATCATCGTGTTATTTGTAGAATTTCCCTGGAAATAAAGAGAAGATGCTGTGCAATAATCTTTCTTTGTGGTTGTAGCATTATAATAACACCAACGATTATTTGATTGACATACCCCATTACTTGTTGAAGTTGCAATAGCTCCAGCATTACAACAGCATCCTAAAGAGCTTCCATTCCATGTCTCTCCAGAATCATCACCGCAACAAAGAGTGTTTGCTCCCGTAGCTCCGGAAAGCCAACTGCCATAAGAATTTGGCCCTATATCACACTGAGCGTAACCAGTGCAAACTGATTGGCTGTCATCACAATTTCCTCCCTTAAATCTCAACTCAGCCCATTCTATATAAAAATAATCGGGAGAGCTACTCCCAGTAGCACAAAAACTATGGTTGCTATTTGACGAAAGCGAGTTTGGTGCGGTTGCCCATGAACTAACAACATAAACTGGTCCAGGAAATCCTGTTGAACCACTAAGTCCAACTGTGCTTCCAGGGATGCTACAACTAGAATAAGCTCCAAGGGTAAAGGGGCCACTACCTGATTGTTGTTTAGAAAAATTAGCTCTTATTTCAGGAACTGTAATAACCTGTTCAGTTATATTAAAAGAGCCGCCTAAAAGAGTCCAAGTATTATATGAAATACTCCAAGTCCCAGTGTCATTAGTCCTGTAATAAATATAAGTACTGTCATTATATTTTTCTATACCTAAACCACTATAATTACTCTGATTCGTAACATTCGTCTGATTCAAAGTATAATTCCCTAAACCTAATGTTATATTATTAGTTACAGCACCATAAACATCCAATCTGGAAATATTTATTGTTACACTACCTGCATATTCAATTGGTTTTCCAGTTGTTTTGAATCTATTTTTTAATTCTAATGGTAATAAAGTTTCATTTTGTAAAACAATAGCAGCACCAGCAGCAACCATTGGTGTTGAAGCAGAAGTTCCTGAAACAATTTTATCTGAATTTCCCAAACTCTTTGTTAAAATGTTTACTCCTGGAGCTAAAACATCAACAGCTTCATTCATATTTGCAAAGTTGGCAATATTATCACTCTTGTCTGTTGCAGAAACTCTAACAACTTTGCTTGCACATGAAGGTGATTTCAAACTAGTGCTTCCATCATTTCCCGTTGCTGCAATAACAAATATTCCATTATCAACAGCACTATTAGCAAACTCAGCAACAATATTTGTGTCACAAAATCCAGCATAACTTCCTGCACCAATACTAAGAGAAATAATGTCTACATTTTGATTCATGCACCATTGCAATCCCTCTAAAACATTGCTCTCATAACCATTTCCAGTAGCATCAAGAACTTTGGCAACATAGACATCTGCTCCAGAAGCAATTGTCTTTAATATGTAAGCAACTTCTGTGCCGTGTCCATTGTCATCGCTTGCATCAGAATCATTATTTACAAAATCAAAACCGGTAGTGTAACCAACTACAGAAGAGTCAACTCCAGTGTCAATCACACAAACTTTCTTTCCGTTTCCAGTTAATCCAAATTGATTTTTAACATCTATTGATCTTATTATTTTTTCTGACTCTGTCAAAAGTAAAGAAACTGGCTGGTCAACAACAATCTCAACATTTTGAAGCAAAGCAAGATTTTGTTCGTCTAACTCCAAAACTTCCAGATCATTAAATCCATTAAGTTTCTGGCCAACAGCAACACCTTTATTTTTAATAATAACTCTAACCTTATTTTTAATCTGCAAATCGTCCAAAACTTTACTATCAATATTAATCCCTTTTTCAGATATAATTTTATTGATTCTTTCTACTTTAGTCAAATTAGAAGTAACATTTGTTTCATTCAAAGGAATTTCGGTTATGTTGGTGATATTAGTTATATTCAATGATATCTCCTCAACCTTAATATCCACAGATGAAGAAGTTATCTCAACATCATTGTAAACAAAACTTACTTTCAATGCTCCTTGGTTTGCTTTTAAGTTCAATGATGAAAGATCAATTGGAAGTTTAATAATTTCATTTGTTAAATAATCACTGCCAAATCCTTCTTCAAATTTTGAATAATCTGTGATAATTATTGCATTTCCATTTTGATAGCTAACTGAAACTTGTTGATCTGATTCAACGATTTCTACTACCTCATTTTTTTTCAGCTCGTAATTGTACGGTTGATTTTTTGAAACCTGACCTTCAATTATTTCTGCTCCAACAGCTTCGCCAGTTAAGCCAGAACCTGAAGAACTTGAATCAGTTGTGACTTCACTTGAGGAAGGAGCAGGAGTAGTTGGAGTTTCAGTCGCAGGCGTTGGGGAAGAAGATTCAGCTGTTGCAGGAGTTTCAGTTGTTGTACTGTCTGGCGTTATCGGAGCTGGAGTAGTCTCAGGAGTTGTAGAAGGTGTTTCAACAGGTGTAGTACTAGGAATATCAAGAGTTACATTTTCAGCACCAGTATTGTTAACACTTTCATTTTTTACAACATCAACAACGATTTCTTTCTCTTTAACAACTTTGAACTTGAAATTGACTAATGGATAAACTTCTTTTTTACCTAAGACACCAAATCCTTGACCAGTTCCGTTAATATCTTTTCCCTCAACAAAGAAATTTCCTTGGTTTAAATTGTTAAAAATTAAATCTCGTAGATTATAATTGCTAACAGAACCAGCATTATCAATAATTAGTTTAGAATCAGCAGGTATAAGCTCACCTTGCTTTAGTATAAGGTTTATATTTCCTGAAATATCTTCCCCCGAAACATAATTGTCTTTTAATTCAACAGAAACTTTTCCCGTAAAATTAAGATTAATTAAAAAAATTAGGTTTATAGTCAAAAGAATTATTATTAATGATAAAAATCCTGTGACAAGCCAGAATTTTTTTGAGGGTTTTTTTGCACTACCAAAAAAATTCTTTGTTTCTTTATATTCATGGTGAGAATCATGAGGTCCGAGATAATGGGTGGTTACCCTACCGTCTTTTTTGACACTTTTATACAAGTAAGGACCATAAACTTTCCCATCTCTTTTTATAAATTTTTTATAAACCATCACTCCCTCTTTTTTAAATAAAAACCTTAGAAAATAATGGTAGGGTAACTATTTAAAGATTTTTATGAGGAAGAATCATGGAAGAAAGTTGACCTACCACCAGATGTTAGGGAGTACAATCCAATATCTTTCTTAAAATATCCATGTTTGACACCCAAGTCCAAGGCATCTCTTCCAGTAGTAGCAATATAACGTTCATTTAAACCTTGAAAAATTTCACTGCTTGTAATACCTTTTTCAGATCCTTCAAAAATTCTACAAGAAATTCTAGCTATCTCAAGAGCAATTTCCCAGGTGCATCTATCTCTCTGAAAAATCGAGCAATGGTTTTATTTTCCAACCCCATGATAAACCAACCATCCCAAACTTTTTAAAGATAATTAAGCCTGATTATATATAACCAGGAGCCTATAGCTCAGCCTGGTAGAGCACCGCTCTTATAGGAATGCAATTCATAAGGATTGCAACTCACACGAGATAGTAAAATCGATTCCGGAATTCATAAAAACCCGGTGGAGATTTTTATTCTAAGTGAGGCGGGGGTCCACGGTTCAAATCCGTGTAGGCTCATTTCAAAAACATTTAAAAAGAAAAAAAGCTTTTGAGTAAAACAAAAGATGGCAAAAATAAAAGAGACAAGAGGCAGTAGAAAAGCAGATGATGAAAAGCTCTTTGCTTTCATAGCAACTTTTCTAAGTATCCTTGGATTCATAATCGTTTTATTGACAAAAAAAGAAAATAAGTACGTAATGTTTTATGCAAGACAATCATTAGTCGTTTTCATAGTTTTCATCATTTCAGGAGTTTCAGCTTTAATTCCAGTTATAGGCGGATTCACGAAAGCCGTCCTTTCTATTGCAGGAACAATTCTTTGGATATTCAGCTGGGTTTACGCATTAAGCGGCGAGATGAAAGAGATTCCACTAATAGGCCAGTATCAAGAAGACATAAAGATCTAAGTCTAGACATAACAAAATGACAAAAACTCTTAAGGACATAGAAGAAAAAATATTAAAAATTGCTATCGAAATAGCAAAGTCCGGAGAAGGATGTTTATTTGTTCTCGGAGAGAATGCAAAATACGAAAAATTAATAAAACAAAAATTCACAAAATTGAACATATTTGAGAACGGCGCTGAAAAAATCCTTAAAGGTCTCGCGGTGATTGATGGTGCTGTGATTATTGACAAAAAAGGTAATTTAACTGATTATGGAGTCATGATAAAAAACACAAAAGCCTTTGTGGGATATGGGACGAGACATGCTGCAGCCTTCACGGCTTCTAAAGGGAACATAGTCATTCTTGTTTCTGAAGAAGAAAGAAAAATAAAAATATTCAAAGAAGGTAAATACCTAATGCAGGTCGATGCACTGCAAAAAAATGTCGAAAAAAGCGTTCCAATGATGTCAAAAGTCCTAGAGAGTACAGGGGCAGGATTGATAGGAACAATTGGGGCAGTGACATTAGCGCCAACTTTGGGCGTTGCACTCATTCCGGGGGTAATTATATTCGGCGGAGGATATTACGCAATTAAGTCTTTCTTTGAGAAGCATACTGGAAAAGGGAAGTGAAAACAATAAATGAAAAAAGAAAACTTATTCTATTCAGTCATAGTTTTGACAATCATTCTTGTTAGATTAAAAGTATTCTTGTTTCCAACACATGTGCAATTGTTTGGAGTAATAATCCACTATTTTTGGATTGGAGCAATATTTCTTGTTTTAGGCTATCTTGTTTCAAAAAGTTATTTTTATGTAAAATTGTTATTAATTTCAGTAGGATTAGGATTGTTTATTGATGAATTAGCCTTTATGATTTTAGGCGGAGGAAGTTTCCCACAATATTGGTCAATTTATTCTATACTTGGAGTAGTATGTCTTTTATTATTATCATATTTAACGAGAAAAGATTTGTGGCGTTTCTTAGAAAAAGCTAGATAATAAAAACGCCCCGACCGAACTACGACAGGGCGTAGGAGAATGAGACTTTTATTTTGTTGAGGTATATTTGAAATTCACATTGTGCTGTTCAGCAGGAAGTTGATACCCATCACATTCAAAGGGATATGCAAGTACGCCACTGGAAAAATTTGTGTCAGGACTGTAACATTTCCAGTAAAAGAACGAGCTTGGTTGAACCCAATGAAGATAGGGGTTTCCTTCTTTAACAGTCGGATTTATTGATGTATCTGATACTTTGAAACAAGATGCAACCATGGAGTGCTCACCTACACTGCCAGCATATCCAATCAATTCTCCGCGTTTTACCTTATATCCGAGAAGGGGCTCGCAAGCATCAATGTTCCCTTTTTCTACAGTCACACCATCACCAAACGCAAAGGCAAGGCGCCCTTTTGTTTGGACACCCTCTCCAGGATTTTCACTTTCACCACAATCTAAATTTTGATAATGTCCACGCAATAGTGGAGAGCTGTATAGGTGGTAAGTTTTAATAAGCATACCTGGCCAATCAGGACTGGCAGATTCAAAAACTAAAAATAGATCGTTCATTGGGGTATATTTTTGTTCGTCTGCTCCGATTCCATATTTGGCATTATTATTCTGAAAGCCTACGAATACCATATCAATAGGTGCAAGTAATGGTGTTCCATGTGCTAGTTCGAATTCCATCCCGCACTTACCTGAGTAAGTTGGATAATCTGGGTGAGCACCAAGTTTTGGGCCTAGTGTGATTATGTCTGGGTCAGCACCTGTGCCGTATAATTCTGTATGAGTATTGATACCATTCATATTCGGTGGTGGTGAAGTAATCGTAGATGCGCTTGTATTTGGCACAGGGATAGGTTCCGAGGAATAATT
Source organism: Nanobdellota archaeon (assembly GCA_038046005.1). Taxonomy (GTDB): domain Archaea; phylum Nanobdellota; class Nanobdellia; order Pacearchaeales; family GW2011-AR1; genus JBBSXB01. The sequence goes on along the minus strand of JBBSXB010000008.1, from coordinate 93,170 downwards.
AATCAATGTGTCCAAGTTTGGTTTTATGTTAAAGATTTTTTCTAAAGGTTTACTTGGATTTACCATATAAAAGATGCCCATAACAAATATGAAAATTAAAACAAAAATTAAAACTATAAATCTCTTCCTCATAATAAACATCTAAATTGATTGTAAGTATTTATATTTTGATATTTGCCAAAACAAAAAACGCCCAGAATTAAGCCCCTCAATCTGCTCGTTCGAAGCTCGTAAATTGAAAAGATTTAGCGTGGCTCGAGATTTCGTAAACTCAATCTCGGGAGGACGCCACGTCCGAATCGGAGATATATTGGACCAAAATCATGGGACTCTTTTTATCTCTGACTTTTTACAATTTGTCGTTGATCTCTGGGATTTATAAATCTTGTCGAGAGGAGGGCGATGGCAATAATAGGTGACTACACTTTTTGTTGTTTGTAGACACCTATGTCTAAATATTGTCTACCTACCCACTACTTATAGATTATACTGATGTAGAGGGTAAGATTTATAAACCTTAGATTCATAGACAATTTATGGTTTATGTATATAAAAAAATAGTGGGAAAAAAACCCTACTACTACCTTAGAGCATCTGAAAGAAAAGGCAAGAAAGTGCTTTCAAAAGATATTGCTTATTTGGGAAACTCCATAGAAGAAGTAAGGAAATCGCTGGACAAAAAAGAGTTCAAGGATAAAATAAGAAAAGCATACAAAACAATTCATAGCTTTATTGAATCAAATCACTGGCTTGAAAAGGCAAAGGAGCTAAAGCTAAGAAAAGATGTTTTTCTGGGAGAAAAATTAGAAGAAATTGAAGCCTGCAAATTGCATTATAACTATGTTTTTAAAAAATTGGATGAAATCACAAAAAAGGAAATATTAAAGAATTTTGTTATAGAATTTGCCTTTAACACTGCCTCAATTGAGGGCAATACAATAAAATTAGAGCAGGCAAGAAATTTATTGGTGGATGGGTTGACTCCTGAAAATAAAACACTAAGAGAAATTTACGATCTTCAAAATTCAGAAAAAGTTTTTTTCCAATTGATAGATTTAAATGAGGAAATTACCCACGAATTTATAATAAAGGTTCATGATTCTCTTTTAGAAAATGTTGATGCAAGAAAAGGATACAGAACAACGGATGTTAGAGTCATAAGAAGTAATTTTGAAGCAACTCCTGCACCATATGTTAAAACTGACATGGGCTTGTTATTGAAATGGTATAACGAAAATAAAAATAAATTGTCTCCTTTAGTTTTAGCTACAATCTTTCACCATAAATTTGAGAAAATCCATCCATTTATGGACGGAAATGGAAGAACGGGAAGAATGTTGTTAAACTATATCTTGTTAAAAAACAATTATCCTGCATTAATAATCCATAAAAAGACAAGGGCTGATTATCTTTCAGCTTTAAGACAGGCGGATAAAAGTGATTTGACAAAATCCTCAAAAGAGGATTATTTTGATTTAGTCCAATTTGATGCAGAGGAGATGATAGATACTTATTGGAGTATTTTTCTATAGAGATTGTCGAGATGGGAGTGATGGATGGAAATTTAGATTATCTCCAATATTTTATTAAAAAATCAAGAAATTACATCCCTCTGCTGTACCAAATGTGCAGTACGCCCCGACCGAATAGATTGCACCTGTGGCATATCTTCGAGAGATGAAGCTTTTTTGTAAAGCTACATATCTTTCTTTATTTTTTCTATCTGTTTCTTTAATACCGGAATATCCCTCTTAATCGCATTCCATACAGCATCCATATCAATGCTAAAATATCCATGAGTTATAATATCTCTCATTCCAGCAATTTTCTTCCATTCAATCTCTTTATTCTTTAATTTAATGCTTTCAGGGAGATTCTTTACAGCTTCGCCGATTATCTCTATTTCTCTAATAATTGCATTCCTTCTTAATCGGCTTGAAAAAAGCTCGTCTTTGCTTATGTTGTGCGAAAATTCTTCTATTGCTTCAATGCTTTCTATAATGTCCAAAATAAAAAGCTTGGGATCTCTTCTCATATTATCTGCACCTCACTCTCTAAAATTTCATTTTTTAGATAGGGGTGTATGTAATTGTAGCTTACCAAGTCAACCTTTTTGTTTAAAATTTCTTCAAGTTCTATTTTTAGCCCTGAAATGTCTAACAAACTCATATTTTTTGAAGGCATTATTAAAATGTCAATATCGCTCTTTTTAGTAAAGTCTCCTCTCGCATAACTTCCAAATATTCCCGCTTTAGTAATTCCATTTTTTTTAAGAATTAAAATTATTTTTTGAATTAGTTTGTTTAGTGTTTTTTTTGTTGTTAATTTTGTATCCGCCAATTTTTCCATTTTACTTAACTCTTCTTCTGAAAGATTAACTCCCAGATATTTTCTTTTTTTGGATACTTTTCCAGCTTTTCTCACTGATAAAACTCTATAATAATATTTATTGCTATTTCGCCTTTTTATTTCTGTAAATGTCATAGAATATTGTGGGTCTACTTATATATAAATATTTCTATTGTAGACGTACAGTGAAGCTTAAAACTTGAATAATTTTTCGTAGTCTTTATGATTCATCCAATCAAGAATAACTGCAATAATCTGAATTTCTTTCGATGGTGTTAATACATAGAGCATTCTCCATGCATCTGGAAGATTATAAATCCAAAGGTTATCTATTCCATATTTTTGAATTAAAGATTTTGGAATAATATTCTTCTTCACATTTCTTCCTGAAAAGGCGTCTTCTTGCAATGTTTTAATCGCCCTCACCAACGCTTTTTTCACAGGATCTGCTGCATTAAGTCCGTTGAATGATTTCTCCAGACTTTCATCGAAAAATACAACCTTTTCCGGTTTCATAGTTTAATCTCAGGTCTATTTTTTATCTTTTCATAAAATTCAGGATTCCAGATGTAAACAACATATCCTTCTTTGTCATAAACTACTCTTAAATTACCTTCAAGATACTCCATTATGACTTGGAATGTCTGCCACATTACTTTTTTTGGTAGTTTATTGAACAGCTCGGTTTTTTTGTATTCTCCTGAATTATCTTTAATAAACCTTTCAACCATCAGAACTGTCTGAAGCGTTGGACTTCTTGCTATAGAATTGATTTCTCCATAAGACTTTTTGTTTTTTATTTCAGATTGCATAACAATATCAATTGATATTATTTTATAAATCTTGCGTTTCTCTCTTTTTAATTACTTAGTAGTAACACATAGAAAGATTTATAAATCCCAATTTCCAAGAAAAACCATGACAAAAAATACATTCCCTGTAAGCAAGGCAGTTCCTTTAATTGCAATTCCAGCAAATATCCCTCAAATAGGATTTCTTGGTGGAGACGAAGGAGAGGAAATAAATGATTCTATAAGAAAAGATTACAAGAAATTTGATGTTTTACAAGTTGGAAAATACAAAGACGGAATTATAAAAGGTTCAAATCCATTTTATGGTGTTGCTGTCCAAAACCGACTTCCTTCTAATTACAGAGTTGCGTCTCAAGCTGATGTTGAATCAGCAATGGGGGTGGGAGTTTTTGATTTTAGAGGAACTTATGAAGACACTGGATTAGTATTAAGGACAGAAGGCGAACCAAATTCATATTTAGCTAGACATTTAATGACACAGGTTAAAGGAAGAGGATTTAATAAAATGCCTGTAATGATTCCTCTTAATGGCTTAGAGCTTGTTGAAGATAAAAATTCAAATCATGGATTATCTTTCAAATTAAAAGAAAACGCTGAAGTAATTTATGCTCCAATTCTAAACAAGGGTGGAAATTTCAGCAATGAAGATATTGATGCTAAAACAGGACTTCCAAGCAAACTTGGAAATGGAAACAGAACTCTTTACACAAGAGATTCTGGTCTGTCTAGGTTGTGCCTCGGCGGGATCTTGAATCTTGGCTCCTATGACGATTATCTGGCTAACTCCAATGATAGCAGTCGGGTGGTTTTGGTTTCAACCGGCGAAGCCGGTTCGCAAAACTTTTTGAACGAGAGATTAGCAGAGCTTCAAACCGAAGAAGATGCTAGAATTGCAGAAATTAAATCTCTATATGCTCAGGCAAAAGAATTAGTGAAAGGAAAAAAGTAAAATGACAAAAACATTAGACCTTAACTGGCAAACGCAAGGAGTGACTCCAACTTTGATACAAGGTGCTGATGCAGAAAGACTTTACAAGTCGCTTCCAGAACAGGCAAGAAATGGAATGAGATATGATAAAGACTCTAAATTATTGATAGGTTCAAATTCTTTTTCAGCTGCAATTCTTGACACACAAGCTTTAGAGTATGGTGCAAGAGTTCCAAGTTTAGTAGATTTAAGTCGGCCTGAAGTCATGAGGATTGTCAAAGACAAGCATTATACTGATTCAAGAAACTTGGTTGTTAGGTCACAAACTGACCCAAATTATTCTAGAAATGATTCTTTGCTTAAGCAAATTTATGAACTTGCAGAGCAAAAAGAAGGAAGAATTACAATGCCTTTCATGATTGAAGGCTATACTTTTGTTGAAAATCCTGAAGATGACAAAGGATACGGATTGAAAATTGTTGCAAGATCAGATTTCAAAGTAATTCAAGATGAAAGATTTGACGGAAAACATGGTGGAAAATCTTTTTCAGAAGTTGATGAGCAGGGAATTCCTAATTTTGACAAAAAAGGAAATAGAAATTGGTATGCTAAGAATAAAGGTCTGTCTGGGTTGTACCTCGACAGTTACTTGTATCTTGACTCCTATGGCGATATTTTGGCTTACTCCAATGATGGCGGTCGGGTGGTTTTCCTTAAGTAAGCCGTGTGACGCAAATTTTTTTCTGTCATAGATAATAAACTATAATTAATCTTAAAAACATATTATTTCTTATAAATTTCCTAGCCATACTTTAACCCATGTTCCATGTCTTCCAGATATTTCAATATTAAATTAGAATTATATTCAGAAATATTTGAGAGTCCTGAGTGCTGTGTTTTTTCCTTCCATTTGAAGTATCTCTCTTTGTGGTTATATGGATCAATTTTCATGAATTGTTCTCCAGATCTTTGCTTTTATAAAGACCTCTACTATCTGATGTAGAGATTCTTTTTGACACACTGACTGTGTGTGCGATCCTTGGACTTTTTAAATATTGTCGAGATAGGAGTGATGGATGGAAATTTAGCTTATCTCCAATATTTTGTGAAAAAATCAAGAAATTACATCCCTCTTCTGTGCCAAACGTGCAGTACGCCCCGTCCGAGATTCGAACTCGGGTCACGGCCGTGAAAGGGCCGCATTCTTGGCCACTGAACTAACGGGGCTCAGAGGTAATACATCTCAAAAAGAAAAATGCTTTTTAAAGGTAACTAAGAGGTATTCTTCTAACAAAAACTTTAAAATACAAAAGCCTTGTTGTTGTCATGAAAAACAATGAATGTATAATATATATGATAACAAAAAGAGGAAGCACCCAGATATATCGCAAAGACAATGGAATATGGACGCAGACAAGTTCAAAAGGAATAGTTAGAAAGATGACTGCAGAGCAATTATTATCCCATCTATTGCCTGCACTTACCAAAGAATACAAAGGCAAAGTCACAATCAAAGTTGAAAGAAAAAAGGAATAAAGAATCAGCCTAATTTCCCCCAGCTTTCTCTGCTGTTTCTTCCCTAACCTCAATAGTCATGACTCTTACTCCAAAATAGCCAGAACATCTTGGGTTATTTGTCGGATCATAAGAACAGCCATGACACCCATTGCAATAGATATTATTAGAAGAAGCGGAACCATTTGTTAATTGATGCAAGCACCTCTCTTCAATGCCCATGGATATAACAATAAATCAGATTTTTAAATATTGATGTTCTTCACAACATAAGCCCCTTCTAATTCATAACCAATCTTCCTGTAATACTCTCTTACACCAACTCCAGAAATAACAGCCAGTTCTTTTATTCCATTTTCTTTTGTTATTTTCTCAGCCTCTTCCATAAGCCATTTTCCCAAACCTTGATGTTGTGAGGCCTCATTAGACTTGTTTCCAATCTTCAATGCCTGCCCATAAACATGAAGTTCTCTTACAATTGCTCTTTTTATTTTTCCTTCCTCAAAAATCCTCAGCCTCAAAAGCCCGAACAAAATATTATCTTTATTGACAACTTGCAGGAAAAACTCCCTCCCATCAGAAGCTTCATACTCTTTAATCTTCAATTTAATTTTCAAATTGACATTTTCATTGAATCCAATCTCCCTCATTCTTATCTCTTTGATTTTTTCTCCAGTTTTTCTCAAATTATCTTCAACATCTTTCCTCATATCCAGCTTCAAAGGCTCAAAAACCATTCTTTCTTTTGGAATCTCCCTCATAACTCTCATCACTCTGCAATATTCAGGAATAATTTTCATCATTTTATTTAACAAATCTCGAGTCTGTTCTTGTGAGTAAGGCTCATATCCAATTTCTTTGTATGTTTTTTCTAAAGGCGAATCCTGGACAATCTGGCAAGGATAAATTTTCAATTGATCAGGCCTGAATCTTTTGTCAGAAAAAACTTTCTTAAACAATTTCAAATCTTTTTCAGGATTACTGTAAGGCAGCCCAGGCATGATGTGATATCCTAACTTAAACCCAGCATTCTTCAAATTCTTTGTTGCATCTATAACATCTTTGATAGTATGGCCTCTGCTTGTTTTTCTATAAATCTTGTCATCTAAAATCTGAACTCCAATTTCAACTCTTGTACATCCAAACTCAAGCATTCTTTCTATTTCCTCTTTGGAACAATTATCCGGCCTATTTTCAATGCACATTGCAACACATCTGTGTTCAGCAGTTTCATTCCATTTTTTTGCCTCTTCCAAATCCTTAGCAACTCTTCCATTCAGAGCATCAAAACTTCTTTTTATTACATCATACTGATATTTAAGAGGATATTGCAAAAATGTCCCTCCAAGAATTATCAGCTCAATCTTGTCAGTTGGATGCCCCATTCTTTGCAAATTCTCAAGTCTCTTCTTAGTCTGTTCGTAAGGGTCATAATTCAGAGCCATTGCCCTCATTATTGCAGGGCTTTTATCAGTATAGCTTTGTGGAGTATAATCTCCGCCAGGACAATAAATACATGTTCCATGATTACACTTTCTAGGCTTGAGAACAACAGTTAATGGAGTGACTCCTGAAATAGTCCTTACTGGTTTTTTAGGATTTTCCTTGGGATATATTTTATTGTGCATGATAAAAGGCATAAAACATTATTTAAATTCGTTTGCATTTGTTAGTATAAGAAAAATGGAATCACAAAAAAAAGTCTGGGATAAAGTTGCTTTTCCTTGGAAAGATTTTAGGAAAAAACCAGTTGAAGAGGTTATTAATTTCTTAAGTTCAAAAAAAGGAAAAATACTAGATCTTGGATGTGGAAGTGGGAGAAACTTTGCAAAAATAGAGGGAGTGATCTACGGAGTCGATTTCTCTGAAAACATGTTGAAGTACGCAAAGTCTTTAGCTGAGGAAAGAGACATTAAAGTCATATTAACCAAATCTAGAGTTGAAAACCTTCCGTTCAAAGATAATTTTTTTGACGCAGCCATATTTGTTGCCACACTCCATTGCATCCCTAAAGAAAAGGAAAGAAAAAAAGCATTGCAGGAACTATACAGGGTTTTAAAAAAAGGAGAAGAAGCGATAATAACCGTCTGGGACAAAAACCAAAAAAAATTTAAGAGTCTGGGAAAAGAAGTCTTACTCCCTTGGGAGCAAAATGGAAAAGAATACAAAAGATACTATTATCTTTACGAAAAAGGAGAAATAAAAGATGTTGTTAAAAGCGTTGGCTTCAAGATAAAAAAAGTCATGGATTGGGAAAATCCCGAATTCTTTTATTCTAAAAAAAATATAATTCTTATAGTAAAAAAACCATAATCATTTAATCGCAGTCATAGCTATAAATGGCGGGCCCAATTTCAAAAATTCACGCCAGTAAAAAATAGATTTTTGAGATTGATCACTTACTGAAACTGCTTTCCATTCAAATTCTGAAAATCCCGCTTCCTTAAACGCCTTTTCATACGTTGAAGTCTTTAAAAAATAATTAATTATAGGCTCTGTTAATCCCTGTACTCTGTATACAACTTCTCCTCCCTCTTTACCACCATGCATTTCCTTTTCAAAACCATATTTATGAAATCTTATTCCGTCAAAAACATCCTTTGGATTATTGTTAAACCCAACAAACATTCCACCCTCTTTAAGATGAGAAGCTATTGCTCTACAATAGGCCACAGCTTCTTCTAAATTTTTTGGGTAGCTCAAAATATAAGCCCCAATAGCAATGTCTCTATCCTGGTTCCCAAAAAAATCTTGCATAAATGCCAAATGATAATCAATTTTTTCCTCATATCCTTTATTTCTTTCTCTAGCCAAGTCAATAAAATCGCGAGAAGAATCAACTGCAAGAACATGGCTTGCTCCTCTATCAACTGACACCCTAGCATAAATTCCGTCTCCGCATCCAGCATCGAAAATTCTTTTTCCAGTAATATCTCCTGCTAAAGTGAAAATAGTGTGCTTTTCCACATCTACCCTAAACGGGAGCTGTTTTGTTCCAGCATATTCCAGCGGGCTATATTTAACTTCTTCACCCATTGAAAGAAATAACTACTTTCATTTTTAAAGATTTATATAAAAATTATTGCATTTACTTAGTTTTTATTATCTTAAACATGTCAAAGAAACTTTTCTTTTCAAACTGGGTTATTTCTTTTTTCTTAATATCAATGATAACTTTTAATAAAGCCATTTTAGAAATGAACACTGTTCCGATTAAAGCAAGTTTTCCTTCTGATTTTTGCAAAGAAAAAAGCAATTTTTGGAGATTATTTTTTATTTTTTCTTTTTCCATCCTATCCAAAACCATATCTTCAACAGCTTGAAAATCTAAGTCAAATTTAAAATCTATTTTGTCTGGAATATTGGTCTCATTTCTTTCAGTCTCAACGAGTTTCATGTTATCTTCGCCGTAAAAGCTAAAAATTTTCTTTGTTTCTGGAACATAAAAATCAAAATGCTGTTTGAAATCTTTTCCTTCTTTGTCAATTACAAAAAACCCCGAGCAAAAAAATGCCTTAGGATTTTCTTTCATGAATTTCTTATATTCCTCAGATTCCTTTAACTTTTCAACATAAAATTGTATGTTCATAAAATCTTATAGAAATAACACTTTAAAAAAGTTTAGAATTAATTTTTAGCGCTGTCTACAGGGGCTTTTTTAACGACATCTTTATGATAAGTCCAATTAATTTTCCTGCCATCATATGTTCTCCAAGGACTAATCTCCAGATTTCTATCATTAATTCCACTAGCTTTTTGCTCTATAAAATCAACCACATCTCCAGGTTGAGCATGCTCATAGCTAATTTCCATTGCAACAGAGTCAATAGGTTGTGTTAAGGAAAGGTCATTAAGAATTTGCATAAATTTCTTCCTTCCATCTTTAGTAAACTCACCATTTTTAGTAAACGAAGGTAAAGGCTGCCATCCTCTCCAAAAAGCATGCCCTCCTCTTTCACTATATCCTAACCTCACATTATGCTCCATTCCCAATTCATCGACAGCGAGAGCCACGCTGGTATAAAGGTTATCTTGTACTGAGGAGAATTTTCCACTGAGAGAATCCCTAAAATAATTAAAATCTTTTGTTAGAGAGGTTAAATTAGTTGTTATAACAGATATTCCCGCAGAATTCTTTGATAATTCCTGCTCAAACCTTTCATGGCTTCTCACCGCAGAAATCTGAAAAGAAGAATCTCTAGTTTCGTTTGCTGCTAATTCATTTTCTAAATTAGATACCCTAGAATTTGTAGAATATAGTTTGCTATTAAGACGACTAATACTATCGTTTGCAACTCTTTGAGAAGAATCAAGATTTCTAGCAACTCCAACGAGGCTATCTTTCTCTCTCTTCAAGTCTAAATAGTTTGATCTTAAAACAGAAGTGCTATCATTTAAAGCAGAAATATTGTTTGTATTATCTTCTATTTTTTTACTAGAAGTGTTATTATTAACCCAACCTAAAACAAGTGCAGTTAGTCCAATAAAACCTGCAACACCTACACCAATCATTGAATACAAATATCTTTTACTGCATTTTTCTTCTGGAGAATCATCACTTGAAGGATTTCCACCTCCCCCGCCATCACGAACAGGATATCTATGCTTTCCCTCATCAAAATTAAACCCATCAAACACCATAATATCAATTCTCTTAGAACCTATTTAAGTATTTATGTCTTATTTTTTATATATTAGAAATATTACTTTCTCTGCTCAATCTCTTTTCTCAGTTTTTCAATAAAAGCATCAAGCTTAACATTCTCAACTTTCCCCTTGCTTCTTACTGCAATTGTTTTGTCTTTTTCTTCCTTATCTCCTGCAACAATTATGTAAGGAACCCTCATCATCTCAGCTTCTTTAACCTTTGAGGGAATTGTTGTTGATTCAAAATTAGAGTCAATCCTCAAGTTGGGGATAGCTTCTTTAATTTTTGTAAAAACACTCTCGCTGTATTTCAAATTTCTGTCTGTAAAATTTAACACACTAACTTGTATTGGAGCAAGCCAGGTTGGAAGCCTTCCATTTGTATGCTCTAAAAGTATCCCTATAAACCTTTCAACACTTCCGTAAATAACTCGATGCAGCATAACTGGTCTTTTTCTTGAATTGTCTTTATCAATATACTCAAGTTGGAATCTTTCCGGTAATGAAAAGTCCAGCTGTATCGTTGAGCATTGCCAAGTTCTGTTTAAAGAATCTTTAATATGCACATCTATCTTCGGCCCGTAAAATGCCCCATCACCTTTATTCAACTTAAATTTTATTTTTCTTTTTTTCAGGGAGTCTTCCAAAACTTTTTCAGCCTTGTCCCAAAGATTATCGCTACCTATTCTTTTTTCGGGCCTTGTTGAAAGCTCGTAATGATCTATCTTAATTCCAAATTTGTCATAGACTAAATTTATTAAATCAATCAACTTTACAACTTCATCCTCAAGCTGTTCTTCAGTGCAAAATACGTGCGCATCATCCTGTGTAAACTGGACGACTCTGAACAATCCTGCCAAAACTCCAGAAAGCTCGTGCCTGTGAACAATTCCAAACTCGCCCATTCTCAACGGAAGTTCTTTGTAACTCCTAGGAGTTGATTTGTATATTAAAATTCCCCCAGGGCAATTCATCGGCTTTACCAAAAAATCCCTGTTCTCATATTTTGTAACAAAATTATTCTCTTTATATTTGTCCCAATGTCCTGAAACTTGCCACAATTTTTTGTCCATTATCTGGGGAGTAGAAACTTCCTTGTATTCATGCTTTATCATAACTTCTCTCATGAAATTAATCAATTCATTTTTTATTATCAGCCCATTGTGGTGCCAAAAAGGCATTCCTGGAGCGACATCGCTGAATGAAAACAAATCCATCTGTCCTCCAACAATTCTGTGATCATTTTCCTTAAGTTTTGAAGTGTCAAGCTTTGCCTTAGTTATCTCTCTTAAAAGTTGATTAATATCAATCACTTTTTCCTTTTCTAAGGTAGCATGAACAACTGAGGTTTTATTTCCAAAGCTAGAAATTCCAATCTGCCTGCTTAACTCAGATAAAGGATGACCCTTAACTTTCAACTCAAACTCTTTGTAATATCCAAAAGGAGCTCGACTAACCTTAAACTCCTTAGATAAAACTTTCTCAGCTTCTATTAAAACATTAACAGCTGTCTCAGGATCAGAAATATCTTTAGATAAGTGGGCATAAGGATATAACACAATGTTCTTTGCCTTAACACTCTCAGCAATCTCTTTTATGTTCTTAACAAGCTCAGGAACAATGTTAACCCCATCCCCTTTTTCAACGGCACTAAGGACAACAAGGCACTCCTTAACTTCATGCTCTTTCTTGTCTTTTTCAGAAAGCTCCTCAACACTCTTCAACGCCTTTTTCAAAGCTTTAAATCTAATATAATCACAATGTAATAATAGGATTTTCATAGATAGCTTAAGAAGTGTTAGTTTAAAAAATTAATGAAACAAGTATGAAATTAAAATTCAAAAAACAAGATGTTGATTGGAGTGGATTTGACAGGTAACCATCCTTAAATTATGTTACTTTTCTTTAGGAGTTACAATTCGCAAGATTTAAATACTTCAATTTCACTCGAAATCATACAAATGTTTATATATGGTTTCATATTACCAAACTAATTTTTAAAATCAAATTAAAATTTACAGACAAAAAATGAAAAATTTAGCAAAAGTATTGACGGCAGGAATTGTTTTGACAGTCGGGACTATGGGTGGATCAGCTACAGCTCCTATAAATTCTACAAATCAAACACCCCAATATCAAAGTCAACTAGCTTCTTACACTGGAGATTTTTGTGAACTAAATTCTGATCTAGCTAGGTTAAAAGATAAATTTGCATATCAGCCTGGGAAAAAACAAGTAAATTTAGTAGATGAAATAGATTTGTTAGCAACATTGGCATTTGAAGAAGCAAAAGATTGTCCAAGAGATGAAAAAGCAGCAGTAATGTACACTGCAATAAACAGGCTCAAAGAAGGAAGAGGAAAAAGTTTGTTATATATTGTTTTGGAAGGAAATCAATATTCCTGTTTTAATAGTTACAATCCTAAAAAAGGCAAAAGAGTAGATATTGATAAAAACCATGTTGAAGAATGGAACGAGTGTGTTGAAGTGGCTTATGAAGTGTTAAATGGAAAATATTCTGACCCAACAAATGGTGCAACAAATTACTTTAACCCCAAAAAAGTAAATCCAGAATGGCAGACAGAATTAAAAAAAGTTCAGATGCCTGAAAAAACAGTGCATGAATTTTATAAAAATCCAACGGCCTAATTTAAATCAATCGAAGAGGATTGTGCTGACGAAAAAGCACTCTCAAAACAATTTCTCGCATTTGTCCAGCAGTCTCCTGAAGCACGCCTACATTCATCTACTTGGGACTGCGGACAATCATACCTATTCCCGCCATTATCATAACATTCATTGCAATGATCATCTGTGTCAAAACAAAATTCTCTATATGCCATACAGGCTTCGAAAGAAAAATAATTTCCAGAGATTTTCGGCTTCCATATAAATGTTATGACCCAAAGAATTGCCGCAAGAATAATTATTGCAGCAGCAATCTTGTATAACAAATTCCAATTAAAACTCTTCCCTTTTTTCACCATTATACATTTATACTTTTATAGTATTTAAATTTAATCCAGAAACTTCCCGACTAACTTTCTAGCAGATTCTCTTTTCTTTTGATGCTCTTTCAAGAAATTGTTTATTTTCTCGATTGTTATCTCTTTTAATTCGCCAGTCGTCAATTTTCCTGACCTATAATCCTGCTCAATCTTTTTAAGTTTTTTATCGTCTTCCTCAAACAAGAATTTCAAATACTGGAAAGAAACATCAATATCAAGATTTCCGCCAAGTTTTCTATGCTCTTCTAAAGTATCTCGTCCTCCTGAAAAAGCATATTTCTTAATCTTGTTTTCAACCTCTTTTTCTGAATCAGTTAAAGCAATGTATGAATTAGGATCAGAAGATGACATTTTTCCTCCTCCGAGTCCCGGAATAAAAATATTATATGTTGAACTTAATTGTATAAAAGGGGGTTTTATTCTCTGAGAAATATCTCTTGCAATTCTTAAATGTGGATCCTGGTCAATCCCAACAGGAACCAAGACCGGAACCTTTCCTTCAAACTCTGGAAGTTGAGGATGTAACATATCTGCTGCCTGCAACAAGGACGAAAGCATTTTTCCAGGGCTTATCTCCCCATAAACAGCCTTAAACTCATTAAAACTGGCATGTCTAGCCAATAAATTCTGCAATCTATAATAAGCTGAAGCTTTTTTTCCATCCTTGCTCCTATCGCTCTGAAAATAAAAATCACAATTCTTAGGGCTTAATCCTAAAGCAATGTAATTCAAAAGATAATCTTCAATTGCATTTTTTCTGCTATCTTCCAAACTCTGTCCTCGAGCATTGTAAGCTTCCAAATCTGCAACAGCAATGTATAATTTAGCTCCAAGTTTCTGGTAAAAAATAAACTGTCTGGCAATTGTCATGTGTCCAATATGAAATTTTCCTGTAGGCATTAGTCCAGTCATGACAACAAAGGGCTTTTTCGATTTCATGGCCTCAAGAATTTTCTGAATATCTCTGTGTCCAACCACAAGCTTTCTTCTAAACAAAATTTCATCATTAAAAACACTTGGAAGCTCTTTCAAAGGACTAACCCCAAACTCCTTTATCAATTTCTCATAATCAACACTACCCTGAACTTCCCAAGGTGTCACCTTATTTGTCATGTATAAATAAAATCCTCCAGTTTTTTAAAACTATGCAAAGCCCAATAATATTTATAAACAAGTCCTGACTAATTTTTAACATAGAAGGTGTAAAATGAAAAGAGTAATATTTTTTGTGGCATTATCATTAATGTTAATATCCAGCACCTCAGGAGAAATAATATTTACAGCTCAGCCAACCCCGATTTATAACCTCGGAGAGATAATAAAAGTACCATTAACAATAAAAACAACAAATGATGTTACAGGCGTTCTTGATGTCAATCTTATATGTAATGGAAAGGAAGTAAACTTCTTCAGGAATGGGGTGACCCTATCCACAGGAGAAGAGCAAAAATTCGAAACATCGCTGATTCTAAGAAAGAGTTTTATAGGTGACCTTGAAGGTGTCTGCTTGGTCAAAGCTACGCTAGAAAATGAATACTCTTTAACAAATAATTTCAAAATATCTTCTTTGATAAATTCCCAGGAAACATTTTCAACTCAAGAAATTTCTCCAGGAGATTCATTGACAATAACTGGAACAGCAACAAAAGAGAGTGGAACAAGTGTTGAAGGTTTTGTTCAGGCAGAGATTAAAGCTCCGAACTCAACGAACATTGACCCTGCTTTATTGTCACAAATAGCAACAGTGAATAACGGCGCTTTCACAATAAATTTAGCAACACAAAAAAATATGCCTGCAGGCGATTATGGACTAAAGTTAACTATATATGAAAGAGATTCTTCTAATGAAGTTACAAACCAGGAGATAAAAGAACTTTCTTTCAGTGTAAAACAAATTCCAACTAAGATAAACATAGTTCTTGACAAGCAAGAAGTTGATCCCAGTTCACAAATAAAAATTTCGCCAATACTTTATGACCAATCAGGGCTATACATTTCTTCTCCAATCGATGTTGAAATAAAAAATAGCAAAGGGAAAATTGTTGAAAGAGCACAGATAGAAAGTGGAGAGAACACAAATTTCTTGATTAATTCCAATGAACCGCCTTCAACTTTTACAATCACTGCAACTTACGATCAAATACAAAAGCAGGCAACATTTACTGTAAACCCGAAAGCAGATATAAGGATTCAGACAGAAAACGAAACAATAACATTGACAAATATCGGGAATGTTCCGTATTGTAACAAGACAATTCTCGTCAAAATAGGAAACAATCCATTAAACTTAAATCCGTGCCTTCAAGTTGATGAAGTACAAAAATATTCTTTAAGTGCCCCAAACGGAGAATATTCAATTGAGATAGATGCAGGCAATCAAAAAATATCTGGAAGCGCGGTTTTAACAGGAAGTGCCATAAACATAAAGGAAATATCTGGCGCTGTTTTAAGCAGGAAACCATTAATATGGATTTTTGTTGTTTTAATCTTCGGGCTAATGGCATTCACAGTGTATAAAAAAGGCTATAAGAAAAGTTTTGTTGGGGGTTATGTTGAAATTAAAAAAAAGTCTCCAGGAATAATATCATCTTCCAAATCATTATCACAAAAGCCCGTTCAACAATTTTCTTCCGCACAAAAATCCCAATATAAAGAATTTTCTTCAAAACCAACAATAGCTTCACTTGAATATGCCCCGCCACAACAAAAGCCATTGCAGAGATCAGAGCCAGTAAAAAACATTCCAAGTCCATTGCCATCAGGAGTAAGGAAAATTTCTCCTAACGAATCTTTATTGGAAAATGTCATGACATCAAATATAAGCAAAGCACAGCTTTCTCTTTCAATCCAAGGACAAAGCCAAACTGCCTGTATTGTTTGTTTAAAGGTAAGAAACTATAATGAAGGAAGATCCAATGGTGGTGTGAAAGAAACATTGTCTAAAGCAATTGAGACCGGAAAATCTGCAAGAGCAATGGTCTATGAAAATCAAGAAAACACTTTCTTTATTCTAGCTCCAATAAAAACAAAATCTATTAAGAATGATAAGGAAGGAATTGCACTAGCTCAAAAAGTAAAAGATATATTAAATTATCACAACAGGGTACAAAGACAAAAAATGAATTTCGGACTTTCGGTAAGCACTGGAAATATGATAATAAAACAAAATAAAGATATTTTTGAATTTGCTCCGCTTGGAGATGCAATGACCAAGGCCAGAAGGTTAGCGTCAATATCTAACGAAAGTGTTTTGCTGGATGATAAATTGAGGGCTCTTCTTGGAGGAGAGATAAAAACAGAGAGAGTTGTTGGAGAAGGGATTATAGGCCATTCAATAATGCAGATAAGAGACAGAGAAGAGACAGAGAAGAGCACGAAAAATTCTTGAAAAGGTTTACAGAAAGAAATAGATGATTACTTCTTTCTATCTATTTTCTTTTCATCTTTAGACTTTGCAATTTCTTTTTTCACAAATTCCTTAAGTTCATTTTTAGACAAGCTGTTTCTTCTTAACTTTACTTTTTCCATGAAGTTTGAAAATTTAAATCCTGCCTTGAACATTTTAAGGACAAGTCCGAGAAGGATTATCCCTATTCCAAAAAATAAAAATTTCAAGAAAACAGGATAGGATTGACTAAAGAAAACGCCAATAAATTGGGAAATGCTGCCTCCAAAGATGAAAAATAAAGCATTAATTTTCAAAACAACTAAAGATACAATTATCATAAAAGCCCCGACAATAAAAGGAACATTAGTTTTGTCATGGGTAAAAAGGAAGACCAGTCCAAGAAGAATCAAAGACGCGAGCATTGCAAAATAAAACTTGTTGTTCCAATAGTCATAAGCTTGTTTGGATGCCAAAAAAAATGGTATCTCTCCTTGTTTAAAGCAATCCCAAAATCCGCAAGAGTATTCTTTGTAATAAGACCGGTCAATAAAATTAGAAACGGTATTATTTATAACAGCTTGCTGACCTTGTGATGCAACATCACAAGATATTACGAAAACCTCACCGGCTTCCTGAAAAACATAGTCTGTGTTGTTTTGACAATAACTCTGTATAAAACTCAAGTTGTTTTGAATTGTTTCAAAGCCACCATAATTCTGATTAATTTGTTCACTGACAAGATTAGCTAAATTAGTTTTAATATTCTGATTTTCAAGCGAAGAAGATAATGTCAAGAGAATTCCTGTTGTCAAAAGTGCAATAAAGAACAAAACGGAAAAAAATACAAATAATACTCCTCTTATTAAGCCCATAAAATGAATAAAGAATTGAGATTTATAAATTTAAGGAAATTAATTTTTCACAGTTGAATCCTTTGGAATTAGCGAATCTACAACATAATCAATTATTTTATGATATTCCTTAATAACCTCTTTTCCTATCTCCGGCGTTACTTCTTTAAAATTCCATGTTGATAAATATTCTGGTTTTCCATCCATCTCGCATTCACCAATGCTGTCATTTGGGAAACGTTTCTTAAGATCAGTGCATGACTCTTCTGCAATATCATACTCTAGAGTATCCTTCTTAAAAGTAGTAGACAACTGTTCCCCAGGAAAACTATACCAATAAGAAAGTTCAACTTCATTTCCAGCGTAATTAAAACTTCGACTTTTTACAAGATAGTCTACACCCTGTTCAGACTCACCACTCTTTGCAAATTCCACATATCTACGCATTTTTTCTTCAGGAATAGTATTCGTACTTGAAGGACTTTGTCCCATCAAAAACAAAGAAAGCACTGGAATAGCTATTTTTTTGACAAGATTATTCATTAGATAGTTCGTTATCCACAGTTTTTAAAGATTTACGTAAAACACTAATCAAAATTTTCACAATTTCTACCCCATATTAATTGGGCCAGCTCTGCTAGCGGGACTCTTAAAATAAGCTTCTAAAGTTCCATGTAAAGAAGAAGCCAAATCGTCACATGCATCTCTAGATTTTGATAACTCAATCATAAGCCTATAAACAACTTCAGTTTCAGGATTGTTAAATTCAAGACAGCCATAATCATGGGTATGTTTCTCCTTACAATTAAGGCGATGCGATATTGAACTATTATCTTTAAAAGAAAATAAATTTGCTATTTCCTTGATAGCCTCGTCACTCAATTCTTTTTCTTTAAGATATTTATCTCTAAACTGAGCAAATTCCGTTTCTGACACATTATGTATTCTTAAACGTGATTCTATCATAAAAAAATTATCAATTTCTGCTTTATAAGTATTATTGTAAAACACTATCACATCCTTTCCAAAGCCTTTATCCTGTCTTCAAGTGGAGGATGTGTGCTTCCCAAATTTCTAAAAGGATTTGCAAAAAACAAAGGAGCAACAGCTTTGCTAACTTTCTTCTCAGGAGGAACATTATCTTTTTGTATTTTTTTCAATGCTCCAATCAAACCTTGGGGGTGCCTTGTAAAAGCAACAGAAGTTGCATCAGCACTGTATTCTCTCTTTCTAGAAATTGCAAATTGCACAAGCTGCACAATTATTGGGGCTAAGATTGCAAGAGCAATCCCAATAATAAGAAAGATAACATTGCCTTTGTTGTCACTATCGCTACTCTTAAACCACAGGCTTCTTAAAAATATTTCAGATATAATTGCAATCATCCCAACCATGACAGCTGCAAGAGTCATATATCTTATATCGTAATTTGCAACATGACCTAACTCGTGAGCCAAAACTCCTTCAAGTTCTTTCTTGTCAAGTTTTTCCAAAGCTCCTGTCGTAACACAAATAACTGCCTTTTGAGGATTTCTCCCAGAAGCAAAAGCATTAATCATTGGAGAATCCATAATATAAAGCCTAGGCATCGGCAGTCCTGAAGCTAAAGTCAATCCCTCAACAAGATCATAGTATTGTTTATACTGAGTTCTCGAAGCCTCTTTAGCGCGAACACTTGCCAAAGCAATCTTGTCAGAGTTATAATAACTGATTAAGATGTAAAGTATAGAGATTATTATTGACAGAATCATGATTACAAAAAAATATGAAGGATCAGTTGCCATGGAAATAACATATCCTAAAATAAGAAAAACAATAAATATGCAGAATATAAGAAAGATAGATTTCCATTTGTTTTTAGCAATTTGATCACGAAAGTCTATTCTTTTTGGTTCAACCATTGTGGAATATAGAATAAAAAAGAGTTTTTAAGGTTTAAGAAAAGATTACTCAGCTAATTTATGGAGTTTTTTTAAGCTTAGATTGATAATTTCTAATTTCTCTAAGCAACCTATCCACAACTCCAGATTCTGGACGATTATAATTAATGCATTTGTAACCATGAGCATGGGCTTCATCACAAGGAATATAACCAATACGAGAATCAACTTCTGGAGTGCCAGATAATCCAAATGCAGATCCAACAGCCTTTAAATCTTCATCATTTAAAACTTCTCCATCAAGATGCTTTGTCTTAAATCTGCTATTAAAAGTATCCGGATCCATTCTTGTTATAGGAAGACTTGGCTTTGCCATCTAAAAAGTATTAGAAATTTATATTTAAAATTTTATGACTACTCTGAAGAACATTAATAAGCATTTGTGTATTAAAAGACTCATGAAAAGAAAACCAAATATAAAAGTGATAATGTACTCTATAATTGCCCTAGGGTTTTTAGCATTAACTTTCCTTGTTGACTGGATGTTTATAATTGGGGCAATAATATTAATGTATCTTAATCAAAGAGAATTGAAGAAAAAATAATAAAAATTTCACCCAAAATCAACTTTAACAACTTTCTTCTCAGATTCTGTAATCTGTAAATATTCCTTTTGTTTTCTTCCATAAAGCCCTGCAAAGAAACTGCCTGGGAAAGTTGTGCAAATATTGTTGTATGAAAGTATAGAGTCATTGTAAAACTGTCTTGAATAAGCAATTTTATCTTCAGTGGTTGTAAGCTCGCCTTGAAGCTGCAAGAAATTTGTATTAGCCTTCAAGTCAGGATAGTTTTCAGCAATTGCAAAAAGCTTTCCTAAAAATCCTTCAAGTTTATCGTTAGCCTTTATCCTAGAAGGCAAATCTCCAGAAACCAAAGCCTTTCTGGCATCTGTAACTGCTTTTATTGCAGCCTTTTCATGCTTCATATACCCTTTAACACTTTCAACAAGATTAGGTATTAAATCAGCTCTTCTTTTAAGCTGAACATCTATTTGAGATAATGAATTGTCTATTCTATTTGAAAGAACTGCAAATCTGTTGTAATAGGATATAAATACGATTATCAAAATCGCTGCAACCGCAATTAATATCCATAATAACAACATAAAAAGAAAAACAAAATGCAGTTTATAAAATTATCGAATATCGTAAAAATTTAAAAACATCCTTCCATAATTATACTCATGGTAAAAGTAGACAAACCAAGATGTATTTCTTGCGGGAACTGCATGTCTGTTTGCCCGGAAGTTTTTGAAATGGCAAAAGACGGAAAATCTCAGGTAAAGAAAGGAAAAGAAAAATCAACGCTTCCTTGCGTTGCCAAGGCAATTGCAGAATGCCCAACTCAGTGCATAAGTAAGTAACAATAATCTTTAAATATATTGGAAGATTCTGTTTAGTATGCCCATGAGTAAAGAGTTGGCAAGATTGGTTGGCCATCGTTATGGTGGAGGAAATTGTATTGATTATTCTGAAAGGTACATAAATGGAAGAAGAATTGATGACAGAGATCTTGTGGAATTTGCCAAATCCGGCAATTATCATGGCCCAACGCTAGCAGGAATATTAACAGATATAGATCAAGATCTTGCCAGATTAACAAGAAGACAAAAAGACAGAAAAAAAAGAAAGAATAAATAATCCCATCAAAACCTTTATTAATTGCTTTTCTTTTTATAGGTTATGAAAGAAAAAGGGGATGAAATAGACTTTGTAAAGTGGTTTTCTGAGATGGGCAAAAACTCTGGGAAAATTGCAGGAGGAAAAGGAGCGAACTTGTCCGAAATTTATAATCTTAAAGTTCCTGTGCCTCCAGGATTTGTCATCACAGCCCAAGCATATGATTATTTTATAAGAAAAGCAGGATTGGACAACAAGATAAAACTTCTCCTATCTTCAATAAGTTATGAGAACACAAAACAGCTGGATGAGGTGACTCACCAGATTAGAACTTTAATTACTAATGCTGAAATGCCTGAAGAGATGGAAAAAGATATTTTAGAAGCATATGATATTTTAAGTTTCAAAGATTCAGGAATATCTTCCGGCCCAATTCATAATATTCTTAAAAATGCAGCAGAGCCAGCTTTCGTCGCAGTAAGAAGCTCGGCAACAACAGAAGATTTAGCGGAGGCAAGCTTCGCTGGACAGCAGGACTCTTATATGAATGTCAAGGGAAAAACAGATTTGGTAATACATGTAAAAAAATGCTTCGCATCGCTGTTCACATCAAGAGCAACATACTACAGAATAAAAAAAGGATTCAAACATGAGCAGGCAAGTTTGGCAGTGGTCGTCCAAAAAATGGTAGACTCTGACAAATCAGGTGTCATTTTTTCAAAAGATCCTTCTTACAAAAATGATCATGTGATTGTAGAGGCTGTTTTTGGCCTTGGAGAAGGAATTGTTTCAGGAGCAGTAACGCCAGATACATACTTAGTCTCTCCAGAAATGAAAATAGTTGACAAAAAAGTTGCAATAAAAAGAACAGCTTACACGAGAGATTCTTCAGGAAGTGAAGAAATTGTAAAATTAAAAGAGGAAAAATCAAAATCCCAAGTTTTGAAAGATCATGAAATAATAAAGCTTGCAAATATTGCAAAAAATCTTGAAGAACACTACAAAAAACCGCAAGATATTGAATTCGCGATAGAAGGAGATGAAATTTTTATTGTCCAGACAAGGCCAATAACAACAATTGAAAAGCGTATTGAAAACAGGCAGGAAATTAAAGGAGAAGAAATACTCAAAGGACAAGGGGCTTCTCCAGGAATCGGCACGGGAGTTGTAAAGATAGTCCATAATTTGCAGGATCTTGAAAAAATAAAGAAAGGAGATGTTCTAGTTACAAAAATGACAAATCCGGACATGGTTGTTGCAATGCAGAAATCAGCTGCAATAGTAACTGACGAGGGAGGTTTAACAGCTCATGCAGCAATTGTCTCAAGAGAGATGGGAATCCCTGCGGTTGTAGGGACCCAAGAAGCAACCCACAAACTAAAAGACGGAGATTTGATAACAGTTGATGGTTACACTGGAAAAGTCTACAAAGGGAAAGTTGGTGAGTCTCATGCCCAAGAAATTCTCCCAGTAACAGCAAAAACTCATACAAAAATAAAAGTGATTGTTGATTTGCCACACTTCGCAGAGAGAGCTGCAAAAACGGGAATAAAAAAAGTTGGATTGACAAGAATGGAAGGAATCATTGCAGAATCAGGAAAACACCCGGAATATTTCTTAAAAAAAGGCAACATGAAAGATTATGAAGAAATAATATACAACGGAGTTCGTGGAATTGCAAAATACTTTGATGAGATTGTTGTAAGGACTTCAGATATAAGGACAGATGAATACCAACATCTTGAAGGCGCGCCACAACAAGTCGAAGCAAATCCAATGTTGGGAATGCATGGAATAAGATATAGTCTGAAAAATCTCCCAATATTGAAAGCAGAACTTAATGCTTTGAAAAGAGTTGCAAAAGAAGGAAAAAGGATAGGAGTATTGATGCCACAAGTCATCATGGTTGAAGAAGTGCAAAGGGTTAAAGAAATCTTAAAAGAAATAAATTTCCACGAAGCTAGAATAGGCGTCATGATTGAAACTCCTGCCGCCGTCCAGATAATAAGGGACCTCTGTGAAGAAGGTATAGATTTCATCTCATTTGGAACAAATGACCTAACTCAGTATATCTTGGCCATTGACCGAGGAAATGAAGAAGTGCAATACCTTTACAATGAAATGCATCCTGCAGTCCTTTACCAATTGGAATATGTAATAAGGGTCTGCAAAAAAAACAACGTTGAATCCAGCATCTGCGGTCAAGCAGGAAGTAGAAAAGAAATGGTGAAATTCTTGATTGAAAAAGGAATAGACAGCATAACGGTCAACGCTGACAAAGCTGCAGAGATTGCAGAAGTTATTGCAGAAACTGAAAAATCGCTTGTTGCTGGAACAGACAAAGAACCCAGACAGTATCAGCCAGAACACAAAAATGAAAAGCAAAAAAACGAAGAAAGAATAAAAAAAGATATTGAGGCCATAGAAGAAGAAAAAGAAGAATATCTGGAAGAACACCCAGGAGAAAAAGGTTCTGATAAAGATTGATAATATAAATTTAAGAAAATTTATAAACACATTATCCTTCTATAAATTATGGTAAAAAAGGAGCACCACAAGCAGAAATCTCATCATGTAGAACATAAAACTCATCACGTGGAACATCACCAAGCCCACCACCATGACACCAATCACGCTGTCCATCATCAAGAGCATCATCCACAACATCATAAAGAACATCACCAAGCTCCTGTAACAATAAACATGCCTGCTCCAAAAGAAACAGGAACTAACAGTATTCTTCTAGAGAATTTTGTTTCACTTCAACGAGTTATGACAAACCTTGCAGTAAAGCTTGATGACCTTTCATCTCAAATATCAAAGTTGTTGGAGTTGTTTGAAATATCTGCAAAAGCTCTCGCAGAAAAAGATTTTGACGTAGAGAAAGACAATAAAGAAATTTTAGAAAGGCTTAATGGATTAGTGGATCAAAATAAAATTTTAGCCAGAGGGATGGCATTAATGCACGAAAGAATCCCAAGAGAACAACAGCAATATTATACACCTCAACCCCAAGCCCCTTATCAACAACCAGCACCCCAGCCAACACAGCAGTATATGCCCAGCTTATCTCTAATCAGAGACATGGGTGAACCAACTCAACAAAATCAAATGCCAATGCAACAAACAATTAATGAAGAAATTGAATCACCTTCTTCTCCATCTCAATCTTCTCAGCAAAAGCTGCCTTTTGAATCACCTCTATAAAATGGAAGAAGAATCTATTCCACAACTAACATCCAGCCTCTCACACACACCACAGGATTTTAGAAAATATTTTTTATTATTATTCACAAAAGAATTAATAAAACACACAAAGGTCGAAGAATTCTTCACCCTGAATCACGTTATAAAAAAGAAAAACAAAGAAATTGAAGAAATAGAAAACTTAAAAAAAGAAATTGAAGAAGCAGAAAAAGAAAAAATAAAATCTGGGATATTTAAGCCTCAAAGAGCTCCAGTAAAAACTTACACAGCAATGCAACTTCCCCCACAAAAGCAGGAAGAAAAATTTATGCCGAGCTTGATGCATGTTGAAAAACCATTAATAAAGCAATACACACAATCTCTTGCAGAACCTCAGCAAGTTCAAATTCCCCTCCAACAGCCACAGATACAGCAAAGAGTTCCAATGCCTCGAGCTCCGCCACAACTAATAATTCCAGAATATCCGTTACCTTCAACTGTCCAATATTTAAGACCCTATCCTACAAATATGCAGATAGATTTAGGAAAACTGAACATATTAGTCAACGATCAGAATGTGAGAGCAATAGAGTGCAATGGCCCTGAAGAGCCGATAGTTGTTAGAGGAAATATGGGTGCAAAAAATACGAATATTATACTGAATGAAGAAGAAGTAAGCGAAGTCTTGAAACATTTTTCAGAAACATCCAGAATACCAATAAGCGAGGGTATTTTCAAAATAGTTGTTGGAAAATTGATTCTTTCAGCGATTGTATCTGAAGTTGTTGGAAGCAAGTTCATAATAAGAAAAATGGCCCCACCTTCTCCTTTTGGAATGCCTGGAATTTAATCAAGATTTGAGTAATTTTCTTACTAAATTTCTGCCCTTGTTTCTAACAGGGACAAGATCGTGGCTGGTAGTAGATTTCCACTTTCTGTAAATCTTTACATGTAATCTTTTTAAAACTTCATCCCTATCAACTTCCTTTCCTAAAATAATTCCTTTATAATGTGCAGAAATGGAAAGAGGATTAGAAGTTAATTTTATAGATATAGAGTCAACACTTCCAGTATAATCTCCCCTAAAAGAATCTATTACCTCTTCAGTATAACGAAGGTTTACTCCCCAATAGCCAACTTTGTTAGCCAATCCAACCATCTCATCAAAAGAAAGTTTTTTACTCATAAAAAATTCTAATCAAAAACCTTTATAATCATTATTATAATATAGAATACATGAAAACAATCACAAAACAAAAACTTGAAAAATATTTTGCATTGACATCAAAAGCACTCGAGGAAGTAAAAAAATCAATAATAAACAGAAAGGAAAAAGAGGCTAAAGAAATAATTGACATGGTTTCAAATTATCTTTCAGATGCAAAACATTTTGAGAAAAAAGGAGATTTTGTAAATGCTTTTGGTGCATTAAATTATGCACACGGCTGGCTTGACTCTGGAGTAAGATTAGATATATTTGATGTTAAGGATAATAAACTATTTACAATAAAATAATTATTTATCTGTTCTGTTTCTTCCAAAACTAAGTGCAGGTCTCACGACGCAATCAATAACTGCTAAAGATAACTTTTCTAAATATCCCCCAGAATCACTTGTTGGCAAAAAACCAGAAACATGATGATAACCTTGTTCAGGATCAGAAACAAAGCCGGCTCCTCTCATTCTTCTCTTGTGTTTTTTTATTCTTGCCCTAAGATTTTCAGGCAACACTTCCCTATAATATTGAGAATTTTTCAAAGAAGCTAAATAATGCTCAAAATCTCTTTCAGAACCTCTAGGGGGAATTATAGTAACGTCAAGTTTATCTTCAATGCCAGAACCTTTCTTAAGATCAATTACAAAACTGAAATCTTTGTAGTCAACTTTCTCTGGCATGTTTGAATCAATCTTAATAGTCTCTCCGAGACCATAAGTAGACCTGAAATAATAAACAACTCTCTCTGCTACATCCTTTGATTCTACCATTAATTTTCAATAAAAACCCACTTAAAAACGATTGTTATACTGCATCATATATAAAGGTTTAAATAAATATATTCCCATTTTCAATTATGAAAAAGTTGGTTGTCATAAGCCTTGGAGGAAGCATAATAATCCCAGATGATGTTGACAAAGAATTTCTAGAAAAATTCAAAAAAATTGTATTAAAAAACACAAACAAATGCAAATTTATAATAGTTTGTGGGGGAGGAAGCTTGGCCAGAAAATACATTGCTGCTTTAAAAGACAAACCTCAAATAATCCAAGGAATAGCTGGAATCTCGGCAACAAGAAACAATGCAAAATTTATGTCTTTATTCTTTGGCCAGGATCCTGAAAAAGAAATTCCAAAAAAATTTAACGAAGTCAAAGAGCTGATAAAAAAACAAGATGTTGTGTTTTGTGGGGGCCTAGAATTAAAGCCACATCAAACAACAGACACAAATGCTGCAGATCTCGCAATTGCATTCAAAGTTCCTTTCATAAATTTGACAAATGTCCAAGGCCTTTACGACAAAAACCCAAGAAAAAATAAAGATGCAAAATTCATTCCTCAAATAAGTTGGAAAGAATTTCATAAAATAGCAAACTCAATAAAATTCAAGCCAGGCCAGCATTTTGTTTTAGACCAGGAAGCCTCAGAGATAATAATGAAGCATAAAATTACAACCTATATTCTTGGAAAAAACGCAAAAAACCTTGAAAACTTCCTCAAAAGAAAAAGCTTCAAAGGAACAGTTATTGAGGGATAGATTTTTTATTTTTTAAAAATAAAAAGAATCCAAATAAACCAGCAACAAACAAAATAATTCCTGCAATTGAGTTTTTACTTGATAAATTCCCTATCGCATTACCAGTTAAACTTAATGAAAATAGATAAACCGCGAGAATTAAGGAAACACCAGCAAAAGAAGAGAGTAATTTTTGCCCCAAGTCTTTTCCGCCTTTTTTAAGATAGACTCTTTTTAGATCGATTCCTTCAATTCCTTTTGTTTTAAATTCTCGATAATAAAATCTAACAGGAATACCATATTTTCCAGTTATTGTTTCTGTATAAAATTTCATCTTTTCTTCTATTACACTAGATGGTAGATGTTCACTGAGCTCAATATTAACACTCAAAATATCTTGGGGTTTACCAAAAGACACTTTAACCCTTTGACTATATGTCTTATTATACTGAGAATTAGCAGTTCCTAGAGCAGGGATAAATTCAAGAGTATATTTATCTCCTTTTGTAACTCCACTTTTATTAGAAGATTGTGCCCATGAACTAGGATTCTCTCCCCCAGTTGCACTAATTCTTCTTCTCTTGTTACTCTTGATAGTTGCATTATCTCCATCAGAAGAAAAAAATCCCTGAAATCCTTTTTTGAGAATATCCATTAAATCATCATAGGTGTCTCTCCCATCTCGAGATGGTTGATGATAAACCCAAGGTGCATCAGCAGTAACGCCATGCAACGCAATTAGAGGTTTTATTATTATATTTTTACCATCATTTGAAATGTTCAAACATCTCCATCTATCTTTAGCCCCAGCACCCAGATAATAAGGCTTCTTATTTAATCTAACAGGTTCATTTTCCATTAAAGTAAAAGAGTAGGAATCATCTCTAGAGCTTTGATATAATCTAGGATATTGCCTTATCAATTCTGTCAATCTAAAATCAGAAAGTTTAGGATTATATAATCCCTCTGTTTTAAGATCACTTGTGCCATAAAATCTTTCAAGATATTTATTAACTTTTTCATCAGTTATCCCTTCTGCTTCATCAAAAGGAATCTTGAAAACTACCCTTGTACCTCTTTTTGTCTTAAAAATCTTTTTTCTCATTTTAATAATAAGTCAACCTTCAAATATTACTCATAACAATTTGAACATCATTCCAGCCTATTTATCTCTCTCATTTAATGCCTTCTGAAATTCTCTTCTAATCTCATTTATCTTTTTTTCATTAAGCTTGACAAGAATTGACTTGCATTTTACAAAAAAACCAGGGGTGTTCTTTATCATATTCTTATATTGTTCATCTGGAACTGTCCTATCAACATAATATTGAGAGTCTATCCTTGCTTTCAAAGAATCTTCTGCAAATTCTAAATCTTCTTCGCTAAAAAATTCTCCAAGAAACCTTTTTGCAAATTCTATTGTACAAGAATGAATCTCACATTTGATCCCAATTTTTGTTAAAATAGAATAAAGTGAAAAATAAATGGAGTAGTATGCAATTGAGATTTTCCAGTCTTTTATGACATTCAGTCTAATCGACTCAAGTGATTCTTCAGCTTTTTTAAGATATGCTTCTGCAAGGCTGGAGTTTGGTTCTATTAATCTTAAACCTTCTTTCTTTCTGACACACCATTTTATTTTATCCATTTTTAAGCATCATTTGAACAAACAACTCTACATTTAAAAAAACTATATGGTTTTCAGCTATTTCTTTTAAAAGAATATCTCGATTCACATTTTTCTCAAATGTTTTTAAAGGATAACATTTTATGCTAATTTCAATTCCCAGGTTTCTTGAAACTTTCTTAATCTCTTCTTTTTTATAATTGCCCGCAATAAAAAGATCTAAATCAGATTCTTTGTCAGATGTTCCTTTTGCATAACTCCCAAAAATAATGCCGATCCCTTCAACAAAAGGAATTATCTTTTCCACAACTTCTTTCACTAAAAGATTCCTTTCCATAAATGCTATTGATTTATATTGCTCCACAAATGTAAGATATCTCCTGCTTAATTCGTTTACTTTCAGAGAATATAATTTTATTTTCCCCCTAGTTTTTGATTCAGCAATTCCTTTATTCTCTAAATCCTCAAGAATAAGCTGAGCGGTCCTTGGACTTATTTTGAGCAGTCTTCCAACATCCCTTATGTAATATTCTCTGTCAAAACCATTAGTAAATAAAGAAAGGACATGCAAATTATTCTCTGTTATGTTTATTTTATTATACATATGTATTATTTATAATACATCAGCTATTTAAATGTTTTTATTCCTATTCACATATTCACCATAACAGCATTGACATCCAACATACTCGTTACGTTGTCATTATTAACATCTAAATGTCTGTAATTATTCCAATCAACATTCCCAGAATTTCTCCCCTGCCATCTTATGACTAAAACCAAATCAATGACATTTACTTTTCCATCGGAGTTTACGTCGGGGGAGTTAAAAGTAGCTCCAGAGACAAATTCATAAGCTCCAATGTCAGGAGCTAAGCCACTCCAGTGTCTGCAATTTGTGAGAGATGTCCCGCCATTGCTGTCAGATAATGCGCAATGAAATCCTGGAATGAAAGTTCCTGCATCAATTCCTGGACTAATACTTTGAAGATGATAGTCATAATTATTCGGGTTGTAAAACAGCGGGTTGGAGCCGATGGAATATTGGCCGTTGTTTGAGCTTTGCGTTTGCCAATAATTGCGCCAGCCGGCCAAATCGTAGATTAGGCCATTCCAGCAAAAATACCAGCTATCTGTCGGGTGGTAAAAGAGATTGTTGTTCTCCTGGAAGTTCGTTATCGCATCTGTGCCACGGTTGTTGAAAGTCCGGGCATAAGTTCCCGCGGTATCACATCCGCCGGTTCCCCCGTAATAAAAAACATTGTTGAATATTTTTGTATTGAGGCCTTGGCCTTCAAAATACTCAATTCCCTGCCCAATGCCAATCACCGTATTGTGGTAATAGCTCAGGTTAGTTGCAAGGGAGCTTCCAGGCTGTTGCATCCTGCCCAATCCTTGCGAGTTAAAATTGTAAATAAGGTTGTCGTGCACATCGATGTTGGTAGGGTCGCGATAAAAATGCATCCCGATATCAACATCATGAATCACATTGCCGTATATCTGGATCCCATTCAAAGGGGCGGATTTCAGGAAAATCCCAGCAGACGCATTGTATATGTGATTATACCTTATGATGCAGTCAACGCAAGGGTACATGTGGATTCCGTTTCCGTTATTTAACGTGCGCCCCTCGTTGTCGTGGATTGTGTTGTTTTCGATTATAATCAAAGTCCTAACCGAGAAATCGTAAAGCACAATACCGCCGGTATTGTCGGTAAGGTCGGATCCAATGTAATTGTTATGGATGTCGTTATTCCTAATGATTATTCCCGTTGATGCGCCCGGAATCACGACCCCGCCCTGCCTTCCCTCGATCAGTTCAAGTGAGTCGAAAATCAGGTAACTATAGCCTCCAACAAAAACCGGCGAATGGCTGATGTCGCCTTTTATTATCGGCCTTTTGCTGTCCAAAGGGTATCCCTTGAAGGTGATTGGATTTGCGGCGGTTCCGTCCCGGATTGGAAGGATTCCATCAGAGTTTGGATTGTAATACACACCTTCCCGGATGTATACGAGGTCGCCGGGCATTGCCGCTTGAACGCCCCTTGTTGTTGTGCAAAATGGTTGTGTTAAAGAAGTTCCAGCATTAGAATCACTGCAAGCTCCACCAATAGAATTAACATCAACATAATAGTTTGCCGCACTCACAACTCCCCCAAGCCAAAGTAGCAATAAAATCAAAAATATCTTCACTCTTTTCATTTTAACGAAAAATCAAAGTTGTTTACGTTTAAAAGTTTATCGTCAATCAAGTTTATAAAATATCATAACTTTATTACATCATGCCCACAATACTTATCCACGAAAACACTTTTGAGAAAGCAAGGAATGCAATAAAAAAGCACTTACAAAGCAAAGATAAAAACAATTCTATAATTTTCTCAAGTGACGATGAAGATGTTTCAAGAAAAATTCTTGAAAAGGAAAAGATAAATGTTCTTTTAATAAACCAAAAAGGAAGAAAAGACTTTCAAAAACAAAGAAACTCTGGCTTGGACAATGTCATGGCAAAAGAGGCAAAAAAATCAAATGTTGTTATAGGAATAAATCTTGATGAAATTCTAAATTCAAGAGACAGAGAAAAAATAGAGATATTTGCAAGAATAAGGCAAAACATAGAGTTATGCAAAAAAAACAGATTGAAAATGGTATTTGTAAGCAAAGAGAAAAAAGATCTCTATGACCTAAAATCCCTAGCTTTGGTCCTTGGAATGCCTACCTGGATGACTAGTTCCTTAACACTAGAACTTTTGACTGATTAACTACTCTTCTTTATTGACAAATTTCAATAGATCCATATTTGTGTAAATTTTAACCTTACTTTGTTCCTTAAAATGAGCATCATGAGTCCAGATACCTTTTGCACCAGTCGCTGAAGATAGTGCTAAATAAGGGACATCATTATAGTCCTTAATTTCCTTTTCAAACTTTTTAATAAATTCTTTATACTCTAATTCTGGAATAATCTTGATATTTTCAAAAATAAAAGACAACAGTGTTTTAAATTCTTCAGTGTGGATTTTAGCTTTTTTTATAATATAGTCTTTATGCTTATCAATCTCGCTAAAAACATAAGAAGGGGCAATAAATTCAAATTTTTTATTTAGTAATATTTCTCTTGTTGTGCTGTCTTTTAACAAAGCAGCAACAATCCTATTGCTGTCTATTACAATTTTCATTTAATGCCATGTCTTTTGACTATTCCTGCATTTATCTTTCTGCCTATTTCCAAAACATCTTTTTCAGTCAATTCGCTTTTAGAAAGAATTTTATTCATTAGTTCTAATTTTCTTGCTTGATCCCAAATTGCTTGCCTTGCTATCTCACTCCATTTTATTTGCTTGTGCTTTCTCATTAGTTCATGCAATTCTTTTGGTATAGCTAAAGTCATGTTTGTCATATTAAGTAAAATAAGTAATTATCCTTATTTAAACTTTTCGGATAATATAAAATGTACATATTTACTCTAAGAAGTAAAATTTTCCAAAACAAAACTTTTTAACCCCTTTACACCTTCTATAAAAATGGACATAAACAAGTTAATAGACTCTCTAAGCCCTAATGAAAGGAAAATACTGCCCCATATTGGAGAGAGAAATATAAGCGAAATAGCAAAAAAATCAAACCTAGACAAAACTTCTGTAACAAGATCTTTAGAATATTTAAAAAACAAAGGCATTCTAAACATAAGCTACGAAAAGAAAAAAATAATAGAAATAGGGGTAAATGGAGCATTATATAGGAAAAAAGGCCTGCCAGAGAGAAGGCTTTTGCATTTAGTCTCTGAAAAAAGAATAATTCCTTTAGAAGAATGCAAAAAACTTTCAGGATTAAATGATGACGAATTCAAAGCTTCATTGGGAGTTTTAAAAAAAATGGCAGTGATTGATATAAAAAATGGAAAGATAATACTTAGTTCAAATGAGAATATATCAAAAAACACCCCAGAAGAATCACTTTTAAGAATCCTTCCCACAGAATTTGGACTTTTAAATTCAGAGCAGTTACACACATTAAAATCTCTTCAGGACAGAAAAGAGATGGTGGAAATAAAAGAGGTAAAAAAAGAAAAAATAGAAATCACAGAATTTGGGGAAAAAGTTTTGAAGATAAAAATTGATGAAAAAGATTTAATTGAGCAGATTACTCCTGAAATGTTGAAAAAAGATTCGTTGTGGAAGAAAAAAAGGTTTAGGAGATATAGTGTTGCCTCCCCAACTTCATCAATCTATGGAGGTAAAAGACATTTTGTAAATCAATCAACAGACTACGCAAGAAAAATTTGGACAGAGTTAGGATTCAAGGAAATGTCTGGAAATTTAATCCAGACTTCATTCTGGAATTTTGATGCTTTGTTCACTGCACAAGATCATCCTGTAAGAGAAATGCAAGACACATTCTTTTTAGAAAAAAAGGCGGAGCTTCCGGACAAAAAAATCGTGAAGGCTGTAAAAGAAGCTCATGAAAAAGGGGTTAATGGAAAAGGGTGGAATTATGGATGGAATGAAGAAGAAGCAAAAACCTTAGTGCTAAGAACCCACACAACATGTTTATCGGCACAAACATTAGCAAGTTTAAAAGAAAAAGATTTACCATTGAAATTTTTCGCAATAGGAAAATGTTTTAGGAATGAAACCTTAGATTGGAAACACGGCTTTGAATTCAATCAAACAGAAGGAATTGTTATAGCTGAAAATGTAAATTTCAGGCATTTGTTGGGATATCTAAAAATATTTTTTAAGAAAATGGGATTTGAAAAAATAAGAATGCGGCCCTCATATTTCCCATACACAGAGCCAAGTGTTGAAATCGACGTTTGGCATCCTGAGAAAAAAACATGGTTGGAGTTAGGCGGTGCAGGAATTTTTAGGCCAGAAGTCACAATTCCTTTGCTAGGAAAGCACATTCCAGTATTAGCATGGGGCCCAGGATTTGACAGAATACTTATGGATTACTATCAAATTAAAGATTTAAGAGAGCTTTACAAAAATGATATAAATAAACTAAGAAAAACAAAAGTTTGGATGAAATAAAATGGAAGAAAAAATAAAAAAATTAATTGAGAAAAATCCAGTAGCAATATCAACATCTAGCAAAAATGGAACACCAAACATTTCAGTAGCTGCATTTTTAAAAATAAAAGATGAAAAAATAATAATTACAAATAATTACATGAAAAAAACAATTGATAATATAAAAGAAAACCCAAAAATTAGTTTAGCAGTTTGGGATGATAAATGGAAAGGTTATAAGATTGATGGGCTAGCTGAATATTCTGAAAGTGAGGAATGGATTAGTTTTATTAAAAATATTAAAGAGAATAAAAATGAGCCTTGTAACGGCGCAATAATAGTCAAACCACTAAATATAAAACAAATAGGATAAAATGGAAAACATAGCTCAAAAACTCGACGAAATGAAAGATGTTTTGGAAAGCCTAGAGGAAACCATAAACAACAAGTTTGATGAACTGATTCAAGCAATCAAGGAGAAAAAATAAATGGCAAATAAAAAAAATATTATTGGAGAATTGGATTTAGTGTTAAAACCGTCTAAGATTGAAGGGATTGGAGTTTTTGCAAATAGCAATATAAAAAATGGGACAATTTTTCCTTATGATAAAAAAGATAGATTAATAAAAATTAAAGACGCAAGGAAAAATAAAAAACTACATCAAATGTGTGAAAGATATTGTGTACAAAGAGAAGAAGATTATTTATGCCCTCCGAGCTTCCAGAAAATGCATGTTTTATGGTTTTTAAATCATTCAAAAAAACCAAATTTAATGAAAGGAAAAAAGTGTTTCATTGCCAAAAAAAATATCACAAAAGGAAAAGAAATACTTGTTGATTATCATAATTTAGACAGTCCGATAGATAAT
This sequence comes from Nanobdellota archaeon, assembly GCA_038046005.1. Taxonomy (GTDB): domain Archaea; phylum Nanobdellota; class Nanobdellia; order Pacearchaeales; family GW2011-AR1; genus JBBSXB01. The sequence goes on along the minus strand of JBBSXB010000008.1, from coordinate 58,687 downwards.
GCAAATTATTTTAATAAAAAATGGCCATAATAACACTGAACAGAAAAAAATTTGAAAGCGAAATAGGTAAGTTAGATGATGAAATGCAAAATAAAATTGCAATGTTTGGGACACCATTAGAAAACATAAATAATGGGGAGCTAGAAATTGAAATTTTTCCAAACAGGCCAGATCTACTTTCATATGAAGGATACAAAAAAGCATTTTTAGCTTTTCTCGGCAAAAAAACAGGCTTAAAAGAATACAAAATTAACAAGCCAGAAAAAGACTATAAGGTTACAATAGACTCATCTGTAAAAGAAATAAGACCATTCACAGCCTGTGCAATAGTAAAAGATTTAGATTTGGATGATGAAAAAATAAAAGATATAATTGATTTGCAGGAAAAACTCCATATAACATTGGGAAGAAGAAGAAAAAAATTAGCAATAGGAATTTATCCTTTAGAAAAAATAAAACTTCCAATAACATACAAAGCTTTGGAACCAGACAAAATAAAATTTATTCCTCTAGAAAGCAACAAAGAGATGTCAGGATTAGAAATTCTTCAAAAACACCCTGCGGGAAAAGAATATTCAAAGTTGCTTGCAGGAAAAATAAAATTCCCTATTTTTACCGATGCTGAAGATAAAATTTTAAGCATGCCACCAATAATAAACTCAGAGCTAACTGGAAAAGTAACACAAGAAACAAAAAATGTCTTCATAGAATGTTCTGGTTTTGAATTTAAAATTTTAAATAAATGTCTTAATATAATTGTTTCAACTTTAGCAGATATGGGTGGAAAAATTTACCAAATGGAATTATTATACAAAAAAAAAGAGATTACGCCAGATCTTGCTCCTGAAAAAATGAAAATTTCAATAGAAAATACAAATAAACTCCTGGGTCTGGACCTTAAAGAAAAAGACATAAAAAACTTTTTAGAAAAAATGGGCCACAATTACAACAAAGGAGTAGTGGAAATTCCTGCCTGGAGAGTTGACATTTTGAATGAAGTTGATTTAATTGAAGAAGTAGCGATAGCTTATGGTTATGAAAATTTTGAGCCAATACTTCCAGAGATATCAACAATAGGAGAAGAAGACCAAAAAGAAGTAACAAAAAGAAAAATCTCTGAGATAATGCAAGGTTTAGGAATTCTCGAAGTTTCAAATTATCACCTTACAACCAAAAAGGATCAATTAATGAAAGCTGATTTTTCTGAAAAGCAGGAAAAAGAACTTATAGAATTGAAAGATTCAAAAACAGAGTATAATATCTTAAGAAAAGATCTGAGCCACTATCTCTTAAAAAACCTCTCTGAAAATGTAGATGTCGAATATCCCCAGAAAATATTTGAAATTGGAAAAGTTTTTGAGAATAAAAATGAAATAATTGAAAAAACCAATCTTGCATTAGCAATTTCTCCAGGAAATTTCACCGAAGCAAAGCAGATTCTCGAGTATATTTTTAGAATGTTGGACTTAAAGATTGAATGTAAAGAGCCAAGTGCAATTCCTTCACATTTCGTAGAAGGAAGGGTCGCTGAAATAAAATTGGATAATCACCCAATTGGCTATCTCGGAGAGGTTCACCCAAAAATTCTTGACAACTGGAAAATCAGAATGCCTGTAGCAATGTTTGAAATTGATATAGAAAGAATTTAGGAAGTTTTCTTAACTAAAACTGTAGTTGTATAGCCCTTGAACTTGTTGGGCAGTCAAAGCCCTGTCAAAAATCATGACTTCATCAATTTTTCCGTTGAAAAAATATGGTCCTCTAACGGAATGGCCTATTTCAAGCGGGTCTGTTGAGTCTAAAATATTATTAGTGTTAATGTTAGTGTTGAACGAGACACCATCTGCATACAATATCATCATTGATTCGTCATACGTTGCAACAACATGTATCCAATTGCTTCCAGGAGCACCCGCACTGCCCAAATCAGAACTTGCAATTCTAAAATGTAGATCTTTGCCAGGACCATAGGTCAATTGGTAACCATATAAAAATACGCCGTTTGTATAATTAGTTTTTCCAACTATTGGATAATCTCCGGATTGGCTATTTTCCCAAGCAGCAATTGTAATCCCATTTTGAGGATTTAAGCTAAGGCTGTCAGGAACGCTGATGTATGAACTTGATGTAAGGTTTACTGCCTGCCCAAATTTACCAGTTTGGTAAGACACTCCTCCCCCTTGGGGAGTACCACTATTTGCACCAACAGAATCTTGAAGATTATTTTCCATTCTCCACCAAGAGACTAATCCTAAATTTTGCAACATCTCATTTTCAGTGTATGTTTTTGTTATTGCACTTCCAGATGTACCAGAATCCAGAATAGGGAGTATAGAAATTTCTTTTACAATTCCAGTGTAAGGAAGTGTGAATGTTTTAGTCTCCAATTCATTCAGTCCAGGATTTGGCATTGAAAAAGTTTGTGAGCTTGGCCCCCCAGAAACAATGAACTTAAAAGATTTTATGTCTCCAGTTCCAACATTTCTCTTGACAATTACATCCAAAGATCCGGGATTTATTACAACTTTTTGTAATTCAAGATTAATTGTAAATTTTCCCAAAGAGATTTCTTGTGATCCACTATTTATAACATTTTTAACCACAACCCAAACAGCCGTTATAGCAACTAATGAAACAAGTATTATAATCAAAGTTGTTATTATTTCAGACATTCCCCTTTTGTTCATTAGTAGTACAATATATTAATATTTATAAGACTTGCTTTTAAAAAAGAAAGCCTGAGCCGAGGATTGAACTCGGGACCTCTACCTTACCAAGGTAACGCTCTACCGACTGAGCTACTCAGGCATACCCGCTCAGGCGGTTGAAAACAAGCTCATCCAACAAAGTTTTCCTTACCGACTGAGCTACTGGTATAAATAAATCAAAATTTTATACAAAAACCATTTTATAAACCTTACACTAAATTATAAGAATTATAAATAAAAAATAAAATAAAACTATCTTCTAGCTCTTCCCATAAATAGGAAAACAAGAACAACAATAAGCAATGCCACAGCAACAAATCCTGTAAGTATTGCAAGTATCCAGAAGGATTGTTGCACGACTACATCACTTGAACTGCTTGCTATAACTGTTGAAAGAATAGACAAGACTACAAACAAAATCAAATTTTTCACAACCATTTTCATTCTGTTTCTTCTTGGTGATTCTTGAACTCTAGCAATTGTTCTTCCGGCTTGTGCAAGAGCTCTAGCTTCTCTCACAGTTCTTCCAGCAGGTTTCCTAACTCTTCTTCTAACTCTTTTTTTTGCCATGATTATAACTTTGTAAATACAATTCAACAGCCAGTATCCCCGCCCATCTTTATTTTCTCCATTTTATTTAATCTTAATTACTATCAATGTGCACCGTCTGAGTCATCTCCCATTCTAACAACCGCCACCTGCTCCCATCTTTTTATCCTCCTTCTCCTTCCATGTTTATTATACTACTTTCATCTTTTTAAATATTACTCAGGGTTCCAGTCCAAACCAACAGCATGACCTGTTACTGAAATTAAATTTGAAGAAATTTTTTCAGCCCATTTAATCCACAAACTGCCAAATTCCTGGAATTTTCCATGGTCGCCAAGATTCAGATTATTATTGCTTATAATTAACAAACCAGACAAAACAAAAAACATGAATATTAACATTAAAAATTTCATTTTAGATCAAGAAGAACGCCCTGCCCTTTTTTTAATTAAAATTATATTCAAAATTAAGCCTAAAACAGCAACCCCTGTTATTAAATAATTATAAAATAAAATATTACTTTGGGGTGCGTTTTTAAGATTCAGAATCATATTTATCAAGCTATAAACGCCTCCTCCTATCCAAAAACCTATTCCAATATAATTATAAATTTTCTTTACCATTTTCTTTAAGATACCCTACCATTTAGGGCCTGGAAGTATGTTATTTCACCGCAGTTTTATTGTTGTTGTTCCAATCCATTTTGACAGCATTGGCAGTTACCGTTTTAACATTGCCAAAAAGGTGTCCAAGCCAGCTAAAATACAACCCCCCAGCTTTGACCATTCCTGAAGTTGAACCCAAGTCAATGTTTTTTCCTTTAATTGCGGTTGTAAAACTAAAATAAGTAAACAAAATCAATGCTATCAAAAATATCGCAAAAATTTTATGTCTAGCCCTCTTAAATTCTAAAGTAATCCAGATAGCAGCTATCAAGATTATTATAATGAATATAGTCGCGCCAATTGCCATAAATAACTGAATAATAAGTTGTATAAAAACATTTCTTTATTGCAGAGAATAAATAAGTTTAAAACCGATAAATAAAATATACTATAAAGCCCCATAGTACAGCGGTCAAGTATGCGGCCCTCTGAAGGCTGTGACCCAGGTTCGAATCCTGGTGGGGCTATATTTGGACGGGCGAGCATTTTGAGCTTGGCATTTTTATCATTGATTTCAAACTCAGGATGCGAGATGGTTGGGCGGATGGCTAGTGTGGTGTGAAATTAATCACTAAGTGGGGTCGCAAGTTGTGTGGAAATATAGAAGCCAAAACTTCTAACAATTTATATAGTGATTTAATTATAAAATAAAATGGTGAGTATAATAGACGTAGCGCTTCATCTTGACAAATATTTAGGAATGATATTGACCACATATGGAGGTTTTATTTACCTAATACTTTTCCTAATAGTATTCTTTGAAACAGGTTTGGTGTTAACACCTTTCCTTCCAGGAGATTCTTTAATTTTTATTGCAGGGATTTTTGCTGGAGGCGGCTTGCTTAATGTATTTCTTCTATTCGTAATTTTCTGCTCTGCAGCGATAATAGGAGACACAGTGAACTACTGGCTTGGAGGTTATTTTGGAAAGAAATTTTTCGCAAAACACATAAATCCGAAATATGTGGAAAAAACAGAACATTTTTACCAAGAATATGGAGCAAAGACGATAGTCATCGCAAGATTTATTCCGGTAGTAAGGACGATAGCCCCATTTTTGGCAGGAGTCAGTAAAATGGACTACAACAAATTCATTTTATACAACATTATGGGAGCAGTCAGCTGGGTAGCGATTTTCTTGTTTGGAGGCTACTTCCTTGGAAGCGTACCCTTTGTAAAAGACCACCTAAGCATTATAGTAGCAGTATTGATTGTTATAACAAGTCTTCCGCCGGTTATAGGTTATTTAAGAAAAAAGTAGTTACAGTTTCAATCCAAGCTGAGTTGCGTCTTTAACGTCCTTACTATGTTGGTCCATCTCGCCCCTTAATAAGCAATCGAAACAAGTTTGAATAGAACCGTCTGCCTTCTTTATCCTTCCCGCACCCTTGCATTTTGGGCATGATTCGTTTCCTATTGACATATTTTCTTAAGAAAACACTTGTATTTAAGCATTTTGTAAATCCAGAATATACAAAAGTAAAACTTATATATGTCTTACGCCTGTATCTTTCATGCCAGAAAAGGAAATTGGAGAAGTTTCTACATACTTTGCCCATGTTGAAGTTGCAGCAATAAAACTTTCAGGAACCTTAAAAGTTGGGAATACAATCCGCATAAAGGGCAACACAACCAATTTTGAGGTAATGGTTGACGAAATACAGATTGAAAGAAAGCCTGTAAAAGAAGCAAAGAAAGGTACCCATATTGGAATAAAGGTTCCAGAGAGAGTAAGGCCAAACGACAAGGTTTTTTTGGTAGGATAAACAACAAGCTTATAAAAGATTTTTTCTTGGATTTTTATATAAGGAGCAAAGTGAGTAAGCCCCTGTAGTATAGAGGCCAAGTATACCACCCTCTCAGAAATTGCTTAGAGTATAGTCGTTGAGACAATGACTCGCGTCCTCTTAGGACAAGCACTTGATTTAAGTCTCTGAAGAATTCTAAGGAGACATCTAGGCAGAGAAATCTGCTTTTAGGGAACGGTGGTGACCCGAGTTCGAATCTCGGCGGGGGCGTATTTAATATTGAACTGAAAGTTCAATTTATTTATTAATCTTCGAGATTCGGATGAGAAGAGTGAGAATCGAGGTGGGGACGTTTTTGTTTTTTATCACAATAATACTTAAAAACTGACCAAAATACAAAGCATTATGAAAGTAGATGTCTACGGAATTGGAGAAATTGAAGGTTTTGGACCCATCATTGCAAGCTTTGAACATGATTTCTTGTTGAATCCTGGAAATATGTACAGGGAGCTTTTTCCTAGAGATGGAATTGGAGATTTTACAAATTTATTTTTTCCAGAAGATATGAGAAAGATTGAAAATGATTTAAAGAGAAAAATTTCTATACAAGAAATTAAAAAATCTTCTTCTCTATCAGACAAACTTTCCAAGAGCGAGAGTACCATCAAGGAGGTAAGAAGAGACATTATCAATAAATATGGCGTGAGTTCTTCGGAAAATTCATATATGGTAATGATTCAAGACCAAGTAGAAAATATGTCTTCATTTTTAAAATATGTTTTAAATAATTCTAGAGATGTTTTTGTGACCACTCATAATGCAAGACCAGTAAGCTGGGATAAAAAAAGATTAGATCAAATTTCATTCGGTGTGGTAGGTATTAACAGCGCAAGGGTGGAAACAATGGATCCAGAAAGTCAAACATATACAGGAAAAGTTTTTTGGTTCGATCGCCTCGAAAAATGTAATCCGACTTCCGAATTTATTGCACACCCTCTCCCTGAAGAAGCTGGTTTTAGGAAAAGAGATGGTTTGTTTGTAAGAGACACTAGGATAAATCCTTTAACGGGTGGATATCACTTTACCCTGCTTCCAGAATTTGATAAGGCCATTGAAATTTATGTGAATGAAATTGTCCGAAGAGGATAATCATTGAAATTAGATTAAGTTCAACTCTAAAAAGAATCTTCCCACTCATCAAAAACATTTATAAAACCTTTTTACCAAAATGTATAATAAAAAAGAGGAATTTACGGTTGATTATCTTTCTTAAGGGAAAGGTAGTGTAGGAAAACCGTAGGTTTTCAAACATGGTCTGGCTCGAAGTCGAAACAAAAATCAAGCTTTTGGATTCTGAAGTAAGAGAGATGAAAGAAAAGATAAAGCAGATTGGAATCTTCGAAAAAAAAGGCACTAAAGCCGACGATTACTTTGCTATACAGAACAAACAGGATTATCCAAAAAAAGCATTCAGGGTAAGAGCATTAAAAAATAAGTTTGAGGTCAATTTCAAAAAATGGCTTGTAAATCTCTGGACAAAAGATATAGTTGTCAAACAGGAATTTGAATTCTCACTCGAGGGCAAAGAACAAGTTCATGATCTTATAGAATTATTCAGAGATTTAGGATTCAAAGAATGGGTAAAAAAAATAAAACACAATGAGACTTATCAATGGAAAAAAGACAAAAGAGCCTCGATAGAAATCAACAAAGTTAAACATCTTGGATATTTCTTAGAGATTGAATATCTATGCCAACCAAAAGAATTGAACCGGGCAAGAAAACAAATTAGAGCAGTAATGAAGGAACTTAAAATAAGGCCAGAACAAGTTGACAATACAGGCTACACGAAAATGCTTTGGTATAAGGGAACAAAAGAAAAAAGAAAGTTCCTTATGAAATAAAAAAATGAATTTTAAAGAATTCTTTAAATTTGACAAGCCAAGAATAATTTTTACGATTATGTTTTTTGTCATTGTATTTTTAGGATTTTATTCTTTACATTATTGTGAAAATATTGGTTTTTGTATGGGCAACAGTCCAGAGACTCTAGAACTATTAATAGTAGGACTGCCAGGTATAGTGTCAACGATCTTAATGATCCCTGCTATTCTAATTTGGGGATGGGGGCTGAATCTTACTTATTACCCTCAAAGCGATCTTCCATATTTTTTACCTTTACTAATTCGTATTCTTTTTTCCTTTGTAATTGAATATATCTTAATCTCAACAATCATAAACTTTGTAAATTCAAAGAAAAAGTAAAATAATTTTAGACAAATTTAAAAATGAAGGAATACTGTATAAACAAAGAAGAGGTTTAAATGGTAAAATACGTCGTTAAAAAAGGAAAAGTTTTTTGGCCAAGCGACGAAATGAAAAAAATCGCTTGGATTAATAATTCTTCCATCTACAAAGACGCTGAAAAAAATCCTGTAAAATTCTGGGACGATTTGGCAAAACAAGGGCTAGTCTGGGAAAAATTATGGAATGAAAAAAATACTTACATCGAAAAACTCCCATATTTCTGGTGGTTTAAAGGAGGACAATTAAATTTCTCAGTAAATGCTTTGGACAGGCATTTAACTAAAGGAACAAAAACAGCATTGATATGGGTTCCAGAGCCGGTAAACGAGCCGGTCGTAAAAATAAGCTACGCTGAATTGTACGAAAAAGTAAACAAATTTGCAAACTCATTAAAAAAACTCGGCGTCAAAAAAGGAGAGGCAGTTTCAATCTACCTTCCAATGGTTCCTGAAGCTTTAGTTGCAATGTTAGCATGCACAAGAATAGGGGCAATTCATTCGGTCGTATTTTCTGCATTTGCTCCAGATGCATTACAATCGAGAATTCTCGACGCACAGGCAAAAGTCCTAATCACATGTGATGGATATTACAGAAGAGGAGAAAAAGAAGATTTATTAAAAAAAGCAAAGAAGGCAATAAAAAAAACGACGATAAAAAAAGTGGTAGTCGTTAGAAGACTGAAAAAGAACAAAAGCTATTTTGGAAAATTCCTAGAATTTAACAAACTTCTCGAAGAAGGCGAAGCATACTGCAAGCCAGAGACAGTCAACTCAGAAGATCCAATGTTCATACTTTACACTTCAGGAACAACGGGAAAACCAAAAGGAATTGTCCACGACACTGGCGGTTATGCAGTTCAAGCTTATTGGACAGCAAAATGGGTTTTTGATTTGCACGAAAATGATGTTATGTGGTGCACGGCCGATATCGGCTGGATAACAGGACACACTTATGCTTTTTATGGCCCATTGTTAAACGGGGCAACAAGCTTAATTTATGAAGGAACTCCAGATTTCCCAAATCCAGGAAGATGGTGGGATATAGTTGACAAGCATAAAGTATCTATTTTCTACACAGCTCCAACAGCAATAAGAATGTTCATCAAATGGGGAGATAAGTATCTTAAGAGCCATAAATTAGATTCTCTAAGATTATTGGGGAGTGTTGGAGAGCCAATAGATGAAAAAGCCTGGTACTGGTATTTTAATAATATCGGAAAAGGAAACTGCCCAATAATAGACACATGGTGGCAAACAGAAACAGGGGGGACAATAATAAATGTATTGCCTGGAATTGGTCCGTTTGTGCCAACAGTCTCTGGAAAAAGTTTCCCTGGAACGAGGCATGTTATTTTAGATGAAAAAGGTAAGCCAACTAAAGAAGGATTCTTGGCTCAATTATCTCCATTCACGCCAGGAATGTTGCATGGAGTTTACAACAATCATGAAAAATATGTTGAAACTTACTGGAAAACATTCAAGACAAAATATGACACCAGCGATGGAGCAATAATAAAAGACGGATTAATAAGGATAACAGGAAGGACGGATGATGTAATGAAAGTTGCAGGCCACAGATTATCAACAGCAGAACTCGAAAACTCAATTGACAAATTCAAGTTGGTAAATGAATCAGCAGTTGTTCCGATTGCACACGAAATTAAAGGGCAGACCCCGATTGCATTTGTTGTATTGAAAAAAGGAAAACCTTCTGATGAATTAGCTGCAAAAATAAAAAAGCATGTTGATGCAACTTTGGGGCCAACAGCAAGACCAGAGAAAGTTTACTTTGTTTCTGACTTGCCGAAAACAAGATCAGGAAAAATAATGAGAAGAATTCTTAAGAATATTCTTAACAACGAAGAACCAGTGGGATTAATGACCTTGACAAATGCAGACTGTGTAGATAAAATAAAGAAGGAAGTTAAAGAACAGCAGACTGTTATTGTGAAAAAGTAAATTTCCTAATAATAAAAATAAATGAGGCCGTTCCGGCCTCTTTTTTAAATCCTAATTATTTACTTACAAGATACTTTCCGACAACATATGCAATTTCAGCAGTAGCCGCACCCAACACAAAATTATAAGCTCTTAAAATGTTCATGCTTCTAGACTGTGTAAAGTTAGCTTCAGCTAGTTTAGGAAATCCAGTTCTTCTTCCATAATCAAGTGTTCCTTTTATTGGGATAAAGTCCGATGCCCTCAAAGCATCTGCGTTTTCAGTTTTATTTTCTATTGTTTTCATGTTCTTTTCTCCATGTTTTTATTTGTATGAATTCCGCGAAGCGGAATTTTGTTGAAAATAAAGAAGGCTGTTCCGGCCTCTTTTTTAAATTCTTCAAACCTTTCTTTAGGGGAAAGATTATCTCTACAAAATTCATCCAACCCCAAATCACAAGCATTGCCTGGGGCTGTAACAAAATGTAGTAAAAAACTATCTTCTACAAAATGATAAGGGTTTTCAATAAGCCCAAAATTTTTTAGGCCACATCTTTTGGCAATTTCTTTTGCCTGTCCTTGAAGTCGATTGATATTAAATTCGCTAGCACTGAGTTCTCTAGCCTTTACTGCAACAAGAGAGTCTAATTGGATAGTAAAACCCCATCTACTCAAATCAGACTTTTCGGGAGGGAAAAATCCAAGGTTTTGTAAAAATACTGTAAATCAGCCATAGCAAAAAACAATATCAATAATTTATAAAGATATATAAGATAAACCCCAATCAAAATCTTTAAAAACTAACTTTTTCTTTTCAGTTTATGAAGCGTTCAAGCCGTAGATGGAAAAAGAAAGGGCAAATGCGTTGGAAGTGGCAGCGTAAAAAGCTCAGAAAGGAAAAGCACAAGAGAAAGGTAAAGAGAGCTAGAAGCAAGTAAATTAAATAAAAATATATAAAGAGTTCTAATAAAGTATTCTATGGACATTAAAGTAAGAACAGTCTTTGATTTACTAACGAGTTACACTGAAGCTTCTTCGACAACAAGAGAAAATATTCTCTCTAGGTTAGAGGAAATAGCTATGACTGGAGATGAAATTATTGACATCTTAAATATTTACAATCAAAGACATAATAATTCTTCTAATGACTGTTCATGGCCTTATATTGGAATGTATGATAAATTCATAGATGTAAAAATAGAGAAGATAACAAGACTTACAAGTGAAGCTTTAACTTCTAAAAGTAATATGGTGGGGGGAAATGCTGAATTGCAGTTAAAAGAAATAACCCTAACAGGAAAAGATTTTGTTTACGTGCTAGCTGGGCTATATGATGTAAATCACGAAGAAGATGATATTAAAGAGAGACTTAGCTCGGGCTAGATAAAGAAGATTAGGTTTTTGCTTTTATAACTCTTCTTGATTTTAAAAGCAAGTAAATTCTTTTATAGACTCAAGGAAATAAAGTTGGTGTCTCAATATATGCCATTAAGGCACGTGTAGCACCATACTGACTTCCGTCTTTTATGAGCTTAGCAGTTGATTCAAAACCTCTCGACAATATAGCTTCTAGAACTAATCTGCCAAATTTATCAACCTTTAAGTCTTTTAAGTCTCTTAGTGATTTGTTTTTAGAAAATGCTTTTGCAATATCAACTCCACACCATCTTATCCCATCAAAATTTTCGCTAACGTTTGAATTAACAAAAGATAGGTTATTTACAATAGAAAAATAATTTCGCGCCAATTGTTGGTTTGTGTAAGCTTTGTTCATTTTTGTTTATCCACTTACTTTACGATACTGAACTGCATCTGTTAGACTCTTTAAACTTTTCATTTGTTTTTCTCTTAATTCTTTTTTAGCAACTCTATGGCCTTGTATGATTAATAACTCAAGAGCAAGTTTTGTTATGGGTTCTATAGGAATATCTAATAGAGCCAAAGTACCCTTCTTCGCAAAATAATCAGAAATACTGGAATGAAAATCCCTAATAGTTTTAGCATTATACTCAACAACAGGCTCAGCTTCACTAAGAACACCAATAGAATCTAAAATAGATTTGTACTCCTCAGCTAAATCAGTATTGCTAACATTCCTGTAATTAACCATCTCAAAACAACCTTTTTTCAATTTTTAAACATTTATATTGTTAAATCACAACAACAATCTTTATAAGCAAAATCAATCCTATACTAAAATGGTGTCAGAAATATGGACTGAAAAATACAGGCCTTCTGAATTCTTAGAAGTGGTAGGTCAGGACCATGTCATAAAAAGGGTTGAGGCATTAACTTCATCTTTAAACATTCCCCACATGCTATTTGCAGGCCCACCAGGAACAGGAAAATCAACTCTAGCCCTAATAGTTGTAAAAAAGCTATTTGGAATAAACTGGAAAGAAAACTACCTTGAATTAAATGCCTCTGATGAAAGGGGAATTAACGTTGTAAGGGAAAAAGTAAAGAATTTTGCAAGGACAAAGTCTTTAGGAAATGTCTCATTCAAAGTCATTTTCCTTGATGAAGCAGATGCATTAACACCAGAAGCACAGCAGGCATTAAGAAGAACAATGGAAAACTACTCAACAACTTGCAGGTTTATTCTTTCATGCAACTATTCAAGTAAAGTCATAGATCCAATACAATCAAGATGTGCATTATTCAGATTCAAAATTCTAGAAAAAAAAGACATTGACAAAGTGATAGAAAAAATAGCTGAAAAAGAAAAACTAGAAGTAAGCAAGGAAGCACAGGAAATAATTTATGAAGGCAGTGAAGGAGACTGCAGAAAATGCATCAATATTCTCCAATCAACAGCTTCAATCTCTCCATTAATAAATGTTGAATTAGTTTCAACAGTAATCTCAAGTGCTCGCCCTAGAGACATAAAAATAGTTTTAGATTATGCTTTGTCAGGAGATTTCCAAAAATCAAGGGAAAAACTTCTAGATGTTATGCTTAAAGAAAGTATTTCTGGGCAAGATGTAATAAAGGCAATCCAAAAAGAAATATGGAACCTGCCAGTTGAACCAGACTTAAAAGTCAAGCTAACAGAAAAAACAGGCGAGACAGAATTTAGGATTGTAGAAGGCTCTGATCCGTTTATACAATTACAAGCTCTTTTGGCAAGTTTCGTTTTAGCTGGTTTAGCAAAATAATTTTAAAAAGAGGTTGTTGTGAACTACGCGTTGAAAGTGGTTGCGGGATGAAAAACCCGCTGGAGGTTTTTATATGAAAGAACAAAATTGGGTTGAAAAATATAGGCCTAAAAAATTTGAAGATGTTAAAGGGCAGGATTTAGCTGTGCAAAAAATAAAACAATTTCTTGATAATTTTAAAAAAGTAGGAACATTTCCAAAAAAACCAAAAAAGTCAATGATTCTTTACGGACCTCCTGGAATAGGCAAGACAACTCTTGCGCATGTTGCAGCAAAAGAGGCAAATTCTGAATTGTTCGAGTTAAATGCTTCCAATTTAAGAGATAGAGAAAGGCTAAGAGAAATTTTAAAACCAGCACTAGAACAAAAATCCCTTATAAAAGAAAACAAGATAATTCTTGTTGATGAAGTAGACGGAATTTCAAAAGTAGATTGGGGTGGTTTGCCCGAGTTGTTAGTTCTTGTAGAAACATCAGTGTATCCAGTGATAATAACTGCTAATGATATCTGGGACAGAAGGTTTAGTGTTTTAAGACAAAAGTCTGAGATAACACAATTGAAAGAAATAGATTACAAGACAATATCTCCCATATTGACAGAAATTGCAAGAAAAGAAAATCTAAAAATCAATCCAGAAACAATTACTCAAATTTCCATTAAATCAAAAGGAGACTTAAGAGCAGCCATAAATGATTTGCAGTCTATTTCAAGATTAGGCGGAGAAGCTTATTTCACATTTGATGACAGAAATAAAGAAATGGATATTTTCAATGCATTAAGATTGATATTCAAAGGAAAACCAACAGACGAAACTCTTAGAATTTTTGATTCAGTAAACCTGCCCTTAGATGAAATAATACTTTGGGTTGAGGAAAATATTCCTGCAGAATATCAAGGAGAGGAATTGGCAAAGGCGTTTGATAGCTTAAGTAAAGTTGATTTGTTCAAAGGAAGAATTTACAAACAGCAATACTGGAGGTTCATGGTTTACGAAAGCATCTTTTTAGGTTATGGCATCTCTGCAGCAAAAAAAGGGACTAAAACTGGCTTTACCAGTTACAAAAAACCTCAAAGAATCCTTAAGATATGGCTCCACAATCAGAAAATAGCAAAGAAAAAAGCGATAGCACAAAAATATGCCCACAAAGTTCACGTCGGAGAAAAAAGAGCTTTGCAGGATTTTCCGATATTGAAAAATATAATCAAGGCAAGCAAAGCAATCCAGAAAGAACTTAAGTTGACTGAAGAAGAGATTGAATATGTTGAGAGTTAGAGATTGTCATGCTTAAATTGATTATAACTTGCTTAAATAATCAATTCCTAAGGCAAGGGGGAACACCAGCACATATCGCATGATAAGCAACAAAAAAATGAAATCTTAAATCATAAAATTCAAAGTTCGCTAAAGAGAGTTTTCCGTCTCTAATAGCTTTATCCGCCACATAAATTCCCCAAACAGGTAACCATTGTTTCCAATCTGGTTTTTCTAATTCCTTTTCTAGTCTAACTCCCATATACAGTAAAACAAACCTCTCTTTAAAAGAATTATTATTCTCAGGCACTAGCAGCCAACTCTGCGTCAATCACTTGTTTAATCTGGCTGTATGGAACCGCTCCTTCCACAAGTATTCCATTAACAAAGAATGCAGGTGTTCCGCTAACGCCTGCCTGTTGAGCCTCTGTTTGTTCTGTAGTAAATTGAGCATCATATTTCTTTGAATCAAGGCAAGATTGTAATTTGGTCATATCAGCACCAATGCTTTTAGCAATTTCTTTCATTAAATTCAAATCTTCAACTTCTGTGGCTGATTTCGCAAAAGCCAAAGGATAGAATTTCCAATAAAGATTTTGGTCATTCAAGCACCATGCAACTGACTGGGCAGGTTTTCCTCCGCTATGTCCGAAGGCATACTTAGTTACAAATCTAACTTTTCCGGTATCTACATAATCTTTCAAAAGATTAGAAACAATTGGTTGCCAGCCGGGATTTTGATTCTGTAAAGAAGAAGCCATTTGAGTATTGTATCCTGATGCAGCCTCGCAGTATGGGCATGAAAAGTCTGTGAATTCAATAACAGTAACTTTTGCATTTGCATTTCCTATCGAAGGCGAGTTGCCTAATGGAATATTAACTTTAGTTGCAGAGCCTGCAGAAGCAGTTCCACTTCCTGAATTTTGTTGCTGTGCTTGCTGTAAGATTGCATCAAAAGGTGCAACTCCTTGTACAAGATTTTTACCGTCCAAAGTCATATATATTGGAACTTGCTGACCTTGATAAGAAATTGTGACCATATAAAGCCCGTTTGTAACATTTGTCCCGACAAGAGTGGCATCATCTCCAACTTGTGATTTCACAAAACTCATAATTTTTGCTTCAACATCAGCCTTTGAAGCAACAGAGGCACCATCAATTTTCCCAGAACTTCCAGAAAAATTTCCAATTAATAATATAAAAGTGACAACCACTAAAATAAGTGTAGAAACAATCCAGGGATTTTGTCTCATCCTTTGAGTAACACTTGGCACTTTATGAACTGAAATTTGTTCTTCAGGAACTTTATGTTCAACCTTGTCAGTTTTTTTTACTTCTTTGCCAGCGTCCATCAAAGCTGGATGAAAACAGCATTTATAAAGTTTATGAATAGTTAAAATATATTGTTCAGTTTTGTGATTTTAAAGTGTGAAAGTTAACTATAACAAAAATATAAAAAGAATTTTTTCGTTTATAATCAATGCCATACGACATAATAATTGGGAGAAATGAGGCCGATAAAAAAGCATTCGGAAATAAAGGTTTGATTTACATTGGAAAAAGCTATGTAAAAATGGGCCAGTATACTTCTTTAAGCAACAAAATATCAATGGATGTTGCAAGAAGCCATGTTGTTCTTGTTGCAGGAAAAAGAGGATCAGGAAAATCCTACACACTGGGGGTCATTGCTGAAGAGCTTTCAAATTTACAAAAGGAAGCAAAAGAGAATATTGCATCATTAATATTTGACACGATGGGAATTTACTGGACAATGAAGTACAAAAATGAAAAAGACCGGGATTTACTTTCAGAATGGGGGCTCAAAACCCAAAACCTTCCTATAAAAGTATTTGTCCCTTACGGACATTACTCTGATTACATTGAAAAAGGAATTCCGGCAGATGAAAAATTCGCGTTAGATGTAAATGAAATGGATTCTGAAGATTGGATTTTAACTTTCGGCTTGAATATTACAGACCCAATTTCAATATTGATAGAAAGGACAATTCCAAAATTAAAATCAAAAAGCACCAACATAAAAAAAATAATATCAGAACTTGATGCAGACAAAAAAACAAATGAAAATGTGAAAAACGCCACGATATCTTTATTTGAAGCAGCAGAAAACTGGGGAATCTTCGGAGAATCATCAAAAGAAGCAACGAAAGTTTCTGATTTAATAATCTCCGGAGCAACATCTATTTTAGACTTAAGTGTTTACAACTCTGTCGGAGCTTTTAATGTAAGAGCTTTAGTAATAAGCTTGGTGTCAAGAAAAATTTTCAATCAGAGAATGGCTTCAAGAAAAGAAGAAGAAGTAAAATCAGTTGCAAGAGGTCTTGATTACTCTTTCTCTTTAGAGAGAAAAGAAAACCCAATTGTCTGGATTTTTATAGACGAGGCCCATGAATTTTTGCCATTGCATGAAAAAACTTTAGCAACAGATTCGCTAATACAAATTCTAAGAGAGGGAAGACAGCCAGGAATTTCTTTAGTCCTTGCTACACAACAGCCGGGCCAAATTCATAGGGATGTAATGACTCAAGCAGATATAGTAATAAGCCATAGAGTAACCTCAGCCCCTGACCTAGAGGCTTTGAATTTCATAATGCAATCCTATTTGCTTGACAGCATAAAAAGGTACATGGATGATTTGCCTTCTTTAAGGGGTTCTGCAATTTTGCTTGACGACAATTCTGAAAGAATTTACCCAATGAGAGTGCGGCCAAGATTCACATGGCATGGTGGGGAAGCCCCAACAGCAATAAAGGCTGAGAAGAAGATTTAGTAAGGTTTTTAAACCAAAAACTATGTTGAGAGTTATGGAAGCACATTCAGAAAACCAGATAAGATCAAGAGTAGTTGTAATAACGGCAGAAACTAGAGGAAATCCAAGTAAGACTATTGCTAGAATAGCAAGAGAATATGGAGTTAATCCATGGTTGTATTATCCAAGAATGAGTCAAGATCAAATAGTTAGCACCACTCAAAAAAACCAACCACTTCAATCTCAATTAGAACTTGAGATGCTTAATGAATCGCGGCAATATTCTCTTTAAGACAATAATCACAACACAACCAGATCAACCCGAACTCTATTCTTGTAAGGAGCAATTTCACCAGCGTTCTTCATCTTTAATATTTTTATTTTCTTCTTGGCTTTCACAGCTTCATTCTTTATTTTATCCAAAACCAAATTTTTTGCATCTTCCATGCAAAAATCATAATAATAAATCCTAGTTCCTTTTTTGCTTAATGAAAAAGCCTCATTCAAAAAAGAATCTTTTAGCTGAGGACGTGGCATGACTATAACATCCAACTTTTCTCTAAACTTCTTAACCACTCTTTTTATGTCCCCGTCCAAAAAAATAATTTTGTCTTTGACTTTGTTTAACTCAGCATTTAGCCTTCCGTATTTATTTGCCTCCCTGTTAAGTTCATTGCTGTAAACTTTTGAAGCTTTTGAATTCTTTGCAATAGTTATAGAAAATGGCGCAACTCCTGCAAACATGACTAATACACTTTCTCCTTTTTTAATCAAATTTGAAATTTCTTTTCTTTCATTGCTCAATCTTGAAGAAAAATAAGTTTTGTCTATATTAAATCTAAAGACACAGCCATTTTCTCTGTAAACAACCTCTTTTGTATTTTCTCCTGCAACAAATTTAATTAAAGGCTTTCTGAGCCTCCCTTTAAATTTTCCCGCTTTTTCTAAAACAGTTTTTATAGAATTATTAGACTTCAAAATTTTTAAAGCAAATTTTTTCTTTTCTTTAATGCTATGCTCCTTGGGAAAATTTACTATTGCAATGTTGCCTAAAATGTTAAATGATCTAACCATTATTCAAAAAGCTAGAATCAACATTTAAACTTTGTGGCAAGCTTTATAAAATAGTTCTTCTTGTATAAATCATGAAAGAAAAGGGATTTTTAGCTTTGATAGTTTCTTTGTTTTCAATGTCGGTTGCAAGTGCGCAAATATTCAATTTAAGTGACATGTTAAACAGCATTGATTCTTCAACAATTGTCTTGGGGGCAGTGTTCATGATATGTTTTGCATTGTTGTTCTTTATATTTTCAAGAGTCTTTATGAGAAAAGACAGATATGGGATGACTGAGCCAAATACAAATATAGCCATGATAATTTCTCTCTGTGTTTCTCTTTTAATTATCTACGGATTGAACAAGACGGGTTTAGACTTTTCAAACATTTTCTTAGGGTTAGGATTTTCTTCAGACACACTCTATATACTTGGCTTATTGATATTTATAGTTGGAGCAATTTTCTTAGGAATAAAAACAAAATGGAACCTCTTAATCATTCTAGGTGGATTTTTTATAATAGTAAGTGCACTTGGGTTAGTCTATCAATCAACATTTATGTTTGTCGTAGGAGCAATTTTAATCCTAATATATTTCGGGATAAGGATGTCCAAGAATAAAAAGAGTAGGGGCAAAACTTAATTCACTTTTTCTTAAAAGAAAAGTATACTACAACCAGCCCCAGAACAAAAAGAGCAATCCCAAGAATATTTGTTATGCTTGCATTAAGATTGCCTGTAGCATTGCCGGTCAGATTAGGCACAAAGAAGAATAATCCAATACCAACTAAAATCAGCCCGATAATTGTGAAGATATTAAAATTAATATTGTGGTTCAACTCTTCATTCATGCTCAATTAAAGAATTTCAAATTTAAAAACCTTCACATCCATTTGTCAAGACCTTTTTGTTTTTGTTTCTCTTTTATGTCTCTAAGCCTTTCTAGTTGCTTCTCAACTCTTTCTTCAGAAAAATCATGCCTTTTGATAAGTATGTCTCTTATCTTGTCTTCATCTACTTTCCAAAATTTTATTTCCGAATTGACTACATTAGGTTTTTTAAATAAACTAAAAATTTCCATCCAATCAAATTTATCTTCTTGAGGCAGTCTGCTCCACTGTTCCCCAATGCTCTCAAAAATTAAAACAGGTTGTTTATATTTTCTTACTATGTCCAAAGCTTTTTTCTGCCCTATTCCGGGAATTCCTTTAGGATTATAGTCGGTCCCAACTAAAATTCCTAAACAAATCAATTGATCCAGATTTATTTCAAGTGAATTCAAAACTTTGTCCAGTTCAATTATCTCAGGATTAATCTCAACCCAGCCAGAAACTGTTTTCCTTTTTCTTGCCAAAGTTAAATTTTGTATGAGATTTGGAGCACCAAAAAGTAAACTGTCATAATCCTGACTCGCACTTGCATAAACGTTTTCTTTAATTCTGGCTAAATGAGCAGCTTCTGCTTCACCCTCTCCAGGAGCTTGGACAACTCCGATTCCCATCGCTTTCAAAAGCTCTTTAGATTCCTCAATCATCTCATCATTAATCCTTGTCAGTTGGGAGCTGTATCTTTTCATTGCATCAAGGTCTTCTCTGTCTTTGGCCTCCTCATATCTTTCTTTAGCAAAATCTCTCCCACTTTCTCTTTTTAGAAAAGTCTTATATTTCAAGTCAGGAGGTTTCCCATCAAAAACATAAACTAATCTTAGGCCTTCTGACAAAAGGCTTATATTCCTATAAAAAATCCCAGACAAATGACTGGTGACCCTTTTTTTAGAATCCATCAATGGTGTTCCGTCCGGTTGCCTGATTGTTGAAAGAAACTGATATAAAGTATTAAAAGCATCAACACAGATTATCTTCCCTTTTAAGTCAGGTATTTCAATTTCTCTTCTCGGGATTATGTCTCGTATGTTTAGTCCCATGAAATTTGGTAGTATTAGAAATATAAATAATTAACGGATTAAGACTTGACCCCATATTTTTGCTCGTAAAGTCCATTTTCTCTTAGAACACTTTTATACAATTCAACTAGCTTATAATGAACTTTTTCAGGAGTAGCGAAACCAATAGAAATGGAATTTTCTCCATCATCAATTGAAGTAAAACCGCGATTAGACAAAAAAGCTCTTTTTGCAGAGGTAAGTGATACTGGACTTGATAAGAAGTTACTTGATTCAACAAGTCGGATAAGATTCTTATTTACTCCATACTTCCTACGTTCTTCTTCAGGAATTTCGGGGAGTTGTGATTTAGTAAGAGCCAGTCTAATTCTTTCATTAGTTTCTGGATCACTTTCATAGCTTCCAATGTCATCTATTCTCATATAGTCACTACTATCTAGGGGTTTTTAAATCTTACGAATATGAAATTTTCCCTCAAAACCAAGCTTTAAATAATTCCTGAATTTTAAGATTCTATGAAAACAACATTCATCCCAGTCGACTATGATTACTTTGATTTTGAAGGAAGAAACTACATAGAAATTGTGGGCAGAAACAAAGAAGGGAAAAGGATTTGTGTCATAGACTCATGCCCAGTTTATTTTTGGGCAGTGTTAAAAGAAGGGATTTCCAAAGAAAAAATAAAATCTCTTACGGAAAAAATAGAAAAAATAAAGCTTGATGTCAAAGGAAGATTCACAAAAGTAGAAAAAGTTGAACTGCATGACAAAAAATTTCTCGGGAGAAGTGTTAAAGCCCTTAAGATATTCGCGACAAACTACAAAGACATGCATAATATTGCAAGTGAGTTGGATTTTCCTGAAATAGAAAAAAGAAGAGGATATGATTTAGGATTTATAACTCATTACATAATTGAAAAAAAATTAAAACCGCTGCAATTTTATGAAATAGATGGAGAAGAGATATCTGAGAGTTTGGAATTTGGTGGGATAGGCAAATCTCTAAACGTAAATTTCTGCATAAAGTTAAATTCGCACAAAGAATTAAAAGAAACCAATTTTTCACCAAAAATTTTAGCCTATGATATTGAAGCAGATGATTTCAAAATTGGAGAAGGAGAAATAATAATGTTGTCTTTATTCTCAAACAACTTCAAAAAAGTTATAACATTCAAAAAAACGAATGAAAAACCAGATTATGTGGAATATGTTAAAGATGAAAAAGCACTACTAGAAAAATTTGTAGAGTATATCGGAAAAATCTCGCCAGATTTTCTTGTTGGATATTTCTCAGATGGATTTGATTTGCCATATCTAAAAGCAAGAGCGGAAAAAAATAAGGTTAAACTAGCTTTGGGCCTAGATGAAAGTCAACCAAGATTCTACAAAGGTATAATGACTACTGGAAGGATATTTGGAATTGTCCATGTGGATTTATTAAAGTTTATACAAACAGCATACTCCCAATACATGCAATCAGAAACATTATCTTTAAACGAAGTTTCAAAGGAATTTTTAGGTGATGAAAAAAAAGATTTCAAGTTCAAGCACTCATCAAAAATAAAAGAGCATGAATGGGAAAAATATTTTGAGTATAATTTGCATGACTCGAGCTTGACGTACAGGTTGTTTGAAAAGTTCTGGCCAGACATAAGCGAATTCACAAAAATCATGCAAGAACCTGTTTTTGATGTAACAAGGAACGGCATGTCGAAAAATGTTGAAGATTTTATAATCCACAATCTTGAAAAGTTTGACGAAATCCCTGAAAAGAGACCAACATACGATGAAATAGGTGAGAGAAGAAAACAGCCTCCTTTCGAAGGAGCATTTGTTTTTGAACCAACTCCAGGACTTTATGAAAACCTCGCTGTCTTTGATTTCACATCAAGTTATGGAAGTGTTATAGTAACTTTCAATTTGTCTAAATCAACTTTATTAAACAAACCTGAAAAAAATTCTTACAGCATTGAAGCTCTTGGGAAAAAAGTTTACTTTTCTAAAGAGCCAGGATTTTTTCCAGAAATGTTAAAAGAAATAATAAAAAAAAGAAAGCAGTACAAAGAAGAATTAAAAAAAGAAGATGATCCAGTAAAAAGAGCAAGGAGCAATGCTTTCAAGTTACTCGCGAATGCTTCTTATGGATACCAAAGTTTTTTCGGAGGAAGATATTATTGCGAAGAGGCGGGGGCAGCAACAGCGGCATTTGCAAGACAATCAATCAAAGAAGCAATTGAAAATATAGAAAAAGCCGACTATAAAGTAATTTATTCTGACACAGATTCAATTGCATTCATCCAAGGCAATAAAACACAAAAACAAACGCTTGAATTCCTTAATTCCTTAAATGAAAAACTCCCTGGAATAATGGGGCTTGAGTTGGAGGGATTTTTCAAGAGGGGTATATGGGTTACAAAAAGAACAGGAGATATTGGTGCAAAAAAGAAATATGCTTTGATAGATGAAAAAGGCAGGCTGAAAATAAGGGGTTTTGAAACAGTGAGAAGAGACTGGTGCAAACTAGCAAGAGAGATTCAAAATAATATTTTAAGACAAGTATTGAATGACGGAAATGAAAAGGCCAGTTTGGAATATTTAAAAAAAACAATTAAAAAAATAAAGTCCAGGGAAATTCCAAGAGAAGAGTTCATAATAAAAACACAATTAAAAAAGCCAATATCTGAATACAAGGCAATTTCCCCCCATGTTATAGCCGCAAAAAAAATGCATGAATTAGAGATTCCAGTAAGTGCAGGCACATTAATTGAATTTTATATAGCGGAAACAAGAGAAAACAAAAAGCTTGTTAGAGATAAAGTTAAACTTCCCCAAGAAAAGGGAGAATACAACATAGAGTATTATTTAAAACATCAAATACTCCCTGCAATTGAAAATATCCTCCAAGTTTTTAATGTCAATGCTGAAGAACTGATAGATGGAAGAAGACAAAAGACTTTGGGGGATTTTTAATTATTTTTTCATCCCAGATTTTAGATCTAAATAGAAATTCTTAAAGAATAATATCATAAATGGAGTTAATACTAAAGAAGAAATAATATGACCAATAAAAGGAATAAGTCCTGCAACACTACTAACTACAACCATTATAATAAAAAGCAAAAGCATACACCCAAATATATTCCACCACCTTCCCTTAACAAGAGTCTTACTTTTCTTCATAGAATCCCAAGCCCCATCATTTCCACTAAGTAAAAGATAAGGGGAAAAAGCCCAGAATACCCAAAATATTATTCCTGGAATTATCAAAAGAATAAAAAGAGGAGTAATGCATAAAATTGTTAAGAGTGTAAGTCCAACAAATCTCCAAAAGTTCTTTCTAGCAAATGCAAAAGATTTGTCAAAAGAGATATCTTTCATTTTAGAAAATCCAGTATGAATATACGAGATAGCGGCCAAAAAATAAAAAATCCCTAAAAGAAGATAAAATACAAAAATTCCCCCAAAAAGAGGAATTAAAGATAAAAAAGTCTCTTGATTCAAAACAATTTCACTAAGATCAAAACTTCCTGTCTTCAAAAAGGAAAGTCCCAATGAAGAATAAGTGCCCACAAAAAGCACCATAAGAATTAATGAAAATACCACAACCGGAATCATATACAAGAAAACAAATATTTTTAATATATGAATAAATTTTTCAGTATACTCATTAAATGTATCTTTAAAAATCTCACCAAATCCCCTCATCTATCATGAAGCAATTGAGATTATTTAAACATTTACAAAAGGCCAAGAATTAAATATCCAGTTTTCCAATTTTTAAAATGCTTTCAGTATGGCTATACACACTTGTTAGCGTAATAGTTGTGAGTTTAGTTTCCCTAATTGGAATAATAACGCTTTCGATAAAATCAGACAAACTTCAAAAATTACTGATATACTTGATAAGTTTTGCAGCAGGGGCTCTTTTTGCAGATGCTTTTTTACATTTACTGCCCGGACTTGCAAAAGATGGATTAAAAATAAAAATTCCTATTTTTATTCTAACTGGGATTGTGGTATTTTTTGTGATAGAAAAAATTGTTCACTGGCAGCACTGCCATATGCCCATAACAAAAAACCATGTCCATAGTTTAGCAATAATGAATTTGGTAGGAGATGGTTTTCATAATTTTTTAGACGGATTGATAATCGCAACAAGTTATATAATAAGCGTCCCGGCAGGAATAGCAACAACTTTGGCTGTTTTAATTCATGAAATCCCTCAGGAAATGGGAGATTTTGGAATATTAATTTATGGTGGCTACACAAAGAAAAAAGCATTGTTAATTAACTTTTTAACTGCACTAACTGCAATAATTGGGGCAATAGCAGGGTTATTATTAAGTAAATATGTGTCTGGAACAAAAGAATTAATCACTGCAATAGCAATTGGAGGCTTTATATACATAGCCGGCTCTGATTTGATTCCAGAGCTCCATAAAGGGTATTCAACAAAAAAAGCACTTCTTCAGTTGCTCTTCTTTTTGATAGGAATAGCTTTAATAGGCTCATTATTATTTTTGGAATGATAAAATGAAAACAAATCCAACACAAAAGCCAGAATTTACAGAAAGAATGAAAAAACTTCTTTCACCATCCGATTACGAAAAATTTGAAGAAATTCTAAAAATTTTTCCGATAAAATCTTTAAGAGTTAACACATTAAAAATTTCTCCAGAAAATTTGAAAAAAAGATTGGAAGAAAAAAATTGGAAAATAACACAGATATGGCCAAAACATCCTGAAGTAATGGTTGTTGAGGGAAAGTTTTCAGATAATAATTTAATTGATTTAGAACCGGGTGAACTTGGAAGAGCCCTGGAACATCTTTTAGGATATTATTACATCCAAGAGTTAGCAAGCATGTTGCCAGTAATTGCCTTGGAGCCAAAACTGGGAGAAATGATTCTTGATTTATGTGCATCTCCAGGAAGCAAAACAACTCAAATAGCGTCATGCATGCAAAACACAGGAACAATATTAGCAAATGAGATAAGCTATTCAAGAATAAAAATTCTAGCCTCTAATTTAGAAAGATGTGGAGTTACAAACACAATAATAACAAAAAAAGAAGGAGTTGCTTTGTGTATTAGATTAAAAAAATCAGGAATTTTATTTGACAGAATATTAATTGATGCTCCTTGTTCTGGTGAAGGGACTTTAAGGTCGACACCTAAAACATATCTGATGTGGAATCCAAACACAATAAAGTCTCTCTCAAAACTCCAAAAAACTTTAGTAGCTTCAGCTTTAGAAATACTAAAGCCAAATGGGACACTAGTTTACAGCACTTGCACGCATGCTCCAGAAGAAAACGAGGCAATTGTAGACTATCTTGTAAAGAACTTCCCAAACATCAAGACTGAAAAAATTTCTCTGCCAATAAAATTCAGACAAGGAATAAATGAATGGAATGGTGAAAAATTCTCAAAAGAAGTAAATCTTTCATGCAGAATATACCCCCAGGATAACAACACAGAAGGCTTTTTTGTTGCAAAATTTAGGAAGATAAAATGATAAAAATAAAATCAACCACAAATGAAGAGCCCAGAGCTGAGAGATTTTTTGTTGTAAAAATGAGGAAGATGAAATGAAAATAACAAAAGATAAATATTTAAGAAAGCGGGGCGGAACTGCAAAGATAATAAAAATATCATGTATAAAATGCGGCTCAGAGATATTTATTTATCAAAAGGATGGAGTAGGATGGTTAAAAAGATGCTATCTAAACAGAATTATAGGGCCTAAAAGAGAAATTTATCCTGAGAAGCTACTATGCAAATGTAGAAATTTAATTGGTACACTAACTAAACATAAAGATGAGAGGTTAGCTTATGCTTTGATTAGAGGTAAGTTTAAACGTACTAATTTTAAAACAAAATGACACTCCACATATTCTCAAAACAAGAAAAGCAGGAAATACTTGAAAAATTAAATGAACAGTTTGGAATAAAGGAAATTCCAGGAATCTTGATAAAAATAGGGCAAGAAAGGATTTTCCTTTATCAAGGGTCTCTAAATGAAGACCAGTTAAAAACATTAGAAGATGAAAGAATTTTCATAGAAAGAGTAGGAATTTATTTTGGAAAAATACAGGAAGATGGGATAAGGCTAAGCATTGACGGAGCAAACTTGATGAAAAATCAAATAACAAAAAATATTTTCGAAATTTCAGAAAAAGAAGTTGACATTTGGATGCACGGCTCAGAATTGAATATTCCCACAAACTTGCACAGCTTTGTAATCATAAAACACAAAAATGATTTTTTAGGGACAGGAAAAGCCTCTCAAAACAAAATAACAAATTTTATTCCAAAATCTAGAAGGCTAAAATTTAAAGGCTAAGAAAAGAGATAAGATTCACTATAAGAAATATAATTGAGAAAACATAAAAAGATATTAAAAATCTCTCATCAATATTTCTCTCATAATAATAGTCTATTGCAAACCCAAGTTGCACAATTAAAAATATCATTAGAAATCCAAAAGAACTGAATGCAAATAGGTTTGAAACATAAAGTGAAACGCTTATCACCCCTACAGCAGCAAAAAGCCCCATGCTAAAATGAGAAGTTGAAAAAAAGTCAGAAAATTTTAGTTTATTGAGCACAACTTTCTCAGGAACAGCTTTCTTCTTCACCACTTTTTTTCTAGGCATTATTTTAAAAGGTAATGGATATTTTTAAGTTTAACTAAGTATCTTTCCCAACAAATCGTCTAGCTTGGACCTTAGCCTAGATTTATTATGTATGTAAACACACTCTCTGAATAGAATATGATTATCAAGAGGATATAAGTTTACCACCCCTCTGGCAAGAGTTCTTGCAGCAAACGTTAAATAGCCTTTAGCATTTGCATAATACTCTTTATACGAAACCATCAGTATTTTACAACCAAATCATATTTAAAGATTATTATATTGAAAAAATAAACTAATAAAATGGATACAGAAAAAATAATCAAAGCAGGAAAAATTGCATCGCAAGTTAAAAAATTTGCAAAATCTTTCATAAAGCCAAAGATGCATTTGTTAGAAATAGCCGAAAAAATTGAAGCCAAAATTGTAGAGCTAGGGGGAAAACCGGCTTTTCCAGTAAATCTCTCAATCAATAATATAGCTGCACATTATACTCCTTCTCATGATGATAAAACTCTTGCTCACGGATTGTTAAAAGTAGATCTAGGAGTTCACTTTAATGGATGGATAGCTGACACAGCTTTTTCAATGGACTTGGAAAATTCACAAGAAAACAAAAAATTAATCCAGGCTTCCGAGGAAGCCTTGAAATCCGCTGAAAAAATATTGAAAGCGGGAATTCATCTGAACAAGATAGGCGGAATAATTGAAAAGACAATAAAGTCAAAGGGATTTTCTCCGATAATAAATCTTTCAGGCCATGAAATAAGCCAATACGAACTTCATGCAGGGGCAAGTGTTCCAAATATAGACGACTCAAGAGCTTCAATTCTTACACCAGGACTTTATGCAATTGAACCTTTTGCGACCAACGGCTCTGGAAAAGTTCATGACGGAAAACCTTCAGAGATATACATGCTACAATCTTCATCCCATCCAAGAAATCCTGGAGCCAGGGAACTTTTGGATTTTATAGTCAAAGAATATAACACATTACCATTCTGCTCAAGATGGATTGTAAAAAAACTAGGGACAAAATCGCTCTTTGATTTAAAAATTCTTGAAAGCAATGGAAATTTACACCACTTTGCCCAGTTAGTTGAATCTGAAAACGCAATTGTAAGCCAAACAGAAAATACTGTTTTAATTGGAAAAGAAATTATTATTACTAGTGAGGATTAGAACCGTTTTGAAGAATTTCTCTTGCTTCGTTTACAAGATTAATTTGATCCTTTATCTTTCCAAAATAGTCAATGGCTCCTAATTCAATTGCTCTCCTACCTTGTATTTTTATATCCGCCCCTTGATAATAAAAAAAAGATTTAATCCCTAATTTTGTGGCAGATTTAATCGCCTCTAATTGATCAGTTATTACCAAATTAACATTTTCTAAATTTCCATCTCTAGAGCCAATAAAGTCTTGAAATTCTTTATAACTAGCTAAATTACAAAAATTATAATTCTCATTAGACCCATTATCCCCGAGCCAGTCCCTTAGCAAATTCGCCAGGTCATTTCTACAAATTTCATCTTCATCAACCAATAAAATATCTATTGCCATACAAGAACCCTTAAAAAACAATATTTAAATGTTTTTATGTAAGAATTAGTCAACTTCTAAAAAAGGATTGCTCTCAGCTTCTCTCCTGACTCTTTTCTCAAGTCCTTGAGCTGTATCTCTTAAGACATTAGAATTAATTACAAGTTGTGGTCTAACCCTCAACATAAGAGACAAAATAGGCTTTTGTTCAAGGCTTATAAGTTGCTTTAGTTGAGGCAACAATAAAAGTTTCAATCCTTTATCTTTGGTTCTTAAAGCGTTGCTTATCTCTTTAACATCAACAGCTTCGGAAGCGTATATTTCATCTAAGTCATAAAAGCAACTTTGATTATATAAAACATCAATTGCCTCTGTTGCAATATCTAATTCACGAGATCCGTAATCTGGACAAATGGTTAATGCCGTTCTCAAATCTTTTTCGCCTTTCCCAGTTCTAACGTTCTGAGTTCTTGTTTTGATTAAAGGAAGTTCTGATTCTCCAAGATAATAAACACTCTTTTGTTTCTCAGGAATATGCACTAAAACCTTATTCAAAACTAATTCTTTGCTCCACTCCCCAAAATCTACTTTACTAGTTTCAAGCATGACATTTCTTCCCCAAGAGACTACGGCCCTAACTTCTGGGCTAAATGGAAGTCTTTCTGATCTGACTAAAAACCCTCCCCTTCTCCTAGATAAAGGCTGAAACAAATCAGAAGCCTTTACTGAATTATACATATCAGCAGGGTCAACAACTAAATAATTAGGATTTCCTTTCCCATCATACAAAAAATCATAAAAAGTTCTCACTAAATCTCCGAGCATACTTTTCTGATCATGTTGTATTTTTTCTTTGGCGTCCATAAAAATTCGATAATTAAAAGCTTTT
Source organism: Nanobdellota archaeon (assembly GCA_038046005.1). Classification (GTDB taxonomy): domain Archaea; phylum Nanobdellota; class Nanobdellia; order Pacearchaeales; family GW2011-AR1; genus JBBSXB01. The sequence goes on along the minus strand of JBBSXB010000008.1, from coordinate 29,574 downwards.
TAAATTTATCCCAGATAACTCACATTTTCCAAAGGTACAGCAGCTTTTGCTGACTTCAAGAAATTTTCTTCTATCTTTCTGTAGATTTCAATCATAGATTTAGTGACGCTGGGCCTTACTTTATTCAAAGCTTCTTCAAAATGGTCTGGCCTAACCTGTTTAGCATCTTTTGATTCTCTCAAGGCCAGCATTGCAGCTTCTCTTACTAAAGCTTCAAGATCGGCCCCAGTATATCCATCTGTTTTTTTAGCTAAATCTTTAAGGTCAACACCTTTTGCCAACGGCATTTTCTTGGTATGAATCTCAATAATTTTTAACCTTCCTTCTTCATTAGCAGAGTTGACTAAAAGTATCTTGTCAAATCTTCCAGGTCTAAGCAAAGCAGGGTCTAAAATATCTGGCCTGTTTGTCGCGGCAATTACCAAGACATCTTTCAGATCTTCAAGACCATCCATTTCAGCAAGCATCTGGTTCAAAACTCTTTCAGTAACTTTTGTTCCATTATCAATTCCTCTTTTTCCAGCTAATGCGTCAATCTCATCGAAGAAAATTATGCATGGGGCTACCTGTCTAGCTCTCTCAAAAACTTTTCTCATGCCCTCTTCACTTTTTCCGACCCACATGCTTAACAATGAAGGCCCTTTAACCTGAATGAAATTAGCTTCTGATTCTTTTGCGACAGCTTTTGCAAGTAAAGTTTTTCCTGTTCCAGGAGGCCCGTAAAGAAGAATTCCCCTTGAAGGTCTTATTCCCATCCTCTCAAAAGTTTCAGGATATTTCAAAGGCCATTCAACAGCTTCTTGAAGTTCTCTCTTAACACTGTCTAATCCTCCAACCTGATCCCAAGTAATATTAGGCGTTTCAACAAGAACTTCTCTCATTGCAGAAGGCCTTACAATTTTAAGTGCTTCCATAAAGTCTTCATGATAAACAATAAGCTTTTCCAAAATTTCTTGAGGAATTTGTTCTTCCCCATCCAATTTCATTTTTGGAAGATATTTTCTAAGAACATTCATTGCAGCCTCCTTAGTTAAAGCTTCAAGATCAGCTCCAACGAACCCATGAGTTACAGAAGCTATAGCGTCAAGATCAACATCTTTGTCCAAAGGCATTCCTCTTGTATGAATACTTAAAATAGTTTTTCTTCCTTTTTTTCCAGGAACGCCTAATTCAATTTCCCTGTCAAATCTTCCAGGTCTTCTCAAAGCAGGATCAAGAGCATTAATTCTATTCGTCGCTCCGATGACTATAACTTTCCCCCTAGCCTTTAATCCGTCCATCATAGTCAACAGTTGTGAAACAACTCTTCTTTCAACTTCTCCCTGCACATCTTCTCTCTTTGGAGCAATTGCATCGATCTCATCAATGAATATAATAGTGGGGGCAGTTTTTTCAGCTTCATCAAAAATGTCCCTTACCTTTTTCTCGCTTTCTCCATAATATTTGCTCATAATTTCCGGCCCATTTAATAAAATAAAATTTGCATCGGTTTCATTAGCAACCGCTTTTGCTAAAAGCGTTTTTCCTGTTCCGGGAGGTCCATGAAGCAAGACTCCTTTTGGTGGATCAATGTTTAATTTTTCAAAAATCTCGGGATGTTTCATGGGAATCTCCACCATCTCTCTAATTTTTTTCACTTCTTCTTCTAAACCCCCTATGTCTTCATAGGTAATCTCGGGAATTTTTTCATCTGTAATCTCAACAGCTTTTGAATTAAGAACAACCTCAGTTGTTTCAGTTATGACACAAGGTTGGTTTGGATTTGTGTTTACTACTACAAATCTAATTTGAGTCACTCCACCCAAAGTCCCAAAGAAATTTCCAAAATCTTCTCCAAAAATGTCTCCGAAGCCGTCTCCAAGTCCCATTTCGCTAAAAAGATCTTTCCTTCTTTGGACTCCACCCAAAACAACAACATCACCCTTCATGACAACTCTTCCAAGAAGTCCTCTCCTTAAACTTTCAGAATCTGCCTGGACAGTAATCCCTTTCTGGGCAGGAGCAATGATGACTTTCTTTGCTTTTTTTATTTCAGCTTTATAGATTTCAACAACATCTCCAATTCCTGTTTTTGCATTTCTTCTCATTATCCCATCAATTCTTATTATTCCTTCACCAACATCAGCAGGATAAGCCCTGTCCGCAATTGCAACGGTTTCCCTGTTTCCTTTGATTATAACAACATCCCCTCTCTTTATCTCAAGCTCCCTCATAATTTCAGAGTCTATCCTAGCAATTCCTTTGTAGGCATCATCTTGCAATGCTTCAACAACTTTTAATCTAACTTTTTTATTTGTCATTTTTGGTTTACTCTCTTACCAAGATTTTCTGCCTTTAAACGTGAATAATCTATTCCAGCCATAGCAGTACATCCTTCAATTTCAAATTTTCTATCTAAACCAGTTACCTTAAATATAGACGTAACAGGGATTCTTTGTCCTTTAAATCCCATTATATCCTCAGATTTAGACCCAAACAAATTTTTATATTTAGTATGATAATCTTTTTCTCTAGCCAACCTTAAATATTCTTCCTCATCAAGAGAACTTAATATCTGAGTTCCCTGATAAAAACCTTCTATTGACCGCCTTCTTAAAGTAATATCATTTATGTATTCTACTTTAATTCTTGTCCCCAACTCTAGTTTATCTATTCTCTTGAGCATTCTATTATTTAGACTTTGCCTTCTTGCCATTTCTGAAGTGTTATTTGTCATTTCTTTCCTCAAAAAAATTCCCAAAGTTTAATGATAATCTTCCCATCTCCTGGAAGCATAATTGGACCATGTCATCCATTCTTTTTTCCTGCTCTCTCATGAAAGAGACTATCTCTTTAGGTATTGATACAGTATAACTGTTCCCGACCATTCTCATCTTTACACGAAATTCTCGGTTTCTGAGATTTATAAATTTGACGTATTCCTGCTCATCCACAGGATGTATAATTTTGTAGCTGCATTCTGGGCATATGACAGCCCTGAGCAAAAAACCATTTTTAGAAACATTTGTTTTTTGCATTTTTTTGTTGCATTCTTTGCAAAGTATCTGGTTGTCGAAAATGTCTGTCATATTTTTATATAAGTTTTCCAAACTTCTAAAAAAACATTTGAATCGATATTTTTGTATTTCATTTTTGTTTATCTTTGTCTTTGATCCAACAACTCAAAATATACTAGTAGCAAAATAATAACTGTTAAAAGAGACCAACTTTCTGTAGAAGCTTTAGTAAGATTTAATATCAGATATATAATTAAAGATATGGCTATACTAAAAACTACATTCCTTCCGTGTCTTTTTGTTTCTTCTTTCATTTTGAGTATGATGGCTGCAGTGTATGCAGCCAGTAGGTTGAAAAGAGGTGTAGAGTATACATAAACTTTCTTTTTACAGTTTGTTTATGTATACCTTACGTATACACTTAAATAGATACACTATTTAAATCTTTCGAATTTAAAATCCATAATTATAAAATTAATAATATAAATGCTTAAAAAGAAAAAAACTTCAGCCATTATGAAAGATGATAACATTTCTTGAAAAACATAGCAAAATTCCAATAGCCATTGCAATAATAATAGCAATTGCAATGTTTTACATTTCATCGCTGCAATTTGGGCAAGGTGGAAGTTATGCCAGTACTAAATCAAACCTTTACCATCTCGCTATATTTTTCCTGCTGTCTTTATTCATGTTAATTGGAATAATCAAAAGAAAAAAATTCAGATTGATTCCTATTGTGATAGCAATAGCAATAATGTATGCTGCACTTGATGAACTTCACCAATATTTTGTCCCTGGAAGATATTGTTCTTCTACAGATTTTTTAGTAGACACTGCAGGAATTTTACTCTCGTTAGGATTGTATTTTATACTGATAAAATCCCAAAACTTAAATACCGCAAAGAATATTTGAGTTTATGGAAGAGCAAAAAGAAGTGATTCACCAAAACAAATTTAAAAATTTCTGGAAAAAATTTTGGTTTATTGTATGGAAGGATAATAGTGTAAAAGGCTGGATAATCTCCATAATATTTTTGTTTGTAGTCGTAAAATTTATTTTCTTCCCGTTATTAAACTTAGCCACAGGAACAACTCTTCCATTAGCAATAGTAGAATCCTGCTCTATGTACCATCAGGGGAATCTTTTTTCAAATTTTGGCAATTGGTGGAACAGACATGATTCAAAATATACCGGCCTAAACATAAACAAAACCCAATTTGAAGACTATAAATTAAAAAATGGATTTAATAAAGGAGACATCTTGTTTATAGTTGGAGCCAAACCTGAAAAAGTAAAAATAGGGGATATAATAATTTTCCAGACTGAAAGAAAAAATCCAATTATCCATAGAGTGGTAAACATAAGGTTCAATTCTGAAACAAGCGCCTACACTTTTTCAACAGAAGGAGATAATAACAACGGGCAGCTTGAAGAAGAAAAACTAATTAAAGAAAATCAAGTAATAGGAAAGGCTGTTTTCAAACTCGCTCCTTATTTAGGATGGGTGAAATTGGTTTTCTTTGAGCCTTCAAAATCGCCAGCAGAAAGAGGATTCTGCAATGAAAATTAATTCTTCATAAGAAACATTTTTAAACTTCTTCTTTTTCAACACTGAATGGAGTTTTGTCCGAGATGTGGCGCTGTGCTTATTCAAAAGAGAAAAAATGACGGTTGCCCAAGATGTAACTATTCTGCTAAAGGGAAAGTAAAGCTGAAAACATCAGAAAAAATTGGCAGTAAAAAAGAAATACCAGTTATAACAGAAAAAGAACAGAATGCTTATCCAGTAATAACAGAGACCTGCAAGAAATGTGGGAATGATAAAGTATATTTCTGGACAGTCCAGACAAGGGCTGGCGATGAAGCCGAAACAAAATTCTTCAAATGCACAAAGTGTGAACATACTTGGCGTGACTACAGATGAGGCAAATTCTTATAATTAATAAACGAATCTGTGGTCGAGAAGAGATTATAGATGAAATTAATCGAGAACTATTTTTTTTCTATGATCAACCACAATAGCTTTTCTTGGCCCATGAAGACTCTTTGCAAAGTCTAAAGCAGTTTTTTTGTCAGTGAAAAAATATTGATAAGATTTAAACTTCAAATATGATCTATCCTCGGAACTACTGTTAGTTGAGCTTGCAGCAATTGCATAATTTCCAAAGAAGTCTTTGCTTAATAATTTCCTGTTCAAAAGATTCCCAGCTATTTGCGCCCCATCATTCTCAAAATTGCCCTTAAAATAAATTGTCTTCCAATCAATAGGAATTAGGGTTTCAGGTACCACGTATAAACCCTGTTGTGCAATATTAGTCTGAAAACCAAGTATACTTGCAAAACCTCTGACATCTCTGTTAAGTGTAAAATAAAAAACCCTACCTCCTAAGTGAGGATTAATGACTATTTCTGAATCCATTCTGCTTGTAATAGAATAATTGCCTTGTGTTGACTCACTCAAAAGGCCAGCATCAACGAGAATATCTAATCCAGTTTTTGCCTCTGATGGAAATTTACTTCCAGCATTAACTAACTTAATCAGCCCAGAATAACTAATATCATGTAAAAAGTCAGCTCTTTCTATTAAAACATTAGTAGACAGAGGAGACAATTTTCCTTTTATCATAAAACATCATAATTTAAGGATTTAAAAGAATTTATCTACTTTAGGAATAACAATTAAAAATTATGGCCCCGATGGGATTTGAACCCACGACACCTGGATTAAGAGTCCAGTGCTCTACCAAGCTGAGCTACGAGGCCAGACCATAGATAAACATCAAAAAATAAGTTTAAAATAGTTTCTAAAATAGAATTATAGAATCCTTAGCTTTTTCAGATATTCAATTGTTGTTCTTTCATATCATCAAGCATCAATATTGATTCTACAAGTCCTTTAAACAAAGGGGCGGGCTTTAACAAGCTACTTTTTAATTCAGGGTGTGCTTGTGTTGCAACAAAAAAAGGATGATCCTTTAGTTCTATAAACTCTACCAAATTTCCATCAGGAGACATTCCAGAAAAAATCAGCCCTTTTTCTTCTAAAGCTTTATGATATTTTGGATTAACTTCATATCTGTGCCTATGCCTTTCCTCAACCTTTGTATTATTATAAAGCGAGTGAACTATGGTCCCTTCTTTGATAATTGCAGGATAGCTTCCCAGCCTCATAGTCCCACCTTTATTTTCTATAAATTTTTGTTCTGCAAGAATATCAATAACAGGATCAACGCAATTAGGTTCAACTTCAGTACTGTGCGCTTTAAGGCCGCAAACGTTTCTTGCAAATTCTACAACAGCCATTTGTAATCCCAAGCATATACCCAAAAAAGGAATTTTCTTTTCTCTGCACAATTTTATTGTTTTTATCTTACCTTCCATTCCCCTAGAACCAAATCCTCCAGGAATAATTACTCCAGAAACCTCATCAAGGTTAATCTCTTCTTTTTCAGTGTCAATAAATTTAAGATTTATTTTAACTCCAAAATGAGATTCACAATGATGCAAAGATTCAATAATGCTAGCGTATGAATCTTCCAAAGAGGTATATTTTCCTGCAATCGCGATTGTTATTTCTCTTTTTGCATTTTCTCTTTTGTTTATTAATTCTTCCCATTTCTTTAAGTCGGGTATAACTTGAATGTTAAGTTTTCTGGCCAAAAGTTGGCTCATTCCTTGTTGTTCCAAAAGAAGAGGAATTTTGTAGATATTATCAACATCTCTTCCAGAAATAATTTCCCCAAATTCAAGATTGCACATTTCGCTTATTTTTTGCACTATATTGCTACCAAGTGGTTTTCTAGACCTTGTAATGATAATTTGTGGCTCAATACCTCTCTGTCTCAGTAAAGCAACGCTCTGTTGCGTTGGTTTTGATTTTGGTTCTTTGATAACTGCAGGAATGGGCACATATGTAACATGAGTAAAAAGAACATTTTCTCTTCCAACTTTTCTTGCAAGAGATCTAACGGCCTCTATAAACAGTTCATTCTCAATATCCCCAACTGTCCCGCCAATTTCTATTAAGACGATATCTGCATTATTTTCATCTCCAGTTTGGATGAAATAGTTCATTATATAATTAGAGACGTGAGGAATAAGCTGGACTGTCTTTCCTAGATAATCTCCTTTTCTTTCTTTTTTTCTTATCTCTTCAAAAACTCTTCCCATAGTCAGGCTAAATTCTCTCTTGCATGAAATTCCAAGAAACCTTTCATAATGACCAAAGTCCATATCAACTTCTGTCCCATCATCAAGAACAAAAACCTCCCCATGTTCGGTAGGGTTCATTGTGCCAGGATCCACATTAAGATAGCCATCACATTTTATTGGAGTGATTTTGTATTTTGAAGAAAGCAAATTGCCAATGCTTGCAAGAACAATTCCTTTCCCTAATCCAGAAAGAACACCACCAGTAACAACAATATACTTTCTCATCAAGCTGAAAATAAACCAGATTTTTTAAATTATGTTGTGATGAAATGATAGATATGATAAATTAAAAAATAAAGAAATAAAAAAATTCTCTTTTCATCCCTGATTCGATAAGCTAGCAATAATTATCGTATTAAGCCCTGAATGTTTTCAATTGCGTCTGCAACATCTCTACCCTTTTTGGTCAACTTGATAAGCTTTATCCTACCTTTCTTTTCAAAGTCAACCAGCTTAAGGATCTTAAGCGTTTGCAGGATCTTAACCGCATGGCTGTAAGTACAATCCACCTCTTTTGCAAGTATGCTACCGTATCTCATTCTAACGTTCTTCTTCAAAGAAACCAACATCAAAGCTGGCTTTCTCCTAAAAAAAATGTCAAAATTGTCTTTCATTTGATTTGTTGTTCCGTTCAAATGAAAGTCAGAGAATCCCAAACCTAACTGAACTGTCTCTTCTTTCATCTTGCGTGGATTTATACAATTTAAACTATATATCCTGATGGTGTTGTATTTTTAAATGTTTTGTAATATCTATATTCGTCACCACGCTTCAGTAAAAAAACATATTTCGGAAAAACTTATTAATCAAAAAAATAATTTTTATTTATGGAAAACAAGAAAAATTCACAAAAAGAAAGAAAAACCAGAATATTGGCAGTTGGAGATGTCCATGGTGACTTGACTATGATAAACAGATTAGCAGACAGGGCAAAAAAAGAAAATGTTGATATTATTATTCTTTCCGGAGACTTGACTTTCGCTGAAAGATCTATTAAAGGAATCATCGGACCCTTTGCAAAGCAAAAAAAACCTATTTTGATAATTCCGGGAAATCATGAGTCTGTTGCAACAAACGCATTGCTTGCAGAATTATATTCCCCCTACTCAAAAAACCTCCATGGATATTATATTGTAAAAGATGGAATAGGTTTTTTTGGGGCAGGAACAGCAAACATGGGCCCCCATCAGATTAAAGATTCTGAAATTTATGATTTATTAAAAAGAAGCCACGAAAAAATAAAAAATTTAAGCAAAAAAATAATGGTGACACATATTCACCCAGAAAATTCAAAAATGGAATTCTCCGGATTTAAAGGGTCTAAAGCCGTAAAAAAAGCCATAGAATCTTTTCAGCCAGACATTGCAATATGCTCACACATTCACGAAGCTGCAGGCTTGGAAGAAAAAATAGGCAAAACAAGAGTCATCAATGTTGCAAGAAAAGAAAAAGTGTTTGAGATTTAGTATACAAATTCTTAAAAAGCAAGGATAATTATGAAAGAAATGGTATTTGGAACAAATCCTTTAGAAAAAAAATTGGAGGTTGGGGGTAATTCTTTAGTCTTAGGGGAGATCGCATCAGATATGATATTATATCTGTCAGCTCTTCAAAATGGCCAAAATAAAAAAGAAACTTATCAAAAATCTATAGAAGATGAAGCAAGTCTTTTTGAAAAAGCTGAACTTTTTTTGTATGATTTGCCAACAGCAAAAGTGAGAAGTGTTAATCTATTAAATGAAACTGAGAGTGATTTTGTTATGAATAATTTTTCTAGAGATAAAGAAACACTCTCAAGATTAAGGAACATAGCAGGTTTGATTAAGTACAATGTTAATCCCACCCCAAAAGATATTGAGATGTTAAAGGCTTTTTGTGAAAGACAATTAGCCTATGCTTCAGCCAGAATAAAATAAAGGTTAATGAATAAATACTCTTAATCACCAAAATCTTCAATTTCCTCTCTTATTTTCTTTTTTCTAAAAAAATAATAAACAACCCCAAAAATAAGGAACAAGACCCCCAAGGCGATTAGGACAAAACCAACAACAAGCATGGTGTAATTTCTAAAAAGCCCAACAGCCGCAATTCCCGCAACAATTATTGAAAATGCCGTCCTGACATAAGATAATAAAGTCCTCTCATTAGACAAGAATGTTCTCTCTTCAGACAATTCTTCTTCAATCTCAGCTTCGGTTTTCCTTGGCTTCATAGATAATAGACAAAAGTTAAAGTTATAAATTTACCTCTAAAATAGAAAAATCTTAAAAAGCCATGTTCTTCTCTCACTTTATGGCTAAAAAACCAAACAAAACAAAGGAAGAATTAGCAAGCGAAAGGTTCTTTCCCATAGACCAAAGCTCATTAAGAAAATCTGTAGAAAAACTGGAAAAAGATACACAAGAGACCCACAAACAAACTATTGAAAAAATTTACAAAAGTCAAATCGAAAACCCTGTTGAGTTGATAAAAACAACAAAAATTAGAAAATCACAGCCGAGAAGAAAATTCAAGGTAAGTGGACCAGGCAAGAAACCAGAATTTATGAATAAAAAGAATAGCGGGGCAAAATTCAAGCCAGTTGATTCATACAAGCCGCAAAAAATTTCCTTGAATCCAGAAGGTTATGAATTAATAATAACTGAAAAGCCGCAGGCAGCTGCAAAAATTGCAGATGCACTTGGAAGTGTTAACAAAAAAAATTTCAAGGGAGTTCCTTATTATGATGTGAATAGGGATGGAGAAAAAATAATTGTTGCCTGTGCTGTCGGCCATTTGTTCACGTTAGCACAAAATACACCTGGGTCAAATTTCCCAGTGTTTGATATAAAATGGGTCCCAAATTTCTATGTAAGAAAACAAGACTTCAGCAAGAAATATTATGATGCAATGTCAAATCTTGTAAGGGGTGCAAGCTCTCTGACAGTGGCCACAGATTATGACATAGAAGGAGAGGTTATCGGATTGAATATAGTCAAATACATTTGCGGACAAAAAGATGCAAGCAGAATGAAATTTTCAACACTTACACCAGTAGAACTAAACAAAGCATATGAAGAAAAATCCCCGACGCTAAACTGGGGCCAGGCAATTGCTGGAGAAACAAGACACTATCTAGATTGGTTTTATGGAATTAATCTTTCTCGAGCACTAATGAATGCTCTAAAATCAATAGGAAAATTCAAAATAATGTCTATAGGCAGAGTCCAGGGCCCAACATTAAATTTTATTGTAAAAAAAGAAAGGGAAATCCAGTCATTTAAGTCAAAGCCATATTGGGAAGTTTTCATAACTGTAAAGAATAAACATGTTGTTGAATTAAAGCACAACAAAGAAATTTTCAATAAGAAAGAATTGTCTAAATTTGATAATCTTAAAGGAAAGACGGTTATAGCAACAACTAAAAAATCCTCTGAAAACATCGAACCAAATCCACCATTCAATTTAACGTCATTGCAGACAGAGGCTTACAAATTTTATGGGCTGACTCCTTCAAAGACTTTGCAGATAGCCCAATCTCTTTATCTAGACAGTTTAATTTCATATCCAAGAACTTCCTCTCAAAAACTTCCTCCTTCAATAGGCTACAATGAAATTCTTGAAAAAATTGCAAAAGAATTCAGGGTTGAACATTTGATAAAAAGAAAAACGCCCATAGAGGGAAAAAAATCAGACCCAGCTCACCCTTCAATATATCCAACAGGAAACACCCAAATCCTTACAGGAGACCAAGAAAAAATCTACAACCTGATTGCAAAAAGATTCCTGTCTTTATTTTGTGAAGATGCAATAATTGACAGTAAAAAAATAAGTGTCAATGTTGATGATTTGGATTTTTCGCTAAGAGGTTCGACAATAAGAAAAAAAGGATGGATGGATATTTACCCAACCAAGTTAAAAACAGAGGATATTCCTGACGTTGAGGGCGAAGTTAAAATAATCAACTCAAGAATAGAAGAAAAAGAGACCCAGCCTCCAAAAAGATATTCTCCAGCATCAATAGTCTCTGAACTTGAAAAAAGAAATATAGGGACAAAGGCAACCCGTTCATCCATCCTTGAAACCCTTTATGACAGAGACTACATAAAAGACCAAAGCATAAAGGCAACTTCATTAGGAATGTCGTTGATAGAGACTCTTGAAAAATACTCTCCAATAATAATAGATGAAAAGCTGACGAGAAGTTTTGAAAACCAGATGGATTCTATAATTGAATCAAAAAAAGATATTTACGAAAAAGAATCGAGCCTTATAGAAAAAGCAAAAGAAACAATAACCTCTATCTCAAAAGATTTTGGAAAGCATGAAAAAGATATTGGAAACGAGTTGTTAAAAGCCAATACAGAATTAAGAGAAGTAAAAAGAGAGGAAAACAAAGTTGTTTTATGTCCAAAATGCAAAAAAGGTTTCTTAAGCATAATTTATTCTAAAAAGAACAGAAGGCAATTCATTGCATGCAACTCATATCCAGAATGCAAGAACACTTATTCATTGCCTCCAAACGGCTTCATAAAAAAAGCTGAAAAAGATTGCGAGGAATGCACATTTCCAATGCTTATGAGAATCCAAAAAGGAAAATCCCCCTGGATTTTCTGTTTCAATCCAGAATGCATAAAAAACAGGGAAAGAGTTGAGAAGTATAGGAATTCTCAAGTTAGTTAAATGAAATAAAAGATTCTCTAAGAAAACTCTATCATTAAAACGAGAAACATATAAATTGGAATCAAAGAACCAATTATAATTCCTAAAATTGCAAAAATTTTATCTTTTTCTTTAGCTCCAAAACCTAAAGACAAGCCTCCTAAAAAAATGCCTATCCAAGGAAAAAAATAAAAAACAATAGCAATTTGTCGATAAAAAAGAAGACCTGCTAAAAAATCTAAAAAAGCAATCAAAGAAAACACAAACGAAAAATAACCTAGGTTCTTCATAATATAAAAAAGCATATTACCTTTAAATAGTTAATGAAAGAATAAGTAAAAATTATAAAATAAAAACAAAAATTATCTTTTCTTTTTAGCAGGCATTTCTTTCATTGCATGCCTATGGTTTCCTGCCCAGCATTCATTGCAGCTCTTACACCAAAGTGCATGAAGAAGCAATCCCAAAGCAGCTATAAAAATAACCCACTTAGCAGTTGACCAAGCAACAATATTGAATATAGCAAATACAGCTATAATCAAAAGTAAAACAACATGTATCCATTTACAGCTCATCTCAACACCCCCTTTTTAATTCTTATATCATAGCTAAATGGGTTAATAAAGTTAATGTAGAACAACAATGCTTAAAAATACAGAAATTAAAAAAATGTATGAAGTATACAAAAATCCAAACAAAAGCGCTTTGGAATTTGACAGTTGAAAGAGTCGAGGGATATAGTGGAAGGCTAGAAATTGCTGTAAAAAACCATGATCCAAAAAGCACAATAAAGAGATTAACATTTAATGGAGATTCTCCAATTGTGGCTGGAAACAAAATAATTGCCCATATCCCAAGGACAGGCTCTTATGGTGCTGAAACTGGAGACATAAGCAACCTGCAAGCAGGAGAAATGAACATAAGAAAAGAAAATTCTGCAGAAAAAATTTCCACAGGCGGAGAAGTAGTTTATATTGAAATTTTAACAGAAAAAGGAAAAGTAAAAAGAACAGATTATAGTACTACTCTTTACAGAAAATCTTAAACCCATTCTTTAGATTATATAAGAGTGCAATAATGCTTAAAAATAAAAAGTAGCAATAATTGTCTTAATCATGAAAAAAGAGGAACTCGACAAACTCCAAAGAATATATAATAAAGGAATACTAAGACAAGAAGGACACTTGTTTGGAGAATTAGGAGAAACAAAAGATAAAGAAGGTGTTGCAAGAATGATAAAAGAATGGCATAAAATTCAGCCAAAATATGTTTTCTTAACCGAAACTTCAGGAACACCTTGGGGTTATTTAATCAAGGCTGCGTGGAAAGAAGCTTACCCGAATGAAACCGTTCCAAAATTTTACAGAGTAGACCCCATTACGCTTACAAGAGCTGATTACTATTATTCAAGAAATAGGGACAAGCGTAAAGAAAGAGAACAAATTGATAATAGATTTGAAGAATTTTTTAATGAGAGAATTAAAGATAAACATTCACAAATAATAATTTTTGATGAATCATCTGCAACAGGCCATAGCTTAAATATTACTAAAGAATACTTGAAAAAGAAAGTACCATCTCAAAATATTCATCCTTTTACAGGAGATAATTATCTTAGTAGTGGTTCAGCTATACCTGCAATAAGTGTTACAGGCAAAAAAACCAAATATTCTTCCAAAGTAGGGTATCCTCCTTCAGAGTATAGATTTACTGGAGAATTTATTCATGATGTTGATAATAGAAAGTTAGTAAAAAATTACATAACTAAGATGAAAGAATGGGGAAAAATTATAGGTAAAGAAATTAAAAACAAAGGAAATCTTGAGGGAAAAGTAACCTCAATTATTGCAATTGTAAGTTTATCATTGTCAATTTTATTCATGTCTTCCAATATTACTAGTAACGTGATCAGCAACTTAGATAACACTTTATCAAATTGGATAAGCCTAGTATTATTTGTCATAGGACTTGTTTGCTCTTTATTATACCTAAAGAAAAAATCTTAAGCCCACTCCCTAAGCGTCTTCTGAGTTTTAATGTTTTCAAGCAATTTGCTTTTTGTCAAAATATCTGAAAGATCAAACTTATACTTTATTTGGCTGATTTGTTTTGCGCTTTCAATCATCTCTTTTTTAGTTGAAAATTTCATTCCCATTGAAGCCATAGCTTTTCTTACACTTTCTCTCACAACCCAAACACCCAACGCTGCCCAGTAACTGGGTGTTTCTAATCTTATTGCCAGAATTGAAGCCTGTCTTCTAGAACCAGCCAGATATTCCAAGATAGGAAGCCTTGCAGCATAATATCCTCCAGCAGTCGAACTTGCATAATTTTTTCTCCCATAAAAATTTTCATAATCAGTTGAAGCCTTTAACTCTTGAGAAGAATTCCAAGAGCTTCCTGGAAAATACAATTCAAAAAGCTCATAACTCCAAACATTAGGAAACAACATTATGATATACTGATTTCCAAAAAACTCTCCAAAAAACAATTCATAGTCTTCTATAATTTTGTAATCTCTGATTTCATCAATCAAATATTTTCCAAGAGTATCATCTGTTGCCGTTATGCTCCATCTTGTCGGAACAAGTCTTTTATTTTTCTTCAAACCCAAAACGCCAACACTCAAAATTTTGTTCAGGGAATATTCATCAAAATCCGATTTGTAAAGAATTGTCAATGCTTCCGAGGCTTTAACCTCGTCGTTCATCAATTTGTCAAGTTTCCTTTCAACTTTTACATTTCCGATAATCTTTGCTGTTTTCAAAGGAGCTTTCATCCCATGAGGAGTTTCTATTCTGTCTAAATGATTTCTGACGCTCACTCCGCTTTTTAATTCAATCTCAACATCAACAGGCCGAGAAGCAACTGCAATCTCTTGAGCTATTTGCACAAATTTTTTATTTAGTCTAGAATCCTGAACCTGAGACTGAAACCTGGAATTCAACAAACTTCCCCTAAGCCTTATGACATCACTTATTGCAAAATTGTTGTCCGCCCAATATCTAGAATTATCATAAATCCATGCTTCATCATCTCTTTCCAAAGGACTCAATATTCCAACATTAACTAATGGGTATCTTAGTTTAGAACCTATAAACACACTCGGAGGAGAATTACTGTCAAACTTCGAAATTTTCCCAATATCTTTGTATTTAAATCTAGTCTCAACTATTTTCTTTATAACTTCAAACTTTATATCCATTTAGAACAGAAGATGCTGAAGTTTTTATTAGTTTTTAGCTACTGGAGAATAAGTTAATTTGTGCTGATAATAAGCCTCCCTAAAAGAGCGCATCTCATCCCGTATATAAAAACTTAAACTGCCCTCATTAAGTTGGGCATTGATAACAAAGGCATAGCCACTCTTTATAATTCCAGAATCATTTGTAATCAAGCAAGTTTTTCCTTTTTTTAATGCGAGCAAGCCCGCGCTCATTAGAAGTTTTAAGTCAACTTCAGTTATTCCGTATTGTTTACTTAAAAAAGAATATTGAGACATTAAAGCCTCAAAAAAGAGTATTTCTTCTCCAACAAAATAGATTATTCTATCAGAATTTGTTAAATTGCTTAATAATCTTTTGTGGGATTTTTCACGTTCATGAAGCTTTACACCTAACTCTCTGGTTGAACCACTTTTTTTGATATATTCTGCCAATTCCCGTTCTCTAGTAAAATTTTGTTTCATAGCAGCACTTCTAAGTCTATTAAGTCTTTTTACATCACTTTTTCTAAATTTTTTCCATGATTTCAATTCTTCAACAACATCATCAGTAGTGTACAAGTTTGATCCTCTAGACACAAAATTATTAAAAAACTCAGAAGATTCTATTTCCACTTCTATCTGTGGAATTTTTTTGTCCAGGCCAGTTTCAGATGGTTTTGCAATAAGTATCCCATAAGGTCTAGACAAAGCACACGTATCAATCACTAGATAATCATACTCTGAAGACAATTGTTCTAGTGTTTTTCTAGTTTCCATAGAAAAGAAATCTTAAGTTTTGTTTTTAAGCTTTTATATCCAACTCTTCTTAAAAATTCCCTTATTTTTTATCTCAAAAACCATTTCTTTCTCAGGCAAACTTCTGTGTTTTAAGAGTATTGCTTTTCTCTTTCCACCTTCATGCTTCAGCTCTATAATGCATTTACACCAATACTTGAACAAATCTCCTCCAACAATATGTGTTTCTGCTTCCTTCTTGCTTTTAAAATCTTCCTCATTTTGAAAATCCTTGTAAACTTGGTTAGTTATTATGACTGGAATTTGTTGAGTTCTTGCAATTAACGAAAGAAGTTTCATCTGTTCTGCAAGTATTCTATTAACATTTCTGATGAACTCTCCATCATCCTTCTTTTTTATAGCATCGCCCAATTCAAGCCTGTAAAGCATTGCCATGCTGTCGACAACTATCAAACCAACATCTTCTTTTTTTACCTTCTCCAGAAGTTTTTCAAAAATCTTTTTCTGCTCGTCAAAAGATTTAGGTTCTAAAAGCAAAATATTTGAAATTATGTCTTTATAATTTTCACCAACAATTTGTTTAACTCTTTCAGAAGAAAAACCTCCCTCAGTGTCTATAAAAATAACTTTGTTATTTTTTTTTGCCTGACTGCAGGCAGCGAGCATTGCAAAATTTGTTTTCCCGCTTCCAGGAGAACCCGCAATCATCGTTATGACTTCAGACTCATATCCGCCATAAAGCCATGTATTAAGATCATAACTGCCTGCAGAAATTTTTTCAGATTTTTCAATTGCCATAGACTAAAATTATATTAACAATTAATAAGGATTATTGTGATTTTACGCTACCAGGTTTATTAGATTCCAGTCCAAAAATTTTCCAATATCTTAAGACAGTCATTTGGGTAAATTTACCAATCTCTCTTGCTGTCATTGCAGCATTTCCATCAAAAACATAATGCCCCGCAACTATTAAATCCAAGTCTTCATCTGAAAGATGAATAAACCTAGGCTCTTGTCCGCTTTTATAAACATGTCTTCTTATCGTCTCATCAGAAAATCCAGTTTCTTCATGAACTTTTTTAACATTGCAATTGTACTTTTTAAACAAATCAACAATATTTTCTGCGTCTGATTCAGAAATTGGAGAACCTCTTAAACCTCTTGGTGGCAGATTTAAATCAATCAAACATTCTCTAAGAGTTTTGTATGAACATCCAGTAATTTTTGACATTAATTTTACATTGCCCTTACACTTTTCATATAGAGGCCTAAGATTTCCAGCTTCACCTTTGATTGCAAATTCTCCTTCACCATTAGTCAATTTATTGTTTAAGCTTCCCATATTCATTTATAGAATTATCACTTCATCTTCTTAAATTCTTCAAGAGTCTTGTCAAGATCTTTTATTACAAAAGTAATAGCATCACTAATTGCTTTCTTTGCTGATTTTCCCTTAGTCTTGACTTTCAAAATTGGCTTCTCAGTTGGATGGTCTCTCTTCCATGCAGCCACAACAATTTCGTCATCTTTGTTAAGATAAACTCTGAGTATTTCTGCAAGCGTCAAATTTGGAAGCTCAACTTCAATCTCATCCTTCTCACTCTTCAAAAACTTAAGTTCCATATTAAGAAATCTTAAAAGTAGTTTAAAAAGGCTTCGGTTGATGTTTTGTGTTTCATCAAACCATTCATTACTTCAGAGACTCCTTCAACACCCTTTAACATAATGGGCTCTTTACTTAAATCATCTTTTTTAACGAGCATTTCAAGAATCGATATTCCAGCACCATTAGAATTTCCAAATTTAACTTCTCCACGCCAAAAACCATTTCGTCTTTGGTAAAAATGCTCTACGGGGCTAGAATCAAGACAGGCATAATTACTAACAAAATATAACTCGTTTTCTGTCATTAATCCAGTAAACGTTGAAACCCCTCCTGCATCAAAAGTAACTCCTTGAACATTTTCGCCATTTAATGCCAGCATTGCCAAAAAAGGATATTCTTGTTTTTCTCGTCTAAAAATACCTTTTGCAAAATAAGAGTCTCCTCTAATTAACAAAAAATCACTTAAAGCCTTCTCCATAGACTTTTCTATCTCACCCTTTTCAATAACTTCTGTCATTTTCACTTCCAGAATTTCCAGCCTTTGCTCTCTTTGGGTTTTACCTCAGAACTTTCTTGACCTTCCCAAAATTCTGCATCGTCACTAACATCTATCTCTTCCACTACATCTTCCCCAGGATTCGTTTTTTCGTTTGATTTACTATTTTTTATTCTCTTAAGATCCTCAACTCTCAAACTCTTTATATTAGGGTCATCAAAATTAATTTCTTTAGGAAGTTCTCTATGTGCTTCCTGTTTTTTTAGATTAGAAGTATTTGGGAAATAAGAAACGCCTCCACTTCCTTTTGTAATTTTTATCTTATAAAAAGTTTCCAATTTATTCACAATCCTAAAATCATCTGCAGGAAGTACGCCCCTCTCAGCCATTTCTATCACAGCCTCAGACTCACCAATCTCTTTAGCAACCTGTGCAATTGAAAGCTTTCTGGCTCTTCTGGCCATTTTCAAAGCCCAATGAAAATTAGGAACGAGATTCAAAGGAGCATCTTTTTTTTCCACTGATCCTTGCTTAGCCTTATACTGTTTGTCAACAATCTCTCTAAGTGTAGTTTCTCTGGTACTTGCAGGAGAAAAGGCCTTGGTTTTTGGCTCAGGAATATTAAGTTTTCTTCTATGGTCTGAAGGGTTAAGTTTAGCCATGTTAGACAGCCTAGTATAGACGCTTGTTGGCCTTTCAGCCTCTTTAAGCTGGTACGTTGTTGGCCTTCTTATCACAGGCAGTTCCTCATGCGCATTGCAACTTTCACATATGGGAATCAATCCTTCATTGGAAATAGCGATTAAAAGCCTTGTTTTGCTCCCATCTAATCCGCATCTAGCGCATTGTGCCATAAAAGAATATAGTGCATTCCTTTTTTAATATTTCTATTCTGGGAAGGTTATTTCAAATATTTGTCAAGTTCTTCTTTAGTATGAAACCCGCTAAAGATATATTTCTCATCTATTATAACAGAAGGAAGGTAGGTTATATTATACAGCCTTCTTTGAAGATCAACTGATTTCAGGCCTAAATCGCCGGCAATTGGCAGCAAAATTACCCTATTGCCTTTCTCTTCTTTTATCTGCCCAAGTATGTTTGAAACAACGGTTTGCTCTCCTTTTTTAGCCAAATCATTTTTATTGTCAGAATAGATATAAGTTAAAGTATGAAAAGTCTCATTTTCTCCACCACACTTCTCCTTCAAGAGAATACTGTTGAGCCAAAGCTCTGTTTTTAAAAGAACATATTTCTTTTTTTCCCGGAGTATTTCGTCAGAAATTTGATTAGCTTGTTCATATCTGTCAAGTACAAGTCCGCTTTGATAAAGCTCATCTGCAAATATAAAATTCTGTTTTATTGCTTCATTACAGGAAGCTCGGTTCATAATCTGGAAATAGTAATTTTGAAGTTTTAAGTCCAAAGCTTCCAGTTCAAAAGTTCTTGAATCATCTATAACCTTGTTGACTCTGACTGACTCAACATAAAATCCTAGAAAAAATCCGATTATTAATATAAAAAAAGCTAGTATAAAAACTTCTATAAAAATTCCATATTTCGATTTTATTATTTCGTGTACCATCTTAAATCTCTCCTAATTAGTTTATAAAAGGACCACAGCAATGGTGCAACATACAATGGCCTGTACACAAAAAGGTATATGAGTATGGTTCTTATACCTTTTCTTTTAAGGTCAGACTCTCTGGAAGCATATCTATAATAAACAAGGCTCAAGCACAAGAAGATAATTCCGAAAAAGAATAGCATGGTTACCAGGGGATTAAATTTCAAAAATTTAAACGGATTATATCCTTGAAAATAATAAGGTATGGCTGAGATATAAGGAAATATCTTATGATAAAGCTGTCTGACAAAAAGTGCAAATCCCAACAAGGCGAACAAAAAGGAAATAAAAACGTATTGTATAATTACATAACCAAATAAATTTTTTGTATTTTTAAAAATAAATTTTTTGTATTTGTAAAGCGTCTGCAGTCCACCAAGATTCCATCTTATTCTCTGTTTATGCCAAGCCTTAAAAGTTTCTGGGACAATTGTATAGACCTTAGTTGAATAAGACATCTTTGTTTTATAACCTAAACTCAAAATCTTCCAAGTAATTTCAATATCTTCGGTCAAATTTTTTTCATCGAATCCATTAATTTGTTTCATAACACTCCCCCTGTAAATGCTTAAAGGCCCATTGGTGACATAAACACATCCTATAAAATCCAAAATTTTTCTACTCCACGCAATAACAACATAATCAAAATCCTGAAATCTTTCAATAAAATTATTTTTCTTCTCTTTGACCCAAACCCTAGAAGTAACAGCAGCAACTTTTTCATCTTCTTCAAAATACCCGACCATCTTTGTTAGAGAATCTTTCGATGGGAAAGAATCAGAATCAACAAATCCAATTAAAGAAGTCTTTACAAATTTTAAACCGTAATTTTTAGAACCAGCAGCATTTCCCGTATTTTTAGGAGTTTGAACCACAATCATGTTTGAATGTTTTTTTGCAAACTCTTTGATGACCCTATAGGTATTGTCAGTGCTGCAATCATCAACGACAATAATTTGTTTTTTTCCGCTAGGATATTCTAAATCAACAACTGCCTGCAAAGTGTTGGAAATTTCTTTTTCCTCATTATAAGAAGGAATAATTACAGATATCGGAAGAAATTTTTTTGGTAAAGGATATTTGTAAAGTTCATCTCTATTTTTTTTGTAAAGAAGAATGAATAAAAGAAGAAAATATATACCAAAAAAAAACATAAAAAGATAAAGTCCTACAACCAAGTCCATTATCCAACTCCTTGATTTATTTTGTCAACCTCTTCCCCTCTTCCCAATGGATTGTCTGCCCCAGAAACGCTGAAATAATCATAAAATTCATCGCTCAAACTCAGGTCATTTGTATGTCCAACTTTCTTTTTTTTCAGGAGTCCAAGATCAACAAATTTCTTGACATGATCATAGGCTTTATTTCCCCTGATTTTTATTATGACAGATTGCTTTATTGGTTGTTTATACGCAATAATTGCCAAGGTTTCCTGTTCAGCTTTTGAAAACTCAGCACTGCCAGTTGCCAGCTTGTTTATTACTCCAGAATACTCTGGCTTTACATCCATTTTCCACATTTCTCCTTTCTCAATTATCCTCAAAGCACTATGCTCCACCTCATATTTTTCTTTAAGTTTTTCTATTAAATCACGAATTATTATTGGGTTCAAATCACTCAGACTGATAAGATCAACCATTGTCAAAAATCTTCCAGAAACAAAAAATATAGCTTCAAGCTTTTTCAAGTCTTCTTTTTCTTGGTCTTGATCTAATTTAGCCAGGGCAGAATGGGTATGCGAAAGTCTGGCTTCATCCATTTCATCAACTGCTTTGCCCTTTATGTCTGACATGAAAGTTAGAAAAATTTAAAGTTTATAAGGATTATTGAAGAAATAAACCGAACATATTATAAGATTGTTTTAAAAAATCTTCGACATACTTCCTTCCATTGTCAGATAAAGCAAAAGTCAGCTTGTCATCTTCCCCTCTTTCTGGATCTTTAAGTCTATCAACAAGACCTTTCCCAGATAAAACAGATGCTTCTGCAAGTAAGTTTCTATCTGAAGAACTCATTTTTAAAAGTGTTTGATAGTGAACAGGTTCTCTAGAATTATACAACATCATTAAAAGTTCAATTTTCGATGCAAAATCTGATGAGTCATATCTAACCATACAAGGAATCCAAAAAGCTAGTTTAAATAAATTATTGTGATAAAAATTAATGCACCTTAAATCTTAGAATAGCACCAATTCCACCCATATTTTTGAACTGCTGGCCTTCTTCAGTTTCTGTAGAAATCATTTCAACACTTGCCCCAATGTTCTCAGCAAGTTTTACTAGCTCTTTGGCCAAAAATTTATTTATCTCTTTAGAAATAACTAAGGTGTCTACAGCACCATATTCCAAAGCCTTCCTAGTTTCAGGTTCTTTTAATGCTGCAATATCTGGTCTTTCTCCCAAAATCCTAAAAAATTTCTCAAGAACTTTTTTTTCATAAACAAGCTCCTGTCCGACTAAAATGTCCCTGGCTTTTTCGACTAACTCCTTAAGCCCAGATTCAGAAGTGTCTCCTAAATCAAGAATTCCTATAAGTTTTCCCTGCAATTTTGACGGCAAGTATTCTCCCTCCAAAAATTCATCTTTTGTAGGAATAGGCCCACCAACTAAAATTCCTTTTAACTTTGGCATGTCATAAAATATTTTTTTCATTTCTTCAGCAATCCTGTTGTAAAAATCTTTTGTCAAACCCTCAGTAATTCTATGAAATCTTTGGGAACTCTGCCCTCCAGCTCTGACTTTTGAAGGAATCCCCGAAGTCATTTTTTGCAAAACTTCTATGTGTTTTCCTTCTAAAAGCCCAATAGTTGCCTCCTTCCTGTCCATAACTAAAAGCCCAAAAACTTCCGTAACAGCCAACATTTCTTTCAATGGTTCTAGAATAAATTCTTTATCACATCGGTACATTCTTACCTTAAGAGGAGTTGATGGCTCAAAGTTCCAAATCCTTAAGTCTTCCTGTCCTTCAATCTCAGAAATATTTCCCGCAAAAAGAGCTAATCCATTTTCAGGAGTTTTCCTATAATCCTTTAAACATCTTGTTATCTTATCCAAGGCATTCCCAACATTTTTTCTTGTTGTAGTTGATTTGATATTTTTAGCAGTGGACTTTTCAGCCTCAAGCTGGTCAGCAACGGTATAAATATTCTGGCCAGCAGGAATATAAACAGTAATAAGTTCTGTAGCTCTCGCTTTGTAAGTATCAAGTTCTTTTACAAGTTCATCAAGTTCGTCTTTTGTTATAGGCATAAATAAGTCAAAGAAAGAGGATTTATAAAAGTTAGTCAGAAAAAACTACTTAGGAAACAAATAATTCAACGCACTACCAACTACTAAAGCATATAAAGTTGCTTGGTACATTCCAGCCAAAGTAATTTTACCATCAGGCATTATAGATGATTCTCCGTTACCATTAGCTTTCATAGCTTCAATAATTCCATAAAGAGGAATGTATTGTTTTCTACTAGGCCTTCCAATGCTTTCAAATGTTTTATCAATTGTTTTCACCATAATTTCCTAATAAACAAATTATTTATAAATTTATCGTTGGACTAACTCAATCCAAAGTATTACTCCAGCAAGAATTTTCGAGGACTTGATTTTTAAGCCAGACAAATTAGCCATTCTTTTAATATCATTTAAGCCATAAGATTTTGATTTAAGCCCGCTTTCAGAGTAAAATATTTCATTTTTTTCATCAATTTTTTTAATTTTAATTCCAACAATTTTATACCAACTTTTTCTATTTTCAATTGTTCCCTTCAAATACACAGTTATAAAAATACTATTTTTAGTAACATAAGAGATTTCTTTTAAAACTTTAATTTCATCTTTTACATTTCCAAGAGTGTTCCAAACACACAAACTATAATCAAAATAATTTCTTTTAAATTTTTTACTTAAGCTTTCAAGATCACATTTGACTAGATTAACATTAGAAAACTTTTTGGCTACTACTTTAGCTTTTTGTAGCATTAACTCGGCATTATCAACTCCAACAAACTCTTTTACTAATGGAGATAGCTCGAGAATTAATCTGCCTATTCCAACCCCAGCCTCTAGAATTTTATTTGATCCTTTTAATTTTTGTTTTAGTAATTTGGTTTCTTGAGAAATGTATTTTTTATATTTAACAGGATAAAATTTTGGGATTAGTGCTTTAAACTCTTTCTCAAAGTCTTGACCTTCAAAAAATCCAGATTTTACCATGGCTCCATCACTTCTTTTTCTTTACAATTTCCTTCTTCCCATTCCCACAACTGCAATTATGGCAGCTGCAAAAGCCTTGATCTTCGCACTTGCAATCTTCTTTTCCGCAGAATCTGCATTTACTTTTTGTTTGTGTTTTCATTTTGTATAAATTCAACATTAAATTCTCCGGTTTTTATATCCTTGGCATTTGTAACTGCCTTTATGTCATCCATAACGTAAGACAAAACTTTGTTATATTGCTCCGGTAAAGTCAAGATTATCTCTGCATTCATTGGTTTTTTTGCTAAAGTCTTCTCCTGCCTAACTTTAGATATAACTTCTATTATGCCATTCCAAAAAACATTCTCATATTTAGCACTGTGTAATTCATCAACAAAAACTTCTGGCCATTTAGAGATGTGTATACTTTTATCTTTTTCTAATTTCTTGAAATGGGTCTGATAAATTTCCTCAGTGATGAATGGAGTTATGGGAGAGATAATCTTCAAAATTGTTAGCAAAGAAACATAGAGAGTATATTGTGCTGAAATTTTTTCATCTCCTTTGCCCTGGTAAACTCTTCTTTTTACAATCTCAAGATAATTATCACAAAACATTTTCCAGAAAAAACCTTCAATGTCAGATTTAGCTTTTGAATATTCATATTCTGAAAAAGCTTTTGTTGCTCCATTTACCATTTCAAAAAGCTTGTCTAAAAATATCTTATCCACCGCCTGCAATTGTTTTGGCTTTTCTTTCTTGTAACCTTTTAAATTCATAAAAACAAAATTTGAAGCATTCAATAGTTTGGTTATAAATCTCTTCCCAGAAACTAATTCTTTCTCTTGATAATCCAAATCTTCTCCAAGTTTAGAGCTTGCAGCCCAAAATCTTAAAGCATCTGCACCATACTGCAGAATAATCTGGCTAGGGTCAATAACATTTCCCTTGCTCTTTGACATTTTCTCTCCTTTCATTGTCACAAATCCTGATACCATTATATCCTTCCAAGGAATTTCTTTGAAATGCAGATAAGACTTCACAATTGTGTAAAAAGCCCAAGTCCTTATTATGTCATGAGCTTGCGGCCTTAATGAAACAGGAATATTAACTTTTTCTTTACTTAAAGAAGAGATAATTTGTGGTGTTAAAGATGAAGTTGCCCATGTGTCTAAAACTTTCTCTTCTCCTTTTGCTTCTTTCTTGCATTTAGGGCATTTTTTCTTATCCTGTAATGGATCAACAGGAAGATCTTTCTCATCAGCTAAAATAATTTCATTGCAATTCTCACATCTCCAGACAGGAATAGGAACTCCAAAATGCCTGTTTCTTGAGATGTTCCAATCCCATTCCAGACCATTAACCCAGTTTTCATATCTCTTAAACATATATTCGGGGTGCCAATTAATTTTTTTACCTTGATCAACAAGCTCTTTCTTCTTGTCTAAAATTTTTATAAACCATTGCTCAGTTGGAAGAAATTCTATCTCTGTACCGCATTTATCATGAACGTTTACAACATGAGAAATTTGCTTTTGATCTTTAATTAAATTCTGAGCATTCAAATCCTCAAGGATTTTTTTTCTCGCCTCTTTTATTTTCATTCCTTTGTACAAGTCTAAAATCAAAGTTCCGTCTTTGTTAAAAATAATTCTGGGGCTTAATTGATACCTATTAATTGATTCAACATCGTATTTATCGCCATAACTGCAAACCATCATCGCCCCAGTTCCCTTTTCCATTTCAGCAGATTCATCTCCAATAATAGGAACTTCATAATTAAAAATAGGGACAACTGCATTTTTCCCAATTATTTGTTTGTATCTTTTATCTTCAGGATTAACAAATATCGCAACACATGCTCCAATCAGCTCCGGGCGAGTTGTGGCAATTAAAAAATCTTTTCCCCCACACTTAAATTTAATTTCAGAGAATAAACTTGGAAACTCTTTATCCTCAAGTTCAGCTTGAGCAATTGTGGTCTGGCATTCAGTGCACCATAAAGTAGGAAATTCTTTTAGATAGATGTCTCCTTGTTTGTATAAATCAACAAAAGATTTTTGTGAAATCTTTTGAGAGTTTTTATCTATTGTAGAATAATAAATATCATAATCAGCAGAAATTCCAAGATCTTTCCAGTCCTTAACAAAAGAAGGCGTCATTTCTTTAAGCGTTTTAAGACAAAGTTCTATAAATTTGGCCCTTGACATGCTCTTACTTTGGATATTGTTAATCTTCTCAACAAATCTTTCAGTTGGCAAACCATTATCATCTGTTCCAAATGGGTAAAAAATACTTCCTTCAAACATTCTTCTAAACCTTATGACAAAATCCTGTTGTGAATAAGAAAAAGCGTGCCCAATATGCATTTTTCCAGAAACATATGGGGGAGGGGTATCTACTGAAAAAATCTTTTTGCTCTTAGAATCAAACTTGTAAATTTCTTCTTTCTTCCAAAACTTTAGCCATTTTGCCTCAACTTCCTTGAAATTATATTCCATGAATAAGTAACCCACAACAACTTTTAAAAACTATCTGTCTATTATTAGCTTATGGCAGATTCAAGCGTACAAATGCCCTCCGGAATGGGGGGATTGATGAGATACAGTGAAGAGTATGACACGAAATTCTCGCTA
Source organism: Nanobdellota archaeon (assembly GCA_038046005.1). Taxonomy (GTDB): domain Archaea; phylum Nanobdellota; class Nanobdellia; order Pacearchaeales; family GW2011-AR1; genus JBBSXB01. Next base: position 3,204 of record JBBSXB010000008.1, on the reverse strand, counting down.
AAACCAACTCATGTGATAGGTTTTATAATACTCATCATAGCATTCAGAATTGGTTTGTCTTTGTTCTTGAAGTAAAATATCAGAAAACTTTTACTTTTAGTCCTTCAAATTTTTTAGGGACTTTTTTCAAAAGTTCAGGAAAATTATATCTATCAGGTCTTTTTATGATAACTTCCAAGAATCTAGGTTTGCCAACTTTATCATTAATCACGCCTATGTTAGAACATGGAACCCTTCTCTCTTTCATCAATTTTATCAAAGATTTGTGTACGTTGTTCATATGAAAATTTAGCAGTTAAAGTATATAAGTTTTATGAAACAAACATCATAAAAACCTTTAAATAAGATATCTTCTTCTCAAAAAAATGTTCGGACTAGGTGGGGGTTTAGACCCAAAAAAAATGCAGGCTTTAATGAAGCAAATGGGAATTGCCCAAAAAGAAATAGATGCATCTAGAGTGATTATTGAAAAAAATGACGGCAACAAAATAATAATTGAAAACCCCTCCGTGACAAAGATAACAATGCAAGGCCAGGATTCTTTTCAGATTGCTGGAAACGCAAAAGAAGAAGCGGGAAGTTTAATTTCAGAAGCAGATATTAAAACAGTCATGGAAAAGACAGGAGTTTCAAGAAAACAAGCAGTTGAAACTTTAGAGAAAACAGGTGATTTGGCAGGGGCTATTTTAGAGTTGAGTTGAAAATCACCAAAATCCATATTAATTCTAAAAACATTTAATCTAAGGTTGAAAAAAATGGCAGAAAAATTCATAGAATATTTAGAAGAAGCTGAAAGAATAATCAAAGCCGCAGATCATATGGTTTATGTAACCTTTTCAATTATAAAAGACAAGAAGCTTCTTATGGGCATTTTACTTGAGATAAGAAAAGCCATAATAAACTGCATCAACTCAATACTTCAATATGAGCATATCAATAAAAGAATAACTCTTACAAAGAATCCTTTAACAAACTTTAAGCTGTTTTCAGAACAATGTTCAAAAAGATTTGAGATAGCAGAAAATGAAATAAAACTAATGTTGGAATTGTTTGACTTATTGGAAAAACATAAACAAAGTCCATTTGAATTTACTAAAGGAGACAATGTAATTATCTTATCAGACAATTTAAAGCATGAAAAAGTTTCTATAGAAAAAACAAAACAGTTTTTGATGCTTTCAAAAAGCATTTTGATGAAAATAAAAAGCAAGATAGTGGACAAATAGTGAAGAAAAGTATAAAAAGCCCGGATTCTTCACCAATTATACTTCTAATCGTTTGGAAAAACAAATGAAAAAGAGCACCCAGTATGGAAGAAATAATTCAAGAGAAAATAAGCGCGGATCATCTTTTGTATGTAAGTTTGAAGTACACAAAAACTTGTGATGTGATAATGAATCTTCTCTTAAGATGGAAAGAGATGATGGATTTGAGCATTGACACTATTTTAAAGCATGCCAAAACGAAGAAAAAAATTCCAGCTGTACCAACAAATCCAGTTAGCAAATTAGAGACAATAAAAAAGCTTTTTAAAAAAGACCAGAATTTCTTAGATGTCCTAGAAATGTATGAAATGTTCAAAAAAATAAAAGAGCTAAAAACAGAAAGAATAGGCGAATTTAGAAAAAACGTAACATTGAAGGTTTTTTACAGGGGGAAGGAAATAGATATCAATCTTGAAAAACTCAAGGAATATGCTGAAAAAGTAGAAAAATTTATAAGTACAACAAAGCAATTTCTTCTATCAAAAGGTTAGGATAATGTCCAATTTTGAACTACAAAATGTCTAGACTAATCGTTATAACATCAGGTAAGGGAGGAGTTGGAAAAACAACAACTGCCATAAACTTAGGAGCAGCTTTAAATTATTTTGGTGAAGATGTTCTTGTTATTGACGCAAATCTATCAACTCCAAATATTGGGGTGCATTTGAATTCACCAGAAGTTCCCGTAGACCTAAACAAAGTTTTACAGGATAAAGCAAAAGCAATAGAGGCCGTGTATAGACATGAATCTGGAATGAAAATTATGCCTTCCTCTCTTTCAATGAAAGAACTAAGAAAAATAAAGCCAGAAAAATTGAAATCATTTAAAGGCGATTTCAAAAGGCTCTCAGATTATATAATCGTTGATTGTGCTGCTGGACTTGGACACGAAGCCACTGCAGTTATAGAAATGGCTGATGAAGTTATAGTCGTAACAAATCCGGAACTTCCTGCAATCACAGACGCATTAAAAACAGTAAAATTAGCTGAAGAATTAAAAAAACCTGTAATTGGAGTAATAGTAACAAGAGTTAGAAAAGATAATTTAGAAATGGACCCAGACAATGTCAAGGAAATGTTAGAAGTTCCTATTTTGGGTATGATTCCTGAAGACAAACATATCAAAAAATCCTTAAACTTGAGAGATGCTGTAGTCCACACACATCCAAAAAGCATTCCGGCAAGAGCATATAAGGAAATTGCGGCAAGAATTCTGAATATAGACTATGACTCAGATGCAGATAAAGAAAAAGTTTACGAATTTATTCTAAGAAAACTAGGTTTGAAAAAATGAGATTAATCTACCTTCCACAAAACGAAGAGGAAAAAATAAAGGATATATTGAAAAATTCTGACAGAGTTCACACAGTGATAATTGCTTCTGAATATGGGAAGTACAAAAAAGGGGATTACGTAAAGACACTTGGAGGAGAAAGATTAGTTGTTTCTGACACAAAAGTACTAAGGAGCTTTGAGGACTTCCAAAAAGAATGCACCCATTATCCTGAGCTTAAAGACACAAATTTAGAAGACATAAAAAAAGCATTCACTCACAAAAAAATAGAAATAATTGAGTTGAGAAAATATAGGTGATTATCCATTACTGAAATAAATATTTTTAGCGATTCTTCTTCTTAGTTTTAGGCTATTGGCCCATTTAGCATAAGCACTCCATCCTTGAAAAATCTCGCTAAATTTATCTTTACCTAAAAAACCATTTTCCAATAAAATTATTTTTCTTTTTATATTTCTTACATTTCTTTTTCTCAATAATCTAAAATAATAAAAATTTCTAAACCCGACAAAATCAACACCCTTGCTTAAAAAAATAACTTTGGACTTTTGAGGATGCAACTCCAATTTTAGTTCTTTAAATAGGAAAGATGCTGGTGGGGGGGGGGGGGGGGGGGGGGGGGGGGGGGGGGGGGGGGGGGGGGGG
>JBBSXB010000007.1:0-68797 GCA_038046005.1 Nanobdellota archaeon | reverse complement strand
AATTAAAATTAATGTTCACAACAAGTGAATGGGTTAGAAGCGTCTACAAAAGAGATGGAGTAGATGTAAGCAAAATAATCCCAATGCATATAGGCATAGACACTGATTTATTCAAACCAAAACACAACAAAGAAGAACTTTTAGGATTAAGAAGAATGCTAGGGGTTAGGGACCATGAAAAAATGATTCTTACAATGGGTGGAGATGTAACATCGAAAGGCGCTCAGGAAATGATGATTGCACTAGCTCAAATCGACAAAGAATTCAAAGATTGGAAATATGTTTGCAAATCCTGGCCGAGTGAAAATGCTTCCCATTGGAGAGAAAAAGAAGAGAGGCTTGCTGAAGAATTAGGAATAAGGGAAAAAGTTATTTTTTTAGACGATGCCTGGAGCCCTGAGTTCATGGCTGACGTAATTAATACTTGTGATATTTATGCAGCGCCATCCAGAATAGAAGGATTTGGAATGATACAAGTAGAGGCAATGGCATGCGGTAAGCCAGTAATATCTATAAATGTCGGAGGCCCAGCGGAAACAATCATTCATAACAAAACAGGGTTTTTAGCCAGAGTTTCTGAGGAGATAAAACTAAATGATGAATGGGCCTATCCCAGCATGGGATTTTCTAGCAAACAAATAATAAAATTCAAAGAACCAAAAACTTTTGCTTACAGAGCCGACATAGAAGATCTTAGAAACTACACTCTAAAACTTTTAAACAGTCCAGAGTTAAGAGAAGAAATGGGAAAAGCAGGAAGAGAACATGTTGTAAAAACTCTAGATTATAGAATCACATCAAAAAAAATGCTTGATGTAATAAGGGAAAAACTAGGGTTGGAGTAGGAAACACAAACACTAAATCCTAATCTTCTCCAAAGAATTAAGAACATCTTTAAGCTTTATTTTCTTAACACTTACATAAACATCTCCAATACCACAATAAAGCAGAACATACTCGCCATCTTCTATAATTCCTGTCGGAAAAATAACTTTTTTTCCTTCAAAAGATATCTCTCTTTTCTTTTTTGGAACCAAAATTGGCTTCCCAGATCTTAAAATTAACTTGGAAGGATTCTTTAAATCAAACAAACCAGCCCAAACAGAATAGCAATCTTCAGGCGCATAATCTGAAGTCAAATCCTGAACATTCATACCAAAAAAAGATTTTACTGAATCTTTAAATCCTTTTTTTCTTTTTTGTTTTGTGACAGCATGAAAAAACAAAAGCCATCCTTTGCTGGTTTTAATTGGTGGCGGCCCAGCACCGCTCCTAAAAATCACCTCATCTTTTCTGAATAAAGATATTGCTTTTTCTTTTCCCCAGTATTCCGCATCCCTTGAATAGGCAACCCATATATGGGGAGGGGTGAATTCAAAACCACCTTCAGGCCTGTCAAAAGAAACATATTTGTCATTGACTTTTTCAGGAAATATTATGCAATCTTTGTCCTGCTCCCCAAAAATAATTCCCCTCCTAAACCAATGGATGCAATCTTTGGAAATTGCCAAATAAGAAGAAACATTTTCCTTTCTGCTCAATCCAACATAAGTCATATAATAAGTATCTCCAATTTTTGTTATTCTCGCGTCTTCAACACCCAATTCAGCATCCCATTTCAAACCATAAAAGCTAGGTTTTTTATCAATAGACAAAACATTGAATCCTTTGTTGTCCAAGATAACTCTTCTTAAATGAGAGATATAAGTGAGTCTTTTTGTCCCATTCTTAAAATCAAAAGAAAAGTCAGTTCCGGACATGACACTCTTCTTCTCAAATCTATCAATTACAAGTTTAAAGTCATCATGGCCAGCATACCTGGGGGAATAATAATATTTTTCATCTTCTGTTTTTATCAATTTCTCAATAACTCTAACATAAAGCAAAATTTTTCCATCTGGAAGTCTCATTGCCCCAGGATTTAAAACTCCTAAAATTTCAAACTTCGGAGATGTTGGTTTAAAATCTTCTGGTTTCAAAAGTAGTTTATCACCTCTTACTTCTATCATTTTAAATTAAAACTTTTTTACTTTTTAAAGAATTGTACGCCCACATATAAGTGCCAGCGCTCCAGGCCTGATAAACACCATAAGTTGCCTTTGTTATTGGATCAATCCATTCTGGAAAAATATGGCTCTTCAAATTTGATTCTGCCAAAATTTTCAATTCTTTTTCAGCTTTTTTAAATTCCCCCATTTTTATTAAGGCTAATACATAAAATCCACCAAGATATGGCCAAATCCCCCCATTGAGATAATGGTTTGGAGAAGCACCGGCATCAAGATAATAATCTTCCCAGTATTCACTTCCTCTTTTTATTGGCGGAAAAATTGATTTTAAAGGATAAGGCCTGTTTATTTTATGTTTCTCAATGTAACTAATAATCGACTTTGCCTTTTTATTATCTGCCAAGTCAAAAATAATAGCAATTAAATTCCCAAAAGAATCAAACCACTTCCCAATTTCCTTGTATTTATTATGATTTTTCCATCTATAAGCCCAATAAAACTTCCCGTTCCAGAGGTCATCGTCCTCACAGCTATTAACCTCTCTCTTTAGTTTTTCATGTCTTTTTTTATCTTTAATCAATTCCAAAACCTTGCAGTACAACGCTTGAGTGCTTATGACGGTGCCATATTTGTTAGGAAAGGCATCCTGCCAGTCTGTTGTAGAAAGTTGTTCTATAGTTACATCCTCCCCAACATCTCTGTACATAATCCATTTGACTGCGTTTTTTATTGAATGCTCACTTTCATTAAACAAATTTGCTTCTCTAAATCTTTTTTTATAAACATACTGCCCTATTATATACCATAAACTTGAATCTATAGATTTAAAATCAACCTGAGGTTTCTTTGCCTTTAATTTTAGAACAGCATTAGGAATTTGCCCTAAATGACTTTGATGCTTTCTTAAAGTCAAAATACTTTTCTTAAATTGGGGTTTAAATTCATCATCAGCACTAGTTGCTCCAATCAAAGTTATCATACTGTCTCTAGCCCAAACTCCATGATACCCTTTTTTTCCACCAGAAGCATAAAGCCCATACTTTGTAGAACACACTCTAACTACCTCTCTGGCTTTTTCGTAAGCTTCATCAATCACACTCTTTTTCATTATATTTAGTAGGTATTATTTATTTTAAATTTATCCCAACACTCTTATCAACAATAACAACTAAGTTCTTATGTTTTTTTAAGAAACTAACAGGATAATTTTTGTTTGTCTTACCTTTTATTAAATGATAAATTGCATTTGATTTATCTCTTCCATCAGCCAGCAAAATAATTTTCCTTGCCTTCATTATTGTTTTTATTCCCATTGTCAATGCCTTTGCAGGAATTTTATGGATTTTCGAGTTTCTTTTTATTGTTTCTTTTGTCAAATTTATTAGCCTCGTCTTAGAATTAAAATCAGAACCAGGTTCATTAAATCCAATATGGCCATTAATCCCTACACCTAAAATCTGAATACTTATTGGATTTTTTTTAATCTTCACTTCGTAATCTCTACATTCTTTGGAAGGATTCTTAGTCTCGCCATTTAGCAAGTTTATATTGGATTTTTGTATGTTAATTTTATTAAATAAATTTCTAAACATGTAATAATAAAAACTATTTTTGTTATCTCTTGTTATGGGATAATACTCATCTAAATTAAAACTTTTGACTTTTGAAAAATCTACTTTTTTTCTTTTATAAGATCTAGCCAATTCTTTGTACAATCCTAAAGGAGTTTCTCCTGTTGCAAATCCAATAACAATATTTAGTTTTTTATTAATTTCTTTGATAATAATACTGGTAGCTATTTTCGATAATTCCTCATAATTTTTAGCATAAATTATTTTCATCTCAAGGCCTCCAACCCTGGCAATTTCTTACCAGCAACATGTTCTAGCAAAGCCCCCCCAGACAAACTTATATGATTAAATTTTCTTTCGGGAATTTTAGACATTTTTATTGCATCACTTAAATGTCCGCCGCCAACCAAGGAAAATCCCTTCATTTCTGATATTGCCCTCAAAATAGCAAATGTCCCTTTTTCAAAACCTTTAGAAGAAAAATCACCAGCTGGCCCTTTCATGTACACGGCCTTAGCTTTTTTTATTTCATTAACATATTTGTCAATTGTTTTTTCTCCAATATCAAAAATTTCATACTTGCTTGGAAATTTTTCAAGAGGAATTTCAACCCTTTTCCCATTAATTTTAACTGCAAAATCTGAAGGAGTTACAACATTTCTCATTTTATTTTTTAATTTTTCTTTTAGTTCACTATTCAAATCAGCCTCTTTTTCAAGATATTTATCCTGAAAACCAAGATTTTTTCCTTGAGCAACTAAACACGACTGCCCAAATAAACCGCATGACAAAACTTTATTTTCTCCAAGAAGAGGGATATAATCTTTGGGTTTTGCTCCGCCTAAAATGTAAACCGAGCCATTCATTTTTATTTTTTTAAGAGCATTAAGCTCCTTTTCCAACAATAAACCCGCAAAACCAGGAAGTTTTTTTGGGAATTCAACCATTGAAGTATGCTCCCTGTGGCAGACAGAAAAAGCATCATTTACGTATAAATCAAATAAAGGAACTAGTACTTTAGTCAACCTATTGTTTTTTACACTCGGATTTGTTTCTTCATCTAAAAATCTTAAATTATCAAGTAAAAGCACATCGCCATTTTTCAATTTTTTTATTGCCTTTACAGCTTTTTCTCCAACAACATCCTTTACAAACTTTATCTTAACAAATTTACTAAGAATTTTTGAATGCTCTTTCAAACTTATAAAATCTTCTTTTCCCTTTTGCCCTTGATGAGCTACAACAACAATTCTGGCCCTTTTATTTTTCAAAAATTTTATTGTTTTTGATGCTTCTTTTATTCTCCCAGAAATAAAAACCCTGCCATTAACAACATCAGAATTAATGTCTGATCTAAGCAAAATTCTTTTCCCTTCCAAATTTCTAGCCTTTGAAATGAATTTCATTTTTTATTCCTTAGTAAATAGTATAATTCAACAACAACACAGCTTATTATATACCAAAATAAAATGTCAATTACAATTGTAATATAGTTAGGAATTCCATAATTATCAATAACATAGTCAATTGTTCTTGGATCATTAGTCCTAGCTGGTAAAGGGTTGCCATAAAAATGAGGACAAAGCATCAAATTCGCCAAAATTCCCTCAGGGATGTAGATTTTTTCACTTTGACATGAAGGTTCAATTATAGAGTTCGAGAAAAAGGTAAAATATCCACCAATAATAATAAAAACAACAACTTTTACAAGTTTAGGTTTTATGAATTCTTTAAATTTCATTGTTTATTTCCTTTATGTTTTGCATCCCACCTAGAAACATAATCAGAAGCCGCCAAAAATGCCTTGCATCCCTCCCCTGCAGCAACAACAATCTGTTTTGCAGGAATATCAGTAACATCTCCCGCAGCAAAAATTCCAGGAACACTAGTCATATTTTCATCGTGTGTCTTAGTACTCCTAAAGATCATTATATCCCCCCATCTATTTTTTTGAACATCTGTAAAATCAGCTTTAGTAACTAGTCCTATCTCAACAAAAACTCCATCAACCTTTAATTCCGTATTTTTTCCATCTTTTTCGTAAACTAAAAATTTAACAAAATCCTTTCCTTTAATTTCTTTAACATTTACTCTAGTAATAATCTCTATTTTATTATTATGCAAAACTTTTTCTTTCATATAACTCTCACCAGTTATTTCTGGCCTTGATTCTAGAATATAAATTTTTTTAGCATACTTAGACAAAAACAAAGCAGCATCCATTCCAGAATTTCCCCCTCCGACAACAACAACTGTTTTATTTCCATAAAGAGGAGCATCACAAACAGCACAATAATTAACTCCTTTGCCTAAAAATTCTTCCTCGCCTAGAACTCCAAGCTTCTTAGGGGATTTTCCAGAAGCAATCAGAACAGCTTTGGACTCGTAAGTGTTTTTCTTTGTTTTAACAACACAAATATTCTTTTTTTTAGATATCTTTTCTATCTCCTCTTGTTTTATTTTTATTCCATAAATCTCTAGATGTTTTCTAAAATTATTTGCGAGTTCAACTCCCGAAATATGTGTTATTCCAGGATAATTATCAACATCAGAACTCCATGACATCTGACCTCCAACATCTAAACTTATGATTATAAAATTAATCTTTCTTCTAGCCGCATAAATTGCAGCAGTTATTCCTGCAGGCCCAGCACCAACAATAATTAAGTCATACATTTTATCACCTTTTATTAGTTTAGCAAACTAATAAATTTAGTTCTATGCATTTTAATTCCCTCATTTGTTAGCTTTGATACAAAATCAAGCAAGCTCGCATTAAATTCCTCAGCTTGTTTGATTAAATCACTAACTTCCTCTTTTGTTACGCTAAAATCAACATAGTATTGTTTATCAATTCTCTCTTTTTTTGCAAAAAGAATGAATGAATTATCTAAACCATAGATTTCCTTAAGCAAAATTAATGTAGCAGAATGATTCTCGCTCTTTATTCCAGTCTTAAAAAACAAGGATATTAAAATATTGTACATGCTGTAATAAGCCAAAGATACAGACTCTTCCAATCTCCCATTTTTAAGCAGTAATTTTGCAGAGATTAAATTGCTTTCAGATTTCTGCAAATAAGATTTTCTCAGCTCATCGCTCGGTTCAACCAAGCTAATCTTTTTTTCTTTTTTTAATTTAATCAAAAAATTTATATCTCCCATAAAACTCTTCAACTCCTTTTATTATAATATGATTTTTTTCAATTTCCTTGATTAATGGACTTTTTTTGTCATATTTTCCAATTTTAACACTAACTCTTGAATTAATAGATTCTAAATCTTTTTTTATTTTTCTATTTATCGTCTCTACATAAATATCTATATCACTTTTATCTTTTTCTGTGTCTTTAGCATAAGAGCCAAACAAAACAGCTATCTTTATTTTATTATTTTCTTGTGTTTTCTCAATTATATTTCTTAAAAAAGGGTGTTTTTTCAAAATCTTGCTAAGCTTGTAATTTTCAGTTATAAATACATAAGACTTAGCTTCTGTTGTTTTTTTCAAAAAATAGACTTTGTTTTTTCCCTCTTCAGTATAATCAACAATATTTCCATCATACAAATCCTTAAGCTTTCTAAGAATGATCATATGGTTTACTTTAAGTTTTTTGGCAAGAGCCCGTATATGCCGGTTCTTTTCCAGCAAAGAATCAATTATTTCAAGTTTGTAATCTTTTTGTTCCATATGTAACATTTATGTTACATAGTATTTAAACATTTTGAAAAAAAGATTTTTATAATTTCCAACTTTATAATAATTTCCTTATAAAGATTACCTCAGCAATCTTTATGCTACATAACAGAATGTATGAGCCTTATAGGTATTTTATAACATCAACCATTCTGCAAGAATAACCATACTCATTGTCATACCAAGCTAACACCTTAACCATGTTGCCAATAACCTGTGTTGATAAAGAATCAAAAATGGAGGAATGCGAATTTCCAACAACATCGCTAGAGACAATTTCATCTTCAGTATATTCCAAGATACCCTTAAGGTAATCTTTTGATGCTTTCTTAAACGCCTCGTTGATTTCTTCTCTAGTTGCCTCTTTTTCAAGTTCAGCAACAAAATCAACAATACTTCCGACAATTACAGGAACCCTTAAGGCAACACCATCCATTTTGCCTTTAAGAGACGGAATTACTTGACAAGTTGCGCTTGTTGCGCCACTAGTTGTTGGCACAATGTTGTATGCAGCAGCCCTTCCTCTTCTCAATTTCTTATCGGGAGAATCAACAAGCTTCTGGCTGCTGGTGTAAGCATGAACAGTTGTCATAAATCCTTTTTTAATTCCGAAATTATCATTCAAAACTTTTGCAACAGGAGCTAGGCAATTTGTAGTGCAGGAAGCAACAGAAATTATTTTGTCCTCTTTCTTTATTTCTTTATGATTGACTCCATAAACAACAGTTATATCAGGATCTTTTGAAGGGGCAGAAATCAAAACTCTTTTTGCACCGGCATTCAAATGCAAAGAGGCTTTCTCATGTTCCTTAAAAATTCCTGTAGATTCAACAACAATGTCAACTCCTAAATCTTTCCAAGGAAGCTTTGAAGGATCGGCTTCTGCAAAAACTTTAATCTTTTTGCCATCAACTTTTAAGAATCCCTCTCCAACTTCTATTTTTCCCTTGTAAGGTCCGTAAGCAGAATCATATCTCAAAAGGTAAGCAAGAGTTTTTAATGGGGCAAGATCGTTTATCGCAACAAACTTCACTCCTTTTTCTAACCCAATCCTAAAAACAAGTCTTCCAATTCTTCCAAAACCATTAATTGCAACTTTTGACATTTTTCACCTTTTTATGTTAATAAATGGCAATATTATTTAATAAATGTTTCTAAAAAAATTTATCATTGAGAATTCTTTATTATTTCAAAAATTTTATTCTCAACTTCTTTAATTTTATTTTCGGTTAATTTTCCTATCTTGTAAAGAATAATTTTTTTACGCAAAGTAAAAATCTTCGATGGTTTTATAAAACTCGCAATTTTTATGCTTCCTGATTTAAAATCTTCTTTACTTAAGTCTATTACATAAGGGTCTTGTCTTTTTTTCGTTGTGATTTGGCATAACATCACATCATCTCCCTTTAAATTTGCAACAATGAGAGCCGGTCTTCTTATAGACGTAGTCAGATCTGAAAAAGGAAAAGGAGTTACGATAACTTCTCCTTTTACAAATTGTTCCATGCTTTATTATCCTCTTCGCTCAGCCAATCTTCTGCAAGAAGCTTTTCATCGCCTAAGAAAGGAGTACTGTCAAAATCAAAATTTTTTAGTTTTTCTAGCTCATCAATCCTTTTTTTTATCATCTTTCTGACAAACTCACTCCACTTTATTTCAGAATACGTTTTCATCTTTTTGTAGACTTCATCATCAATTGAAAGGGTTATATTTGTCATGTTTTTCACTTGTAAGAATAAGTGAGCTCACTTATTTAAGCTTTTCGGTTTTTAAAGAATTACCCCTCAGGATTTACATTTCTATCTGCGGTTGATGGTGCAACACATTTGAAATATCCTGCAACCTTTTGGCATGAAGAGCCTGGATCACAACCACAGGTTAAACAATCTGAAACAAAATTAACTCCATCACAAACTTTGTAATTAACACATTGGTCTTTTGGAGTTGTACCACAATACATATTTGGCTGGCATGTTGGTTTCACATTGGTTATTGAAAACATATAATCACTCATGATTTTTACATCAACACTGTCTAATTTTCCATCTCCATTCATGTCTCCGTTTCTCCAATTTAAAGGCTTTGTATAATTTAAATTGACAATATCATTTAAATAACTAAAATCTCCGAAGTCAATATGGAGGGGATCATTATCCAAATCACCACAATTAATGGCGGGGCGATAAATACCAAAACTTGTGATGTATGGTTTATAATAAGGAATTTTATTATCATTTATTTTTAATAATAAGAATAAATAAATTGTCTCATCTCTGTATTTAAAATCTCCTTCTTTGATTACTCCCTCTATACTGATTTTTCCTAAAATATTATTAATTACTGATTTATTTGAACTAAACATTTTAGTACAGTTAACTAACTTAAAATCTTGAGTATAAAAATTTCTACCATAAGAGGTGTGCCTACATATTTCCAGAGAATAATTTTTAAAATTAAGACTATTTGCTGTCCCTTTGATAATTATCTCTCCGCTGTTTATATTAAAGACTTTGTTCCATCTTGGATCAACTATTTTAGACTCAAAATCCCAACTCGGAATTGTTTTATTTGAAGTAGCAATCTCAAATGCTTTTTTCACATCTATCCTTCCATATCCATAATAAGGATCCCATCCTGGGTCTCCTTTATCAACAACAGAATTTAAAATTATATACCTTAATTGTCCTGGTGTAAGACTAGGTTTATATGATAAAAGCAATGCTCCAAGTCCTGCAGTTATTGGGGCTGCAAAAGACGTCCCAGTAACTCTTGTATACTGCCCATTGATTGGATATCCTTTCAATGTTCCAATAGTTAAAATATCTGCTCCAGGCGCAACAACGTCTAATGTATCTCCCCAGCCAGAACTCCAATACCTGCTATCTTGAGGATCAACACTTCCAACATTAATAGTTGTAGGTAAAGTCCCTAATAATGTAGTGTAGGCATTTAAATTCCCTGCTGCCACAAAAGTTAAACCTCCATTATCATAGACATATTGTAGCTCGTCTTCATTATAATTACTTCTCCCAGTCCAACTGTGATACCATATTTTTGCTCCTTCGCTAAAGCCAAAACTAAAATGATCATCACTAATTACTTTAGAACCAAATGCTATGCTGGCTATACCTTCAATATTATTTGTATTTGCAGTTATAAGCCCCACTCCAGCTGTTTCGTGTGGTAATCCCGAATTTATATTGCAAGGATTATTTCCACATCTGTAATAAACGTTATCAGTTTGGCCGTCATTATCGTCATCAATTTTATTATTGGGAATTTCATCTAAATTAATTAAAGATTTTCCAACTAATTCTAAGTGAGTCATATCAAAGGTTGGGTCATAACTCATATCACCTACGATCACTCCAGATCCATTGGAATAAATCCAGCCATAATTTGCATTAATAAGATGAATCCACCATTGATCTGAATAACTCTGGTTCCAGCTTCCGTAAGAAGAATAGTAAGGGTCATTTGGCTCTGATAATGGTATTGGTTTGTAAACAGGTTCAGCATATTCCACATTTGGATCTAGCTGGTAATTTAATATAAGAGACTTCAAATCTGTTTTTTCATCTACATAAAATTTATGGATTCTGTTTAAGCCAACTTTGTCTATGCCTTTTACATTTGCAACCAGCTTTTCAATTTTTTGAACACCATTCTTTTTGTTAAGAGAATCAATAGAGCTTAAACCTGTTGCCGTTGCAGAAGCAATATTCTTTTTAAAGCTAGAAGAAGACTTGAATTTTACAATAAATTCTCCAGAAATGATGTCATCATCTGATTTTATTTGTGTTGTAGTTTCTGGGGGAATATTAGGTTGCGTCGGCGTATTAACTTTCGGCGTCGTAATTTGTGTTGTCGCTGTCTTCACACCAGACGTATCTGTCCCAACAATCTTCTTCACAAGATTTCCTGTGCTTTCAAAATTATAATCAAAACCCAAAGCAATAATCTCAAAAACCAATATCAACGACAGCGCAAGAACTAATGTTTTGTTAAAAATCAAACCTCTTTTCTTCATAAACAAGATAAATCAAATCAATATAAAAATGTTTAGTTTTTACTTGACAAACTCCACATTTTCAACATCTTTGAATTGAATGTCTCCTGTCAAAAATTTCACATTTCTTTTTCTAGAAATAATATAGCCCAAACAATCAACATAAGATAATTTCTTCTTTTTGTTAATAAGTTTGAATTGGTTTGCCTCTTTTATGTCATCATCCAAAAATTCAACAGAAAAAGGAAGAAACCTCTTGAATGCTGTATCTGCTATTTCTTTGCCGTATAAAGATAATAATCTATAGTGAAGCTCCATCAGATTTAGCTTTGTAGTCATGACTCCTACTTTTAAATAAGGAATATAATTCTTATTTTCATGTATTATTTCAAATAATGCATATGTGTCAAAAAAGAATTTTTTTAATTCTCCCATTCTTTTCTTGAAATATCTTTCATCTTCTGGCCCGACATTTTTCTATTCTTTACAAGGCCAAAAATATCTGAAAAATCTGCCTCTTTGATAATGTCTATGAATATCTTTTTGTTCTCCCTTAATTGCTCTTTTTCAACTAATTCTTTAGGAAGAATAATTCCCATGGAATTTCCCCATTTCTTTACAATAACTTCTGTTGCCATTTTTATTTAATATTGTTTAGTTATACATAAGTTATACAGAAGTATAACTTATAAATCTTTCGATCAAAATTCACTTCAAGTTAATTTCAAACTCAATCACCAGAAAACCTTATAAATGGACAATTGTTCATTTAATTAGACATATGTATTATAAAATGGACGAAATATTAGCTTATTTTTATGAAAACCCAGAAAAAGAATATTATGTAAGGGAACTAGCAAGGCTTCTTAAAAAATCTCCAACAACAATATCTAAAAATCTTAAAAGTCTCGAGAAAGAGGGTCTTCTTTTGCATATTAGAAAATATAATCATCTTCTTTTTAGAGCCAATACTGAAAATAAGCTGTTTAAACAGAGAAAAATTCATTACAACATAGAAAAAATAAGAAGGTCCGGCTTGATAGATTATCTTAATGAGTTTTTAAACCATCCGCAAGCAATAATTCTATTCGGGTCATTTAGCAAAGGAGAGAATATTTATTCTAGTGATATTGACATTTTAATCATCTCTTCTTTGAAAAAAATACTCAACTTAGAGAGATTTGAAAAAAAATTAGATCATGAAATACAACTTTTTATCCATTCAAACCAAGAAATAGAAAAAATGAAATCTTCAAGCAAAGAATTATTAAATAATTTTATAAATGGAATTGTCTTAGAAGGATATTGGGAGGTTCTTAAATGAATTTTGACGATTTTATAAAGAATGGTCAGGTAAAGAAAGCTTCTCCAGACAAAGCTTTAATTAAATCTCTTGTTCTTACATCTAAAACAGATTTGTCTTTTCTTAAAAATATTTCAATTAATGAAAATTCCGCAAGGAAAACCATGAGTAACTATTATGATGTTTTGAGAAGTATTCTTGAAGCAATAGCCTCTAAACATGGCTATAAAATATACTCTCACGAAGCTTTTACATATTTTCTTAAGAAGCTCAGTGAGCCTGTTATTTCTGAAAAATTTGAGAGATTTAGGAGAATAAAAAACAGCATAAATTATTATGGAAAAAATATTTCTGCGGAAGAGGTAGAGGAAAATATTAAAGAAATTAATAAAATTATTGTTTTCCTACAAAAAAAGTATTTAGATAACGAAAATTAATTTACAATCTTTCAGTTTTAAGAATATCTTCACTCCAAATATATTCCAGGTTTTCCAGGCTTAGCTTTCTTAGCTTTGCCCTGAGGATCATGCATGTTCCTGTCATTAACTGAAAAAATCTTCACAATCAAATTTGTTTTTCTTTCAATCAAAGGCAAATTCTCAACATACATATCTCTTTCATTTGGGATAACATAAACAAAAGCTTTTCTCACATTTTCTCCGCGTTCTTTTACAATCTTTGCAATATTGTTGACATCATCAATGAATTTTCCAATTGCTTTTTCTGATTCTTCAAGTTTTTTGTCAATCTTAGATTCATCAGCCTTAGGCCATTCAGCCAAAGATGCAAACCCCTTATTTCCAAGCTTACTCCAAATTTCTTCAGAAACATGGGGGCAAACAGGAGAGATTAATTTAACCCATTTATCAATTATTAAATCATAAAAAGCTTTTAGTTCATCATCTTTCAAAATCATTTTAGCATCTTTAACAAGCCTGAACATATCAAAAACAACTAAAGAATTATATTCCCTAAACTTCATTTTCTCAATCTTCTCCGTCGCATTTTTTATGATGCTGTTAAACTTAGACTCAAAAACTGGCCTTGTTTTCCCTTTCTTCCTCTTTTTTATAATCTCAAGCATTTCATAGTAAATTTTTTCTATACTTGATTTTGCATTCGAAGCTTCAGATTGCCGCCAATCAAAAACACTATCAACATTGGTTGAATTTGTAAGATAAAACCTAAAGACATCAGCGCCATAATTTTCCTTAATGTGAAGCAGAGTTATCACATTCCCTTTACTCTTTGACATCTTCGATCCTTCACTAACAACTAATCCGTGAAAGCTAATTTTTTTTGGCCAATATTTTTCAGGAAAAAGTCCTGCAAATGCAAAAATCATAAATGATAAATGATTTGAAAGATGCAATAAGAAAGTGTGCCTTTGATCAACAGGCATCCAATATTCAAAGCTTTCTCTTAATTGTTCCAAAACTTTTTCTTTTACTTTTATTTTCTTAGCAACCTCACCAATTTTCCTGTCTCCCAAAAATACAAAATCAAAAAAATCACTTGTTAAACTTTCTTTTTTAATTTTGTTCTTTCTTATTATGTGATTAATCGTGTAAAGAGTCATGTAAATTGTTGAATCAGACAAAGATTCAATTATCCATCCTTTGTCATAAGGGAATTCTGTTCCAAGACCTCTTCTCCTGGCGCAAGGTCTTTTATCCAGCCACTCAAAAGTATCTTCAAACTGTTTCTTCATGTTTTCAGGGACAATTTCCATTTTGTTTAAACAATCATAAGCCCTTTTTTTCCAGCCCTGCACATTAAAATCAATAAACCACTGATTATCCAAAACAGCAACGATAATTTTCCCGCCACTCCTCGAAACAGCCTTTCTTGAAGTCTCATACATTTTGTCAGCAACTTTCCTCTTTATCAAATCTTCTTTTACTTTCTCTTTGGCTTCTTTAACACCCATTCCAGAATACTTTCCGCAGTTTTCATTCATAATTCCATTGTGAAATCCTTCTTTGTAAACCTGTTGAGTTAACGCTTCAAGTCTTTTATCATTTTGTAAAACAATTCCTGCATCCTCAACAACTTTAACTCCTGCCTTATCGCCATATTTTTTTGTTTTGATTATTGGAATAATATCAATTTCTTCTATTTCTTCAATCTGTTCAAAATCAAAACCATAACTTTTTTCTAATTCCTTATTATCTTGAATCTCTCTTAAAGCAACATAATCATAAGGTGCATCACTAGGAACAGAGGTAACAATTCCCGTCCCAACATCAGGATCAACAAAACCAGAAGGTAGAATAATTAATTCTCTATTTATCATTGACGCTGAAACTTTTTTTCCAAGTAGATGTTCTTTTGTTTTCCCAATGATTTTTATATTTCTTCCCTGATATTTTAATTTTTCAACGCACTGTTCACTTACAATCCATGTCTCATCGTCAATTTTAATTTCCCAATAAACAATTTTAGGATTAATCCACAAATTTGTCTGCCCATAAATTGTCTCTGGCCTTAGAGTTGCAGCAACCAAAAACTTGTCTTTAAACTTGAACTTTAACAAAGTAAATTCCATTTTTTCAACAGGAGAAGAGTCAGCATCTTGAATGTCATCCTCCCCCATTGCGCTCTCATCTTGAATAGAATAAAGCACAGGATGTTTTTCTTTTGTCAAATAGCCATTTTCTTTGTATTTGCGAAACTGCCAGGTTACCATTGCCTGATGTTCAGCATCTCCAGAAGTAAAGCTCCTTCTCCAATCAACACCCAAACCTAATTGTTTGTACTCCTCAATCATCTTAGGAATAAAAAATTTCACAATATTATTAGGATCAGAAAAAGATTGCACAGTACTCTTTACTTTTTTCTTGTCCTTAACATAAGCGGAAACATAGTCCTCGTAAAGTTTTATTTTTTCTTTGTCTTTATTTTTTATCGCAGCAGCAATTCCCAAAACAGGAGTTCCAGTTATGTGGAAAGACATCGGATAAAGAACATTAAATCCTTTCATTCTCATGTATCTTGAATAAATATCACTTTCAGTCACAGCTCTTCCATGCCCCAAATGGAGGCTCCCAGAAATATAAGGATAAGGTGTTGTGAAAAAGAACTTTTGCTTTTTTCTGTCAACCTCTGGCTCAAAAACTTTTTTCTCTTCCCACTTCTTCTGCCATTTACTCTCTATATTTTTGAAATTGTATTCCATATTATTTATCAATATTAATTTTTTTGATTATAAATATGAAATCTCCCACATGAAGATTATTGAAAATATTCTTTTTAGGCCATAGTTTTATTGCTTTTACAAGTTTAAAGCCTGCCAGCTTTATATCATTAACAAAATAAGCATAATCAACTTTATATTCCCCTTTCCGTATAGAAGTTAAATATTGTTCATTAAACAAGGCAAACAATTGATTTTCATTTAATTTTTCTTTTCCCAGCATATCTTTAATTCTTTCAAGATAAAATATAGTCCCGCTTTGAACAGCCTGAATTTTATTATTGAATGGAGCAAGAATTTTTTCATAAACTATAAAAAGTCCATCTGCGTCAAGATGATAATTTACATTTTGTAAGAATTTTTGTTTATCTTTATCTACAATATGATGGTAAGAAGAAGTAGCCAAAACAATATCAAATTTATCTTTTAATTTTACTTCTACAGCATCTTTAACAATAAAAGAATAAGATTTATTTTTATTTAATCTTTTTTTAGCATATTCGATAAATCTTTTATTAATATCAACACCTGTATATTCCACATTATCTAATTGAGACAACCATTTAAATGGAAAAATACCAGTTCCACAACACAAATCCAAAATTTTTATCTTATTTTTGTTTTTAGAGAAATTTCTGATGACTGAAAAAACTCTATCAAAATTAATTTGTTCAATTTTTGTGTTTATGTATTCGTCATAAACTTTAGGGTCCATTTCATATATGTTTAAAGCCATCTAATATTAAGATAAAATCTGTTTAAAAATTTGAGGGTTTTAGAAGATTTTAAATATCAATCTGTGTTCTGTTAATTATGGAAAAAATCCAAGCACATATTTCAGGAGGAATGATTTCTAGCAACGCTTCTGAAGCCCATTCTTTGCACAAAAAAAGCCATTTTGGAGAGCCTTTAGGAGATAAAATACAATATGCTCTTTCAGAAGCATTATATTTAGTTGAAAAGGGAAAATTGGAAATAATACAAGGGAAAAAACCTTTATCTCAAAAAGAACTATTAAAAAAACTCCAGTCTATTGACAAAAGAATCAATCTAAAATATTGTGTTTTCAAAGACCTAAGAGAAAAGGGGTATATTGTTAAAACAGCATTGAAGTTTGGAGCAGATTTCAGAGTCTATGAAAAAGGCAAAAAGCCAGGCAATGAACATGCCAAATGGATTGTATTTGTTGACCATGAAGCTAAGAAACTAAACTGGAACGAGTTCTCAGCAAAAAACAGAGTAGCACATTCAACAAAAAAGAAGCTTCTTTTAGCCATTATCGATGAAGAAGGTGATGTTTCATATTACGAAGTTAGTTGGGTTAGGCCATAAAAATATTTATACTACCTCCTTGTTGATTTTATATGCCAGCACAAAATGCCATGCAGCTAAAAGAGAAAATTCTTATGTTACTAAACCGAAGAGGCCCTGCTTTGCCTGTTCATGTAGCAAGGGAAACAGGATTAAGCATTCTTTTCTCAGCAGCATTTTTGTCCGAATTAGCTGCAGACAAAAAAGTGAAAATAAGCAATATCAAAGTCGGAAGCTCGCCAGTTTACTTTCTCCCAGAACACGCACCACAACTAGAAAGGTTCTCCGAACATCTAAAAAGCAAAGAAAAAGACGCCTATTTGCTTTTGAAAGAAAAAAAATTTCTAAAAGATTCTGTGTTGCATCCAGCAATAAGAGTTGCGCTAAGAGAAATAAAAGATTTTGCGGTTCCTTTCCAAAGAGACAATGAGATATACTGGAGATATTTTACAACCCCAGAAGGAGATTTTTCAATGGACAAGATTGAAACCCCCAAGCAGATTGTAGAAATAAAAAAACCAGAAATACTAGATATTAAAGAAGAAAAACCAATCGAGATTCCAGTAAAAGTGATTGAAATTGCAAAAGAAGTTGAATATGATGAAGACAAAGAAACAGAAGATGAAGAAGAAAGTGAGTTAAAAGAAGAAGCGCCAAGAGTTGGGGCGGGTGGCGGGGAAGAAGTAAAACATAAGCAACAAAAACCCCAAAAAGAAAAACAGAAAAAAATTAAGAAACCTGTAAAAAAACTACAGAAAAAAGGGAACGACACATTCTTCAACAAAGTAAAAGAAGTTTTAACATCAAAAAATATAGAGATAATTGATATTGAAAGTTTCAACAACACAGAGCTGATGTTAAGAGTAAGGGAAGGAAAAAAAGAAAGTTTGCTCATAGCATTCAATAAAAAAAGGATTGGGGAAGCAGACATCTTAAAAGCCTACAAAAAAGCTTCAGATGCGGGAATGCAATACACAATTATGTCCTTTGGAGAAACCCCAAAAAAACTAACAACATTTATTGAAGCAATCAAAGGCATGTCTGGACTGGAAAGGGTTGAATAAAAACCCTTAAAAACCCTCTTTTTCTTTTGATAACATTCGATTCACTATGATATTTTCCGAACGTTGGGGTGGGCGGTCGGGGAGATGGTGGTGGGGTTACAAATTCAAACATGGGAAAAATAAAGTCAAAGATGATAAAAAGATCTGCCAAGGAGTTTAAAGAAAAAAAACTTCCATTCGGCACGGATTTTGAAAGAAACAAAAAAGTGCTTGGAAGCAACACAATGCCCAGCAAGAAAATCAGAAACCAGCTTGCCGGCTATCTGGTAACACTCAGCAAGAGAGAATAATTCTATAATCGACTATAAAGATTTTTAAACAGTTTATATTTCCTAATCTTGGCTGCATAGTTCAGCGGTAGAACGCCTGTCTCATGAGCAGGAGGTCCTGAGTTCAATTCTCAGTGCAGCCATGACTCTACATAAAATACTTCAAATAAGCAAGGAATATAAATAAAAAGTTAATAAAGTTTTTATGAACGCAATACAAGAAAAAACTTATGAAAAGCTTAAAGGAAGTGTAGGTAGACCATATATTTGGTTTGATAATTATTGGGATAGCGAATCAGATTACTTACCAATTCTAGGTTATTCTCCAGGCCTTTTGGATGGATCACGTATAGGTGAAGTTAATAAAGATGGGTCAGTTTTGATTATTTTTCCAGATCATTGTGAACATAATCCTAATGGTAATGTAATGAGAGAGATTAATGCTAAAAAGAATTCTTAACGAAAAAGAAATTCCATACACTACAAATAGACCCAAAGAAGATATTGCCAAGGAAGTTGAAGAAGGCTTAACTTCAATCCAAAGAGATCTCGTTGCAAGAATCCTAGAGTAATTATTTTTTCTTCAATCTATCAATCTTTTTTTCTAGTCTTTTAATATCTTCAGAAATCTTCTCAAGCAGCTTCTTTTTCTTAAGGTTTACTATCAATGAAATTATCTGAAAAATAAGCCAGACAATAACAATTATTCCAATGGCCTGAAGCCATGATCCAAGTTTACCAACTTCAGCAACCAATTCAGGAACATTTGTAGTGTTTAAATCTAAAGCCATTATTTATCCTCCGAGAGAATCATACTTTTATTGAACCCCTTTATTCTTTCCTTAAGATTCCACGCCCTAAAACTATCTCCCTCTCTCCTAGGAATTATATGAAAATGCACATGAGGCACAGCCTGTCCACCGACCTTCATATTGTTGCTAATGACATCAAATCCCTTCAGAGAATATTTCTTAATTAAGACAAGAGTCGTATGTTTTATAGCATCAATTAACTGTTTTCCAAGAGTGTCTGGAAGATTTAGCACAGTTTCAAAATGTTTCTTAGATATTATCAGAGCATGTCCTTCAACTTCGGGTTTATGGTCATATATAGAAAAAAAGCTTTTATTCTCGTAAATCTTTTCAGACGGAATTTCCTTCTCAGCTATCTTGCAAAAAACACAATCAACCATAAAATATAAAGCAGAATAAGACTTAAAAAAGTTTTGATATAATTAAAAAATAAAAATAAAAATAATTAGAGATATTATCTCTTCTTTTTCTTTCCAACTTTTTTCTTTGCCATTTTTCACCTCTTATTTATTTGAATTTACTTGTTAAAGTAATTTAGTTAAGAAATCAAAGTTTAAAAGTCTTACGCAAAATAACTATTTGAAAATTTTTCCCGCTTTTTCGAATTCTAAATCACCGTCGACAATTTTTTTCAGTGAATTTTTCAAATCCGCAATCTTAACTCTAATCTGTTTTGTTGTATCTCTTTCTCTTATAGTCACATCTTTTCCTTTTAATGACTCTTCATCTATTGTTATGCAAAAAGGTGTTCCAATTTCGTCGTTTCTGGCGTATCTTCTTCCAATACTTCCACCTTTATCGTAGACAATTTTAGACTCTTTCCCAAGATCAGAAACAATTTCATCGGCCATTTTTTCAAAATCATCCCTCTTAACAATCGGAAAGACTGCGGCTTTTATTGGAGATATAGTTGTTGGAAATGAGAACATACTCCCATCTTTACCAACTCTGTAAAAAATATCTAACAAAGTCCAAATATTCCTGTCAACCCCAAAGCTTAACTCTAAAACATGTGGCAAAACTTTTTTCCCGTCATAAAAAACCTCAAAATTTTTTCCAGAAATCTTGGCATGGCCGATTAAATCATGTTCTCCCCTATAATGAATTCCCCCAACTTCCCTGAATCCGCCAAAAGTTTCCAAATCAACCTCAACATCAAAATGAATTTTATTGTAGAAAGCTCTTTCTTCTTTTCCAAGTTCCCTAAATCTAAATTTTTCCTTAGGAATCATTAGAATGTCTAAATAGAACTCTTGAACTTTTGCCAAATAGTAGACATAAAATTTTGGAATTCCATCTTTATGCAAATTTTCACAGCTTTTTTCCCCTATATCTTTATCTTTCGCCAATTTAACTCGCAAAATTTTCTTTGCCACATCTTTCCATTTATCATGCTCATCAATTTTGTTTGAATCAAAAAATATCTGCAATTCTGCTTGTGAAAATTCCCTGAGTCTAAAAAACATTTGTCTTGGAGAAATTTCATTTCTGTAAGCCTTGTCAATTATGGCCAAACCTAAAGGAAGTTTTCCCCTCGTGGCCTTGAATTCATTCAAAAAGGTTATGTAAGCTCCTTGTGCTGTTTCTGGACTTAAGTAGGATTTCTCATCATTAAATCCGACATTAACAGAAAACATCATGTTAAATTGTTTGACCTCTCCAAGCTCTCCCCCACACTTTGGACATTTTAGTTTTTTTTCACGAATAACATTGCTCATTTCCTCAATTGAAAGTTTCTCAGCTTCCCCAACCCCATTATCTTCCAAAAACTGATCGGCCCTAAATCTAAAACGGCATTTCTTGCATTCCGTCATAGGATCATTAAAATTTTCCAAATGTCCAGAGGCCTTAAACACCGCTTCCGGAAGAATATTGTTGCTTTGAATCTCATGGAAATTGTCATCTAAGGAAAGAAAATGTTTTCTCCATAAATTTTCCCAATTAATTTTTAAGAGCTTCCCTAAATGACCGTAAGTATAAAATCCTGCATTTCCTCCGTAAATTTCTGCAGTCTGGAAGAAAAAACCTCTGCTGGTCGCAATTTTATTTATCTCGTCTATTTTTTTGCCGACTTTAATTTCTTTTTCAGGTTCAGGTGTAACGACAATCTCTTTTTCAGTTTCTTTTTTCATTGAATCCATGATTTCATTTGCCTTTTTAATTGCTTCTTTTTTATTTTTACCAAGATAAGCCAAACTCTTCGTTTTTACTTTTCCCCCAACTCTTTTGTTTTCATTGAGGTAGTAGTATTCCCCGCCTTTGATATTTTTTTTAACAACAAACATTCATTAGGCACTACAAAAAACTATTTAAATCTTTTGTAGGCACTACAAATTTTTGGCCCATACATTTAATACACACATAATAAGTATTTTTAATATTTTTACATACATTTATAAGTTTTAATACATACATAATAAGTATGGAAAAGACTCGACTAGCAAAAGCCCCAATAGAAGAGTACAAAAAAGCATTAAAGGTTGCAAAAGTCGGAAAAGAAAAACTCCAAAACTATATTTTAGAGTTAAATGAAGCTTGTTCAAAAGGAAAAATCTCTCAAGCAGAGTATCTAGAAATCTCGCACAAAAAGCACAATGGAAGAAATATCCAAGAGTTAATTCACCATTATGATCACTTTATCGGCTATTCTGAAAGACATATAAAAAAACATACGCACAAAAGGTTTAGTTTTAACTTTTTTGTTTTTATATTGATTCTAGGTATTTTATCTTTAACAATTTTTTATTTTAAGCCCGGATTGACAGGATTTTTTGCTCAGCCAAATGTTCAAAATCAGGAATTTAGCCAGACTCTAAATATAAATTTTAATGAATCAACAAATTATGAATGGAAGCCAGAAAATTTTGGGCAACTTGGATATCTAAAACTAAGCGGATTAATAAAAGTAAAGGGCTCAGTTAAAATTTATCTTGATAATTTGTTAATTCTAGATAGTACAAAAATAAAAGAAACAGACTATATCACAGGTGCATCAATTTCAAATTCAGAAGGAATAAATGAGACTCCTCAAAATGATTCAAACGAGTCGAGTCCTTTCCAAGGGGAGTCTCCTTCCTCTGAAAACACAACTAACGTCTCGCAAGACCAAACTGAAAAAGGAAATGAAAGCCAAGTTAACATAATCGAAAAAGAAATGACAAAAAAATTTGCAAACATCTGTGAAGAAACTTGCGACCTCACAGGATTGAATCTCAGCAAAACTTCTTACAATTTAAGGATTGAGATAGACAACGCAGAATTATTTTTAGAATCAGCCAAGTATCAAACGCTGAAAGAAATTATTCAGGAAGAGCCAAAAACCAATATCACGCCAGAAACAAACATAACTTCAGAAAAAAATAACACCATTGCTGAAGAAAGGATAACAACAACCCAAAGCAGAGCGATTTTAGGTCAGCCAGTAAAATGGACAAAAAGATTTATTGCTGAAGAAAAAAATCCAAATGTCAAAATTCCAAAAGAAGCAGAAAAGATAGAAACATTAAACTCGCAAGGGGGAAAAACTAAGTTTAACGTTGACAATCTAGCTCAAGATAAAGAGGTAACAATTCAAGATAATCCAGGAGACTATGAAATAAGTTATGAAACTCCTGCTCCATCTGTTGTAGAAGAACAAATCTCGAGAGGGAAAAAAATAAAAATTTCCTCGCCAGATAATGTCCACTACACTGATGTCTTGGCTTTTGCTAATCTCAGCGAAAATTTAAACATAAAAAATCCTTCGACAGTAAAAATCTTCTGGGAAGAGCAAAATGCCTATATCTCTCCAGAAAATGTCCAAGATAAAGATGGAAATGGAATTTATGATTACATTGAATGGATTGTTCCTCATCTTTCAAACCAGACCTTTGATATTATCGTGATAACCAAGGCTGAACATTTATACAAAGATAAAACTTTCATCTCCAATATTTACGATCAAGTAAAAACTCTTGACAATGTATGGAGTGAAGAAATCTCAAATCAAGATTATGTAAGAGTTACATTTGAAAAAAATTTAACTTCAGAAAATGATATAACTCTATTTCCAAGAGTAATCTCTGGAAATCCAAGGATTGAGGTCTATGAATTAAATCAAACAACAAAGATTGCAGAATTCTCCTCGATAAATTCGAACCAAGATAATAAAATATTCTTAACAAACTTGCAAAGTTCTCAAGACACATTTGACTTAAAAGTTGTTGGAGGAAGTATCGAATTTGATTATATAGTTGATCCGATTACTAGTATATTTTCAGATGATTTTGAGTCTGCTTTAGCTAAATGGGATGGGAATGGTGCTACGACTTGGGATATATCAACAGCGCAAAAACATGCAGGAGCACAATCTGTGCTGGCTTCTAATGGAAATGAGGGCGATTTAATAACAGACGACATTGACACTAGCGATGCAACATTCATAAATGTGAGTTTTTGGTTTATGGATGATGATTTAGATGCAACAGATATAGACTTTTATTTCTTTGACGGCTCAGCTTATGACGCAATAACTGAATCCCTTGAAAGCGGAACAGAAGACACCTGGCAATGGGTAAGTTTCACTACATCTGACAGCCAATATTTCAAGTCCAATTTTAGAGTAAGATTCAACGCAGTTCTTGGCTCCGGAGAAAATTTATGGGTTGATGATTTTGTAGTCAATAAAACAACGCCTGATCCAGATGTAGCAGCCCCAAATTATAGCAATCCCTTGACAAACGACTCAAACCCTCTTCCAGGCTCAACAGTTTCGCACAACACAAATTGGACAGACGACACTCAGCTAAGTTATGTGATTTTAGAGATTAATTCCACAGGCGCAAGCTGTAACACTCTTGCAAATGTCACAATAAACTCAACTTTTGCAGGAACAACTAACTGGAGTAACATGAGCTGGACAGTGCCAAATGAATGCGAAGGAAAAACAATAGGGTGGAAACAATACGCAAACGATTCATCAAATAATTGGAATGTTACAACTTTACAAGCTTACACAATCCAAAACGCAGCACCAACAATAACCTTGCCAGTTTACACGAACGCAACTCAAAAACAAAACACCCAAAGCCTGACATTCAATTTATCAATCTCAGACGTAGGAGTTGGGGCTTCATACTGCTCGATAAATGTAAATGGCAATGCAAACCAGACAGTTGCAGCATCTGGTGGATGGTGCAACGGAACTTATGCATTGACGGGAATTGCAGACGGAAATCAGACAATAAATGCTTACGCCAACGATAGTGCTGGAAATTTGGCTTTAAATAATTCTTATGCAGTCTGGATTGACACAACAGCACCGACAATTACTTTGCCAGTCTACACAAATGCCACCCAAAAGCAAAACACAGATACTCTAACGTTGAATATCTCTGTAATTGACGCAACAACCCCCCCTAGTTTCTGTAATATTGAAGTGAACGGAACAAATACAACGCTGGCTGTTTCTAATGGATGGTGTAACACCACATCTATACCTTTAACAAATCTTGCGGATGGCAATAAAATAATAAATGTTTATGCAAATGATTCTGCAAATAATCTTGGATTGAACAATAGTTTTGTTGTTAATATAATCAGCCAAGTAGCCCCAACAATCCCAATAGTTAATGTAATCTCTGCACAAAACCCAACAGAATCAACAACAAAGTCAATAACTTTTAATTTCACTGCAACAGATTTGAATGGAGGATCAACTGTGAACATAAGCACTGCAAGAGCATATTTTCAAAAAGCAGGGGAAACAACAAGATCAAATACTTCTTGTATAAATCAAACAGCCGCCTCTGGAAACGATATTAATTTTACATGCACAATAGACATGTGGTATTTTGATTTGAATGGCGCATGGACAATAAATGCTACCGTTCAGGATAACACCGGATTATATGTTGAAAATTCTTCAGAAGCTTTCACCTACAATTTGCTTACGGCAATGGCAATGTCTCCAACAGCAATGACATGGCAGACACTTTCATCTACCGACACAGATGTTGGTTCAAATAATGATCCAATCATCGTTAACAATACAGGTAATGCAAATGCGCTAAGTGTCAACGTTACATCATACAACCTTAGAGGTGAAACGACAATTACTGACTTTATATATGCTGCAAATTTCACAGTTGAAAATACCTCGCAAGGATGTACGGGAACAGCAATGGTTAACGCAACATCGACAAATGTCACTTCGTCTATATTATTCAAAGGGAACAATTCTATAAATAACAATAATGAGACATCGGGGCAGGAACAGATTTATTTCTGCCTTAAAGGGCTTCCCCCATCAATAAGCCAGCAATCATATTCGTCATCTGCGTATGGTGCTTGGGTTATAAGAATAAGTTTGGTCTTGTTGATTCCAAGAAAAAAGAAGAAGAAAAATGTAAAAGATGACAAATTAATAGAAGCACTTGAACTTATTTTAGAAGAGTTAAAGGAAGAATATTCCTTGAATAAGAAGGAAATGGTCAACATTATAATTGACAAGCTAAAAGAAAAACACAAGATAAGCAAAAAAGAGATTGTAGAAATACTGAACAATACTAAAGAAGTGAACATACCTGCAACAATATTCTCAAAAAACCTTGGAGGTTTAGAGACGATTGTCAAATACATGAAAGAAAATCTAAACATGAACTACAAAGAGATTTCAGATATGATAGGAAGAGATGAAAGAACCATTTGGACTTCTTACAAAAAGTCAGTGAAAAAGCAAAAAGAACCTTTTGATGTTAAAGAAGGGGCAAAAATTCCAATAGAAATTTTCAAGAACAAAAACTTAACCACATTAGAATCTCTCGTTGTATACCTAAAAGCCAAACAAATGAAATTTGTTGAGATAGCCAGTCTGCTTTCAAGAGACCAAAGGAACATATGGACAATTTATGCAAGGGCGGCAAAGAAGCTGAATAACAATAATATTTAAAAAGGAAAAATGACTAAAACCTTGATGGGTAAAGGAGGAGTGTATTTTATTGCTGGAGCTGTTCTGCTGATATTCTTAATATTGGTTTTAAATCATACTAACTTTTTTAACAAAGTAGCAGAGATAACTGGATTTGCAACAAGCAGCACCACAACACTAAACATTACTTTGGGAAATTCAGCCCCAACAATCCCAATAGTTAATGCAATCTCTGCACAAAACCCGACAGAATCAACAACAAAGTCAATAACTTTTAATTTCACCGCAACAGACACTGACGGAGCTTCGAACATTAACACGAGCACCGCAACAGCCTATTTTCAGAAAGCAAGCGAAACCACAAGATCAAATACTTCTTGCATAAATCTTTCTGTTGGTGTAGGAAATAATATTAATTTTACATGCACTATAAACATGTACTATTATGATGTGAATGGTGCATGGACAGTCAACACAACAATAACTGATAAAAATGGAGGGTACGCTACAAATTCAACACCAACTTTCACCTACAATTTGCTTACGGCAATGGCAATGTCTCCAACAGCAATGACATGGCAGACACTTTCATCTACCGACACAGATGTTGGTTCAAATAATGATCCAATCATCGTTAACAATACAGGTAATGCAAATGCGCTAAGTGTCAACGTTACATCATACAACCTTAGAGGTGAAACGACAATTACTGACTTTATATATGCTGCAAATTTCACAGTTGAAAATACCTCGCAAGGATGTACGGGAACAGCAATGGTTAACGCAACATCGACAAATGTCACTTCGTCTATATTATTCAAAGGGAACAATTCTATAAATAACAATAATGAGACATCGGGGCAGGAACAGATTTATTTCTGCCTTAAAGGGCTTCCCCCATCAATAAGCCAGCAATCATATTCGTCATCTGCGTATGGTGCTTGGAGTGTTGCAGTAGCATAAAAATAAAATGATAAACACAAAATACACAAAAATTGGATTGTTATTCCTCTTTGGAATTCTAGCAATTTCATATGCCAGCGCTTCAGGAGTTGTAACACCATACTGGGCTAGCGATCCATTGACAATGACTCCTGGAGAATCAAAAACAGTTGCACTGACGCTCCAGAATATGGTTGGGAATGAAGATATAACGCTAATCGCAAATTTGACAAACAATGCAGGAGTGGCCACTTTGATTGACAAAAATCTGAATTACTTTGTCCCTTTTGGAAAGGATGATGTTCCTGTAAATGTTAAAATAGACATTCCTTCAAACGCAAAAGCGGGAGATTCTTACACAGTAACTGTATCCTTCCAGCAAATTGCTTCCGGCTCAGGTCAAATGGTACAGGTTGCAAGCGGTTTCACGACAAACATACCTATAGTGGTGATAAGCCAAGGCGTAAACACTT
Organism: Nanobdellota archaeon; assembly: GCA_038046005.1. Classification (GTDB taxonomy): domain Archaea; phylum Nanobdellota; class Nanobdellia; order Pacearchaeales; family GW2011-AR1; genus JBBSXB01. The sequence goes on along the minus strand of JBBSXB010000007.1, from coordinate 41,238 downwards.
CAGCAACTCCAAAAGAACAGCCAAAAGAAACAACTAACACTGCAATATGGTTGATAATCGCTATTTTGATAGTTGTGATTATAATATTCTTCCTTGTAATGAAAGCCAAAAAGCAAGTGAAAAAACAATCGCAATAGGTTTAAATATATTTTAAGTGTATTTAATTTATGAAAAGATGGGTGGTATTTGGATGCTCAATTTTATTGCTTCTTTTAATACTGGTTTCTATGAGGATAGCTGAAAGAGGGAAGCCTGTTGGAGAAGCAGTCAGCTCGAACGTGGCCATAAACATAAGCGTTGTCGGTCCTCCAGAATTGACAATAATAACTCCAAAAAATGATACTTACTTTAACAACCAGTCTCTTTTATTAAATTTCACATCTCGTTATGCGAGTTACATATTCTACAATATAGACAATTCTGCAAATACGACAATCACGTCTTCAACTTATTTTAACGTAAGTTCTGGAAGTCACACCATTTATCTATATGCAAATAACACCTATGGACTTACAGCAAAAAACGTAAGTTTCTTTGTAAATCTTTCTAAATTTACGGTACATTATGAAGAATTTTCAGGACTCTACAAGGGAAATTCAACCAACTTGAATATTTCCGGCTACAATGAAATCCAAGATCTTAATGGTCTAGTTTTAGAAAAGACTGATTATGGAAAAATCCACTTTGATGAGCTGATAAATTTGACGGACGATTTAAACTCAAGCGACAGTGAACTTGATTTAGACACCAACACAAACATCTCATTCAATAGAATAGAAATAAATTCAACAGCCCTTCCAAACTTAAACAAATCCGCAACTCTAACTCTATATAATTTAATATTTACAAATCCAAGAATTTTAAAAGATGGAGCAGTTTGTCCTGCATCAATTTGTTCCACACAAAGTTATTCTAACGGAATATTAACTTTCACTGTAACTCAATTTTCAACTTACACCACAGAAGAAACACCAGCCAGTTCTCAAACAGGCTCAGTAGTAAGTTCCTCTGGAGGTGGAGGAGGCAGCGCACAAAAAGCCTCAGACAATTTCACGCTAGACCAAGAAAAGATAACTATAAAATTGAAGCAAGGAGAGGTTAAAACAGAAGAAATCATAATAACCAATCCAGGAAGTCAGACTATAAAAGTTGAAATAGAAAATCTCTTTACCGATTTTGTAGTAAGAGGAGAAGATATGGTTGTTTTAAATCCTGGCGAATCAAAAACAATTCCATTATACCTTCTGGCAAGAGTAACTACTGCTCCGGGTTTATATCTTGGTAAAATAATTATAAGCACAGAGAGTATGAAAAAAGAAATTTTAATGGCTATTGATGTCAGCTCCAAAAAAGCTTTGTTTGATTTGAAAATAGAAATACCTAAAGCATTCCTAAACGTAGCACCTGGCGGAGAAATCTTTGCAAATATACAAATATTCAGCTTGGGTAAAACAGGCAGAGTTGATACAGAAGTAACCTACACAATCAAAGACATGGACGAAAATATCATTTCAAGGGAAGATGAAAGCATCGCCGTAGAAACCCAGACAAGTTTTGTAAAAGAAATAAAAATCCCATCTTCTGCAAAGTTAGGAAACTATATTCTACAGGCCAAAGCAAACTATGACAACGAAACAGCAAGCAGTTCCACATGGTTTAATGTCGTATCTGAAGAACATATGAGCTGGCAGAATATAATGTTAGTTATTGTTATAATCATACTTATAATATTAATAATCTTTACACTAAAGAAAAAAAGATAGTTTTTTATATAAAAGAAACCTATCAAAGAAAAGAAGATAATATGGTAAATTATAGTGATATTAATATGTCCACAATTGTAATTGTGATTATACTTGTAATAATTCTTGTGTACTTATTAATAAAAAAGAGAGTTTCCAATAATGATAAAAGAAAAACAGAAGTAAAAGAAAAAGAGATAATAGATATCAAAAGAAAAGAGGCAAAAATATTAAGAAAATTAACAAAAGACAAAAAAGATGTTGAATCCAAATTAAAGCGTTTAAACAAAAAAGTTTCTATTGGCAGAATCAAAGTAAAAAATTAGCCTTTTCTCTTTTTGACATAGGAACTTATCATTTTTCTGGTATGATGCTTCACAGATTCATTATGCCTTCTTATCCTTCTGACAATAAAGAAAGCAAATGCTAAAAATAATATGACAATTAAGACACTAAAGACATTATCACGTCCGCCAAGTCTGTCAAGAATAGTAAAACCGCTAATTGAGCTTCCAAGAATGACTTTTTCCTGCACAAATCCAGAATACTTTTCAGAATTGAAATTTATTAACAGGCCAATTTCACCTTGAAGGTCAGAAGGAATTGGAATAAAATTTTCAAACTGTTCTTTGGAGCTTTTATTGACAAATCTTGTCTCATTAATCTCTCCTATTTTTTTACCATCCTTGTCATAAAGGAAAAACTGTATGTCAACATTCTGGTCTTTTCCCAAAAGTTCTCCAATGGAATAATCTACCTTGACTTTGTCCTGTCCGCTTCTTTCAACGCCGTCCAATGTAAAGTCCAAAGCCTTGTCTGTGATTGCTATGTTAAATGACGTAGAAGCGTTAGCTTCTTTGCAGACCACTTCCAATTCAATCTTGTAATTTCCAGAGACAGTTTTTTCAGGAATGTTCACATCAAAAATAAATTCGTATCCTTCTCCCGCAGCCAGTCCTTTAGTTTCAGTTTTTGTCGTCCATGAAGCGAATGCGCCTTTGCTCTTAAAAGTGCAATCATTAAGATAGCCTGTTCCAGTATTTTTTGCTTTTAAACTCAAAATTTTCTTTATTCCAACATTGTTGACATTTATGTCAGTGATATTGCTTATTGACAATCCAAACCTTAATGGAATGGCTCCTCCGCCCCCGCCACCGCCTCCACCGGAAGAAGTAGTGACTGAATTAACCACAACTGTAAAGGTAGCTGTTGAAGTTTGTGAGTTTCCTGCAGCATCAGTTGCAACAAAATTTGATTGATATTCACCATTAGTTAAATTCTCAACGTTAAAAACCAAAATTATATTGTCACATCTCTGTGTCAGGTTGCTGAAGACAACACTGCCACTGGAGATTGAGGTCACATTGAATAAGCAAGTTGTTGGACTTGAATCATTGATTAAATATTCAAAATTAACACCTGCAGAAGACTGCGTTCCAGAGACTGAATTTGTCAGAGTCACATTTGGAGCGTTATTGTCCACAAAAAAAGTCCTATTACCGGTGATTGAATAATTTCCGCTTGCATTACAGGCAACCGCCCAAGAATATGCTCCATCACCTAATTCTCGATTTTGGAATAATTGCGCTACATCAGAAATAACACTATTGTTGGATTGATTTAATGAAAACATTCCACTAAAATTCCCCCACAATTCGCAAAGGCTTAAATTCAACGATGTTGGAATGTAGCTAAAATTAACCAAACTTCTATTTGTGTAAAATTCATTTTCAGGGGAAAGTAAATGGATCGTAGGATTGTTGTTGTTTACATAAAATCTCTTCGCCGTAAAGTTCTGCAACCCTTGCACGCTTTCATTTGCATAAACTGTTAGGTTGTATAATCCATCAGACTTCAAGAAAGTTGTGTTTAAGCAGCCTGGAATTGAAATATTGTTCAAACCATCAAAGGTATACCAACAAGAAAGCGTGTTATTCCCAGCAACAGAAAAGTTTAATGGAATTGCAGCATTATCTCCATAAGTCGAGACATAGCTTGGATAAAACAATTTTATTTGAGGAGTTGTGGCTGTCAAATTCTGTGAAGTTCCTGTAACATTTACGAACCAAGTTTCAAAAGAACCTGTATAGTTTTGTGTTTGTTGGTATATTGCAGTTACATTATAAAGCCCAAAAGATGAAAAAGTTGTAAAGTTATATGATGGAGAATCTCCCCAGTAAATCAAGCTTCCTCCATTATAAACAAATATATTTCCCTGTCCTTGTTGCAGTGTTGAATTTATGGAAATAGTATTCCCTTGAGCAATAGTGATATTTAATCTAGAATTATTTAGATATAAGAATATTTCAGAGCTGTTTTGCGTTACATTAACCCAATAAGTTAAACTGGCTGAACTATGATTCGCATCTCCATAGCTTACAGCAGTATAATTATAATAATCGGCCCCCAGGCTTACATTTTGGTTGTTTTGCGAAGTAACATCAACGCCATTCCTATAAATGATTATCGCTCCGTAAAGCGTTAAAGCTGAAGCGTTTATCTGACTTGGGTAAACTAAACTTAAGTTATCTGCAACACCATTGAGGGATAATCCGACCTGGCCAGAGGCATTATTGATAACATAGGCAGACTGTTGAGAACTTGCAGAATAATTTTGGTTGGTGACAGAAGTGCAATTGACAATGTAACTGCCTGCAGCTCTCGTTAAATTAATGTTTTTTTCGCTTGATTTATCTGTTCCATCAATGTATAAGGTTGTTGAAAGCCCGGCAGAGTTGGAACATGAGAAATTACTTTGCGTTCCATAGATTATAGGAGAACTAGGAACCGCAATGATATTGGTTGTTGTTGATGCCTTTGTCACAGCATAATCTCTGCTAGAGCTTGTATTTGTATTTCCAAAACTGTCGTTGGCCCACCAATAATAAGTGTAAGTGCCAGCAGCTAAATCAGATCTGTTAAAAGAGTAGACACTGCTTCCCATTGAGTATATAGCCGTATAGTTAGTCCCATTAAAGTTTATTTTCACAGCAGAAACATTAGTGCTGGTTATTGTAACATTAAATTCATAAAACTGCCCTTGAGAATAATTAGAATTATTAGAGGGACTCTCAGAATAATTAGAGAAAAATGGGATTTGACTACTAGTGTTTATAAAGAAAGTCACAGCACTTGAATTAATTTCTCCATTAGTGTTGTTTACATAAACAGTTAAAGTATGCGAACCATAAGTTAGTTCCTTATGAATTTCTAAATCGTCAAAATAAGCCGTGTGAAGGGCCACGTCATCCAGAGCTATCAAAGAAAATCCTGAAAAAGTTGCATTGTTCAAATCTGAATCTGTAACGTTCAATGCTAATTGCCCATCGACATAAGCAGAAATATTGTTCCCTTTCACCCTAGAGCCAAGTAAATGCCACTCGTTCTTGCTAACAAAAACAGGCGTTGGTAAATTCCCTGTCCACAAAGCAGCCAGACTAGACCAATTTCCATTCACGGCTTTATTTATATTGATAGAGCTGAAATCATAATCCAGAGCGATCTCATACTTGTTATTTACATCGCCAAATCTCGGAGTCAGATAAGCACTTCCATTTGAGCCGCTTGGAACCCTAACCTTTGCAGAAGCCCAATAATCCAGCTGACTAAAACCGTTTATAGAAGCCAATGCATCAATTAATGCAGTCTCGTTATAAAGTTTGTAAGTCCTATTCTCTATTATTGCTGTTTGAAACCAGGGCTTGACATCCCACACTGGGCTGGCGTTGCTTCCTTCAGAATAAGAATCAAAATCGTCAACAAAAGTTAAGTCAAGATATCCAAAGTCTATTGTGCCATTTCTATGCGCATAAGTAATATTTTGCCCACCATCTAAAGAAATCCAGACACTGCTTATATTTGAGCCAGTGACGCTAACATTCAGATTCAAAGTTGATGCATTAAAAGTCAAATTTGTAGGCGAATTTATTGTTACTCCTAGAGCAGTATTTGAAGCGATGCTGTTTCCAGTTATGTTCACATTATCGACCCTGCAAAAATCAGTCGTTGTGCCTTCTGTGCACTCAAAACTTATTTTAAAATTTGAATTATTGCTAGCAGAAGACGGAAAAACAAAACTCTTATTTAGATAAACGGAATCCACAGTGTTATTTGCATTTTCCAAAATGGCCCAAGTGCTACCATTATACCATCTGACTCTGAATGTCTTAAGAGCTGTTCCAATGTTAAGTTTTCTGGAATAATTAAGAGTGATATTTTGATATCCTAAAGTGCTCATGCTTCGATTCATCACTATTCCAGGATCATTCGTTGTCCTTGGATTCCCATTAGCATGGAATAATCCAGAAGCAGGATCTACCGAAGAAGCAGTCCAGTTTGTGTTTGCCCCAGCATTGCTCCATAAAGTCCAATTGGCCACTCCCCCAGATTCAAATCCATCAAAGAATATTTGGTCGCCAAGAATTCCTTGCAAAGAAAAAATTAAAATAAAAGAAAACAAAAAAAACATCAAGACCCTCTTTTTTTTCATAATATCTTTGATTGCCAGCTCAATCTTTTTAAAAAGCATTATGGCATGATCTTCACAATATTTTTGGAATTCGGAATATGTCTTACTATCTATGCTTAGTGTAACTTTCATTTTTCCTTCATATTTTAATTCATCAACAACTATCACCGGCTTATCTAATTTAACATCTTTAACTAAACAAACAATCTCATCAACATCGTCATAAGAGTGTTTATGGGCAATGAAATTGGAAGAAGTAGTTTCCAATTCAACCCTCACCTCTTTTCCATTTTTTAACATAACAAAATCTGGACATTTTGAAATGTCTCCTCTAATAATTTTTGAGTAACCAATTTTTTTAAAGTTCTTTTTAAACCAAGTTGCAAATTGCTTTTCATTCTTAATCGCTATTTTTTTCATTTTTTAATTTGCCAGACACTTATCCTCCCAATTTCAAACTTAACGAGTTTGTCTTCGTTTGTTAAATCCAAACAATAACGAATAATGGTATGCCAAGATTTAGATAGATTTTTTGCTATTTCTTCTGTAGAAAGTGGTTTTTCTGAACCCACAATTGTCTTTATTATGGCCTCCTTAATTATAGCACGATTAATCGCACTTTTTACAGTACTTTTTAATCTACTTTTCACCATACTTTTTATAGTACCATTTAAAGTATTTAAACGTTTCCAAGTAAATAAAAAAGAAAAAGAAAAAAGAATAAAATAAAGATTATTGTCCTGAAACCAAGACATTATCAACTCTGCAGAATTCTGAAACAGCGCCGGCTGTACACTCGAATCTTATCTTAAAGTTAGAGTTGTTGTAAGCCATTGCTAGAATATTAAACTCTTTATACAAATAGCTTACATCGTCGGCAGAATTGCTTCCAGTTTGCTCTAAAATATTCCAATTTACGCCGTCAAACCACTTAGCTTGGAATTCATCAGCTATGTCTAATCCGACAAGCTTCCTATAATAGCTGACTTTTATGTTTCCATAGCCAACAGTCGAAATCCCCTTCTCTAATATTGAAGCAGGATCTGTTGTAGACATTGGATTTGACTCTGCATAGCTTCCCTGATAAGGATCTGTTGTAGCAATGTTCCAAGAATTTCCTCCAGAAACAGCAGTTGTTGCCCAGTTGCCCAATCCAGATTCAAAATCATCATAAAAAATGTTTGTCACATTTCCTGAGCTTACATAACAATCTGCAGGACATGAATAACTATCCTCTCCCGCTTCGCAAATCCCATTCCCGCAAACAGCAGAACTAGGCAAAACAGGAACATAAAAGCTTGTTCCTGAAACATTATTGATTGCATTTGCGAACCAAATATAATTCCTTACTCTCTGATTTGTTGTAAGTCCATAAATCCCGTCATTTTCATAAGCCTCTGCATGTACGCTCATCAAAAGCATGTTGTTGTATTCTATAGAAGCTGGTAAGTTGTTAGAAATACTTGCGAAAGACATTAAAGCTTGTCCAGGAAAACTGCTAGGAGTTTGTCTCCAACCACGAGTTGGGCCCCCATAGTAAATCATTTGTTCCCCGTTGCTTAAAGTAGTTAAAGCATATCCGGAACTTGAATCATAGTCAGCTATGTTTGTTATTGAACCTTCAACTGTAGGATATTTATTAAGCAAATTAGGCCAGTTGTAGTAACTGCCTTGCCAATAATAGTCTCCTGCAGCATAATAAAACCCAGCGCAAATTCCAACATATCCTCTTCCAGAATTGATATAATTATTTATGTTAGTTTTTCCAACAGAGCCGAGCTGTTTTTGTTGGTAGTAAGCATTTCCTCCCGGCTGTATGTAAACCTTGACGTTTGGATAATTAACAAGATTGCAATCACTCTTAATGTCGTTTGCATCAAGAATTGCATATTTAACAGAAAGATCTTGCTGTTTCCACCAATCCAAAAAATGAGAATCCATGACCTACTTAAGTCGCCTACACCTCCAAACCCTGTTTGACCATAAAAAACAACATTTGTGTCCTGTTGAATTGGACAAACTCCTGAAGAAGGCTTTGCAGAAACAACCATCATAACTATAAATAAAAACAACAATCCAAAAAACAAATTTCTTTTCATCTCTTTCACCTCCTTGTACAAAAAACACCGCAATTTTTTATTTAAACATTGTTGTTCTCTAGAATATAACAAAAACTTTTAAATAAGCATCAAGCCTATTAAAAACATGAAAAAAATATTATTTTTTCTAGGAATAATCTTGGCTGTTTCTTTAGTTTCAGCTAATTCAATTACAATAGAATTCCCAAATGGGAAGGAAATTTCAGCAGGAAATCCAATAAATTTCAAAGCAACATTATATGACAATTCTGGAAATCCTATTGACGGCCAGGTGGATATAACAATACAAGACTCTGCAAAGAGAATAACAAAGTCAGCAGTTTCCTCAACACAAATAGCAACTATAAGATTAGATGAGGCAAGTTCAGGGCAAGCAATAATAAGAGCCACAAATGGAAATACAGAAGCGATAGAATTTTTTAATATTGGAAGAAAAGAATTGGTAAGTTTTGAATTACAGGGAGAGACTCTTGTTGTAAAAAACATTGGAAACACCCCTTACACAAGAACAATAAAAATAACAATTGGGGAAACAACAGGAACTCAAACTCCCAATCTGGGAATTGGCGAATCTGCGTCATACAGACTGGTAGCACCAGAAGGAGTCTATAATTTAAGGGTCACAGATGGTGAGACCTCTTTGATTAGGTCAGATGTACAGCTAACGGGAACAGGTAACGTAATTGGAGCAGTAGATGATTCTGCTTCAAAAAGAACAGGGATTACTGGAGGGATTAGCCCAGACCAGGATGGAATAGCCTGGTTTAGTTATCTGAAAAGTAATAAATTCGTTTATGTTTTTATTGCAGTAATCTTTGCTGCAACAATCCTAATTGCAGTTGAAAGAAGATACAAAAAAGTCTCTGGAAAATAATATGACAACAACAGACTATCTTTTACTTTATTTGAGTATATTAGCAACTTTAGGAATAATGATTAAGTTATATCAATTAAGAAAAGAGAAGAAGATTTAGTTTTTTATCTCAAAAACTGCAAAATTTCTGGAATTTCTTTCACCCCAGACTCAGAATTGAAATGTCCTTGTTTCTTTTTAAAAATTATCTTTGCACCCAGTTTATCTTTGAATTTTTTTGCTTCATCTAAATGGACATATGGATCATTATCAGAAAAAATACAGAAAAATTTGGTATCGTGAGTTAAAATCCTTCCAAAGTCTATTTTGGAATTTATCCATGGCTGGACTATTTCAAGTTCCTCCGACCCAATATTAATTAGGTCTAGCCAAGGAGCAACAAATATACATCCACCAATTTTTTTACTTTTAGGAAGTTTCTCCAAAAATCGCAATATGGTTTGGCACCCGATACTGTGCCCAACAAAATAAGTATGCTCATCAATTTCATCAATTTCAATATTCTCTCTTAAATAATTAACCCATTCACTTATCTTAGGATTCTCCGTATCAGGCATATCAAAAGCATGAACTTCAAATTTCTTTTTTTCCATATCTTTCTTAAGCCAGTTAAACCAAGGTTCTTGGCTGCTTCCTCCCCACCCATGAACTAGATATATTTTTTTCACCATTGTAGTTTCAAAAGTTTCTAGCTTTTTATTTCTTGCCTTATAAAAAAACAAAACCCAAAAAGCGGAGGGTGGGACTCGAACCCACGAAAAGTTGCTTTGCAGGCAACCGCAGTAGCCGCTGTGCCACCTCCGCGAAATAGTACAGAAAAATTAATCTCGTAATCCTTTTTAATGTTTTGCCTGCTCAAAACTACAATTAATTAAGAGGATTTGTATCAGGAGCTACTTGAGAAACAGGAGGATATTTTACAAAAGACTTTGGAGGAAACACATCGATGATCATTTGTTTTTGTGAAGTAGCATTATACTTGTCACTCGTTGAAAAATTAAAATAATATCTAGTACGAGGAACATAACTTGGATCCCAATTAAAGATATAAGTTGAGCTGTTGCCTATTCTGGTTATTGTTGCACCAGTGCCATTAGCCAAGAAAATAACAGGATTAACTTTGTCATCACCACACTCCACTTCATCAGCATCATAAGCAACAAACTGAATATTAAATGGAGGGTAAACTCCATTATAAGGCCTCACCGAAGTATAAATGGGAATTCCATTTAATGTTGGAGCTCTATTAACATTGTAAACAACTATTTTTTCAATTATAGTATCAATAGGAACTCCAGGAAAAGGTAGATCACTTCTCCATTTCAATAAATTAAAATGGTAATTATATTTTCTTGTTGTGTTGCTGGTTGTGTTGTAGAAAGTATAATTTGACTGAATAGCCTGACAATGTCCTGGAGTCCAATTAAATGTGGCAGTAATATTGCAGTTCAATATGCATCCAAGATTAGTCCCATTGCTAGAATAATTATCTGTTTTCAAGTATCCAAAAACCTTATGCATATTTGCTCCTGGAGGCACTCCTAAGTTGTCAACACCAGGAGGAATTCCCTTAAATGCAGGAGTAGGAGGCTGTGAATCTGTAGTTATATAACTCCATGTGACTCCCCATGAATCTTGTCTTTCAGCAAAAGTCAAACGCTGTCCTTCAGATACCTCATGAAATTGATCTATTGTAGAAGCTAGAATATTTGGCATCAAAAAAAGCAAAGCCAAAATTACAACCCACTTTTGTTCACACATATAAAAACAATACATGATTCATTTAAAAACATTATCAAGATCAAACAGCATTATTCTAAAGATGACACAAAATCTTCAACTCTTTTCTCAATATCATCAATTGTGTCTTCAATGCAGACAACATCAGAAGGGTCACAGTCAGAAATATTCCATTGCATCACTTTTCCTTTAAAGTCAAAAAAGAATTCCTTATCAATGTCATCGGCAACAATTATTATCTTATCAAATTTCTCAGCCAGCTCTCTTGTAAGTTGCCTAGGGCTTCCGACAATATTATAGCCTCTTCTCCCAATTTCGCCCAAAACTATCGGTTCAATAAACAAATGAGCCGAATCAACAAATAGCCCCGCGCTTTCAGCCTTGATATTTTTGTTTTTGTTTAGCTTATTGAACATGGCTTCAGCTACCTTACTTCTAAATTTGTTATGTCTACAAACAAAAATTATTTTCTGCATATATGCCCGAGACAGGATTTGAACCTGCGACCCCCTGCTTAGAAGGCAGGTGCTCTATCCAGGCTGAGCTACCCGGGCTTGAAAATTAGAAGAAAAAACTATATTTAAAACCTTTTCATTTTGGAGTTAGGAGTTATTATTGTCACAATCTAAGATGTTGTCTGAATTAGGTTGTAGAGAATAGTTATTACCAATTGCGCAATCAACCACAAGTGACTTATTGTCAGACTCCTCTTTTAATGTCAATTGAGCCAAAGCACTGCGAGATTTAACTCTAGAACTCGATATTCTAAAATTTCTTTGATTATATTTTCTAAAATCATTAGGTTGGTCTCTCATTGGAGGCTGGTATCTATGCGAACTTTCTTTGGGTGAGGGATAAAAATCTACGTGCGAAGGCAATCCAAAATCTTTCCTATTATCTTGATCAGTATACTCTCTCATCCTAAAAAGACAAAACCCAAATTTTTAAGCTTTATTACACTTCAAAAACATTAAAGTCAGAAGCCAAAAAAGAATTTCTGAATATTTTTTTTGATTGTTTCAGCACCTTCAAAGGATTGTTATCATACCTCTGACTAACATGAGTTAAGACCAATTTGTTAACTTTAGCCTTCTTTGCGATATTTGCCCCCTGTTCGCATGTAAGATGATTGTATTCTTTCGCCCTAGCCATAGATTCAGCATCAAAGCTAGATTCAATCACCAACAAATCAGCATCTTTTGCAAAAGGGGCTATTCTTTCATTGACCCCCGTATCTAAAACAAATGATATCTTTTTGCCTTTCTCGCTAAAAGTCAAATTTCTTGCAAAATATTTATTTCCGTTGAAAACAATATCTTTTCCTTTCTTTAATTCCTGCAAATGCGGACCTTCTTTAATCTTTGATTTTTTCAATTTCTTTTTGTCGATTCTTATTTGGCCTTTTTTAACAAAGTTGTAAGCATTGCAAGGAACACCATGTTGCATTCTTTCAGCCTCTAAAAAAAATTCTCCATTATCAAAAAAAACTCCGTTTGAAATTTCTTCAACTTTAAGAGATATATTTCCTGAAAATGCAAAAACTCTGAACATCTCATTCATGTATTCTTTAGTTCCTTTTGGCCCGTAAATATGTAAAGTTTTATTATAACCGCTAAATGCAAGCGTTTGCAATAATCCCGGAATTCCCAGAACATGATCTCCATGCCAGTGAGTTATCAATATCTTTGTAATTTTACAAGGATTCAATCCAACCATTCTAAACTGCCTTTGAGTTCCCTCACCACAATCAACAAGAATATTTTCATCTTTGTAGCTAAGTAAAATGGCTGTGTGATTTCTCTTAGCGCTAGGCACAGAGTCAGCCGTTCCCAAAAATGTGATTTTTATTTTTTCTGTCATGAGATGTAGAGGGAAAATTAGTTAATAAAAGTTATGAAATAAAGTAAAAGAGATAATTATTTATGTTAGCCTATTTTCAACTGTTTTAGATAGAAGTTTTCTTCGCACACCTAAATATCTATGAGCATAACCTTTCTTTGTAAAGTAATCATAAATATTATCAAAATTAGAATCTTTTGCCATTAAATCTGGATTATCAAAACCTAATTTTTTTGCTAACGCTTCAATACTGTCTAGTCCAAAATCTTTTGCCATTCCATTAACATAAGCTTTCTTTCCTTCCTCAGTAATCTTTCCCATAGCCTATAAAACAAATTTTTCCTTATTAATTTATCTCAAAGCATCCGCTAACTCAAAGCGCCGAAAATCCACCTTGCGAAAATAAGGTAAAAACGCTTAATTACTCATTCTTTTTTAATGCAGTAGAAGCCGGAGAAATGAAGATTATCGTATCTCCTCTTAAAAAAGTCAGGCCGAGGTTTCTTTTCATCTCGCCTTTCTCCATTTCTTTTATGTTGTCCAACACAAGGTTGATGTGGATATCAAAAGCTAACAAAGTCCCAACGAACTGTTTGTCACCCTTCAGATAAACCAAAACTTCCTTACCTTTAGAATTGTTCAACAAGTCTAATGGCCTCTCAATACCGTTAACCATAATTATTTTGGTTGTAAATCGTTTATAAACATTTCGTAAATTCATATTGACCCGTATAAAAAATTCCTGAACAGAAACCTATTTAAAGCATTTTTAGCCCATTTAATTATGTCAACAAGAACAGGAAGAAAAATAACGGGTGGAAGATACATTGTCAGAAGAAAGAAAAAACTTTACGAAAGAAAAGGACAGCCAAGAATAGTCAAGCTAGGAGAAGAAAAAAGAAAAACAATGAGAGTGAGAGGAGGAAACATCAAATCTTTCTTTTTTAGAGGGAAGTTTGTAAATGTTTCTGGGAAAAAAATTGAAATAAAAAATGTTTTAGAAACTCCTTCAAACAGATTCCTTGCAAGACAGAATATAATAACAAAAGGAACAATCGTACAAACTGATTCTGGAAAAGTAAGAATAACAAACAGGCCTTCTCAAGAAGGTGTTATCAATGGTGTTTTTGTGAAGTAATCTCGACATACAACATACTTTTACTTCTTATACATTAAAACACAAACCAAAAGCTTTTTAAAGCAAAAACACATAGAAAGATTTATAAATCTAACGCCAAAATTCTAAATATGACAAGTGTGAAAAGATGCCCAGAATGCGACAGTGTAAATCTGACTTTTGATTCTCATTTAGGCGAAATAATCTGCAATGATTGCGGTCTTGTTATCGAAGAGAAAATGGTTGATACGGGAATGGATTTGCAGGGAAAATTTGACAAATCAGAAAAAAAAGGTAGAGGTGGAGCACCATCTTCAATCCAAAAATTCGACAAAGGTCTTACGACTAATGTCGGAGAAATCTCAGATATTTATAGATTGGACCCAAAACAAACAAGAAAATTCTTAAGATTAAAAAAATGGCAGGAAAGAGTTTCAACAAGTATTGAAAGAAACTTAAGGCTCGCAATGGCCGAGTTAAGAGTTATAGCTTCTTACTTAAACTTGCCAAATGTGGTTAAAGACGAAGCCTCAAGGATTTACAATTATGTTCTACAAAGAGGCTTAGTAAGAGGAAGAAGCATGGAGTCAGTAATTGCGGCATGCCTATACGCGGCTTGCAGGTCATACAACATTCCAAGAACCCTAGACGAAATGGCAACAGCATCCGACGTCGAGAGAAAAGAAATAGGAAGAACTTATAGGTTCATAATAAGAAAACTAGGGATAAAAGTAAAGCAAAGCTCTCCAAAAGATTATATCTCAAGATTTTCTTCAGTGTTGCATCTCTCTCCAAAAACACAAAACGACGCATTAAAGGTTTTAAGACAAGCAGAAGGAGTTGAATTAACTTCGGGAAGAGGTCCTGCAGGAATTGCTGCAGCAGCCTTATACGTTGCAGCATTGATAAATGACGAAAAGAAAACACAAAGGGAAGTTGCAGACATTGCAGGAATAACTGAAGTAACAATCAGGAACAGATACAAAGAACTGATTGAAAAACTAGACCTCGAAGACAAAATAAGGCAAAAAGAAAAAGAATTTTCTAAAAAGAAATAAGATTTGTTAAATTACGCTCGCGCTATGCGCTCGCTGATTGATATTGCTCAAAATCGACTTTGTCAGATTTTTCGCTAATGAAAATGTTAGTGTGGTAAATAGTAATTTTATGACAACCAAAACAGGTTTTTACATTAATACTAAATCAATCCTGCGTCAGCAGCATACTAGGGGCTGGGCGAGCATTTTGAGTTTGGCATTTTTATCATTGATTTCAAACTCGGGATGCGAGATGGTCGGGGTGATAGCGGTGGGATAAACATTTCAAATCAAATAATTTATAAATCATAAAATCCTTTATAAAAAGGACATTTAGTCCGTAGAAAAAGAGGTAAAATGGCAAAAAAAGGGAATTATCTTGTTAGAGGAGGGTTTATAGCGTTAGGTATTGGAATAATTGGATGGATAATATTTTTTAGCACTTACAATTGTGATTGGGATATGTGTGATTTAGGGGCAGCCATGATGGTTCTTTTGGCTTTAGCTTCATTAATTGTCCTTTGGTTTATAGGATTATTTTTTGGGTGGTTATATAAAAATAAAAAGAGGTAAAATGGCAAAAAAAGGTATTGAAATAAACAAGCTAACAAATCTATTTTTGGGTATAGCTTTGGGTTTCTTGATGGGTTACAGGGGCGGAACAACAAATTTAGTTCTTGCTGTTTGCGCAATCATCATAACCATAATTCTGGCTGTAGTCTACAAGAATAGGAAATAATTTTTATTTTTCTTAATTTGATTTTATCAGTCTTGTTTGGAACTCTTCAACTGCATTTCTTACTCTCTCATCTACTATTTCAGAAGTCCATGCGCCAGAAACATTATTTTCTATAAAGCCTTTAAATTCATCTCTAAGATAAATCCCGCCTTTACTTACATAATTGAAATTTGATCTCTTATCAAGCTTGGGTAAAAAGGGATGAACGTGTGTTCTATGAAAAACCTCTATACCTGCTGAAGGATATCTAATTTGACCAAAGGGGTTTTCTCTTACTAAAGAAATAATAGAATAACTTTTTTCTTGATCAATCATATCTAACTCGCTTTCATCTAAAACATCTTGAGAATAATAATTATGTTCAGAAGCATTAATAAATCTTCCAAAAACACTTTTATCTGGTTCAGATTCATATAATGTTAAAACCAATCTATCAATTTTTCTTCTTTCAATCTCATCTAAACCTCTAACTAACGATTGACTCAATTCTTCGTTAGGATTTTTCTTCTGTGTGTTAAAAAGTGTGAATACCATGTTATTTAAAAGAATCTCCTCATCACTTCTTTTTTTAATTCTGCCATACTCAAAGTACTCTCTGGATAAATTTGTTCAATAGTCTCCGCATATGTTGTAAAGTAACCACTCCCATCTCTAGGTTCTACTCTCATTCTTTTATTTACAAAACCATTTTTATCATCATCCCAATATTCATAATACGTACCGAAAATATTAGTCTGTACACTTAAAACTTCTGCCCCTTCATCAGTAGTCGTATGTTGTATAATTCCATGTTTTTTAATCTCGGGTTTTCTTGTGGTTACTTCTCTTTTAGCATAGCTTTCACTGCATCCCATAGGCAAAGCTAAAGCTCCTATTATCCCTAAAGTTGCTAGTAAATTTTTTGCTTTCATATTTTATTAAACCAATATTTTAAGTGGAAATTGTGGCGTGTAAGGTTTTGTTTTTAATGCACTTAACATATTGCTAGGAATATCGGTTTCAGTTAATTGACTTAATGTCTTAGACATTTCACTAGGAATTATTAAACCAATTTCTGTTTGAGCATAGCCAATTAAATCATTATTTGTAAGTATATGCGCTCCATTATTAAAAGGATGTGTTAGAGTTGGAACCGCGATACTTCTATACTTTCCTTTTAAACTTTCTAATTCATAACTTGTAAAATTAACTCCACCATTTTCTCGGCCCATAGCATCTGCATGTTCAATCATTAAATCAACATTAACATAGTAAAATCCTCGTGCGTCAGATTTTATTACATCTTTCAAATTCTGCCCTGTAACATACAATAGCTTTGCTAAGCCTTTTGCAGTTTCTCTGTTTGGATTGTGTTTTTCCATAGTTTTTATGAGAGATTGGTATTTATAAATCTTTCTATTGTAGCTACTAAAGAAAAGTAACAAAAAGGAATATTTAAATAGTTCAAAATTATCAAGATATATGGATGAATATCAAAATTTAAGAGGGTTACTTGAAAAAGGTGTTAGCCTCGATGATCTAGTAGCTGTAAGAGCATTTTCTAGCAGCGAATTTAACCGAAAAGGAGACAGATTTTATGCCTCTCCAAAAAGGCCAACTATTCACTTTTCTTTAAATCATTTAGTCCAAAATCACAATTATGGTAAATGGGACCACACAGATTCTGTGATTATTACTCCAATAAAAGAACTTGTGGAAAACAACCAAGACAATCTTTACGGAGGTTCAACATCAGATATATTCTTAGCGGGCTATGCAAATATTCCTAATGCAACAATTTTGAACAAAAATGGAGAATCACACGAAAAATTCAGAGAAAGAGTTAACGAACAAGTAGAAAAACTTGGATACAAAGTTCTTCCTGGAGGAATGTGGGCTTGGGGAGACAGCTGGAAAGCAACAGATCAGCTAGTTGAATTATTCAAACAATTAAAGAAATATGAATTCGGTGCTCACAGCAATACTATTTTCGGACAAGTTGAAGACATGATTTTTGATGCTGATGAGACAAAAAGAAACCAAAAACAAGAATTATATCTTGCTAACTTCAAAACAATATGCTCAAGAGAAGGTAAACAAAAAACACTAGACAGATTTATGCCTTATCTAAAAGAGTGGCAAAGATATTGGAGTGAAGCTGGAAAGCTAGCAGCCTAATAAAAGGAAGGTTAAGCGAAGGAAACCTTGGTGTCCTCGCATGCGGAGTACAGGATTTGAACCTGTATTGAAAACATAGAACAATAGGCTGGGCAACAAAACATTTATTAATGGGCTTGGTTTAAAAAATGAATGTCTTATCAAAAAGAAGTTATTGACAGTCAAAATAGTTTGAATATTATCTCAAAAAACAAAAATGAAATAATCACAAAAGCTAAGTTTGGGTTGTCTAATCCTGTTAAGATTCCATTAATACTTGATGAAGATTTATCATTTTTAGTAGGAGTGATAATTGGAGATGGCCATTTAAATAAATCCAAGTATAGAATTTCAATCGAACTTTCAAATAAAGAATTAATTATTTACATAGTAAAATTATGCAAAAAACTCTTTGATAAAGACATTAGTATAAATTTGAGAAAGATAAGGGAAAACAGAAAGCAAACTTATTACATTAATCTTGATAACAAATCAATTTACAGTTTATTTAATAAAGTATTTCAAATACCTATAGGGAAAAAAAGCAACATAGTAAAAATCCCAAATTATATAGCCAAATCAAAAAAAAATGTGCGGATTGCGTTTTTAAGTGGAATAATGGCAACAGAAGGTGGAAAGAGAAAAAGAGGCTATGGATTATCTACATCAAGCAAAGAGCTATGGTTAGGTTTAATAGATTTATTTTCAAGTGTAAAAATACCAGTATTAAAGGATAAATGGATTTACAAAAAATACAACAAAGAATATTATGGAATAGTTTTTAAATCAAATTACATGGATAATCTAGATTGGGGGAGTGCCAGAGCGGTCAAATGGGGTAGGCTTAGGACCTACTGACTTAGTGTCTGCGCAGGTTCGAATCCTGTCTCCCCCATAAAAAGGTTTAGAAAACGTTAAGTTAAATTTCCCTAGGTTGTAAAGGAGCGTTTTGCCAGAATTCTTTTGATTGTGCTGAAGTAACTGTCCCTGTCGCAAAACCTTCAGGATTAACAGTATAAAACGTGCAAAAATAATTGTTACAACCTATCGCCCCAGCAGGGGCATTAACATAAAGAAGAAAATAACGATGTGCACGACTATTCAAAAACTCATCTACCGCTTTATTGCAGGTCATGTCTGGCACAAAGGTACCATTAGAATAAACACTTGCAGCTGCTATATTTTCAGCAAGATATTCGGTTTGGACAAATCCATATTTAGACTTCAGATCAATAAAAAAATATTTTCCATCTGGAGTGATATGATCATAATAATTCCTTTCATACATATCATTACTTTTAGCTAAAGCAAGATTATATGCTCTTTCATCCCAAATTAATTTTTTTCTTCCATAACTAAATCTAACATCGTTTAAATTATCAAAGGCTTGTACGCATTGATTTTTAGAAAGTGTTGCCACAGTCAATTCGTCATTTTTTTTTTCGTTGGTGGCTAAAGCACTCTTCCCTTCAGCAATCTTCCCGAGCTTGTTATAGATCTTCATGACATTCTCGACATAATATTCTGCACCTTTGTAACACCCAAATCCATTATAAGCTCTTAGCGCCGCATCCCATTCATAATATTTCACTTTCCTGTTGCACTTACTGTATGTAACACCATTTTTATACTGCCCATAGTACTTGCTTAATATAGCCGCACCAACATCAATATTTTTCGGAGGAGTTTCTAATAACATTTTTACGCACGAAACCCTATCTTGAGGTAATCCAAACTGGCCACACCAAGTTCTACCACTAATTTCAAAAAGCCCATAAGAGGCCCCAAGTTCAAAAGTAAGAACATATTTTGTTCCATCTGCTTTTTTAAAGGTCTTTCCTTCCGAACTGGCTGTTTTATCACAACCAGATTCTATTTGCATTAGTGCAACTAAAAGCAAAGGATCAGGAATGTTATTATTTTTTGAAGACTGAAGAATGTTAGCAGCAAAATCAGCACATTTAGAATTAATTATTTTAGCATCTGCTGCTTTTTTCAAAGTGTCAGAAAATCCTAAAGTTATAATATTATCTTCTCTTATTACAGGTTTAGCCTCACTAGGCTTGAGTGTTTCAATTTGCCTGTTCTGAACAAAGTCGTATTTTAATTTTCTATTAAAATTGAAAATTATTTTTGCCACCTCATAAAAGTCTTTGTTCTCTCCAGCTAAAAGATACAAATTAGAATCCATTATCCAAAGTTTATAATAACTCCAATCTCCAGGCCCAGAAACAGCAGCAGCCCCATTATCACCAATGATAACAAATGGATAATATGTTGTTCCATCATTGGACCAATACCATTTTCCAACATTCAGGCTAGGGGGAGATTCAACAAATTTCAAATAAAGAGGTTTATTACCAATTTCACCTTTAAATCTAAAAACATTTCCAAAACCAAATTCAACGCCATCAGTAGATAATTTTGCACACCTAAGTTGATCAAAGATACATGCTGTTCCATCAGCACCATTCTCAAAATTTACAGTGTCTAAGAATATTTTCACAGCCCCATCATAATCTTTGTTCCTAAGATCAACAACCATGAATGAAGTTCCAATTTCATACCCAATAAGTTTGTTTAAATTTGCTTCTTTAAATTTATAATCTCCAAAATAACTTTTCCAGTCAGTTCTTCCTAAAAAAATAGTCCTTCCAAGCGAAAAACTCCACTGGCCATTTACAAGAGAATAAGAGGTAGTTGGATTTGACAAACCTCCCTCTTCCAATGTAAAGTCGATGTATCCTCCAGTCAGTTTAGGAATTATTTCTTCATACTTTTGAATTATTTCTTCTTGAGACAAACCACTTGTATCTATACCCTCTCCAATTAGCTCACGATTGATATCTTCTAAAGCATCATCTGAAATTGCATTTAATTCCTGTTTGTAAACATCTTCATCTTGAGATGTTGATGCCTGCGGGTTATTATCCATCGTTCCGCTCAAATCAATTCCAGAATTATCGCTCACAGGTTTTGGAATTAAGAACAATCCTTTCGCCAACTCGGCATAAGCATCTCCTCTAATCAGGTTCAATGCAGCTTTTTTATTGCTCAAAAAGACCTTTGGTAAATTTCCATCAACAGCTTTTATTCTCTCATTAGGATCATTTGTCTTGCTTAATGTGTTAATAAGATTTGTATAATCTATATCACTAATATAACCATTCTCATTCATCAACTTTTCCAATTCATTTGCAGCAGTATTATTCAAAACACCTTCTCTTATATTTTTTACATCAATAACATCTGAAACACTTTTCGAATCGAGCCAGCATTTCATATTGTCATCACATTTTCCAACCTCACGCCATCTTTGTTTATTAGCTATCCCATAATTAGGATCACTTCCGCTTCCAGGATTTTCTGTCGCGCAAATCCTTATGATTCCTCTATTGTATATTGCAGGATTTGCAATTTCGTTTGCAGCCCCCTCGACACTTGGGCTCAAAACTGAGTACAAACTTGGACTTCCAGATATGCATTCTTTAGTTCCCTGAATATTTGTATTGTTGGCCTGCTGTGCCATGTACAAATCTTTCACATAGTTGACGCCAAACTCCGTCGAGACTTGCTTGAATCCGCAAGTTTCCTGTTCATTGACTCTTATGCAAAGTTGTTTATATCCAGAAGGTGCTACAAAGTCAGGAGTCTGGTCAACTCTCTCTCCAGCCCCAAGATAGCCATCAGCAACAACTCTTCTATTGCCTGCATCTTGGTAATAGGAGCTCTCAGCCCCCTCTTTTAAATAAACCTGATAATAAGCTCCCCTTATATTTCCTGCATAAATAAAGTACGAAACTTTGTATTGAGATAGAGGAGGATTTGTGGCAGTTGTGTAAGGAATCTCGTCAAATCTTCCGCTAAATTGAGCAGGTGAATTTGGCTGTGTCAAAGCATTGACAAAACCGCTCAGGCTTGGATAAGCTATAGATATAAAATTCTTGCAGGCAGCTGTTCCAACTTGTTCAGCGCTTCTTGCTTTGAATGCCGCAAATGAATTTTTAGCATAATATTGCGTGAAGTAATCAACAGACTTTCCAGCATTATCGAATGCACTCTTTATACTTAAATATTCTCCCCCACCTTTGACACTCTGTCCTGCAATTGTTTCTATTACTTTAGGAGCCAAATACTTTGCAATAGGAAGCCCTTGCCTCCAGAAAAATTCACAGCTATGCAAGCTGTAAATCTCATCGCAAATTCCAGTAAGCTGACCTGTAGTCAAACTATTTTGAAGACAATCTCTATAAGCTTTTTGGATTTGAAGCCATCCATCCATTCCAGCATAAACTCCGCTCAAACAAACTGGAATGTAAACATCTCCGCCAAATCCGACAAAGTTTGGTGCGCAAAGCGCAATGCTTCCAGAAATTCCAGACTGAATTACATCTTTTACAGGATAATTTCCTCCCAAATCGCACCTTGATGAAGGACAAACAACAGGGTCGCAGACATTAAATAAAATTTTGCAATCGCTTGGAGACATTATGTCTTGGCATTTTATATCGGGGATATCAACCATTGGCTCGCCAACATCAAAGGTATTCTTTCCGATTCTTACTTTTGGTTCCCCATAACCTCTGGTTGCCTGGCTAACGGCGTCAACAGCTTTATCAATAAGAACTTTAGCATCAGAATCTATTAATCCAAAAACCTGACCATAAGGCTGCCCTGTTCCTTGATTTATCAATTCGCATTTATCATCTCCACCCATATTTTCTTCTAAGTTATTTTCTCCAACATTGCAGATATTGAAACTATTCACTCTTCCGGATTCATCATAAGCTCTAATGCCCCCTAAAACAGGCAGAGTTTGTTTAACAGAAACATACCATCCTTTTTCAATATCAAATGGAACAATTGCGGGCATTCCTTTGTAAGGATCTGTCTCGAAATATCTCACTTGAGGATTTTTGTAAGGATGGGCATAAGTTGATGAATCATATTTTTTAAATTTCAAAGACAAAGGATTTTTTTCCTGTGACATCTGCAAATTCCCAAAGCTATCAACTTCATATGTTTGATCAACAACATAGTCTTTAGTCAATGTAATAAGGTATGTTTTGCTTGTTGCTTCATCAACATATATTCTTGCAAGCTGGTCTGGTTGAAGAGTATATGGAATAGGATTAATTCCTGTTATCTGAGAAAGTGTTTGGTCTTCTTTTACTAAAACTTCTGTTAGTTTTCTTGAAGCACCATAATCTGCTTTAACCCCAAACCTACTCTCAGCATCTCCAATTGTTTTAACAACTTGAGAATTAGTATTAACATCAATAACACTTTTTTTCAAAACACTATTAGACATTCCATCCAACAAACCACCATCAAGTCTGCAGTTAAGTTGTAAGTTTCTAACTTCGCCAATAGATATTGTGTTGCTGTTTAAAGAAGCCATGAAATCTTTAACTTGGATTATTTTTCCATGATTGTCTATTCCATTAGGATATCTGTCATTTAAGCACTTTGTAATCTCTGGCTTAGCATTATCCAAATAAGCTTTTAAGAAATCATCATCATTAATTGTTCTGGCCCCTAAAATTCCAGTCTTTGTATAAGGTTCTTCTAATTTTTTAATCTCAGTATTTTGTTTATTTATAGCATCATCATAAGATTTAACGTCTTTGCCTATTGCATCGGCATTTTGAGATAAGCATACATCAACATTTTTATATTTAGACTGAGGTTGATTTACTAAATCCTGGCATTTCTCATACCAACCTCCAGAACTTCTCATGACAGCGCTTCTTGCAAGCGCTTCGCCGCTTAGAAAATTCTTCAAAGTCAAAAGCCCACCAGTCGCCAAACATGCTTTATTCATTCCTTGCACAACATTTCCAAGTTTGTTTGTAGCACTCTGCCACTTGGAAATTAAATTATTCACTTTGTCTATTTGCTCTTTAGTTTTTTCAGGGGACAATTTTATCAAACTCTGCTCAATTCCAATCTTGAATGGAACAACTGCACTAGTACCGGCATTTTGTATTTGAGGATTAATAGTTACTTTAGCAAGTTTCTTTAAATTGATTGATTGAAGATTAAATGTATATCCTGTTCCAAAATCTTCAACAACTCCTTTTGTGATTCTTTTTGTGCCAAAAAATCCAGAGATACTAACATCCACATAATCTTCTCCAATTCCGGCAAGCTTGACATATTTTGCTCCAGAAGTACCAGAAGTTGTTGCAAGAGTTGGTGTTGCGCTCTTTAAGTTGTTGTAATTTTGGTTGACACCATCAACATAATTCACATCAGCACCAGGAGGGGTACACCCAAGTCCGTTGTAAGCTCTTAATGCTGCATCCCAACTTTGATACTCCAAATATTTAGTTTGATAATTTGTATCTTGGCAATATCGTTTAACTCTGTTTTGATATAAAGATACAGACGAAGTCTGTCCATAAGTCTGGTAATAAGAACTCAATATTATTGCTCCACATTCAATATTTTTGTTAACATTATTTTTTCCTCTTAAATCACCTAAGCTGCTTATTTTTAGCGCACTTTTGCACAAATCCCAGCTGGAAATTTGCATCAATCCAACAGCACCAGCACTTGAATCTGCAGTGTCAGCGTTGCAGCTGGACTCTTTTTTCATAACAGAAATTAATCTTGAAGGATCAACGCTATACTTATTTGCAATATCGAAAACATCACTAGCATATTGTGAACATTGTGCTCCAAAAGTATTTTTTACAGCAGTGGTAAATTGAGTCTTGTCTAAAGTTCCAGTAGAAGTTTGCCCAGCTTCCAAATACTTAACTTCATCTTTCTTGAAATCATATTTTTCTCCATTTATTAGTATCTCTGCACCATAATCCTCAAATTTAGGAGAATAAACATTATCCAAAGAAATTTGTTTTAATTTTCCATTAACCAAGATATAATAACTGGATAATTCGCTGTCTGCTAATTTATCTTTTTCACAAAAATCTATGTTTTTTTGTGATTGTGGGTAATTCTCTTTAAACTGCTCGCAAAGGTCAATCAAAGTTCTTTTCTGGCTCAAGCTGTTTACCAAAGCCATTTTGTTGTATAAAGCTGCCTCGCCATAGCTAATTCCGTTTTCATTTTGTTCATTCAAATAACTTCCAAGTATTTTGTCATAATCCTCATTTGCTTTTGTGTAATAATCCTGGATATTTTGGTTTAAGGTTGAAAGGTCAAAATCTTTTGCTCCTGCAAATCCAATTAAAGAAACTGTTACACCATTGATAGTATCTGACTTAGCAGGATTAATATAATGGTAACTTTTTCCTTCCACAGTCCAGTCAATAGCTGCAGTTACAAACCCAAAAATACTTTTTCCATGTTGGAGCATATAATCTCCAGTACTGACTAAATCTTTTTGCGGTTCATAAGACTCAGCAAATCTGGCAACTTTTGCAATCTCATCACTTGTTAATTTTTCTTTTACTTGAGGAACTTCGACAACCATAGCAAAAAGGTCACTCTCTTTTTTAGAATCATTAACGCTTCCAACAAATCCTAAATAAACTCCTTTTAATTTTCCATTATCTAGTTTTCCGTTATCTGTGTAATTGAATAGATAATCACCAACTTTATAACCATCCTCTTTAGCTCCAGGAAAATCCAGTTTAACTTTAGGAGATTTTGTTAAAACAAAACTCTCTCCTCTTTTATCAGCATTGCAATTAATGCTTGCACTTTCATAAACTCCATATTTGCCTAAATCTCTGACTGTACATTTATTGTCAAAAAACTTTTCTCCTATTGCAGCTTCATAAATCTGCCCATTAACATCTAAGCTAGCTCTCGTGTCAGGAACACTAAGTCCGTTAAGACTCAGTTGAAGTCCACCATAACAGTCAAATCCTGGAAGGGAAATTGTTCCAGATTTTTGCCCATTATTCAAATTGGAAGTTGAAATTCTTCTTGTATCGTCATAAATTGAAATCTGGGCCCCGCTGGAATCAATCCCTTCTGCTTTAAGATAAAATTTCCCGTTTAAGAAAGAATATTTTGTTCTTTGATTTTTCCAGTCGGCATCAGCAATTATTGGAAGATAAAAACTCGTGGCACCAACTCCAAAAGCGCTGTCTATGTTATACCTTATAGTTGCAATTAAACTTCCATTCACATAATCAGGCATTTTTGAAGAATTTTTTTGTTGTTTTAAAACTATAACAGCATATCCAATATTTTGTAAAGTTGGAGAGTTTAATTGATTATTAATCCCCAAAGCAGCCTTAGCCGGCAAAAAGTCAACTCCAGTTATATAATCTGATCCTTTGTCCAACCTAAATTGAATGCTGTCTATCGCATTCACACTAACCATAGGATTGACTTTTGTTGCCATCAAAGGACAGAAAACCGCACTATTTTGGTCTTGTAACAAATCACTCCTGACAGGAACAGGAGTGCAACCGATTGGAGAAACTTGCACAATAAAATCCTGGCCAGCCTGACAAGCATTATAATTTGTAGGGGCTGTTCCTCCCCCAAAAAAACCACTTATAGCACCCTGAGTTGCATATTGAACTCCAGATTTCATATATTCAGCAGAAACGAGACTTGTCAGGGCAAGTGCTAACAAAACCACGCTGAATATTAAAAAGTTTTTTTCTCTCATTTAAAATTCACATCCAAACCTTTAGTGTCAAATAAAATATAATTATTTTGCAACTCGTCAATTGTTTTCGGAGTTGCCAAACTACCAGCATTAATTTCAATAAACTGAGAATTTTCCAGCTCTCCTTGTAGAATGTAATAGGGTTGTTTACCGCCCCCAGCTAGAGCATTAGAAATTATCTGAGAAGGAATTTCTACATCGAAACATTTTTTCTGGGTAAATCCAACAATTCCCAAAACTCCGCCACGAGGAACACTTACACATTGAGTTGTCACATTAGAATCTATTTTCAAGGAAGAATTTTGATAAATATAAACTTGAATTTCATATTGGCCCTCTCCAACTTCAACTGATTTTTGTTCAGGATAAATAACTGTCTTGGTATCATTTCCAGAAATAAAATAAATTATCGCACTTCCAAGATAAGATTTTCCATCCACTCTAAGATCCACATTTTTTTGATAAACTTTGTTCATAATCAGCTGAACTTGCCCTTCATCAACACTGGTGTAAATCTCTCTTGAATCTTTATATCCATCAGCCTTGGCTATTACAATTCCGTTTACACATTGAGGCAATTCTTTTTCTAAGGCTCCGTTAGAAGTTTTTCCAAGATCACATCTGGCACCTAAACACTCATAAAAAATTTCGGCGTCTATCTTCTTAAGGCTGCTGTCATGAACGCTGAATTGTGTTTTTGTATTGCTGTTGGCGCACAAATCAGAAGCCACAAGATTTGCAGATTCACCATTCAACGGCTGTCTTGGCTTGTTTCCAAGAATCACGATTGCAACAGGGAATTGGAAAATTTCATCTCCTTTTTGAACTTGAATTAAAACAGGATATCTTAAATCATAAACAAAATGGTAAGGAACATAACAAAATCCTAAAATTCCAAAGCCAGGTTGATTTCCCACAGGGCTAGCCATCATCAGAGGCCCATCACTTGGATTTACCTCGAAGCTGTAAGTCCAATTTCTAGAATTAAGAAACTTGACTTGAACATCAGCTGGAACATTCTGAAATTTGGGTTTAAAATAATTATCATTTTTTACATTTATGGCCAAGGTATTTGCCTGTATTCCATTTTGCAGATCATCGAAAACTTTGTCTGCATTCCATGTTAAAGGGGAACACAAAAGATCAACACCATCAACTGGAGCATAAAGTCTTAAATTGTCTATGCTATAATTTTCCAAAAACATCTCGCTCTGTTCTTTGTTATAGACTGATAGCGCAGAATTGTAAAGTTCCCCAAGATTAGACTTCACGACTATTGCATGATTCTTAAAGAAAGAACTACTGCCTGTTTTGTTTATCGCTAAATCCATGCTCAAGTCAATATCTACTTCATTATTTTTTATGCTGACAGAAGCTTTAGGGTCTCCTTGAGTAATCTCATATCCTTGCGCAGTATAAGAAGAAAAATCGCAGTCTCTAGCTTTTCCCTCGACAAATTTGGCTATTTGAGTTTCCATCTCACTTTTTGAAGGAACTTGTTCTTTCTGTATGTTGTTTGCAGAGACATAATACCAATAAGGAATTGGATTTCCTAAAAAATCCAGTTGATTAGAAAATGGCATATACCTTGAACCAGGCTCAAATTCTGGAGGATTGATATAACCTCCTTGACTTTCTAAAACTTTAATGCCATTAGAAGCTTGATCTTCAACACAGCTTAAAAAAGTAGTATAAGCGGGATCAACAGAAACAGTAATTGGTTCTTGTTTTGCAGCATTATTCTTAAATACAAAAAAAAGCACAACAGATGCAACTATAAGTATTGCAACAATAATGAAAATCGTGACCTGCGAACGATTTGACCTGGGCAAAATTTTATTAATCTCTAGGTCAGGTCGTGAGTTTCCTAATCTATTACCTCTTTTTACAAACATGAAGAAACCAGTTAAATTATATATATAAAGTTTATTAGAAACAATTAGTATCTCACAGTGTATCTACTTGCCCTAAGATAATTAATACCACCTAAAAGAATCAAAACTCCGCCTGCAGCGATTATCCATTTATTAACAACATCCATTCCTTTTGGTAGGGCAATAAAGCTAAATCCATAATTCAAAAAATACAATCCAAATATTAAAAAGAGTATAAACAAGCCATTCCTACTTCTTGATCTCACCATGTTAAAAAAACACAACAGCTATATTTAAATATTTCTAAAAGTTTGATTTTTTGTATAAAACCACAGGTTTTGATTTCAGTTTGCATAGACTTCCCTCGGAGGCATAACGTGCGGGAGGTGTGAGGAACCCGCAGAGGTTCTCAAAAGGAAGTCGCTTGAGGGATGCAAAACCGTAGGTTTTGAGAGGCCTCGTAGGCTAATGGTAGACCATGTCCTTGACGTGGACAATGCCCCAGTTCGATCCTGGGCGAGGCCATGATTTTATAAATTAAAAAGCCATAATTTTGCATGAACAAAAACATTAAGCCAGTAATAGTCTTTATAACATTATATTTGATATTTGGAATTTTATATCAAATTTATACCTGTTCATTTGAAAAACCTTCAGATATTTCCTGCTCTGGAATTACATGGACTCCACTTGTTATTCTCAGCTGGCCTTTGTTTGGATTGTTTGATTTAATCTATGGGTTTATAATAAGAGGCCTAATCACAACTATTGCCTTTATTTTAATAATTGCTATCTCTTATTTGGTGTTTAGAAGAAAATCCAAAATCTAAAGCTTTAAAAATAAACTTTTTCTCATGTTTCTATCAAATCGGAGTGCATCTCGGTGAGTTATGTAGTTTCTTAAGGGAAGCTTCATAAAAGAAACCGTAGGTGTCTTTTATCAATGAAGTTCCCGAAAACAACAAAAAGATTTTGTCCGTATTGTAAGAAAAAAACAAATCAAAAAATAAAGCTAGTCAGCACTGGTTTTAAGAGGGGAACTCTGACAAGAGGTTCAATCACAAGGGCCAAAGCTAGAGGATTAGGCAGAGGCATTGGAAATAAAGGTAAATGGGGTTCTAAGCCAGCAATATCAAAAAATAAAAGAAAAACAAAAACCAACAAGAAAACAAATATACTCTATACCTGCACTGTATGTAATAAATCAAAATACAGGCAAGGAAGAAGGAATAAAAGAGTAGGAAAACAAATACAGGAATAAAAATGATTAAAAATAAATTTTCAAGGGAAGTTGACTGTCCAGCTCTTAAGAAAGGTAACTTAAGAGTGCGAAGTTCAAATAGAACTTCTGAAGAAACCGTAGGTGTCTTACAATGGCAATAACAAAAAAGAGGAAAAAGTTTTTTGATGTGGATATCCCATTGCTAAACACAACAACGCAGCTTTACGCTTTTGAATTAAAAGAACTAGACGGCAGAATAATAAACTATGATTTAACGAGATTGCTTAGAGGTAAAAATACTTTGATACAATTAAAAATAAAAGTCGAGGATAACGAGGCAAAAACAATACCAAAAGAATTCAAAATCCTCCCATATTTTTTAAGAAAAATGGTCAGAAAAGGTACAAACTATGTTGAGAGCTCTTTTTCATGTGAATGTGAAGATGCAACAATAAGGATAAAACCTTTCCTGGTAACAAGAAGAAAAGTTTCAAGAGCAGTCAGGAACGCTTTAAGAATAAAAGTAAAAGAAGAGCTTATTGAATACTCAAAAGACAAGACTGCAGAAACAATGTTTAGAGACATTTTAACAGGAAAACTCCAAAAACCCCTTAGCTTAATCTTGAAAAAGATTTACCCCCTTTCACTCTGTGAGATAAGAGTTCTCAAAGTCGAAAAGGAAAAGTAGGATAAAAACTCTTTTAAATCATCTATTTCTAACTATTTTGTATATGCCTGTGTAGCTCAGGGGTAGAGCATCAGTTTTGTAAACTGGGGGTCGAGAGTTCAATTCTCTCCACAGGCTTACTAACGAAGTTAGGAAGACTGAGACGAAAAAACAAAGTTTTTTCAGTCCAGCTTTTTTGCGAAGCAAAAAAGAATGTTGCAAGAGATTAAACAATCTCAATTCAATAAAAAATGGTCTGGCAAGATATAGTATTAGCTACAGCAAATGTATTGTTTGGATATGCATTGATACCCCGGTTTACAAGGGTTTCAAAAACAGAAAAAGTTACCTAAATTTTCAAACATCATTATTGACAATGCTAGGACTATATGTTGCATCAATAACACTTTTCAGCTTAAATCTAATGTTCTCCTTTGCAATATCATTCATAAACGGAACTCTTTGGCTTATGCTCTTTATCCAGAGTATTCTGTACAAAAGTTCCTAACCTTAATCCTTAAATACATCTTTTTCCTGAATAGTCTATGATAAAAAATAAGAAAGGATACTGGTACAGGGCCATCTTTGCAATAGTAGGATCAGTGATGCTTTTAGTTGGAATTTATCTTTTGAACCAGAATAATTTTGTTGAAGCAGCAGTATTAGGGATTTTAGGAATTCTTCTCATAACAATTTCAGTTTTTCCTTTCGCAAAAACGTGATTTAAAATGACAGAAACAAACACACTTCATAACAATGAAACTGTTTATGAAAATGAAATAGAATATTCGAGTCAAATTTCTTATAAAAATTTTCCAACAAGCGGTTATTTTAAAGTATGGGTAGACACTGAATCCTTGAGAAGAATAGCTAGAATTAGTAGATTAAAAAGAATATTAGATTGTGAATAAAAATAACTCTTAACCATGTCTGCCCTAGATTGACTTTAGACAATCTTGCAGTTATTCATTAACGACCTCTGCCCGTCCATCTTCAACCAAAATTTTAGAAATTTCTTTGGATATGTTCGCTATCTGCCCTTCTTCAAAAGGCCCGACTTTCTCTCCGTCAAAGTCCACAAATTCACTAACTTTCTCCTTAAACAAAACAAGCTCGTTTGCTTTTTTCTGTTCCTCACCACCATTCAAAGATTTGTCAAGCTTCTTATCTGCCCCCTCCACACATTTCATAAGCTCTTCGAAAAGATCTTTTTCAAAAGAAAGCATGTTGTCAAAATCCTGTTTTGAAATTCCTGTTTCCGAAGCAATAAGGACCAAGTTAAGAATCTTCTTTCTTCTTCTTATCATGAGCTCCTTAAAAAGAGTTATGGCATTTTCCAGCTGTTTTTTTGTCTTGACTATTACGTCTGAAAATCCCTCATCTTGTTTTGAAATAATACCCTTCTTGTCTTTAATGTAAACAGAAACACTATCAACAAAGTCTTTTGGCAAAGTCTGCAGATTCTCAGTATATCTCTCTTTTCTCGCTGCTTCGTAAATATCGTTATAAGTTATCATTTTTTCTCCTGAAGCAGCATGCGATTTCATAAGAGGCAATTAGAAATCGCCCTTCTACAATTCGAGGAAAATCGAAAAAAACCAAGGGGTTGTTTTCAGCTGCTTTGTAAATATCATTATATGTTATCATAGAAGAAGTAAAAAGCGCAGGTTTTTAATGATTATTATTGTGGGAAACTATCTGTCAAATCCAGTCACGCTTAGCAAATCTTTTCCTAAAATTCTCCCCAATTCCCCTCTTTTAGCGTTAACCTCAGAAAATTCATTCTCTTTAGGAATTGAAGAATTATAAAAAAGCAAAGGAACTGGGTCTGCAGAGTGGTCTTTAAGACCGCAGGGAGTTGAATGATTTGAAGTAACCACAACTTTAACGTTGTTTACTGTCGCAAAATCTTTTAAAAATCTAACAAGAGTGCTATCAATATACTCTATCATTGCTTTTTTCTCAAAAGGCTTGTTATCGTGTCCAGGAATGTCTGGCTCAATAATATGGATGTAGGCATAATCAAATTTCCTATGATTTGCTTTTATTATATTTGACGCCAAGTTGCAGGCTCTCCTTAACCCATCCCAGATAACAGAATAGGGATCTGCATTTTTCAGTTTAGGATAATCAAAAGAAAAAACTTGCATTCCGCTTGCCTTGGAAAATCCTTTTTCTAAAGGAAAATAACTAAATGACATCCAGTTTTTGTATTGTTTAAGTTTTGGAAAATCAACTCCAACCCCCCTGAACAGAATATAATTGGCAGGAAGAAGCCCTTTTTGTCTCCTCTCTTGATTTATGGGATGGTTTTCCAAAACAGTATGGGATTTTTGAGCAAACTCATTGAGAACATCTGCAGTAAATTTAGAATTGTCCTCATCATCTAAAGAGATTGAATTCCTTACCTTTGTCACTTTGTTTGTTTTGCCTTGAATATAAGTCGTATCATTTCCCAAAACGTTATCTGAAAATCCTCCCCTGAAAACTAAGATGGCCTGATGCAAAACAGTCGGCTTAAAGATAAATTTGCATGGAAGTTGAATTTTACTTACAGCCTTTGCCAAAGAGTCTATTTCGTTAGAAGTCAAAGTTCTTCCAGTTCTTCTGTCTAAAATATTTCCATTATTTAAAGAATCAATAGTTGCAAAATTTGCCCTCAATGCAATGTCCCCCCTCATAAGATTTATATTTTCCCCAATCGCTTCTAATTGTCCTCTCGTGCCAAACATCAAGTCATTTCCGAAAAAATTAAGAATGGACTGTTCAGATTCTGGAGCAAATCCAGGTTTCACAGGATCCATGATTCCAATTTTTCCCCTTGCAGCCAAAAAATTCATATTTGGGGTGTAAGCATCTTCGAGTGGAGTTTTTCCCTGAAGCTGTTCGTTAGGAAGATCCGCCATTCCATCAATAACCAACAGAACGCCTTTCATTATTATGCAAAGGAGTCATTCTTTATATAAATTTAGATAATGACAGCTATAAAGTCTGAAAAATACTTAAACACGAATAGACTCATGTTGTTATGAATATTATGAAAAAGTGGTGGTTTTGGTATTGGACTGTTGTTGTGATTTTGAGTATTGTTTATTTGTACCCATTTCTTAAAATAAACTTAGTATTTTTTATTTCATTTTTTCTAGCTCCCTTCTTTATGATAAATCTGATAATAAATATTGTCAAACATAATAAAGAAAAAACAAGTATAGCTAAAGACTGGAAATTTTGGCTCTGGTTAGTACTCTCTATAATTTTATTATTTATTGATTGGGCGTTATTCTTAATATCTAGAATTTACATAGATTAAAAGTCTCCAAAACATTGTTCTAAACTCTAATCTTATACTCATAAACCTCGTCATAAGGGATTATCCATTTTATTGCTTCTTCTCTTGAAACATTTTCCCATATCTTTCTAAAAAGTCTTATTGAATTTCCATGAGCAGAAATTACAACATTAACTCTGTTTTTCTTTACAAATTTTTTCAAGAATTTTATAAAACTTCCAACCCTTTTCTCAACATCTGCAAAGCTCTCACCTTGGGGAACCTTGACATTATAACCTCTGTGGATTGCGTTATACTCTTGCTCCCCCAAAAACAAGTCTGCCTTTTTTCTTGCTCTTTTGTCCAAATTCTCTATAGAGTCCCCTATTGCTTCAAGGTCCTCTCCAATTTTTTTCCCAATCTTTTTGATGAATGCTTCATGAGTTGTTCCTTCTAAAATTCCGTATCTTCTTTCGATTATTCTGTTGTCCTCAATAATTTTCTTGCATTCTGGATGAAATTTCAAAACAATTTTGAGAGTCTCCCGCGATCTTAGAAGTTTAGAACGAAAAGCAACTTCTATTTTTTTATTTTTGAGTTCCCTTGCAACTTTTTTAGCTTGGGCTGCCCCTTTTCTTGTTAGGATTGGATCTTTCCAACCAGTAAAAATTCCTTTAGCATTGTAAGTTGTCTGCCCATGCCTAAAGATGTAAATCTTAAAACTTTGCCCCTTTTTCAACATCCACTAGAAAAGTCAAACATCTTTATAAATATTACAAAAAGAAGAAAAAAGAAGAAAAAAATAAATTAAAAAATTAATTTATATGCATCTGCCTGAAGAGCAAGTTCCTGTAGAATTCCCAGTCATATTACATGAAATTGTTGTGCTTGCATACTGATTTCCACTACAATAATACTCTTTTAGGCTAAAGCCTGTTGGACACGAGTCTGTAAAGTTGTATCCCGTGTTATTAAGCAGTCCAGAAACTGTTCCTAATACGTTATAAACTTGTCCCCCATCACTATCTGCACATGTATTTGTAAAACATCCATTATCAACAACTCCATTACAATCATTATCCTTTCCATCTCCACAAACTTCACTTACGGGTGTACCGGGAGTACATGAACTTTGGTCATTCACACATGTTGAAGACCTTATACATTCTCCAACCCCACAATTTGTAGAACCTGCAATGCAGCTTGCTTCCGTTGAATCACTACTGCTAGCACATCCTGCATCCCCTTTTACTGAACCATCAGTGCAACCCTTCCTGTTGCCAGAATAATCACATTTGCCATCTCCATCGTTATCAACCCGGTCATTACACTGTGTTACAGAGGCCGCAGCCTTTCCAGTAAGAGTCCCGCTCAAAAAAAGAATAAGAAAAATTACTACAACAGCAATAATAGCTAAAATCCACCATCCTTTAGCCGACATTCCTTTTTTATTCATTTTAACCCCCTTTCATACTAAATAATACTTATCACAAAAGAAAAATTATATATATAGCTTTCGATTGTTGAAAATATGTTCTCTAAATTTAAAGAAAAACTAAAAAACTGGGCAAAAAGCTTTACAGAAAAAGTAGAAGAGAAGGAAAAGATAAAGGAAACTCCAGCAGAAGAAATAAAGGAAGAAAAACTAGAAAAGCCGCAAAAAAAAGAAAAGAAGGAAAAATCAAAGAGCAAAGAGGAAACAAAAGAAATTCCCATACCAATGGAGTTTGAAGTTGGAGAATTAAAATATGAGCCAGATGTTGAAAAGCTTAAGGAAATAAAAGAAAAAATAGAAGCTAAACAAGAAACAAGTTATGTTGAAGAAGAACCAGAAAAAAGGGGTTTTTTCTCAAAGGTTTTTTCAAAAATATCAAAAATTAAGATAAGTGAAAAAGACTTTGAAGAATACTCTGAAGATTTGAAAATGCTTTTGATAGAGAATAATGTGGCTTTTGAAGCGGCAGACAAAATAATAACAGAGTTGGAAAAAGAAATTATCGGAAAAGAAATTCTAAAAAAAGAGTTGGAAAGCGAAATAAAAGATTCATTAAGAAAAATCATTGAAAAAATATTGGTTGACCCTTTTTCTATAGAAGGGAAGATTGTTGACAAAAAAGAAAAGCCGTATGTCATTTTGTTCTGTGGAATTAACGGGACAGGAAAAACGACAACAATTGCAAAACTAGCGCATAATTTCAAAAAACAAGGGCTTAGCTGTATCCTTGCCGCAGGAGATACGTTTAGAGCTGCATCAATAGAACAAATAAAAAAACATGGGGAAAAATTAGGAATCAGAGTCATTTCTCAAGACTATGGGGCAGACCCTGCAGCAGTAGGTTTTGATGCTATAAATTACGCAAAAAAAAATTATATTGATGTTGTTCTGATTGACACCGCAGGAAGAATGCACTCTGAGAAAAATCTCTTAAAGGAATTGGAAAAAATAGCAAAAGTCTGTAAACCTGACTTAAAAATATTTGTTGGTGAATCAATAACTGGAAATGATTCAATAGAACAGATAAAATCCTTTAATGAGACAATAGGAATTGGAGGAATTATATTGACAAAAGCAGATACGGATGAAAAAGGCGGAACAGCTTTATCAGTTGGATATGTAACAAAAAAGCCAATATTATATCTTGGAATAGGACAAGGTTATGACTCATTAATTCCTTTTGATAAAAGAAAATTTCTTGATGATTTAGGATTGTGAAAAATTAACAATTACCAAAAAATTTCTTACAAAATTCTATATACTGAAGAATTATTTCTCTATCAGTTTCAAAATCTTTACAATCACCTAAATAAACAAAATCTTCTTCCTTCTCTAATTCAGAAGCTCTTTGAATTTTAATATGATTTGGAGTAACCAAAATGAAGTAAGCATTTTTATAAGGATAGCCTCCTTTTTTATTATACTCTTTATTAAAATCAAAATTCCCGCTTGTTCGATACTTCACTTCAACATAAGCTATATTTGAATCCTTAACTACAATAAAATCAGGCATTTTACGAATCTGCTCTTTTACTTGACTTATTCTAGTTCCTGCTTTTTCTCTTATCATCTCTGCAAAACCAGGAATAGTGTTTTCCATCCCAAATCTAAAAACTCTATAGCCCATAGAGATAAACATTTCTTCAATTATTGCCTCTGCTAACCTTCCTTTAATGGAAGAGTCATTAATCTTGGTCTTCTTTTGAGGTTTATCTAATTTCAAGTTTTTATAACAATTATAGCAGAATTCAAATTCTGCACCTTTATAATTTCCACATTTACATTTATCTATTAATCCATCTTCATAATCGTAATAACAATCCCTGCACAAGTCATAATTTCCCGATATTTCTCCACAATTCTTACAATTCATTTTATTTTAAATAATTCAAATTATATAAAATCTTCTCATACCCAAAATTTATTAACCTTTATTTCACTTGTTTTTCTATGTTCGGCAGACTAGGAGACATATTGAAAAAGACAACAGACAAGATAGCTAATGCTATATTTCTTGACAAAAACCTGGTTGAGATAATAGTCAGAGACTTGCAAAGAGCTTTAATCGAAGCAGATGTCAACATAGTTTTAGTCAAAGAACTGAGTGAGAAAATAAGGAAAGTAGCTTTTGATGAAAGGATAAAAAACATAGAGAAAAAAGAGCATTTGATAAAAGTCCTTCATGACGAGCTGGTAAGTATTCTTGGAAAATACACCCCATTAGAACTGAAAAAAGGGCAAAACAGGATAATGCTTTTGGGGCTTTATGGTGCAGGAAAAACAACAACAATTGCGAAGCTTGGAAATTATTATGCGAAAAGAGGGAACAAAGTGGCTTTAGTTGGGTTGGATGTCCATAGGCCAGCTGCAAAAGAACAATTAAAACAATTAGCAGAAAAACACAATCTAAACTATTTTGTTGATTTTGAAGAGAACAACGCATTAAAAACATGGAAAAAACTAGAAAACAAGTTGAAAGATTATAATGTTGTTCTGATTGACACAGCCGGAAGACACACTCTCGACAACGAACTAGTCAAAGAGATAAAAGATCTTTCTAAAGCGATTAACACATCAGAAACAATTTTGATAATGCCCGCAGATATTGGACAGGCAGCAAAAACACTTTCACAGCAATTTATAGATGCAGTAAATGTCTCGGGAATAATAGTTACAAGAATGGACTCCACAGCTAAAGGGGGAGGAGCTTTAACTGCATGCGCAGAAACAAAAGCCCCCGTTTATTTTATAGGAACGGGAGAAAAAGTAAATGACCTAGAATCATTTAACCCAGAATCTTTCCTTTCGAGACTTCTTGGAATGGGAGATTTGGAAACATTGATTGAAAAAATAAAATCAATAACTGGGGAGGATGAGCAGGAAGCATTAAAATTAAGACTAGAGGAAGGAAAGCTTTCACTTGAGGATGTTATAGAACAGACAAAAAGTATGAGTTCTATTGGAAGCTTTGATAAGATAAAATCAATGATTCCGGGATTGGGCCAAGCCAAGATTCCTGAAGGCACACTTGAAACTCAGCAAACAAGAATCGCAAAATGGGAACATATCCTAAAAAGCATGACTAAAGAAGAAAAACAAAATCCGGATTTGTTTAAGGAAGAACACTCGAGAATAAACAGGGTTGCGAAAGGGGCCGGAGTAACAACAAACGAGATAAAATCTCTGTTAAAACAATACGACATGTTGAATGAATTTATAAAATCTCAGTCTGGATTTGATGAAAGCAAAGGAATAAGCCAGAAGCAATTGATGAAAATGGCAAAAAAATTTGGCAAGAAAAAAATGTTTTAAAATGTGGGAAGATTAGGATTTTTAAATGCCAGTTTAATAATAAAACTATGAAACACAAGTACAAAATATTTTGGGTAATTTTCACATTATCTTTAGTTATATCTGCAATCCTAGCTACACAAGCAACCCCGCCAATATGCACGGGAGGGTGTGATACGGTAACCACTTCTAAATATGGTTATATGTTTGGAATAAAAACCAGTGTTTATGGAACATTTATTTTTCTTTTTTTGTCGGTCCTGACACTTTTACACATAAGAAAGCCAACAAAAGAGAAAAAAATAATAATAAACTTGGGAGTTATTTTTGGCTCTTTAATAGCAATGTATTTTGTGTATCTGCAGCATTTTGTCCTGAAAAGTTATTGCAAATACTGCCTTGTAGTTGACATAGGATTAATTATATCTTTGATAGTTTTATTAATAAGTTTGAGGTATGAAGAGTAAAATGGTAAAAATAATCCAACAAGGCGCAGAAGCAAAAATAATTCTTTCAAACAATTTCATAACAAAGGACAGAGTAAAAAAATCTTACAGGCTAAAAGAACTCGATGACATGATTAGAAAAAGAAGGACAAAAGCTGAAACTAAACTTCTTGAAAAAGCTTCTAAAATAATCAATGCACCTATTCCATTGAAATCTGAAAAACAAAATCAGATTGTTATGCCTTTTATTGAAGGCAAAAAACTCTCTGAGCATCTTGACAGTTTAAAAAACAGATTAGAAGTCTGCAAAAAAATAGGGGAATCAATTGCAA
This sequence comes from Nanobdellota archaeon, assembly GCA_038046005.1. Classification (GTDB taxonomy): domain Archaea; phylum Nanobdellota; class Nanobdellia; order Pacearchaeales; family GW2011-AR1; genus JBBSXB01. Next base: position 2,256 of record JBBSXB010000007.1, on the reverse strand, counting down.
AACTCCATGATGAAAGCATCATCCATGGAGATTTAACAACATCCAACATGATTTTGGTTGATAATCTAGACAAGAAAGCCAATAATATAAGTAACCAACCAAAAAATTTAACATTAAATAAAAAAAATCAGCGAAGCGCCTTGACAAAGTCTGGCGCTGAGCAACATCAATTAGCGAGCGACAGCGAGCAAGTTTTCTTCATTGATTTCGGTCTTGGATTCATAAGCCGCAAGATAGAGGACAAAGCAGTTGACCTGCATTTGTTAAAACAAGCCTTGGAAGCAAAACACTTTAGACACTGGCAAGAACTCTGGAAAGCAGTTGAGCAAGGATACTCTATCTCAAAAAACTCAAAAGCTGTTTTGAACCAGCTGAAAAAAGTTGAATCTAGAGGAAGGTATAAGGAGAAGTATTAAGAAGCTCTAAGAGGCATTAAAGCATTGTTTCGTTGAGTGATAAAACATTTCAGCGAGGGTTTAATGTCAAAAGTTGGATAGCCTTTTTTTAAAGTTAATTTTTGTAGATACATTCCCCAAAACACGTCCATTAATGCAGACTCGCTGGGAAAATATTCTTGAGAATCAAACTCACTTTCTGGCGTTTCTAAAATATATTCTGAACAAGGTCCAACAGGAGCAAAAGAGTGATCAACCTCTGCATTGACAACAGCAGTATGAAGTTTACCAAGAGGAAATTCTTTCAAAACATCCCAAAATATTTTAGGTTCAAGCAACTCGGAAGATTTTTGATCCCTATAGTTAAGTAGCACGCCTTCATGATATCTTCCAAAGTATTCTAGTAAACTAACTTCCATGAATTCTCTAATTTCACGAGGGCTTGAGTTCCTAAATCTTCTTGACCAATCTAACTCACTAGATCTAAAAAAACCTTTGTCCATATTCTCTATGCTTTCTCCCATATTATCATAAACTTGGTATATTGAATCGTACATAGATTTTGGTGAAGATCTAAGATGATTCTTCCAACCTTGTAAAAGCTCAGAATAAGAAATTTGTGTGCTAAAGATTCTTTCCTTTTTCCTGAAGTTTATAGGCAAATAAAAAGACGCTTTTCTATTTCTATCATCAAGTTCAACTTTAATTTCTCCATGAGAATTGAAACCATTAAAAAAAGAGTGTAATGCAACCCCATTATGAATTGGTAGGTTGGCTACCCAAGCGGCTTCATGCAACTCTCTCCCAGCAAACTTGTATAAATCATCTACTAAGTTTTGCATATTTTAGAAACAAAAGATTATATTTTAAAGATTTAGATAATAGCCCCTCCAGGATTCGAACCTGGGTCCCGGCCTCCAAAGGGCCGTATACTTGACCGCTGTACTAAGGGGCTAACACTATAAAGAAAAAACTTTAACACCATTTATAAGAGTTTTGGAAAACTTTCATCTAAAAACTTCGTCATAGAAAACTTGCCTGTTAATCTCCTGTTTCTCAGGGGCAAACCACCACAAAAACTTTCTCAGCATAGGAGGTTCGTATTTCTCGCCAAGCAATGTTGAAGATAATCTTCTAAGTTCTTCACTTCCCTTAGACTTAGGTTTAAAATCAGTATAAGTCCTGAATTCTGAAAGAGCTTTTAACATATTGACATCGTGAGGAATGACTGCGAGGACAGGAACTTCTGTCACATCTTCAATATCATTCAGAGAAAGTTCAAAATCCTCATTGTAGACTTTATTAAGAATGAGTCCTGAAATTGGAGCCCCCCTTTGTTTTGCAAGAGTCACAGCTTTGACAGTGTTGCTCAAAGTTGGATGATCAGGAGTCGTGACAACTAATAGTTCATCAGAAGCGAGCATGACTCCAAGAGTCTCATCATTTAAGGAAGGAGAAGAGTCAAGAAGGATAACATCATATTTATCTTTAAGAACCATAAGCCTGTCTTTTAATTTCAAAGCGCTGACATCAGGCTTTTCAAATATGGATGCAGGCATGACATCAAACTTTTCAAGATGATAAATTGCCTCGCTCGGCTTTGCTTCTCTAGCAAGAACATGATGCAGACTTATTTTTGGATTAACAAGATTAAAATGCAACCCCAAATTTGGAGCCGACAAGTTTCCATCAACAAGTAAAACTTTTTTGCCTAAAGATGCCATAGCATCACCTAATGCAGCAGTAATAGACGTCTTTCCAACACCCCCCTTTAGGCTTATTATCCCAATCACTTTAGCAGCCATGTTTAAAAAAATGAATTCGGGTTTAAATAACTTACTTTATTAGGTCTTCCACCAAA
>JBBSXB010000006.1:0-63474 GCA_038046005.1 Nanobdellota archaeon | reverse complement strand
CCTCCTACTATTGGCCTTAGCTAAACATTATGAATAGATCATAAGAATTACAACTATGACTGCCACTACATACATCATACCTTAATGTTGTAGCAAAGTATAATAATTAAGGCACTCATGTTATTTCTAACTATGATTTCAGATTTCTCTTCATCACAGATAAAAATTTATATTTAGATGATTTATAAATCTTTCGAGGAATTTTGAGAAAATAAAATTAAAAAAATTGATAATTTGCTCTCACACTAACGTGCTCTAGAAACTGATGATAGCTTAATGAAAAATCTTTTCAACTAAAGATTCCCAATATGGACGTGCTAAAGAATACAATGTTAAGGCTAATCCTGTTGCAACAATATGGGCTGCACTATTATAAACTGCTAATCTTGTTGTTCTTTTTCGAGCATTATCTAATCTAGAAATGTCTGAGTCAGTAAATATATGGCTGTTGATAAGATTACCAACAATTTCTCCAAATATTTCAGTTTCTTCTTTTCTTGCTTTTTTCAATCCTTTGTAAGGGACTAAATATTCTAAACTCATAATTTCAACTAACCTCTTTATTTTTTAAACTTTTCTATAAAAAATAAAACTAACCCAATTTTCCAGGCGGACTTAAATTTTCTAAATCTTCTAATTTCCTAATTCTAGAATCTAAGTATGTTTGTGAAGGACTTCTTTTTCCATCTCTGACTTGTTGAAGTTCGTATGATAAAGCATCTTTCTCAGCTTTATTTCTTGTTACATATGCAATTGGATGGCAATATTTTTGCCAAGCATGTCTTAATTCATGGTCAAAACACAATAAAAAATCATGTTCTACTTCAATTATCTCACTTTCAAAAGCTCTTGGATAGAAGGTTATTACAGAAGGAATTCTTGGGACTCCAAGTAATGTTATTCCCGGAGCTATACTTGAAGTAGCTGCAATAGTTTTGTTATCTGAAAGGTTGTGTTGGGAATATTCCACAGAAAAAACATATTTTGAATTTTCTCCTAAAGGAATTGTATCAATATACTTCTTTCTAAAAAAATCATTTTCTCTAGCTTGTTTAAATAGAGTTTGGTTCATAATTTTAAAGTACAAAGAGTATATTTAAATCTTTCCCTTTGTAACTACTTAGAAATAACACTAATTTTATTTTCCAGGCGGACTTAAATTCTCCCCGCATTCTTGGCAGAATTTGTCATCATCAGCGACAGGCTTTGTGCATTTTGGACAATTGACCGGCTTTACCCAAACTTTTGTTCCGCACTCCGGACAGAATTTTATTTCTCCCTCAAGAATTTTTGAGCATCCAGTACATTTTATCATCACCACTTTTTTTTCAATGACGGCTTTATATCCCGATTTTCCAGAAACTATTTTAGAAAAAGCATCAACAAATCCTTGATTGCTCTGAATTTCCTGCATCCTCTTTTGAACAAAATTTGGGTCCATGTTAAAAACCTTTATCTTATAAATTAAATTAATTAAATTTTTTTAAGCTTTTAAATTTATTTGTTGCAGAGTTTATGACATTTTTTCAGAAAAAATTTTAAAATTTATAAATTTTTATCATCACAATTCTTATAAAAGAAAATTACTTCATAAAAACATGCCAACATTTGTCATTCATGAGCATCATGCAAGAAGATTGCATTGGGATTTTAGGCTTGAATCTGGAGGAGCATTAAAGAGCTGGGCCATCCCAAAAGTTCCGCCAATGAGACAGGGAATTAAAAGACTCGCGATTCAAGTTGATGATCATGCTTTGTCTTATGGAAATTTTGAAGGAGAGATCAAAGAAGGTTATGGGAAAGGAATTGTTAAAATTTGGGACAAGGGAAACTATAAACTTCAAGAAAAAACTCCGACAAAAATAGTTTTTATTTTACAGGGAAGAAGATTGAAAGGAAAATATGCTTTGATAAAAACAAATTTTGAGGGAAAAGAAAATTCCTGGCTGTTGATGAAGCTTAAGTGAATATTTTTTTAGAAAAAATTTTCCTTATAAAATTTTTAATTTCTTCATTGTATGCTCCTCCAAAAAAGAAGGCAACAATAGAGAAAATCAATCCGCTGAAGATTATTAATTTTTCATTTCTTTCGTATATTGTTTTAACGTGGAATTGATATTCTTTTTGATCCATGTAATAGTCGCTTTCATTATCTGAATATAAAAAGGCAACAACTACTGTATGGTCTCCTTCTTTTTTACTTGATATATTGACTACAGGAAGTAGTTCTTTTGGGATAACTATCAATCCTTTAGTTTGATCGTCTATTCCTTGGTTATTGAAGTAATATCCATTAATAGGAAATTGTAAACTACCACTTATGGGTTTATTTTCCATAATAAAAAATGTTTCACCATCAACAACAATTTTTATTTTATTATAATCACTCAATTGGCCCTCTCCTAAAAAACCAATTTTGAGGGCTATGTTTTCTCCAGGGTTTATTTTAGTTTTACTTAACCAAACATCAATAGAATAAGCGGGCTCTGCTGAAACAAAATAAATCAGCCCAAGAACCAGAATCATCAAAAGAATCTTTCTCATCAATAAAACACCTCTCAAAACTTTAAGTATCTTTCCGTTCAAAATATATTAATTAATCTATCTTTTTCTGTTGAGCAAGTAATTTGTTAATAATACAAACCCTGCTAGAATAAAGGCTAAGGAAAATAATAGTCCTGTCGCTTCCCAAAAATTTAATTTGTTTGAAAATTCTATAAACCCAAATAAAATTCCTACAACTGCTACGAAAATAGATAGTATTTGAATAGATTGATTTTGTAAACTATTTATTTTGTCTGTGTCCCTTCTTTCTAAGTCCTCACTTCTCTTGACATACTCATTAAATTTTAAATCTAGACTTTCTACTTTAGTCAATTTTTTATTCGCTTCTTCTAATATCTCAAAGGCCAAATCTTCAGAAATTTTTTTATTTACCATCTCTTGACAACCCCCATTTTTTAGTAAGTTCTTGGTTATATTTCTCCTTCCATATCTTAAATGGAATTAAATCATCTTTTGTGTATATCTCTCTAATAAGTCTTGAATGAGTTTTTTGATAATAATCCGTATCTGGTTCTATTTTTTGGAAAGATGCAAAGCCTTCTTTAGGTTCAGAAATAGTCATAAAAATTGGTCCAAACAACTTATTTATCTCTTCAAAAAGAACATTTCTTGTTTTTTCATCAAAGTTAGCTTTTCCAATAACTTTTGCAAGAGTCAATAAAAGCTTATTTATTTCTGTAATCACTTCTTTAGCATCTAGCTCAAATTCCTTTTTGTCTCTTTGTGTGGACTCTAACTCATCACGAATCCATCTTAAGTGTCTCAATATTTGAAAGTAATAATCTCTGTCTTTAGGGTTTTTTTCAAAAAAATCAGCATATTTTTCTAATTCTTGCTTCGCCTCATTAAACCTTTTCTGCTCTATTGGCTTACTTACTTCATTCCAGAATTTTATTGTTTCACGAAGCCTTTCTTTTTCCTTCTCACTTATCATAAAAATTGAGAGAAATACTTTTATTTAAAGATTTATATATTTAATAACAGAATCAATCAAGTAAATTTTATTCCTTTTCCCCAGTCCAGTATTCTAAATCAGGAATGTTAGCTTCAATGTTCTTGGCTTTGCAGTATCCTCTAGTCAGAAGGTAGAATATAATACCTAAACTTTTCGCACTTTTATTATTTCCAATTATAACTTGATCAGCTCCTTTTGCAAAATTGTTTGTATCACATATCATCAAAACTTTTTTCCTTACTCTTAAAGTGTCATGCAAAGAATTTCTGTCGACCCAATGGTCTGCAATAACAGTTAATTCATTCTCGAAAAAATTTGGAAGTTTGGAGTTTGTCAATATTCCTGCAGGATATTTTTTTGTGAATGCTCTTATTCCTGTCAGCTTTGAAAATAATTCAACGGCTTTCCATCCAGCCTGTCTTTTGCAGACAACTATGACATCTTCAGGATTAAACTTGCTCATGAATTCTATGCCCTCTCTTAGCTTCTCATCAATTATGTCAGTGTTAAATATTGCTAATCCATCAGCTCTTCTTCTGTAAACAAAAGGTTTCATGTCCGGCGTCACGACTCTAGTTCCAAGATAAATTCCTGCCTTGACATATTCGTCTAAAGGGATAAGCATGTCCTCTTTCTTTTTTCCTTTGACTTTTTCCTTCATCTCCTCAGAACTTGTCTCTTCAATTTTTCCTTTAAGCTTTGCAACTTTTTCAAGAAGTTTTTTCTTTTTGGCTTCTAACAATTTTGCTTCGTCTGTCCCTTCCAAAGATTCTTTTTCTGCTACCTTTACAAGTTCTTCTTGAGGTATTTCTTCAGAACTTTCCTCAACTTCGCTTGTTTCTTCTTTCTTCTTTTTGAGCATAAGAATTCTGATGAAAATTAGTTTAAAAAGGTTGCTGTGGGAAAAAATTGTTAAATTAAATGGAATTAGAAAAGATTAAGCGGTCATAATCACGATAATTTTTAAATACTTCAATTTTTATTATAATCCATGTCCAAAACAGAAGTTTCACAAGCAGACTTAGGAATAGAAACTCCATTTTTGTCTTACGACACTTTGAATGTAGTTAATTCTATAGACCCTCAAAGACAATTTAACTATGCTCATGGCGGTACTTATATTCCTTCTGCTACTTTTAATAATCGGGCTTTGATGTTTGGTATCGGAGAAGAATCCGTTAATGCAATCTCTGAAGAATTAAAAAGTAAAGGATATAATGGTCTTGTTGAAATAAAAACAATTAACCCCAAACCAGGCGTTAATAAAATTACAGGGAGACCAGTAGTTTTATCTAAAATCGAGAAAGAAATTTAATCATCCTAACCTTTTCTCAATCTCAATCAATCTTTTGATCTTTATCTCTCTTTCTTTTCCAGTTATCCCACACTTCAAGAAATCAGCCTGAAATCCAAAAGCTAAATCCGCCAAAATACTTTCTTCAGTCTCGCCGCTTCTATGTGAGAAAACAGTTTTTATTCCGGCTTCTTTGGCCATCTGGCACACTTTTCTAACCTCAAGAAGAGAGCCGCACTGATTTGGTTTGACAATCACAGCATTAACACTTTTTTCTTCTATTGCTCTTTTTAGTCTTCTTGAATTTGTGACAATCAAATCATCTCCAACTATTAAGCAATTTTTAACTTTTTTCAAGAGCTCTGCAAAAGATTTGAAATTTTCTTCTTGGAAAGGATCCTCAATATAAAATAAGTCATAATTTTTTATTAAACTTTCAATGTAATAAAGCTGTTCATCGTCATCTCTTGTCAGCATCGGATTTTCATAATGATATTTTTTTCTTTTGTAAAAAGAAGAAGCTGCAATATCAGTGCCAAATGAAATGTTCAGACCTTTGAATATGTCAAAAACTTCTTTTTCATTAAGTGAGGTAATCCATGCATTCTCATCATTCTTTTTTGAATTGAATTTGTCGTCTTTATTTTTAAGGATGAAATCAATATCATTCTGAATTTTTTTGTTTAATTCATAAGCTTCTTTCACTGTTTTTGTTTCTGGAATTAATAAAAATTCCTGGAAGTCTGGTTTTTTATCTTTTGTTTGGGAATGTTTTCCACCACCGACACAATTCCCGACTAACTTTGGCAATTTTTTTGCATTTGGATTTATCAATTGCCAAATTTCTTTTTTCTGTTCTTTTGCCAGAGCTTTTAAAACTGCGCTTTCTAAAGCAAAAATAGTGTTTGCCCCAACATGGCCGTCAACAATGTCCTCGATTCTCCTTAAATCATCAAAACTTTCTATTTCTTCTTTTGAGAAATATTCCGTAAAACTTTTTATGGCTTTAACATCTCCGTCAAGGCTTTTTTTGTAGGGCTTTGTTTCATATTTTCCCGTTGATTTTCCTGTTGGAGAGCTTGCAGAAAAATTTCCAACGTTTGTTGATATAGATATAGAAATTGTTTTTTCTTTCCTTGAATCAAAAATAGATTTAGCATTCACACTTTTTATTTTCATTAGACGTTTTAATCTCCTGCCATAAACGGCTTTGACGAAATCTTTGATTTCAGTCTGAATTGAAAAATATTCAAACTTTATAATGTTTTTTGTTAAAGAAAAATTATGTTGGGAAATGAGAAATTAGCTATTTATACCTTTGAGCAATCTCAGGATAATTTGAATCTGCTAAATTCATAGCCATCTTTCCTTGTTTTATTATTTCTCGATTATCTCTTATCACTCCAATTCCCGCTCTAATTAGTCCTTTAGAAGCTCCTTGAATATATTTATGATAATCATTTGAGCTAAAATGTTTAGCCACTGAAGAAATAAGATACAATGGGATTCCTACCATTAAATGTGAAAAACCACTCTCTAATCTATCACTTAATTCCATATCACTTTTAGAAATATATTATATTTAAAATTATATGTGCTGAATCAAACCCCTTCCCCTTCATCTGCACCAGCATCTTCCTGCTCGTCTTCTGGCGTAGCCAACTCCATTATTTCCCCTTCCTTGACTATTTCTTCCTCTTCTTTAGTCTCCATTTCTTCCATTTTTTCGTCGCTAACTTTAATTCCTCTTGCCCTTTTCAAAGTTTCTTCTCTTTTTTGAGGGTAAGGTCTCTTGATGCTAATAGGAAGAATTCCGGAGTCAAGTTCTATTTCCGCAATTTTCAAAGCGTCATACTTGACTTTTTCCAAGTCCTCTGGTTTTATCTTAACTAACAAAGGTGCATTCATCGCGATTTGCAAGGCCCTTGCTCCTATAATTCTTGCCCTTTCATACCTAGTGAACTCTTGTTTTTGATATATCATTTTATTTGAAATTTATTTTCATTCTTAAACCTTCTTATTTCAGGTATTTTTCAATCTGTTTGAAAGTTGATTTCCAAACCTTATCATTCAAGTCAAGAATCTCGCCAAATTCCTTGATGCTCAGGGTTCCTAAATCCCCCTTCTGCATTGAATGAATAGTTCCTTCATGGCTTCCTATTGTCACCCTTGTTTCACATATGTCTTCTTCTTCTCTTGTTGGATCAACAATAAGATTCTTCCCAACTCTGTGGACTGTAATTGAAAGAGGGATTTCTTTTTTTAATGGAATATTTTTATTGCTCCATTCCCCAAACAAAACTTTTTCATTTTCCTCATCATATTTTGGAACTCTTGCATTTTTCAAGGCGATTATTGCTCCAATCCCTGCAGCATCAACAAGGTTTCCGTCATCATTTATGGAATAAATGTCAATCAACACATTCCAGACTTTCTCTTTTTCTTTTATACACAACTTTTCAAGCTCTATAACTTTGCTTTCTCTTACCATTCTGTCAATGACCCTTCCGAGCTCTATTGCTGGGAATTTAGGGGGCCCTATTTCAAATCTTTCAGAGCTTAAAGGCAAGAGTTCTGATGTGACCATTAAATTTCCTTTATCAGGTGAATCAGGATAAGGAGTTGTAACATCCATTTTTACCCCAACTAAAACTTCTGTTTTTCCCATTTTTATTCTTACACTTCCCTCGGCATTTTTTGAAATTCCAATTTCAACCTCAATGTCTCTGAATTCGTCAAGCTTTCTTCCGTCAAACCTTTTTCCTTCGTCAAGATATTGTTTTATTCTCTCTGCCGTTAATCTTGATGTTTCCATTATTTTTCTTCCCCCGTCTCTTTCAAAGCTTTTTTCTGAATTTCATAAATTTTTTTTGTTGCTTCCCTTGCCAATTCAACAGCTTCTTTCAACTGCTCTTTTGATATTTTTCCGTCTAATTGAATATGGGTCATCTCCCCATGAGATGTCATTGTTATTGGAATGTCCGTTGCACCTTCTCCTTCTTCCCAATCTTCTTCAGCTTTTGAAACATCAACGACAAGACTCTTGTCGAGTTTTCCTATTGAAACACTTGAGACTAAATCTCTCATTGGAATTCCGGCGTGAGCTAAAGCCAAAGCTGCAGCATTTATTCCAGCACATCTTGTTGAAGCATTTGCCTGAATTATGTGAATATGAACATCAATTACCATGTTTGAATAATTTTCTATCATAAGAACTGGCTCTAAAGCCCATTCGGTTATTTTGCTTATTTCCATACTCCTTCTGCTTGGTCCTGGTTTTATCCTTTCTGTCACGGAAAAACTTAGCATGTTGTAATTACATCTTAAAGTTCCTTTTGCAGGATTCTGTGAATGTTGCGGGTGCATTTTTCTTGGTCCGTAAACAGCAGCTATTGCTATTGTGTCTCCGAATGAAAACATCGCGCTTCCGTCGGCATTTGGTATTATTCCTACTTTTGCAGTTATTGGCCTTGTCTCGTCAAACTCTCTTCCATCAGGCCTTTCAACTTCACTTTTTGTTTTTTTTGTTGTCATTGTATTTTTTCAAATTTAATTTTAGGAGTAGTCATAGATTCTAACTTTGATTGAGCATTTCCGACTTCATGTTTGTTTAGTGCAACAATTTCAATCGGAGGCATTCCATTATTAAAATTTAAAGTTACTGTTGCATTAAGAACATGATATATTTTATCTTCATTATAACCAATCACACTTTCTCTTACCAAACAAAATTCTCTTGTTTCTCTATCTGACTCTTCGCGCAATGCCATATACAGTTCATCAAGAACTTTATTATTTGCAATATTATATCTTTGTTTTATCATTTTTTCTTTTGTTTATCAAACCATATTTTTACTTCGTCTGTCAATCCAGACACGAATGATTTTTCAGTTATGAATTCTATTCCCTTTTTTGCGAATAATTCGTTTTCAACCTTATCTCCCTTAATCCACACTAAACCATTCTGGCCGGCAGTTATTTCACATCCTGTTTCATCTTTTATAAGTTTTATCATGCTTCCTTCTCTTCCTATTATCCGGGGTATTTTGTTTGGATTTATTTTTACAATCATTCCTTCGTCAATTCTTCCAAGTCCTCTCATGTTTATTGTTAAATCTATTCCTCTTTTATTTACGGCGAAAATTTTTGCAACTACCATGTCTCCAATATCCATTACTTCTTCCAACGCATCTTTGTTGACAAATCTAGGGACTTCCATCAAGCTTATGAAAGATGTTTCTGCTGTTCCCATATCAACAACCCATCCATTGAACGTAATATTCTCAACTTTGCCTATAACAACATTTCCTCTTCTAGGGACATAAGTTCCTGAAAGTGGAATTACTTTTACGAGTTTGTTTGCTTCTTCAGCTAGTCCGTATCTTATTGCAACTATTTCGTCCCCTCGCTTTTCAGTGCATTCTCCAGGAAGAAAATCATGTCCTTTTGCGATTGTTTCTCCAGGTATTACAACTTTTCTGTCAGTCATTTTGTTTCCTCCAATCTCGCGCTTGTTGAAATTTCTCTTATCAGTCCTTTTAAATCGAGCCTAGCTCCTTCTAATTCAGGTAAAGTAGTCCCATCAAGGACTATGCGGCTGACTATGTTGGAGGTTAAGCTAATAGCTACACCAACCCCTCTATTGTTATGATTATATATACTCACTTCATCATCAGAGTAAACATTCCTAAACATACTATTTCCATCTAAAATTCCTCTTAACTCTATTGTTGTTATTTCTCCATCTATTCTATAAGATTTTACATATCCTGTCCCAATGCCTTCACTCATTCTTTTATCTCCTCAGTCAATGCGGAACCATGTGTTACAGAATTTAATTTATCATAAAAATCAATAACTATTCCTGCAGGGACTTTAACGATGACTTCCAAGCTTCCGTCATCTTTCCATTTTTCATCTTCTTTGTATGGTGTTATAACTCCGTAGGCTTTTCCAGTGTGTATAGCTGGAATATTAATCCTTATTCTCCTCATAGAAATTTTTATTGGGATTACCTGGCTTATCTTTTCCATTATATCTGCCATTTGAGCTTCTATTGGAACATTTTTTATATTGACATGGGCCTGTTCTAATGCAGATTTTATTCTATCTGGAGTATGAGGTCTTCCAGTTTTTGGATCCATTGAATTTGTTGCCAAGAAATCAACAACTTGCTTGAATTTTTTGTCTTGTTCAGCCTCTCTGTATTCTTGAGTGACTAAAACCTCTCCATCTTTAACAATTTTTTTTGCGATTTCGTTTGCATCTGCAGTTCCAAATGCGTTTTGTAAGTCTGAGCTTGAAGCAGATTTCCCATTTTTTGCGTCATAAAATATTCCGTCTCCCTGTGGTTCAACATAAGCACTTTGTCCCTTTTTGAACTTAAGAGCATCATCAAGATTAACCATGATTTCAAAATTTTTCCCAGATCTCTTAATTCTCGCTATAGTATTAGTCATTTTACAAATTCATTAATAGCTTCAGCTTCAACTCTTTCGATTTTCCCTTTGTCTTTGTTAATGTAAGCTAATTCAAATTTACTTATTTCAAATTTCTTTCCTCTCATTTCTTTGAACATATCTACAACTAATTTTACACCTTTCTTTATTGTCAAATCTTGCTTGTATTTTTCCCTTAATTTTTCTTTGATTCTACCTTCATCTTCGCCTATAGAATTTGCATAATAATGGTAGTAGTTCCCCGTGACCTCGCTTGTAAATAGCTCTGGTTTTTTGTCCCTGATCCCAGCAATCATTATTGAAACTCCAAATGGTCTTGCTCCGCCATATTGTGTAAACTGTTGCTTAAGATTTGCAAGGTCTTTCACGACTAATTCTGGCTCTACAGGAGAATCATAAGTCACTCTATTTTGTTGTGCAACCAATTGCGCTCTTTCAATCAAAACTCTTGCGTCAGAGACAATTCCTGCAGCGCTTGCAATCATATGAGAATCAATTTCATGTATTTTAGTTGCGAATTTCGCAATTATCAAAGAATCTTCTATCCTTTTGTCAGCTATAATGAAAACTCCGTCTGAGCAAGTCATTCCAACGCTTGTGCTTCCGAGCCCGACAGTTTTTTGAGCATATTCCAGCTGAGGTATCTTACCATCAGGTGAGAACATCGTAGCTGTTCTGTCATAGCCCATGGCCTGGTTTTGTGCGTCTATAGGCATATCCATCTTAATTTTAGAGAATATAATAATCTTAAATCCTTGTCTTCTCTGTTAAGAATAGAAAGATTATGGGTTTAAAAATCTTACGAAGTTGGTTTTTAGGCTGCGGCAGTTCTCTTGCCTTCTAGAATTTGTAGTTTTTCTTCAATATCATTTATTCCAAATAATCCCATTTCTGGCGCGTAAATTTTTGTTTTGCACTTGCCAGTAACCATTCTATGGCTCGATAATATGCTATCTGGGTAAATAATTAATGAACTCCTTGACGTTACATCTAAATGTCCTGGATTACAAACGCCCAAGTATAAAACTCCTTCAGATCCATCTTTTTCATCAACCCAATCTTGTACATTTCCAAATCTGTTTTCTCTGGATTCATTTGCTTCTGAGGCATATACCCAAGATTTAGATTTCTTAGAAAAATTAAATAATCCTCCTGAAGTATAAGTTCCGTGTGCATATAGCACAGCTTCTCTTTTTGGGAGATTAAAGTTTTCAATATACCTTCTTATAAATTCTTGCGCAGCACTAATATGTGGGAGTGTTAGATAAAACGACTTGTCAGAAAATTCTGCATCCAAGTATTCTGGCGGAGTCTTTAACCTTTTATTATCTTCTTCTATAATTTGATCGCTTTTATAGAGAGTTCTTTCTAGCCCTCTTTCATTTCCCAAGTCAAATTTTATTAATGCCATTTTGTTGTAAAAATCTTAGAGGGGGATTTAGTTAATTAGAAACTTTTTTTTCTAATTTTTCTCGTCTACTTGATTCTCTAGCTACACCAATTTCTATTCCTGCACCTAATCCTGCTACTGCTCCAATAGCTGAAGGTATAATTGATGCAATAGTTGAAATTGTCCAAATAGCAATTTCCTGTGCAATATTATCTGATTTAGGCATCATCATGTAACGAGTAGCGACAATTGGGGCAATTGCTCCGACTGCTGCTCCTGTCAATGCATATGCTTTTCTATTTACTTTATAATTTTCCATAAATGTCCAATAAAATAATAGTATTTAAATCTTTCGATATGTAACTACTAATAAGTTACTATTAAAACTTGCTAAAACTCTTGCTTATCTTCTCATTCCAGAAATCAGGCAGAGTTGAACCCAACATGCCCTCAAACTCATCATCAATAACATAAAATTTTTTCATCCTATCTTTTTGAGGAATTTTTTTAAACTCAGTGTCAGCTTTTTTAAAAAGGTCAGATATGGATTTTCTCTCAAACCTACTTTGCAGTAAAGACGGTTCCTTAAAAATAATTGTGTCTGCAAGTCTCATGATATTCAAGTCAATCATCGCAGAGTTTTGAGTTATGATTATCAAAGAAAGATTTTTGTGCCTTGCAATTGTCATTATCTCGCTAAGAATTTTATTAGACCCTTTCATTGAATCCCTTGAAGAATAGGCAATTGCAGCCTCATCAACTAAAAGAATAGAGTCATTTTTCACATCTTTTATATCAGTAGCTTTTTTTATAAAACTTGGAAATTTTCCTTCACCAAGATAATATGCATTTCTTTTTCCGGCCAAAACATCAAGAAACTTAAAACCCAAAGCTGTTTTTCCACTTCCTCTTTTTCCAGTTATCAAAATTATGAGGCTGGAGTTTTTGAGCCTTTTTTTAAAATCATCAAAATTTCCAGAAACCTTTTTGACTAAACTAAAATCAATTTCTTTTTCTTCTCTTTTTTTGAATAAATCAAATATTCCCATTTTTTAATACAAATTCTTTTTATTTTTTTCTTTTGCTTTATATCTTTGATAAGCCTGTTCCGAATCTCTTATGTCCATACAATCTCCTTCAACAAAATAATCATCTAACATGACAAATGTATTACTATTATCATTTTCACTACTTTTTTCTTTATTACTATCTGCAGGCGTTTGGTTGTCTAGATGTTTCATTTTGCGTAAATCTATCTTTTTTTAGTAATATATATCTTTTTTTTATTTCTAGCCTTTCATAATATGCTTTTATCATACTCCAATTAATAGCTATTCCCTCTGTTGCATAATCATGAATTGGTTGTTTATTTTCACTTTCATTATCTAAACCCCCATCATCCAATCTTTTCATTTTAACCTCTTAACCCCTTCAAAGTCCCCGAGACTTTTTTTACTTCCATTTTTTCTGGCCACACCGCAATTGCAGCCCTGACATGATTGACACTTTCTCTATTTATAGACACAACTGCCCAATCCTCTCCAAATTTTATAGTTGACAAAGAAGCCTTTGACATGCCAAGAACCCCAATAAAATCCTTTACAGCTTTCTCCAAATTTTCTCTTAAATTCTTTCCTTTAACAAGAAGATATCTTTTGTTTTCTCTCATGGAAGGTTTTAGACTTTTCATATATTAAACAAGAAAAAGCATTATAAAAAACTTGTTAAAATGCATTCGCAAGAATTTTTAAACTCAATCTTCCATTTAGTTAAAAGAGAAAAGAAAAATGGAAATATTTACAGTTGGTGGTTATAACGAAGTCGGAAAAAATATGACTGCTATAAAAATAGGGGAAGATTCAGTTATTTTTGATGGTGGTTTATACCTTCCGGCAATTGTTGAACTTCAGGAACAAGAAGAGAATAAAGCAGTTTATAATGAAAAAAGATTAAGAAGCATTGGAGCAATTCCAGATGATTTGCTTCTGGACAAATTCGGAATTAGGAATACTGTCAGGGCAATAATGCCTAGTCATGCTCACCTTGATCACATCGGAGCCTTACCTTACCTTGCTTATAGATACAATGCACCAATTGTTGGAACTCCATTTACAATTTCTGTGCTTAAACAAATAATTGAAGATGAAGGAATTAAAGTACCTAATAAATTTGATGTTGTTCAGCCAAATTCAAAGTTCATTGTCAGAGGCAAGAACAGAAATTACGAGGCAGAATTCATAAACATGACTCACTCAACTCCCCAAACAGCAATGATTGCATTGCATACTCCTGAAGGAGTAATTGTTTATGCCAATGATTTCAAATTGGACAATACTCCTGTTCTTGGTTTGCCCCCAAATTATGAAGCATTAAGAAGAATTGCAAAGCAAGGAGTTAAAGCGTTGATTGTTGACTCTCTTTATTCTGGAAGTGAGTCAAAAACCCCAAGTGAGAAAGTTGCAAGAGCTTTACTTGAAGAAGTAATGCTAACAATTGAGAACAGAAAGTTTGCAGTTTTTATATCGACTTTTTCTTCACATATTGCAAGATTAAAAAGTATAGTAGAATATGGAAAAAAATTAAACAGAAGAATTTTTTTCCTTGGAAGAAGCATGAAAAAATATGTTGCTTCTTCAATCGAAGTAGGAATTTGTCCTTTCAAGAATGATATATACATTGGTTCCTACAAAAAACAAGTTGCGTCAATTTTGAAAAAAGTTGAAAAAGACAGAACAGGCACTTTAGTTGTTTGTACTGGACATCAAGGGGAACCGGGAAGTGTAATGGAAAGACTTTCTAGAGGGGACTTACCATTCAATTTCAAAACTAACGACAATATAATTTTTTCATCCAAAACAATTCCTGCTCCAATAAACATAGCTAACAAAGAAAGAATGGATAAAAGATTTAAGAAACTTGGTGCAAGAATTTTTGATAATGTTCACGTTTCTGGCCACGGAGGTAGAGAAGACATTAGAGATTTAATTTCAATATTAAACCCTGAACATGTAATTCCTTCGCATGGATCAACACAGCAGCTAACACCAATGTTGGAATTAACAAGAGAGCTTGGATACAAACAAGGAAAAAACTGCCATTTGGTTCAGGATGGCGGCAGGCTCAAACTTTAATTATTAATATTTTATGAGATAACTTGTGTTACAAACAGAACAATACATATCATTCCCAATTCTTTGTGCATTTGGATGGCCATTACTTCTACATTCAATTATTTCATTAATCCCATTAGCAACTTTTCTCATTCCTCTTCCTTCTTCTCTTCTCAAAGCTTGTCTTTTATTCTTAGATTCATTAACTAATAATTCAATTCTTTTCATATAAAATCACTACAACTTTTACAAACCCACATTTTTTAAATATAACTATCTTTAACTTCTCATGGGAAAGGAGGATATAATTGGTGGAATAAAAATAGCTCTCTCCAAGGGTCAAAAGCTAGAAGATATTATGCAATCTTTTTATAATGCTGGTTATAAAAAAGAGGACATTGAACGGGCAGTAAGTGAATTATTTTCGGAAACTGCCCAGTCTCAACAACCACAGCTATTGCAATTTTCACAAAAAATAAATCAACCTTTAACACAACAAAAAACAATAACACCCCTCCAACAATCTGCTGTTATCACAAACCAACAAAAAATTGTACAGCCTTCGCTTTTTCAAACGCCATTGTATTCCAGACCTATTAACACAATACCATCTTCACAAACTCAATTACAACCCCCTAAACAATTAATTCAACAACAAATTTCTCCATCACCACAAAATGGACAAGAGAGAGACACTCAAAGTCCGCCAACATCAGAAGAAATTCAGAGGAGATATCAGTATTTAGCACCATCTACTCCAACATCAAAGCAAGTTGTTTCAAACTATTCTAAAAAAAATAAAACAGATCCTGTGACTGTGATTCTCATAACTGTCTTGGCTTTGCTTCTAGGAATTCTTGCTTCCATTTTTATTTTTAGGACACAAATTGTTGAGTTTCTTAACAAGCTTTTATAAAAATGTCAGAAATTTATGTTCCTGCTGAAGATTCTTATTTACTTCAAGATTGTATAAAAAAATTTCTAAAAAAAAGAAAAATAAAATCTGCGTTAGATATGGGGTCAGGATCAGGAATACAAACTAAAACTTTTTTGAATTTTAATATTGTTCCAGAACATATTACTTTGGTTGATATAAACAAAGAAGCAATCAAAGATTTAAAATCAATATTTCCAAGATCAAAAGTCATTCACTCAAATTTGTTTGCAAAGGTTAAAGGGAAATTCGATTTGATTGTTTTTAATCCGCCTTATCTTCCAGAAGATAAATTTGATAAAAATAAAGACACTTCAGGTGGCAAGATTGGAAATGAGATTATAATAAAATTTTTAAAGCAAGCAAAAAACCATATTACAAACAAAGGTTCAATTTTACTTTTAGTTAGCTCACTCACTCCTAAAATAAATTTTACTTCTTTGGGCTACAAAAAGAAAATTATTGGAAGAAAAAAATTATTTTATGAGAAGTTAATTGTTTTAGAATTGGATATTTTTCCTCCAAAACTTTATAAATATCGAAGGATTTTGTAATTAAGCTAGGTATAAAAAGAGATATGAAATTAAACATTCTTATTGGGGGAAAAGCGGGGCAGGGAATCAATAAAACTTCCCAGATTGTTTCACAAACTTTGACTAATCATGGATATTTTGTTTTTAATTACAGAGATTATCCTTCTATAATCAGAGGAGGGCACAATTTTAATGTTTTATCAATTTCAGATGAATCTATAGAAAGTCACGAGTCAATGCTTGACGGAATTGTTGCAATGGATGAAAACACAATCAGAGTCCACAAGCCAGAATTAAAAAAAGATGGATTTATTATTGGATATAAAGATTTTTTGAAATTTGGAATTAACTTAAACATTGCCCAGACGGGAGCTTTAATGAAAATTCTTGGCATTGAAAAAGACACCCTTGTTGGAGAAGTGGAAAAAACTTTAGGAAGCAAAGAGTCAATAGACGCTCTTGAGGTGGGTTTTAGTTCTGAAAAACAAAAGTATACCTTAAAAAATATAAAAAGAAAAATTTCAGTCATGACGGGAAATGAGGCAGTTGCCCAGGGAGCTATAAACTCAAAAATAGATTTGTATTTTGCATATCCTATGACTCCAACAACTAACGCTCTGCATGAATTAGCTTCAAAACAACTTGAGAATAATTATGTTGTTTTTCAGCCGGAGGGAGAAATCTCTGTTGCCAATATGGCTTTAGGTGCTAGTTTTGCAGGGGCAAAAGTAATGATAGGGAGTAGCGGTGGTGGTTTTGATTTAATGACTGAAGCCATAAGTTTTCAAGGTATGTCAGAAATTCCATTAGTTGTCTATCTTGGTTCAAGAGGAGGTCCTTCAACAGGCTTGCCAACTTACACTATGCAAAATGATTTAGATTTGGCTTTAAGATCAGGCCACGGAGAATTTCCAAGGGTCGTAATTGCACCAGGTAACCCAATCGAAACAATTGAAAAAACTAATGAAGCATTTTACTTAACTCAGAAATTTAATGCTCTGGGAATAGTTCTTTTAGACAAACATCTTGCAGAATCAGAATTTTCCTCAGACATCATGCCAAAAAAACCTTTACAAATAATTTCTAATAGAAAAATACCTGGGAAAGATATTGTAAAGGCAAATAGTTATGAGCATGATGAAAACGGACTTACAGTTGAAGATGCAGAAACAACTTTAAAAAATGCCAACAACAGATTAAAAAAATATGAAGAGATAAAGAAAGAATGTAAAAAATTTGATATGATAAAGATTCATGGAAACAAAAACAGCAAAAACCTTATTATTGGCTGGGGTTCGACAAGGGGTGCAATTCTTGATGCAATTAAAGGATTAGACTTTAAATTTTTGCAGGTCATTTATATGAAACCTCTTTCTGATGAAATAAGGAAAGAAATTCAAAAAGCTAAGAAAGTCATTTTAATAGAACAAAATGTGACAGGTCAGCTTGGAAGATTAATAAGAGAAAAAACAGGTATTAAAATTGAAAAAAGAATTTTGAAATATGATGGCAGGCCATTTTTTTCAGATGAATTAAGAAGGGAGTTGGTGAAAAAATGAAAAAGTGGTTAATAAAATTTAGGGGATTTGGAGTAACAAAAAGGGAATTAATAGCTGATATTATATTCTTCTTGATACCATTCTTTATTTCTTTGCTAGCATTATTTTTCTTTGATATACACTGGAGTTTTTATCCTAATGAAACTATTCTTCCTCCAAGCAAGTTTATTGGATTAACTGCCAGCCAATATCTCGCTACCTCTATAACTTTCGCAGTAATAGGCTTTTTTATCATTAAATTATTCTTAATAGGAGTCAAAAAATCAAATAAAAAATAAAATGGCAAAAAACGTTGCAATGAAAGGTGTTCCTTTTAGGACAAATGAAAAAATCACTTGGTGTCCTGGATGTCCTGACCACATGATTTTAGAATCGTTAAGAAGGGCATTTGTCTCCTTGGAAAAACAAGGGTTCAAAAAAGAAAATTTAGTGACTGTTTCTGGAATTGGATGTCATGGAAAAATATTTGATTATTTGAATGTATCAAGTTTTTACGGATTGCATGGAAGGCCAATACCTGCTGCAATAGGGATAAAATTTGGAAACCCAAATTTCAAAGTTGTTGTTTCTGCAGGAGATGGTGATACATATTCTGAAGGAATGGAGCATTTTATTCATGCATGCAGATTTAACCCTGATATAACTTTGTTAGTCCATGATAACCAATCTTTTTCTCTAACAACTGGTCAGCCATCTCCTACAAGCCAGCTAACATTCAAATCAAAATCACAACCTTTGGGAGTTGTTTCCTCTCCAATAAATCCTCTAATGATTGCGCTTTCGGCAGGAGCAAGCTTTGTTGCAAGATGCAATGCAAGAGACTTGGAACATACTCAAGAAATAATTGAAAAAGCGATAAAACACAAAGGATTTGCTTATGTGGAGATAATCCAAGATTGTATAATCTTCAATGTTGAAATTAACAACAGAGACTACATGATGTATAAAATTCCTGAAAAAGACAGAAGCTTGAAAGATGCAATGCAACTAGCACAAGAATATGACTATAATTTAGGTACGGGAAAAATTCCTTTAGGAATTTTTTACAAGAAAGAAAGAAAAACTCTTGAAGAAAATTGGCCACAGCTTCAAGAACTTAAAAAGAAAGGGATTGGCTGGGCTGGATTGAAGAGATAAACTTGTTTCCTAATACAATAATTCTTATAAATTCCCAACAAATGGAAAAGATATGGGGAAAATTGTCAACCATAAAGGTTCTTTTGTAGTTCCAAATGTTTTTTATAGAGGAGAAAAGAGAACTTATGAGATTTTTGAAGAAATGGCTCCTGCAATGACCCAAAATCGGCTTGTCGAATTCCATGAAAATGAAAAGCAAAAAGGAAATCCTTATTTGATAGACTGTCCTTTACATTTTGCTATTTTTCTTGCCGCTTATAATTTGACAAAACAAAGCCCAGAAATTGCTGAACAACTAAGAAACTTTATTCATGACGGAATTAAAGAAACACCAAGCACTTTGACAAGAATCGTCTACAATATTGGGGAAACGGATGAGATAGTGCACTATTGCGGAACTTCTGAAAAATACTCTACAAAAAGAGATGTTATTGGAAGGCATGGGTATATCAATGACATAAAGGATAAAAAAGCATTAGAACTTATTTTAGGAGTAAAAGATGTTGGGAAGGTAGTTAATTTTTTTAACTGGGTTAATGGGACTAATGGATATTTTTGGAGGTTAGAAGCAAAACCAAAAAAAGACCCTGATCTGCCAGATTATGAGAACAGGGTTGTTGGGCTATCATTTGGAGGTGTTGGATTTGGAATAAATTGTGGCAGAAGCACTTTTTTTAAATATCCTGCTTTTAGAGTGTTGAGAATTGATTAGTTATTTAATTAATATTTTTTCTGTTTCTTCTGATCCCTTAATAAAATTCCAATCAAGTTTTATCAATTGCATTACTGCAGGGTTTTTTGTGTTTAGCTTGTAAAGGTCTGATTTTCCAACTCTTCTTGTTTTTATAACTATATTATTTCTTTCCAAATTATCCCAAAATGTCTGCAATGTTGAATAACTGACCTCTGAATTTTTTGCTATCTCTGTCAAAGGATAATCAAATGCCTGGAAAGTTATAAGAAAATCCAAAACTTTCATTACTGGATTGCTTCCAAATATTTCCAAAAAAACTGTTTCGTTTTTCATATAAAACAACAAACTTTCAAATTTATAAATGTTTCGATTTATGTTTTTAAATTGCAAAATTAGAAATATTTAAATATTCTTTATTCTTTGTTCCAGAATGGAGTTTGATGACGAAAAAATAAAAGCAACTATTTTGTATCATCTAAGAAGAAAGAAAGTTATTGGCGGAGTTCATACACCATTTGACACAATAACAAGAGGTTTTCCTTCCCATCTTGGAAAAGATGTAAAACAAATTGCAAAAGAGCTGATAAAAAAAGGGCTTATAATTACAAAACCTGCTCCTTATGGTTTGCAGGTTTCTTTAAACAAGGAAAGATTAAAAGAAATTGAAGAGTTTATAAAAAGAGTTTTGGGATTTGGGTTTTGACTGCCCAATCCTCTTGCCCAATTTTTGTTACTTTTCTTAAGTAGTCATAAATAGAAAAGTTTATAAATCCCAATTTCTAAGGAAAATCATGGCAACACAAGAACCAAGAATTGTAAGAGGAAGAGTTGAATTAATAGTTCCTTATCAAAAAGGAGAAGTAGCATTTGCTCATCCATTTTTTGGAGCTAATACTTACAGAAATGTCGGACAAGAAATTCTTAGCAAAGGCCAATTGATTCCAACAGGAGACCAAATGGCTTCATTTATTCATTCAGCATATTGTTCTGAACTTAAAGACGAGCCGGAATTTAAGGAAGTCAGAGACATAATGAGAAGCAACTGGTTTTGGGTTTTTAACAGAAATTTATGGACTAAAGACGGATTTTATGTTGTTCAAGATCCAAAAGCAATAGGAAGAAGCCAGCCTTTAGATCAAAATGAACTTGAAAAAATGCTTTCAGATTCTAAAGAGATAAATGGAGTTAGTTTTAGCAGAGACAATAAGGTAAGGTTCGCTCCAATATCAACTTATGATTTAGAAACTAATGGCTACAAAGCTCTCGCAAAAAATGGAGTTGTCATCGCAAACTATGGGGCAGAAGGAGCTGAAAAACTTTCAGAAGTTTCCAGCACATTTAAAGGAAAACCTTATGTTTATGGATTGAAAACTCAAACACCAGAACAAAGAGTGTCTGCCTTGGACGGCGACAGGTATTTCGGCAACGGGTTGGTTGTCGATGGCAGCTTTGACGACAGCAGGTTCGGCCGTGGTGTTGGGGTATTACATTCTGAAAAGAGCAAATAATTTGGCTCGCCAACACTGCTCCTCAAGACGCGAAATTTTTTTAAGCAATCTTTCTTATTATTCTTGTCCTGGAGTTGCTTTTAATTTGCAAATAAAAACTATGCATGATATCTCTAAAATTTTGTAATCCTCACTTCATCTTCCCCATAATCTCTTTCTCAAATTCTCTAATCCTTTTTTCATCTTCTTTCCTAGAAATCTGCATATCTTGAACTTCCAAAACAGAAAGAGGTTTCTTTTTTGCCAATTGTTCCATGTCGTAAAAAGCATCTTCAGCAGCAGCCCCAAAAGTTGCAAAAAAAGCAACATTTTTGAATTTGTTTTGAGAGAGATAAGCTTTAACTGCCGGAGTAATCCCATCCCAAATTGGTGTTCCTACGATAATCAAATCATAATTCTGGGAATTTTTCTTAGAAAGAGCTATTTTTGTTGGAGTTTTTAATTCTTCGTTAAAAGCGCTTTTTGCCCATGTAAAAATATCACTTCTATCCTTTAGGTCTGATATCTCTTCACTATCTGCTTTAAAGAGCTTTACTAACTTCTCCCCTATAATTCTTGTATGTCCGTTCTTTGAATAAAAAGCAACTAAAGTCTTCATTTTACCTCTTTTGCAATATTTATTGCATTACAATCAAATTTATATAATACAGCCATCCTGCTATTATAAACTTTTTGAGATATAAAATGGTGAAAAAATGGTAAGATTTGCCCACATAGCAGACGTGCATTTAGGAGGTTGGAAACAGCCGCCGATGCAGGAGCTTAATTTTAAATCATTTGTAATGGCGATTGATGTTTGCATAAAAGAAAGGGTTGAGTTTGTTGTTATAGCTGGAGATTTGTTCGACACAGCTTTTCCAGGAATAGATATATTAAAGGACGCATTTGGAGAGTTCAAAAAACTGAAAGATGCAAAAATTCCATGCTTCATAATTGCTGGTTCACATGATTATTCTGTCTCTGGAAAAACGTTCTTGGATGTTTTGGAAAAAGCAGGATTCTGTACAAATGTTGGTATTTACGAAGAAACTCCTGAAAAAATAATCCTTAACCCGACAATATACAAAGGGATTGCTTTTTATGGATATCCTGGAAGAAAATCTGGGCTGGAAGTTGAAGCTTTGAGAAAAGTTAAATTTAATGACACTCCTGGAATGTTCAAAATATTTTTATTACACACAACTTTAGACAAGGCTAAAGGGATGCTCCCTATAGATGCGATTGAGTCTGCCTCTTTGCCAAAAGCTGACTATTACGCTTTAGGGCATCTACACATAGATTATCAATATGAAAATTTTGTTTATCCTGGCCCAATTTTTCCAAACAATTTTCAAGAGCTGGAAGATTTAAGGCACGGAAGCTTTTACATAGTTGACACAGAATCAACACCCAACCTTAGGAAAATAGAATTAAAGATTAAAGAGGTTCTTCCTGTTGAAATAGAAATAAAAAACGCTATCAGGGCAACAGAAAAAACAATTGCCTATCTTAAAGAAAAAGAAGTCGAGGACAAAGTTGTGCTTTTAAGATTTAAAGGCGAGATTGAAAACAGCTCAAACTCAGATATAAAATTTCAGGAAATTGAAGACTATCTTAAACAAAAGGGCGCTTATTTTTTCCTGAAAAATACACACGATCTAAAAAATAAGGATTTGGAGCTTGAAATTGAACTTACAAAAGGGGAAAATATTGAAGAGGAAGCGATAAATTCTTATTCTGGCGAAAACCCCTCAGATTTTAACAAACTAATTCCAAATTTGGTCAATACTCTCTCAATTGAAAAACAAGAGGGTGAAACTGGCGAGGGATTTAGCATAAGAATTCTAGAGGGAGCTAAAAAAGTTTTTAATTTTTAACATGAAGCTGAAAAAAATAACGCTCCAAAATATAAGGAGTTACGAGAAGGAATCGGTAGAATTTCCTAGCGGGTCGACTCTTTTATCAGGAGATATTGGGAGCGGAAAAACTTCTGTGCTTTTGGGAATTGAATTTGCACTTTTTGGTTTACAGCCAGGCCAAAAAGGCTCTTCCTTGTTGCGAAACGGACATGATACAGGCGGAGTTGTAATGGAATTTGTAGTGGATGAAAATGAGATAATCATTGAAAGATTTTTAAAAAGAGGAAAAGGCATAACTCAGGATTATTGTTCTATAACCATTGACGGCGACAAAAGAGAAATTTCTGTAACAGAATTAAAGGACAAAGTTTTAGAGTTATTAAACTATCCAAAAGAATTTGCAAAAAAACAGAATTTACTTTACAAGTTTACAGTTTACACCCCCCAGGAAGAAATGAAGCAGATAATCATCCAAGATGCAGAAACTAGAGTAAATACTTTAAGACATGTTTTTGGAATTGACAAGTACAAGAGAGTCCTTGAAAATCTTGCTATACTGACATCAAAATTAAGGGAAGAGAAGAGGATAAAGCAGGCTCTTACTTCCAATGCGGAACAGGACAAGCTTGAGGTTTTAGAAAAAGAGAATGAGCTTGAATCTAAACACTATAATCTTTCTTCTGTTGAAAGAGAATTTTTTTTAAAAGCAGAAGCTAGAAAAAGAGTTCAAGATGAAAAAGACTCTCTTCAAAAAAGAGTGGATGAAAAAAAATTATTCGAAAAAGAAATAGAAAAAGCCAGATTAATGATAATAAACAAGAAGGATTTAGTTTCAGGAAATATTCGCGAGCTGAACAAAATTAAAGCTCAAATCTCTGAATTAGACCATTTAAAATTTGAAGAAACAAAAATAAAGAAACTTGAAAATGATATTTCCATTCTTAAAATTGATAAGAAAAATCTCGAGGAAAAGAATTTAGACTTGACCTCAAAAATAAGCTCTCTAAACCTGAAGAACAAGGATTTTGAAACTTTGAAGGTCAAGCTTGAGCATTTAGAAATTTGTCCAACATGCCTTCAGGATGTAGAGCCAAGCTACAAAGCAAATGTTTTCAATAAGTTAAGTTCTGATGTGGCGCAAAATAAAAACGAAATGGAAAAACTGACTCAAGAAAAACTGCCTTTAATAGAGAAAATAAATAAAATAGAACAGGATATCTCTTTGAAAGAGAGAGAGATTCAGGAGCTGAGAATTCTCAAGGTAAGAGTTGAAAACTTAAATGAAAGGAAAATTAGGCTGAAAGATCTTGAAACTTTAAACTTAATGTCTGAAAAAGATATTTTATTGTTGGAAAGTCAGGCAGAAAGGCTGAAAAGCTCTGTTTTTGAGTTGAACAGATATGAGAATCTTGCTGATGAAAAAAGAAAAGAATTAGAAATAGCTTTGAACGAAGAAAGAATTGCTGAGATAAAAGTTGCTGAATTAAGAAGGGAAATAGAGGTTTTTTCGCGTCAAATTTCAGAATTAAAATCAAAGATTGACAAGACAGAAAAAATAAAGAAAGAGCTTGATTATATAACTGATGTTGAAAACTGGCTTTCCAAGAATTTTGCTTCTTTAATTTCATTTGTTGAAAAAAATGTTATGGCCAAGCTTAAGGCAGAGTTTTCAAAATTTTTCTCTCAGTGGTTTGCAATGCTTGTCGCAGAAACTTTCAATACAAGAATCAATGATGAATTCACTCCGATAATAGAACAGCAGGATTACGAGATAGATTATGCTTATTTGTCTGGAGGAGAAAGGACGGCTGTTGCTTTAGCTTACAGGTTGGCGTTAAATCAAGTTTTAAATTCATTTTTGAGCAATATTAAGACTCGTGATTTTGTAATCCTTGATGAGCCGACAGACGGTTTTTCAGACCAGCAATTGGATAAAATGAGAAGCGTTTTAGAACAGCTCAATGTAGCACAGCTTATAATTGTCAGCCACGAGCAGAAGATAGAGGGTTTTGTAGAGAATGTGATAAGGTTTAAAAAAGAAGGCGGAATCTCTAAGATTGTATGAATGACAATGATTTAACAAATGTACAAGGGTTAGAAAGCATAGTTGTTAATGGAAATTTTAAAAACGGAAATAACAGAGGTTTTTTTAAAAAAAGAACAAGAAGAACAGTTGCTTGGTTGCACAATTATAGGAATAAAGGGCCTTGGCAAAAGCGTATTGCTGGAGTAGTTGCTTCTTCTTATATTGGAGTTTTAGGCCCTAAGGAGCAGAGAAGATATGCTAGAAAATGGGGTGTTGAAGATGCTTACTTCACAAAAAGAAGTACGACATTCTGGTATGGCGTTTCCCTTTTATGCGAACACCTGCCGATTTTCACAGCATCACATATGTTAGACATAAAAGCCGATATTTCTGAAGGAAATTATTTTGCTTTAGCTAATTTAGCTGGGTCAACAATTCAAAATACAATAAGGGCTTTTTCAGCATTTGTATTGAAAAAACCGCAGCCGGTATATATCAGTGTGGTATACAATCCATTACAGATTGCACATTATGCTGGGAAGAAGATTATGGGGAGGAAGGGGAAGCAAGTAATTTAAAGTACAAAAACATTTGTTATTTATCAAAAATGGGTGAAAAAAGAGATTGGGTAAAAACTATTGCGATAATTTTAGCTATTGTTTTCTTTATCTTTTGGCTGATTACTTCTTATGATAGTACTAACCAACAACAAACAACACAAGATGTAGCTACTATTTGTAATACTTCAATTCAGAATACAATTGATGTTTGTCAGATGCAATATCAAAATTTACATACTCAATGGCAAATTGCTTTTGCTTCTTTAAAGAATTGCTATGAACAAGGTAGTCCTGAATGTAATTACATTGTTCCTACTTTGAATGGTAGTTAATTATTTCATTTTATCTCAAGAAATTGTAATAAAAATAGTTTAGTTTATTTTTTTGGATAATTAAAACCATAAAGTAATTAGAGCTTGAGCAAATGCAAAAATTAACATCCCGACTGTAGCAACCACGAGAATTTTAGTGAACCAAATTAATATTTTCGTAAAATAACTTGTTTCGTGAGTGTATTTTAACACTCTCTCACTATATTCTAAATTAATCATGGAAATAGCTAAATCTACACCTCTCGGTTTAAGACGATACCAACGCTGTTTCTTTTCCTCTTCGCTTATTTGTAATTTCTGAACATCTTCTTTAGAAAGCTCTTCAATAATTTCGTGGTCTATTAATAAGTCAACTGATTTATCTCCCGTTTTTGGAAGAAAATACTGAAGTTTCCCATAGTATCCCCATTCTGGATAACCTCTCATCATTTCAAGTAAAGCTTTCTTTAGTTTCCTGAATGTTGTTTCTTCTACCATTTTCTAAACTATTCTGAAGTAGATTTTCTCATTTATTAGGATTATTGTTCTAAATAAGTCCCTTAGAGTTAACAATACACCACCACCAAAACCTTTAAATATCCTAAATCTTATCCATAAACATCCTCACAAGAGGTTTTCTAACAATATTAAGATGGATGATGAATTAAAGAATTCAGTTTTAAAATCAGGAACTAGCTTAGTCGCTATAGCATGCAAAGACGGAGTTGTAATGGCTTCTGATAGGCAGGTAACAATAGGGCAAAGCATGGTTGCTAACAAAGACTTCCAAAAGACAAACCAAATCAATGATTATCTGGTTGTTTCATGGGCAGGGTTAGTCTCTGGCGCACAGCGTTTATCCAAGCTGATTTCCGCAGAATTAAAATTAAAAGAACTAAAAACAAGAGTCAGGCCAAACATAAAACAATCTGTCAATCTTGTTGCTTCGTTATCTTACTCTGGAATAAGAAGAATGTCAATGGTCCCGGACATTGTTGACACTTTTGCCGGAGGATTCGATGAAGATGGTTCATGTGAGGTTTACCATATAGGAACAGACGGTTCTCTTAGTCAAGTAAATGATTTTGACGCAAGCGGTTCTGGTAGAACATTCATAATCGGTTATTTAGAAAGAAACTACAAAAAAAATATTTCAGTCAAGGAAGGCATAGAATTGGCAAAAGAATCACTTTTATCTTCAACTCAAAGAGATGTTTACTCTGGTTATGGTATTGACATTTTCACAATCACAAAAGACGGTATCAAAAAAGCACTCAGTCAGGAATTAGTTGCTGAGCTTAAATAGATAATTTCTATTATTAAATAAGATGGACATTTTGAAAAAAATACAAGACAAGTTTTCTGGAGAAATCACAGAAGCGACATTTGAAGGAGCAAACATCGTCCTTTATACAGACAATGAAAACTTTTTCAAGAATGGAGAAGGAAGGATAAAACAGGTAGTTGACGAAATAAAAAAAAGGATTGAGCTGAGGGCAGATGAAAAAATTCTTCTAACCCAGGAAAAAACAGAGCAAAAAATAAAAGAGATAGTTCCAGTTGATGCAGAAGTCACTGAAATAATTTTTGATGTTCAAAGAAGCATAGTCATAATTGAGGCAAAGAAACCAGGATTGGTGATTGGAAAACAGGGTTCAATACTGGAGGAAGTAAGAAAAGCCACTTTATGGACACCTCAAATTCAAAGATCTCCTGCAATAAAAAGCAAGATAACAGAAAGCATAAGGGAAGTCCTGTACGCAAACAACAATTATAGGAGAAGATTCTTAAATTCTATAGGAAAAAAAATTTACAATGAATGGGACCCATCGAAAAAAGAAGGATGGATAAGATTAGTTTTCTTGGGGGGAGCAAGACAGGTTGGGAGAAGCTGTATATTACTCCAAACTCCAAATTCAAACATAATGCTTGATTGCGGTATAGACCCTGCAGTAGGGACAGGAAACCAGGACAAATTCCCACAGCTGGACGTTCCTGAATTCGACATGGCAAAACTCGACGCAGTCATAATAAGTCATGCTCACCTAGATCATATCGGACTCTTGCCTTATCTTTACAAAATGGGTTACAAAGGCCCAGTTTACATGACAACACCTTCAAGAGACCTTGGAGCTTTACTTGCCCTGGATTTTATTGGCGTCGCTTACAAACAAGCCGAGAAACCATTGTTCAGTTCTACTGATATAAAAGAAATGGTAAAACACAGTATATGCTTAAATTTCAATGAAGTAACAGATGTGACTCCAGATGTAAGATTAACTTTTTACAATTCAGGACACGTTTTAGGTAGCGCGATGGTTCACCTTAATATTGGCAATGGCGCTCACAATCTTCTTTACACAGCTGATTACAAATATGTAAAAACAAGACTTTTAGATCCAGCAGTAACAACTTTCCCAAGGCTCGAGTCAGTTATTACAGAATCAACTTACGGTTCGAAAAATGATATTTTGCCTCCAAGAGCCGTTTCTGAAGAGCAGATTATTGAGGCAGTCAAGAAAACAATAGAAAGGGGCGGAAAAGTCTTGATTCCTGAATTAGGATTAGGAAGAGCTCAAGAGTCAATGTTGGTAATTGAGGATGCAATCAAATCAGGAAAGCTTCCGAGCATTCCTGTTTACATTGACGGAATGATATGGGACATCAACGCTATTCACACAGCTTATCCTGATTTTTTAAGCACACGAGTCAGGTCCCAGATTTTCCAGGACAAAAATCCATTTTCTTCAGAAATATTTTCAAGGGTTGGTTCTCCCCAAGAAAGAAAACAGGTTTTCGAAGGCGGTCCCTGTGTCGTTCTCGCAACATCAGGAATGTTAATGGGCGGGGCATCAGTTGAATACCTCAAAGAATTCGCATCAAATTCAAAAAACTCAATCCTTTTCGTATGTTATCAGGGAGTTGGTTCTTTGGGAAGACAAATTCAAGACGGCTTGAAAACAGTAAGAATGAGTTCAGATGGAAGAGAAGAAACAGTCGTGATAGACCTTGAAGTCCACACAATCGCAGGATTCAGCGCACACCCTGGAAGAAATGAAATACTTTCTTTTTTCAACAATTTAAGGCCCAAGCCAAAAAGAATAATAGTAAATCATGGTGAAGTGTCAAAGTCCATGGATTTGGCATCTGCACTTTACAAGCTTAACAGAGTTGAGACAAATGTCCCAAGAATAATGGAAAGCATAAGGCTGAGATGATTAAGATTTTTTTGGTTTGACTATGAAAGATTTTGATTTTCTGTTGTAGGATTTTATTTCTTGTGCTTCTAGATATGTATTTTCATCCAAAAATTCATTAAATGCCTTATATTCACCCATGCTTTTTATGTCTAAATCATTCAATTTCCAATCATCAAAACATAAAATTACTTCTTCTTTTATTAATGGGCCAATAAAATTAAGGACAGTTTTTGAAGAACTATAAGTATCACAGTCTATGAAAACTATGCCTATCTTATTTAATTTATATTTTTTTATTGTTTTTTGATTAAGTGTCTTATTGTACCATCCTTTTATCCAACTAATATTCTCAGAAGCAACATTTTTTCTTTTTAAACACTCCTTCATTTTTTCAAAAGAGCAACTGTAAAATCCTTTTTTCCACACACCATCATCTTCTTTCTCCGAACCTTTAGGTAATCCTTGAAAAGCATCAAATCCAAAGAATCTCATAGAATTAATTTCCAAACTTTTTGCCGTTGAATACATACTAGACATTGAAGACCCATTAAATACTCCAAATTCAAGATAATCTCCAATGTTTTTGCCTTTAATTTCCTGAAGTTTTCTTACACAATCTGCGAAAAAATTCTTAAGTTTTTCTGGAGGTACTAAATTTACTTCGCATATGTCTCTTACATGACCTTCGGTCCAAGAAGATTTTTGAACAGGAAAAAATTTTCTAAAAATCTTTTTAGAAAGTCTTTGAATAGAATTGTATCTAAAACTCATAATTAATAGTAATAAAAAAACTTTATAAGACTTACTTTTATCCACCTAAGCTGTTTGAAAATTAAACATTTAAAAACTTCTGTTTGTTTTGTATAAAAAAGAGGATAACATGAAGCACAATATTAAGATAACATTTTTTCTTTTGTCAATGTTTATTGTAACACAATTCATAGGAATTTATGTTGTGAATCATTATATTCAAAACGGAAACAATCTCCCTTATGGAATGGCCCCACCTCAAGCTGAAAAGGAATCCGATTTTTTTACCTCTTTTTTGCCGTCAATAATCATAGCATTTATTATAGCTATCACCATTTTGTTTTTGCTTATAAAATTCAATGCCGAAGCTGTCTTGAAAGTTTGGTTTTTTGTCGTCATCACAATTGCCTTAGGGATAACTTTCTCTTCTTTGCTTCCTAGCTTTGCAAAGAAAGAGCTTTTTGTCCTGATTGTTGCTCTGCCTTTGGCTTTTTTTAAGATATTCCAAAGAAATTTCATTGTTCATAATGCTACTGAACTTTTAATATACCCTGGAATCGCCGCAGTGTTTGTTCCAATGCTTAATATTTGGACAATAATCATTCTGCTAATTTTAATTTCATTTTATGACATGTGGGCTGTCTGGCATTCCGGCATAATGCAGAAGATGGCAAAATATCAGATTAACAAACTAAAGGTTTTCTCTGGATTTTTCTTGCCTTACGCTTCTAAAAAAGTAAAGGAAAAAATAAGGAACATGAAAAAATCAGAATTGAAAAATAAAAAGATAAAAGTTAACTTAGCTATTCTAGGTGGAGGAGATGTCATTTTTCCAATAATCACTGCAGGAGTTGCACTCAAAACCCTTGGTCTAGGGGCCGCATTGCTTGTTATCTTAGGAGCAACTTTAGGTTTAGCCTATTTGTTTTTCTCAGCGGAAAAAAAGAAGTTTTATCCGGCAATGCCTTTCATAACTATAGGGATATTTGCGGGTTTGGTTATTGCTTATCTGCTGCTTTAGTGTTATTAGCTGTTTGCTTTTTTAGATTCTCTTTATTTTGATATGTACAAAAATTAGCCAATGATTCTTTTGTTGCTGGTTCTATTACTATATCTGCGTCAATTCTAATCTTAGTGTTTCCATGAACTAACTTTCTTACAAGCCCAATCTTTGAATCCCAATGTCCGTTTACATGCGGATTCAGCACTAAACGGTCATCCTCTATTCCTGTTAATCTCCCGCTAAAATTGGAATTAGAAGTATAAATTGTCACATACTTTCCAATAAATTCATGATAAGCGCCTTCTTGTTCTCTTGATTCAAATCCGGCAGTTCTTCGTTTTGTCATTTATTTATTCCCTAACAGGTATTTTTAAAACCTTTGCTTTTGTTCTTACTAGGAAAAAGTAACAATAGCAAGATTTATAAAGGGTTACTTATTTGTCATCATACAATGACTAAAATAAACGAATTTGGAGAAAAGGTACGTGTAGGAGTTACTGTGCATGGGAAGCACTATAGGGATATAACTTTAGCGCCGAAAAAGTTTAAAGTAGAAGCCCCATATAGTCCATGCGACACTGGTGCTAGTTTTCCTTTCGAGCTTGTTCCTGTTTATGATCAGTTTTTAATTCAAGAAAATAGCAAACTTATAAATATTGCAATAGGTGCAATTCATAATTTTTTAGATTTAAGAACCAATCGTTATGATATGGGCAAAAATGAATTGTATGTTACATTGTACACAGAAGACTCAAGCTACAATTTATCTGCTTTTTATGAAGCGCTAACAAATGCAGGATACACAATAAAATGACAGAAAAAACAAATCCTAAACTACAAGTACAAATGACTTTAAACACAGCTTTTGCTGTAGATCAAGAAATATTTGAAAAATATGTTGGAAAAGAAGTTGTTATGGATACTGGTCTTTGTAGTGATGCCATTGGAGGTATACTTGCTAAAAATGGAGCTTATTTTGTACATTTAACTAGTTGTACACAATATGAGCACGGTATACATGAGTTTGAGGAATATACTCAATTTTCAATAAGCAAGTTTAGACATCTTCCTGATAAAACAATTTCAAAATCTAAAATAGAACAAATAGTTCTTTTAGAAGAATTAAACTTACAAAGGGGCGAGGGAAACAAATAAAATGCTCGTAAAACAAGATTTAATAAATAAAATAAAGGATTACTTTGACCTTAACATATATGAAACAAAGGTCTGGCTAGCTTTGCTTGGAAAAGGAGTTGCATCTGCAGGAGAAGTTGCAGAAATCTCAGGAGTTCCAAGATCAAGAGCTTACGACGTCCTTGAAAGTTTGGAAAAGAAAGGATTCTGCATAGTTAAATTAGGAAAGCCCGTAAAATATCTTGGTGTTAAACCTCATATTATACTTGAAAAATTAAAAAACAACGCAAGAAAAGACGCTGAAGAAAAAATTGAAGTTCTATCTAAAATAAGAGAGACAGACGAATTCACTCAGCTTGAATCATTATTCAAAGAAGGAATAAATCCTGCAAAGAGAGAAGATTTGTCAGCTGCAATAAAAGGAAGATCAAACATAACAAACCATCTTAGAGAAATAATTCAAAACGCAAAGAAAGAAGTAATCGTCTGCACAAATGTCGAGGAATTCAGGCTCAAGGCAAAACTTTTCAAGGAAACTTTTGATACTTTAAAGAAAGCAAATGTAAAAGTTTTGCTTGCTCTTTCAGGAGACAGGAATCTTGTAAAAAAACTGGCAGATGACTTAGGAATAAAGGCAATTCCTGTAAGCATTGACGCAAAATTCTTTATCATAGACAGAGCAGAAATATTATTTTATGTTTCAAAAACACAAGATGAAGAAGATTTGGCAATATGGCTTAACTCTGATTTTTTTAGCCAGGCTTTTGCGTCTTTGTTTGAGAAAGCTTTGAAGGGGGAGAAATAAAATGGCCGAAAATATTCCAGTTAGGGCTAATGTATATAATGTAATTCTAGGTCATGATGATTTAGGTGTTGTTAGTATGGGAAGATCAAATACTCCCTACATTTATGATATGATAATGGGGGCACTAACACACCACTCTCCTGAATATAAAATTGTTGAGGTCAAAGATACCATTGGGTCCTTAAGACCTTCAGATAGTTCTAGTGTTAGGATTATACAAGACACTGATGGTTTAACTCAAATTATATTGGATGCTGGAAAAATGGGAACTTGCGCTTCATCTTTAAATTTAAACTGTCCAATAGAAGATGTTTTAGACGGCTTAACGTTTAATTTATCAACTTTTTAAGACTAATCTTTAAATTCCAACTTCGTCACACCCATCTCATTAATAATTTTCCAGTTTTTCTTTACCCAAGCTTCTAAAAAATCTTTCAGATTATAATTTATCTTTTCCTTTGCAAAAATCCTGTTTTTTTTAACAAAAGTTTTTTTATGCCCTGATTTAAATTTTTTAACATTTTCATTATCTTTTATTTCCGGGCCGTTGACAATAAACTCTCCCTTGCTCTTTGCTACAAAATAATAATCAGCTGATTTTTCCTTGCCATAAACAAATTCTTTTTTGCTTATTTTAAAGAATTTTGAAATTTCTCTGTCTAAAAACCTGAAGAATTTGAAAAGTTTGCTTCCGGCAATGTCTCCTTGCTGCCTGTCTGTTCTTGCTTCAATAATA
Source organism: Nanobdellota archaeon (assembly GCA_038046005.1). Lineage (GTDB taxonomy): Archaea > Nanobdellota > Nanobdellia > Pacearchaeales > GW2011-AR1 > JBBSXB01. The sequence goes on along the minus strand of JBBSXB010000006.1, from coordinate 29,973 downwards.
ACAAAATCCTGTTTATTTTTCCTGGAGATTTCTCTTAATCTTTCAAAATCAATTTCTTTTATTTCAAAACTTTCTATCTTTGGGTTTTTCAAAAATTCTGCACAAACTTTCTTAAATCTATCAAGGGTTTCTGAAGAAAGCCCAGCCAGGGCATTTCTTTGCTTGTAGGTTGGGTCTATAAGTATTATAGGAGAATTGAGCTTGGCACTGTTCAAATCAATCATGATTAAACTCTTGTTTTTGTAGTGTTTTTCCATGTCAACTATCTCTTTTTCTTTTGATTTAACAATAGCCTTCACGAAGTTTTCAAAGCTCCCGTAATAATGAACTAGCAATTCAATTGCATATCCAGAAAATCCATGAACATAAGATTCAGCACCATAGCAATTATTTGCATAGCAAAAAGCCTTTGCGAGTCTTATTTCATCCAAAACCTTTTTGTTTTTTATTTTACCATTGATATACTTTACATGCAAAAAAGACAGGTCAGTGACATTGACAGCTTCTTTTGGATTCTTTATTTTCCTGACCGGAACTAACTCAACATAAACATTCTTGGAAATTTTTTTCTTAAAATAATCTCTAGAACCATGAACTAATTCCATATTTTCATTTTTTAATAAATTATTCATGACTGAAGGAATTTTATCTTCGCCATATTTTTTGTCAAATCTCAAAAAAACATCAATGTCATATTTATCCTTTCTTATCATTGTTTTTTTAGCGTAACTGCCACCAATAAAAATTTCAGCATCTATTTTTAATGATTTTATTCTTGATTTCAATCTTGTAAGGAAATTTTTCAGAAGATTGTCCAACTCTTTCATCTCTCCTTCATTTGGCCTGACTTTTTCAATGACTTCTTTCAAAACAGAATTAATTTTGTTTGGCATAATGTAAATAATAGAAAAACCTTAATAAATCTATTTCTTACGACATTTATACAAGCGCATAAACAGCATGGTATCTTGGATTTAGTCTAGTAGGTAAGTCACTTTCTGAAGGGTGATATTTTACAAAACCACTAGCCTTTAATTCATTTATAGTCCTAAAAAATTCATCATCTTCAGAAAAATTTTCTCCATTTAAAATATAACCAATACTCATAGCTATTTGAATAACATCAGATCTTCCATGTTCCATTAAAGATGTACACACATCTTGAGCTAACTTACTTAAATTATTTTTTCCCATTATATTTTATCCGGATCCCTAATCTCTTTTATATCTGCAACACTCTGCCTCAAAGTTGAAGCCAAATCAATAATATACTTTCCTTCTTCAAGCTTGTAAATCAAAGGCGTGTCTTTTTTGAACAACTTCACCAAATCTATCTCGAATTTTCCCTCTCCTGTAACTCTTACAGACTCTAAATCAAGTATAACTGGCATGTCTTCATCTGGAATGCCCACCATCTCTCTTATGTCTCTTTCAATCTTGCCTTTTTGCTTCTCAGGAATTTCTATTGGATTATTCATTATTCTTTCAAAATGTTCTTCCTTGACATATAAAAAGAAATGCCCCTTGCAATCTCTGCATCCTTCTAGTAATTCCTTGCTTCCCAGAGGAATAATCCTTGAGCATTTAACGCATTGGTGTGGCATTTATGAGAATAAAAAATAAAGTTAATAAATTTAATGGTGATGTTACTTCAATAATACTTAAAAAGAAATATACAATATTCTTTACATGGGAAAAGAATTGTCAAATAAATTAACTGACAGCATAAAAATAGCTGGGGAATTTGTTCCCCTTTATGGTTTTTATCAGCGTGGGCAAAATGAAGAAAAGGGTTTATTATCTAAAGATAGAACCCCCATTAGATATAAAATGGGAGAAATAATTCAAATAACCATTGCGTTTTCCATAATTTATATTCCATTCACTATCATGCTCCTAGAAGCAATCTCCAACTCTCAAAACCAACGCTAGTTTTAATTTATTTTTCTAGTAGAAGTTCAATCTTTTTTGGATTTTTCTTTAGGCTGACCAAGCTTGGACAGTCTTCGAATTACTTTTCAAGAAGTAATTCTATTTTCTTAGGATTTTTCTTTATTTCCTTTACTATTGTTGCTGGTCCAATAATTGTTACTGCCCCCATATCTCCGCCAGCGATGGCATTTGCAAGATTTTGCTTTGCTTTTGAGAAAAATCCTCCATTGCCATTCCCAGCAATAACTGCTAGTTCAATTCCTTTAAAATTCTTGACATGATCAATCATTGCCATTGTATCTTCAATAAGCCTTGTTTCTTCTTCTGTTTTGAGCCTTCCCTGAAGAATTATTATATTATTATTCAAGACAATCCCCAAAATTTTTTTTATCCTTTCTGTGCTGTTTAAGCTTTTTATTTCTGAATAAGGGATAAACTGAATAGTAAAACCCTTTATCTGCCCAAAATTTTTCTTTACCATCTTTTTATGTTCCATTAGATATATTTACTAAACCTTGAGTTATAAACAGAAGTGCTATTAACATAGTCAACCCAAAAAAAGTCCACAAGTAATAAGTCCAAAGATTAACAGATAAAAACATTAATTCTTGATTTTGGGCATCAATATTTCCCCTAACTTGACTAAACCAATTATTTACAATAAATATAGATATTATAGACAAAATTATAACTAGTATTCCAATTACTAGCTGAATCTTTCCTATTGTTTTTTTGTCCACCATCTTTTATTAATTATATACTGTAATATATATTTTAAACTTTTACTTGACTTTTTTTGACACCTTGAAAACAGACTCGTAAAACTCTTCTAAGTTTTTCCCAAATTTGGCGCTTAATCCAACAACATCATATTCTGGGAAAGCAGACTCTATCTTTTTTATGTCTGCTTTTCTCAAGTCTATTTTATTGGCTACTATTAAAACAGGAATTTTTCTTGCTACAAGATTTCCTATGATTGTGATGTTTACCTGATTGTAAGGGTTTTCCGTTGCATCTAGGACTATAACAACCATATCCATGTCATCAAGCCACTTTATACTCTCAATAACCCCTTGCGTGGCCTCCTTAGCTCTTTTTTTAGCCTCTTGCTTGGGCACCCTATATTTCATAAAATCTTCATAATCTATTCTTGTAGCAATTCCAGGGGTATCTATTATTTTGAAAACGAGCGTACTTCCTTTATAGTTTATCTCAACTTTCTCTTTAAACTGTACATTTCTGGTCTCATGTGGTATTTTGCTTACACTTCCTAATTCTTCTCCAGTAAAATCTTTGCAAATTCTGTTGACTAAGCTCGTTTTTCCGGCGTTTGGAGGCCCGTAAAACCCAAGCTTTATCTCTTTTTTATTCTTAAAGATGTTGCTAAAAATCTTCTTAAAGAAGTTTTGTAACATTTCCATAGCCATATTATAAATTTGTTAAACTGGTTTATAAATATTTCAGTACTCAAAACATAAATTTCATTTGGTTAAAATAGTCATTTCTAAAACCGCGATATTCTTTTAATGTGACATTTTCTTTTGATTTTTTTCTAAATATCTTGAAGAAAGGCAACTCTAGCATCCCTGTTCTTTTTCCGGCATATTTCCTAAATGCATAGCTAATCTGTTCAGACGTCCATTTGGTTTTTTTCAAACTCTTTTCGATTTCACTATCTTGGATTCCTTTTCTTTTTTCATTGTTAATGTAAGTAACTAAGTTAAGAAGATTGTTTCTATTGCTAAACAAATGTGTTTCATATTTGTATTTATACCAATTGTATAACACTGTATATATTATCATCCAACCGACAATTAATATTCCTAAAATTAAAGCATACAAACTTAGGTTAAACTTGTCCAATCTTGGCCCAATATTATGCTCTTTGACATTTAAGCTTTCAAGCGTCGGAGAAATAAATGCTGGTAGTTGTGTAAAATCAACATTTTCCGTCGTTGAAAAAATAATCTTTTGGTCTGCAGATAGTGGAACGTAAGTAAACCCATCTCCCTGTTTCTGGCCGTAATTCTCTCCAAAATTCAGATTCTCCATGTCCTTAACAAATAAATATCCGTTTCCATCTCCAGAATTTTTTATGTTTAATTCAAATACACGCAAAGTTTTTTCTTCATCATCAATTTTAATTAAAAATTCGGCCATATCCATTTTTGAGCTTATATTTTCCAGATTCCAGGCAACAATTGCATTAATGTAATCTTCGTACAAGTTTTCATTATAACTTCCAGGCAAGGCTTGGTCAACAAGATAAGGGTCAATAATCTTGTCGTCTGGGAGGAATGATAATCCTTGGAATTCAACCCCAATACTTAAAGATTCTGGAACTTTTATGTTGTTTAATCTGTCTATTATTGAAGAATAACTCTCTCCGTTTTCAAAATCCGTTCTTATTGCATTTAATTCAGTTTCACTTTCATCGATACTAAAAAGAGTATTTAATCTGTCTTTTGTTGCTTGATCAAGAGCCCCAATCTGAGATTTGATATCATTGATGTCTGAAATTTTTTTGTTTATTGTTTTATTTATCTCATTGCTTGGATTTCCGACGATTATAGAAAAGTTTCTTGCAGAGGTTTTTTGATTTGAATCAGTCACATCTATTGCAACACTATATGTTCCTTCTTCGCTGTAAGAGTAACTGACTTTGTTTGTTGCTGTTTCCTTTGTCGTTCCGTCTCCAAAATTCCATCTGTATTTAGTTATATTGCTTGAAGAATTCACATTTACTCTGAATTCAGTAGGAAAACCAGCAGGAACTATTAATGGGGTTAAAGAATTAATGACGGGAACTTTTCCAGCGATTAATTTTTCAGAAAACAACTGTTCATCATTAAGATAAAGTTTGAATGTAAAATTTCCAAGGCTTGAATCAGACAAAAATCCGCTTTCATCTAAATAAAGTTTCTGGAAATAGGAATTTATTTTTGCAGGAGTTTCTTCGATGTCATAAAAATTTGCATTTCCACTGACAACTCCTGAATCTTTTTCATAACTTAAATACAAATTCTTCAAAGTTATTTGCTGGTTTTGATAAGACATGAATTTTATTGGGACAACACAACCTTGACTACAGTCTAAACTTCCATATTTATCATTTATATAATCTTCAGCAGCCTGGCCCAAAGTTTTTTCTTGCGAAAATGTATTGTTTATTAGCATATTTCCAAAATCGGCATATTTTTTACTTTCTGCGAAAATTTGATATGATGCTGTTTCTGTTTTTACCGGAAATCCATAAAATCCACATTTTGTGGTTGGCGCTGAATTTCCTTTTGTTTTATATGTTCCACTGCCAGTATTTCCTGAGATGCAAACATAATATTCTTTAGGATTTGAAATTGAGTAAGATACATCACAGAAAACTTCTCCATTAGCCCCTGATTTTGGAAGTTCACAGCTCGCAACCTTTAAATCTTCATCGTAAAGACTAACATTTATTTTTTTTACTCCTAAGGTCTCCTCTCTTAACCAAGCGCCAAGCCTAAGTCCAGGAGCGTTGGTTAAATTCACTCTTTCACAATAAGGTGTTGTTAAAATATCAAATTCATCTGTTGGTTTGCTTGCATCAAAACAGCCATAGGTTTTTGTAGAAGAGCACGAGTCATTTGAATATTTATTGTTTGTCAAAATTATTCCATTGCTTCCAAAAATCTCTGCTTTTGTTGGGTTGCTGCAAGATGAAACAGCAGTACTGTTAATTTCAAATTTTATATCTTTTATACTGAATATGTTCCCAACAAATCTAAATCCAAAAATTTTTGTTTCTCCGGAATTGGCTGTGAAAGTTTTGGTATTTTGATCATTGCTGTTACTATAGTCTGGAGAGCAATCTTGCGTGCTGCAATTATAAACATATCCAGAATTTGAAGACTTATTCAACAAAGATTTTAAGCTTATTGATTTGCCCCCAGAATCTTTAAAAATTGAGCTTATTGGCTGGTTGCTAAAACTTATGTTAATCCATCCTTTAATCGGCTGGGATAACCCATATTCTTTTTGTAAAGAGTGCGGAAGATTTCCTGTCTGAAAACCTGCTGACACTAAGCCCAATGCTAGGAATAAGAATAAAACGACCACCACCCATTTCATATATAATCAAAGATATTTTTCTTTAAAAACTCTTTCTTTTAAACGAACACTATCTTCTTTTTTCTTATCAAGAAATAATAAGTTAAGGCTATTGCTAAACCAGCGATGGCAAAAGAATAACCTTGAAAGAATGGAAGCCTGAATTGAGAAGGGCATAAAACCATCTTTGAAAATAGATTGTCTTGACATTGGCTTTGCTGAGGCGGATTTACGTTTCCATACCAAGTTCCTGTCCATTGAAATTGCCTGAATCCCATTGGATCAACATCACATTCTTTTGTTATGCTTTCATTTCCTATAGAACACCATCCCGTTCCAGTTATATTCACACATCTGCTTGTATCAAAGTGACATGAGTTTGTTTGTGTTGAAGAAAAACAGCCAAGAGTTCCTGACGCTAAATTGAAACTTGCACAAGTTTTCCCGCCTAAGTTGTTTCCCTCACAAAGTTCTTGGTCATTTTTTGCTCCATCTCCACAAGTTCCTGGACCACAACCAGTGCATTCGCTAGCATCAATTTTACAACTATTCGTGCAAGAAATAACATTCCCTCCACACGAAGATCCAACATCAGAACAAGATATAGTTATATTATCATCAGCTGATCCAGGACCATTCGGATCACACTCTTCTCCAGCTTCTATAAATCCATTTCCGCAAGTTCCACATTGATTATCAGGGCTGTATGCAAATCCACATGGAGTTGGCGCACTAGCATTCCAAACACATCCACAAGAATTCCATGTTGATCCGGAAGAACAAGAGTCAGTGCCACAGATTAGATTATCTGGCTGGTCATTTGTCCAAGCATTATTGCAGTCATTCTGGCAAGAAGTTTGAGTTGTATAATCGCTGCAACTGCTTGCAGGTTGACAAGAAACCTCTTGGGGTGTTGATTGAACAATTATGTTTGGTGTTATAGTTGCATTGTTTGAATAAGATTTAAAAGTATTGACTTCACATTTTAGTGTTTTATTTCCAGCAGAGCCTGTTGGACAGTCAAAAATTCCCGTACTACCTTGCCATGCCCCTTGGATTGTGTTTGGAGTGCATTTTACAAAATCTATGTACACATTGACGCTGTCTACTCCTATTAAGCTAATAGCTTGCATGTCTACACTAGTATTACAATAAACCTGTACATTTGAGTTTTCTAGAGGGCTTACTGGAATTGAGTATACACTATAAACATCAACTTTACAATTTATATCTCCTTTAGTTGTTTTTGGAATTCCTGTAGGATAAAAACCATCCCATACTTGCGTGTCCCAGTCACTTTCCCCATTACAGTTGTTGTCTATTCCGTCATAACAGATTTCTTGATTTAAAGCACAACCAGTGCAGTAAGGGTCATTGACACAATAAGCTTCATCGCAATCTGTTAACCCATTACCATCATTATCTTTATGATCATCACATATTGTTTCTAGCGGGCCCCCGCAAGTAGACTCGTTTCCATCAATAGAACCATCGCAATCATTATCAATTTTATCTGTACACTGGGCAGGATAAACTCCTTCAGCATAAGTGGTATTTTTTAAAGAAGTAAACTCATTAACTTCGTACCAATTATACACCCATGTCGGAAAATAAGAAGTATTGAGGTTTGCACAAATCGCAGTTACAATACCTGTTTTGTTAAGCCTGCATACATCAGTTCCTGAAATTGGTTGATCTCCAATATTATTTATCATATCAACTAGGTTTGTTGTACAAGATGTTGTTGCATTACATGAAGTATCTTGATATGGGGCACATAATGGTGGAGTTGGTTCACCCGGGCCATTAGCATAAGGCACCTCGTAAATTGGGTTTTTTGGATTTCCAATTGTTGGAAATGTGCTTGATATTGCTGAACAAGGTTTTGGTGCACCAGGAACACTAGTAGTGCAGTATACCTCATTCGCACTCACAAAAATCACTCCAAGAAAGATCACTAATAAAAATAAAATTCCAACACCCTTTTTCATGATATACATAGTAAATTATTCCTTATAAATATTTTTATCCCTTAATAACACCCAAAGGTTTTAGTCTTGCAACTTTTTTGCTTATCCCTAACTCATCAACAACCCTGACAACTTCGTCAATATCTTTGTAAACTTCAGGTGCTTCTTCTGCCAGAGATTTCCAGCTTCCTGCCTGAACCTCTATTCCTTGCTTATTTAAATTTTCTTTAACATTTTCTCCTTTCAATTCTCTTATTGCAGAGCTCCTGCTTCTAACTCTTCCAGCTCCATGAACAGTGCTTCCAAAAGTTTCTTCTTCAGCTTTTTCTGTTCCTACTAAAACATATGACGCTGTTCCCATGCTTCCAGGAATAAGAACAGGCTGTCCGACTTTTCTATAATCTTGAGGGACTTCTTTTCTTCCTTTTCCAAAAGACCTTGTCGCACCCTTCCTATGTATGCATACTAATTTTTTTTCACCATCAATAATATGTTCTTCCATCTTTGCAATGTTGTGACAGACATCATACAAAACATCAATTTTTGACTTTGGAAAAAATTCTTTGAAAACTTCCCTTGTCCAATGTGTTATCAGCTGTTTGTTTGCAAAAGCAAAATTTGCGGCACAAGCCATGGCTGAAAGATAATCCTTTCCCAATTTACTTTTTATTGGGGCATTAATCAATTCTCTATCTGGTAAATCTTTGAAACCATATTCTTTTTCCATCGCTTTTATATAATCTGATGCAACCTGATGCCCCAAACCTCTAGAACCACAGTGAATCATAATAACTATTTGGTCTTTTTTTAATCCAAAAACATCTGCAATTTTTTTATCGAAAATTTCCTGAACATACTGAATCTCTAAAAAATGATTTCCTGCTCCGATTGTTCCTAACTGTCCTATTCCTCTAGATTTTGCTCTGTCAGAGACTTTGCTCGCGTCAGCACCTTTTATACAACCTTCCTCCTCCATATGCAAGTAATCTTCTTTTTCGCCATAACCTTTTTCAACCAAATATTTTGCCCCTCCTTCAAGAATTTTTTTCAAATCATCTTTTTTCATGTTAAAGGGGCTTCCTCTTCCAACTCCTGACGGAATTTTTTTATACAAAACATTGACAATTTCTTTTTGTTTTTTCATGAAATCTTGCTTTGTTAAATTAGTTTTTAACAATCTAACTGAACAATTGATATCATATCCCACTCCTCCAGGACTTACAACACCTTTATCAATATCAAAAGCAGCAACTCCTCCGATGCAAAATCCATAACCGACGTGCATATCACTTAATCCAATAGAATATTTTAATATTCCTGGAAGTTCTGCAACATTAACTACTTGTTTTATCGCATCTTCTTCAGTAGAATTAAACAACTTACTTGATAAAAAAAACCTTCCAGGTACTAGCATACCATTTTCTTTTGGTAGTTCATAAACATTATCTTCAATTTTCTTGATTTTTTCTTTATATGGCATTTTAATTTTTTAGATAAAAACAAATTTTATCTAATATTTCTTTAATTTTTTCTTGTTTTAAAGAACCAATTTTGTATTTTATTAGTGACTTTTCAATAGAGAATATTTTGTCTAATCTAACATAACTCTCCACTTTTAAATTTCCTTTATGAAAGTCTTCTTTTTTTAGTGGAATTTCAACTGATTTTTCATAGGATTTTCCAGTTATCTGACAGACAATGATGTCATCTCCCTTAGGAGCTTTAATGACTAAAGAAGGCCTTCTTTTGACCTTTAGTAAGTTTGAAAAAGGAAACTCTAAAACAACTACTTCTCCTTTTACAAATCCTTCCATGCCTCATCTTCCTCTTTATTGAGCCAAGTTTTTGATAAAGACTTTTCAGACCAAAGCGCACTTTCTGGAATTGATTTTTTCAAAATTATTTCATCATCTCTTCTAATAACAATTAGCTTGTCCCCTTCCTTTATGTCTTGGCGCATATCTTGAGGAATTACTACCTGTCCCCTTGAACTCATCTTGGTTGTGTCAATTATCATAAATAAGATTAATCTTATTTCTATTTAAACTTTTTGGTTAAGGGAAGTTTGGTTTTACTCCCCACGGCTGAAATTGGAAATTTCATCTGGATAACTTTTAGATTTTTTTAACCACTTGTAAAACTTTCTTTTTTTGTCTTATTTCCCAAACCAATAATCTAAAAATCTAGCTTCATCCCCATATTCACTAGCGATGACTCTGTCAGTTATTACTCCTCCAGTTACAGGGGCTGGCGATGGTTCAGAGGCAGGTTCGGGAGTAGGACTTGGTGCAGGTGCTTGTTCTGGTTCTTGTATTGATTGGATAGGTTGTTGCTCTTGTTGTTGATTTGGTTCTTGCGGTGGTGCTGAAGGACATACCCAATTTCCATTTTGACAAAAAGGGGCACCATTAGGTGCACAACTTGGAGCTTGTCCCGAACAAAAATTCTCTTGATTTTGGTTTGGTTGTTGCGGCTGGTCAATTCTATTTTCAGGCTGCTGAGAATTTTGAGGTGGTTGATAATTTCCTGGTTGTCTTGTTCCTCCACAATCTTCAGGGCAAGCCCACGGATTCATTCTTTCATATGAATCACAGATGTTGTCAGGACATTTTATTCCAATACTTCCTTCTCCAGATGCGCCTTGTCTTACCTCTCTTTGAATAGTTTGCCCATTAATCTCCCCCCTATAATCTCCACCAACACAAATAACCCAAGGACATCCTCCTCTATTTTCAACATTAGCGCTTTGCCCTCTATTTTTGCAGTCTTGTTTTAAATTTTCAATTTGTTGTTGAGACTGACACCTTTGTCCTATTTGATTAGCCTCACCTTCATTAACACAAATTATCACCCTTTTCCTATTTTCATATTCTAAAATTGTATTCATTCCTTTACTTTTGCATTCTTGTCTTGCTTTTTCTTCTTCAGGAGTAATTTTTCCTCCAGTGTTTTGGTCTATTGTTCCTTTCTGAGCAAAATCTTCTCTAAAATTCATCTGTGCATTATTATAAAATTCTTCAAAACATTTCATTTTTTCATTAGCATCTTGTATTGCCTTGCAATCTCTATTAAATTTAGGAGCATATTTTTGAGTGTCTTGCATTTGTCCTTCTTGACTAGTCATCTGTCTGCATTTTCTCCCATCACCTCTGCTTTCTCCAGTTATTCCAGCATCAATGCATTCTTGAGGAGAATTAATACTAAACATAATTTTAGCACATTTTCTTGCACCATCTGTATTAGAAAGGCTAATTCCAGCATCAATGCATTCTTGAGGAGGATTGGATTTAAACATTATCTCGTTGCATTTAATTTCATCCTCACTTGATTTTCCCGTTAATCCAGCATCAATGCATTCTTGAGGAGCATTTAAACTAAACATAATCTTGCCGCATTCTTCAGGGGTTGTTGCTCCTTTTTTTTCACATTCAGGAGGCATGTACATATTCATTTCAGATTTTGTATACTTACTCTCAACTTTCTTAAAAGTAGATATCAAATAATCAGGAAGCAATTCAGTAGGATTAACTCCGGAACTAAATTCTTTGCATGCATTTTCATCTCCAGCATTGCATTTTATGGCAATTGCACTTTTTTCCAAACAAAAATCTTCAAACTTCTGAATACCCATCCCTTTGCAATCACAATCTTCTGGGCTTTCAAAACACTGAGATAATTTATCAAAGAATATCTTTGCTTGTGCTTGCTGTTCTGTTGTTAATTCTTTATCTCGCTCTTTCATCCATTGGGGAGAATTTCCCTTTGCTCTGCAAGTATCTTGATATTGCAAAGGATCTAGTTGCGCAAGAGCATTGCATAACTCACTTATTTTAGACACAAGTTCAGAAGCAACCCCAATTCTTTTTTCTTGTTCTATGTTCTCATCAAATTTTTCTTCTACATTAGTCCAACCTTCATCAGAAGCTTTTTCTTTTAAATCTCCTAAAACTGAATTAATCTGTTGCGAGCTTTCTTCAACTCTATTTTTTATGTCAGGAGATACTTCTTTTTCAACAATGTCCCCATATTGGATTGCCCTACCCAAAACTTTTTGTGCTTGTTCCGGTTTTCCTTTTTCAACCATCGCTTTTGCTTCAGCAATTTTTTGTTCCCTATAATCTAGTGCTTTTTCAGGATTATCTCCAACTGCAATCCTTTGATAAGTGTCTTTGATAAAATAAAATGGGTTATCTGGAGTCATTCCGGAGTCAACATTAAATTCTGCTTCATTTTTTAAATCACCATTAACATTGTTTGAAGAAGGTTCTGTTGTGGTTGGTGTGACTTCCGGATTTGTTGCAGAAGAAGTTTCTGCAGGGTCTAAAGGGATTTCGGAAACAGGGTTAGAAGCCTGTTCTATAGAATCAGGAGAACTTTCATTCTGAGCAGCAATAAAAACAATTATAGAAAACACCAATGTAAGAAAAATACTCGTTATAACAATTTTCTTCTTCATTTCAACCTTCTTTTCGGTATTATTTCCTAAAGATAAAACCACTTATAAAACTTTCTTTTTTGTTAGGTAAGCGTCCCAACGAGTTCTAAAAGGGGTTATTCTAAAAAGATATATTACGAAGCATTAGAAAACTCTCTTTCTAATAAATCAAAAACATCTCGTACACTTACTATTTTATCTGCCCTATAAGCATTTGTTCCTGCAAATGCAAAACCTTCTTCTATATTTCCTTTTTGTGCGTTTATTAAGGCATCTGCAATGCAATAGGGGGAGGAAAACGGATTACAGCTTTTCAAACAATCATAATAACACTGGAACGGGACTCTTTGGGTTGCCACAGCCTCTAAAAATTTATTTTTTATCGCTCTTCCAGGCATTCCAACGGGGCTTGTAATTATAACAATGTCTTCTTTTTTAGAATCAATATAAGCTTGTTTAAATTTTGGATCAGCATCACATTCTTTTGTTGTCACAAATCTTGTGGCCATTTGAACTCCTGCCGCTCCATACTTAAGAATGTCATAAATATCTTTTCCAGTATAAATTCCTCCTGCAGCAATTACGGGAATCTTCGAGCCAACTAAATTAATAACCTCTGAAATAATACTCTCCAATCCATGTGACACAAACTCAGAATCTTCTAACTGTTCTAAACTATATCCCAAATGACCTCCTGCCTTAGGGCCCTCTACAACTATTGCATCAGGAGGATGCCCTAATTGAGTCCAGGATTTAACAATAATGTCTGCAGCTCTTGCACTCGAAACAATTTGAGCTATCATTGTTTTTTTCCATTCAAGATGCTTGGGAAGATCTCTAACAATTCCTGCCCCACATATGATTAAGTCAACATTTTCTTTAACTGAAGTTTTAACAAGGCTGGGATAATCTGTTAAGGCATACATTATATTGACTCCAATAACACCGTTTGTTTTTCTTCTTGCTTTTCTGATCTCATCGGCAAGAGCATCACTATTAGTGTTTGCATAAATTTTATTCTGTAATTCTCTTTTTTCAACTCCTGTTAATCCATTAAAATCTCCTCTCTTTTTTGCAGCTTCAAATTCATTATCAAAATATCCTTTTAAGAGTCCAAGGCCAACGCTAGCAATAATTCCTGCCCCACCATTTTCAGCAATCGTTGAAGCTAAGTTTTCACCAGAAATACCTACCCCCATTCCACCTTGGATAAGATTTACTTCTAAATGCCCTATTTTTAAAAGAGGCCAATTTACCATGTCTTAATAAGAAAAAGAGATATTAAATATATTCTTGTGAAAGTTTTCTAACATACTTCTACTATTAATTAATCACTAATAAACAAGCTATGCAGAAGAATAAAAAGAATTGTAAGTAAACCTATTATTATAGACAAATACACAAGTACTGATTTATCTTTATTTTTTCTTACAGCTTTTATTCCAGTATATAAAGCAATCATTTCAATGAGGAATGCAACAGGCACAGTTACATCCCACCAGTGATCGTCAAAAGAAAGTATTCCAAGTACCCTGACTAAAATAATAGAAATAGCAATTACGATTAAGAAAAAAATGTTTAGCCATGCAGACCATATACCTAATTTTGTTTTCGGTTTTATTCTCATATTAATTTAATGAGTATGATATTTTTAAATTAAATGTCTATGCCCCCACGAGGAATTGAACCTCGATTACAACCTTTTTACTTTTTCTACATCCATTGCAAACTTAGGAAAGGTAGTGTTAGGAAAACCGGGGTTTTCCCACAACCGCAAGGTCGCGTTCTATCCATTGAACTATGGGGGCTTTTAGTGTGCAATTTCAAACTCTAGAAATGTTATAAATCTTATCTATAATTCAATCAATCTCAAAAACAAAAGATTCTCCTTCCTTGCCTTTGAAATGAACCCTATTTGGAGGAACAGTCATGTATTTTGACATCATGTTGACAAACTCATCCATCGATGAAGGGTCCTCTTTTTTTGAAGTCAAATAGACAAGATATCTATTATTTCCAAAACTCTCTATTTTTTGCTTCCCCGCATCAAATTTTATCTTAATTATTATTTTCATGTAAATTCATACTTTTTTGAGTTTAATAATTTTGATGTTTTGAACTACATAAATACTTAAATAGTTTTGATGCTAGTTAAAAAAATGAAAATTGGCTTGATAGTTATATCTATTTTATTCCTAGGAATTGTTAGTGCTACAACCTTATCTCAATGGCCATTGACCTTGAATGGTAGTGCATCAAATATAAATTCCAATGTTAATGCTGGAGACTTTATAGCAGGTTCGGAAATTAATGGCAATGTGGGAGAAGGTGTTATTATAGGAAATTTTGCCATTACAAGCGCTGGAGCTTCTGCAACAAATTGGCCAACAGGCGCACTAGACTCAAATTCTTACTACCAAATTTCTGTATCTCCTAAGACCGGGTTTAATTTAAATATAAATTCTATAAATTTTGGACAAAGTAGAAACAATAACGGAATTAAAAATTATGATGTCCAATGGTCAAAATTTGCTGATTTTTCATCTCCAACAACGATAGCGATGGTAAATGTCCCTTTAGACGACCAAGGGCATATTGGTGATATAAATGGATTAAATATCAGTGTTAATAATGGAGAAACACTTTATATTAGATTGTTTGGGTATAATGCCAATAATTTAAATGGGGTGTGGTCAATATATAAAACTGCACCTAATAATGGGGGTATTAATGACACTTTGAGTATTGGTGGAAGTGTTACAACGATAACACCTCCAGAACCACAACCATCTCTTGAAGATAGGGTAGCTGTTTTGGAAGGAAAAGTAACTGATTTAGAAAACAAGGTTGATGGGCTTGAAAACCGGACAACTACCTTAGAAAAAATTGTTGAAAAGATAGTAAACATTATAAGTAATTTGCCTAAGGGATTAATACCAACTTGGTTTGATTAATTTTTTATCTCTTCTTCTGTCTCGACAACCAAAACCACTCTACTTTTTAAACCCTAAATCTCTAAAAATGTATGCAAAAAAGCACACAACCTAAGAACAAAAGGCCTCAGGAAAGCCATAATCAACATAGGAAAAGTTTCCCGGAAATAGCCAGCGAGGTAATTTCAGGATCAGACATAATTGTAGAAGTTCTTGACGCAAGATTCTGGAAAGAGACAAGAAATCTTGAATTGGAGAAAGAAATAAAAAAGAAAGACAAAAAAATAATTTATGTCTTCAACAAGTCAGATTTAGCAGACCATAAAAAAATAATAGTGGAAATGGGAGAAGATGTTCTTTATCCATATGTTTTTCTTTCTTGTGTTAACAGAAAAGGTTCATTTGATTTAAGAGAAAGAATAAAAATAGAATCTGGAAAAATTGATAAAGAGAGAATTTATGTTGGAGTAATAGGCTATCCTAACACTGGAAAGTCTTCAGTCATAAATTTACTTCGTGGAAAATCTGTTGCAAGAGTGGCTTCTGAATCTGGCTTTACCAAAGGTGTCCAAAAAATAAAAATTGGGAAAAATGTCTATCTCATTGATACTCCTGGAGTAATTCCTTCTACTGAAGATTCAAAAATAAAAAAAACCGATTTGCTAAAACATACTAAGATAAATGTCGTAAGATGGGATAGGCTGAAAGAGCCAGAGATGATTGTTCATTCTTTGATGATTCAGTATCCTGGACTTTTGGAGGAATATTATGGTATAGAGGCAGATGGAAATTCTGAAATTCTTATTGTAGAGTTAGGGTCAAAAAAGAATTTTTTCCTTAAAGGAAAAGAGATAGATATTGACAGGACTTCAAGATTAATTATAAGAGATTTTCAGGACGGGAGAATTAGATTTTAAATTTATTTTCTATTGTTCTCTGTGCTAAGAAACACCTTATTCTTTCCGCTTTTTCATAGCGGTAAGTTTCAGCATATATATCGGCTTCTGTTTCAAGAGTAAAACTTGGTATCTTAAGACCGCCAATTTTTGTATAGCACAATGATCTGTTTATGAGTTTGCTTACGTAATCTCCATCATCATACTCTCCCAGAATTTGTACTGGCACTCTTCCAATATTAAAATGTACATTAAAAGCGGGATGTCTTTGTAATTTTGCTGTCCATGCAGGATCGCTATTATCTGGTTTCAATTCTTCTATACGGGAAGTGGAATAATCACTAAATAACATGGGCATATACACCAAACTATCTAATTTCATAACTAGATCTAAATCTTTTGGAGACAAATCCATCCCCTGTAATGCAAGATTTGTACTTCCAATTAAAGCCCATCCTATGGTGTTATTGTCCAATCTCTCATAAACAACCTTTATAGCATCCTTAAATTGTTCATTAATCATGCTTTGCTCTATATCTTTTGTTTTAAAAATCTATCTAAAAACTTTTAGAATTACTATTTTCAGGTTTTAAACATCTAAAACAACCTGTGTGACCCATTTCTTATTTTTATTTTTTATAAACATACTATTGTAGGTTATTGCTTTCACAGTATTTGTAAAGCCATAATTTTTTGCGTCGTCACCAGAAATTTCAGCTTCTAACTTAAAGTTTTTTTTGTCAATCTTTATTTTTTTTACCTTAGATACTAAAAATCTTTTTGAGTCTAGCAAAAACAAAAATTCCTCGAGAAAATTGTATAAAAGACTTTCAAAATCCTGCCCCTTGACTTTTATTTTTATCTTCTTTGTCTCTTTTATTTTTTTATTATAAATATCTGAAAGCATTGCTAAGGCTGAATTTTCAAATGCTTCTTCAATTGTTTTACCAAAAGCCTGGAACTTTATGTCTGCTGTGTGCGGAAGGAATTTGTATTTCATTATAAAGAAAAAACTTTAAAGTTTATAAGTTATATTATTAAGAAAACTTTAACTTATTAACATTACTCAGGATGATAGATTATTAGTCTCCACCATATGCACACCAATCTGCAATCGTACGTCTTCTTTCGTCAGTAATGGCAATTCTATATGCCTCATTTCCTCCATCATCAATTGTTTTAGCAATGTAGAGATATTTGAAACCATCATAATGCACAAAGCTTCCAGACAGTGATGGTGCTAACATCCTTCCACTTTCAACTGAAGGAGAGAGTCCTGCTTCATGCAAATATTTTGCCATCTTGTCTAAAGATATTACACGCCGTTCCCAAATAAACCCCAAAGCTTTTCTTACGAACATTTTTGCATGGTCTTCTAAAGAAGAGTTTGTCATAAATTTCATTGATAAATCACATTTATAAACTTTTTGCACAAAGACAAAAGTCTATTTCTCCCAGCAAAAAAGCTTCAATTGTCTTGGATTGTACAAAGAAGATTCTGCAGATATCAAAACAGATTTGGCGTAAATGCTTTGGTCACTGCCTAACTGATTCAAGCACTCATCATTAATCTCGCATATTTTAGCCTCGCAATTAAGATATGATGGCTTTTGCGATTGTATTTTATTTTTAATGCTTGAAGGGATGCTACTCCAATTAACGGGAAGGGAAGACTGATTTAACACATAATTTCGCAGAGTATCGTCTATTTGTATGCTTTTAAGGATGCCGCTTTCGGTTTCATAAATTTTTGTGGATGGATCGTCTTTCTGCACATATCTTTTATTCAAGACTACAAGCAAGACTCCCATAATCAGAAGAATAGCAACAAAAGCCTCTACTACCTGAATCCAACCTTTTTTATTCTTGGGCATAAACTTCAATTTTGTCCTCATTTGAATAATCTCCTGCAGTTTTGAATGAATAAAAATTTTATATTTGCTTTCATTTTACCAAACCTTAATTCTTAATTTTCCAGGTAACAAACTTGCATTTTTGTCAACATAAACTATGGGAATTTCTTCCGAATAAACCTCTCTTAAAGTATCCGTTGTGCCTGTGCTTATTGTTGTTCCGTTGCTGTACTCAAAATCCATATTCCAATCATTTCCTTGGGTTACGGTTACATTATTCTTTAAATCTAAAAAATTTGTTATTCCATTCGCGATTTTAGTCTCGAAAAATTGTTTTTCCTTTACAATTGATTTTACTGTGTAATTAGAAACACCGGCAGTAGCCCCACAACTGAAAGAGCCCGCGTTGAACTTTTCCTCTGAAGAGAATATTTTCACAAACGTTTGCTGACCGTTCCATTCTATATCCAAGTAATCTGGATTAACACCATTTCCAAATTCAAGAGTATTGCTGTTTTTATCTTTTACATAGAAATTTCCATTGTTTAGCCCAGAATCGCTTTTGTTAAAAAAAATGCATGAGGCCGGATTTGTGCTTGAGTTGCTTATGACTAAAGTTGTTAAATTTGCAGACAGCTGTTCCTGAATTTTTAATTTTAAATAGTCTAAAATAAGCTGCTTGTCTTTTTGGTTTTTTACTGTGGGCTGTATAATAAAATAAATTGCAATCAGAAATAAAATAAAAATACTGAAAGAAGCTATCATTCCAACATGCGACCCTTTTTTGTTTTTCATTTTTAAGCTGAACCCCCAAAGATTAATCCAGCCACTGTAGACATTAAAAAAGATCCTACAACAAGTGCAAAAGAGTGTTTTATTCCTGCTTTAAATCCGCCCTCTGAGAGTTTTCCTATTGTTATCCCTGTGAAAAATCCCTGGATTAAAAGTAAATACAAAAAAGAATTTGATATGTCTTCTGTCCCGACAGAAGATGCTCCAATTCCCGCAATTCCAGCATTGCCCAGATTTCTCACGTCTGAAATTCCAGAAAGCAAAGGGAGTATTTTGTACTGCATCACTAAAATAATTATCATAAAAACTAAAAATATTATATAGCCTTGAACAACTAAAGTTGAAATAGTCGCTTTTCTTTCTTTTTTTAACTTATCTGAGATGTTTACGGCGCCAGCAACATTCTCTAATATTTCCCCTATATCTCCTCCAGCTCTTTCAGCTTGGCCTATGAGCGTTAAAACTCTTGATATTGATTTATTGCTTATATCCTCCGAAAAAACTCCTAAAGCTTGGCTTAGGGGAATTCCAATAGATATTTGATTGGCCAACTTGTCTACATGCTGGCTCAAAACACCAAAAGGCTTTCCCTTCATATTTACAATACTTTTGCTTACGGGCGTTCCCGTTTTAACGCTTTCAACAAGGTTTCTTGCAAATTCCAAAAACATTTCTTCTTTCTCATTTGAAACTCTAGATTCATTGATTATTGTCACGACAAAAGGAGTGAATCCTATCAATATCCCCATTCCAACAATGAAGAAAAATAAATTATCCCCTGTGTTAAAAACAAATGCGAGAGCACATACTAACACTGCAGAGAATATTCCAATGAGGTGAAATTTTTTTATTTCCATTATGTTGGAGATTGTTTTAATTGTAAAAATATCAAAAATAATGCATTTATGGTTGAAACTCCCAAGATCATTATGAGCGTGATCATAGATGTGCTTATAGGCACTCCAAGGCCGCTTATTCTCATCATTATCAAAAGAAGCATCAATATCATCGGCGCTGCAATGACAAGGCTTATGTAAATGTCCATGAAAGTTTCGGCAGATTTTGTGCTTTTCTCCCTGTCAATCCTATATTCAAACAAGAGACTTTGGGCTCTTTTGTCAAAAAATTCTGGCAGCACTCCTCCAGAATTTATTGTTGTCGCTAATCCATTGAGCAAATCAGATAACTTCTGGCTTGGGCTGTAAAATGCAACATTTCTCAAAGCTGTAACTAAGTCATAGCCGTAAACGTTTACCTGATTTATTATTTTTGTAAATTCTTTCTTTAAAAAAGGATACTCTCCTGTTGAGATAATGATGCTGAATATCTTGCTTGGTTCTAACATTGATTGAGAAATTGCAGACATGTGGATAGTTGCAAATGGTATCTCTTGATTTATCTTGTTTTGTATATAGCTTTTTTCGGCTGATGGATAAACATAAATTGAAATAAATGTTAATAGTGGGGATACAATAATTATCCAGAAAATTTTTAAAAACCTTGCAAAAAAACTTTCTTTTGCCATGGTAATTATTGGAAAATTTATCCCAATATTAAAAAAAACAAAAAACATGAAGATAAAAAATCCAATGACTGCTGCAATAGAAGTTGTCAGCAACATAACTGATATGTAACTTGTAGGAACAAAGTCCATATTAGCTTTTATAAGATCTCTCTTAAGATTCATGAACACAGGTTTTTTACTCAATTTTGAAGACTGTTTCCAAAAGATCTTATTTGCAAAGGCAATATATTTGCTTGGTTTTTTAATTTTTGTCTTAAGTATCTCGGACCTCGTTTTTTTAAGTCTCTTTATAGTTTTTCTTTCCATTTCGCTGAGGTCAACATCAACGATTTCGTGCTTAGTTTTTTTTACCTTTTTTGCTATCTCGGAATATTCTGGAAGGCTTGGTTTTCTTGTCGAAGCTTTTGTTATGGGAACTTTCTCGCTTTCTTGTGAAACCTCATTAGAGACTCTTGGAAGTGTTTTGATTATAGTCATATCCTCAAGAGAGTTTGAAATTTCTTCTATAGTCTTTCTTAGAGCTCTTCTTAGCGTGATCAACTGGGAACTAACGAGGTTTTTTTCTTCTTGTTCAGCACCACTAATATCAGAATTAAGGTAAGTTATTTCTTTTATTATCTTTGTCTCTCTTTTTACCAAAGCTTTTAACTCATTCAGGGACTCGTCCTGACTTTTCATTCTAAAACACTCTCTATTTTGTTTTGCACTTCAAGAATGAACTTTTTCAATTTGTTAAACTCTTCATAATTATGATTTTTATATGCGTATTCTAGCCTAGAAAGAGCTTTTTCTAAAGAACCAGTTAGCTGATTTAAAAATTCTATATCCTCTTTTTTCATATAAGAAAGAATGAAGTTTATTTATTAAATCTTTCCAAGCTAGAAATTAATCCCAAGTCTTAAAAGAACATCTTGGGGTTTTTTGTAATACTGTCTTATGACTTCTTTGACCTCTTCAAAACCGGAAATGTCTCTTTTGTATAACTCATACATAAGCCTGACTCTCCTTCTAAACTCAAGGTCAATATCATCCATTCTTAATCCATACCTCTTGGATATTTTTTCAAAGATTTTGCTTGTTTTTTTGAAGTAAAATTTATCGTCCGCTGCATTCCAGACATAAGGTGTGTTTGTCAAAGCAATTCCATCAGGGGTTACGTTTATTATTTCAACTATCTCTCTTAGCTTTCTTGTCTCTTGTTTTTTTACAATTGCGTGCGTCATGACACACACACAATCCAAAACATTAAGCAGTGTTGGGGAAAGTTCTATTGGAGGAGTCTCAAGTCTTTTTATGACTGTGTCAACAGAATCTGCATGGATAGTGCTTATGGAAGAATGTCCGGAAGCCATTCCCTGAAACAAAACGTAAGTTTCTTTACCTCTTACTTCTCCAACTATGACATAATCAGGATTTTGTCTGAAAGAGCTTTTTAATAAAACAAAAAGATCTATTTCATTGAATTTTTCAGTTCCTGTTGCTCCCCTTGCAACGCTTGGAAGCCAGTTCTCCTGAGGCAGGTTTAACTCTCTTGTGTCTTCTATACTAACTATTCTCGCTTCATGTGGAATAAAAAACGCAATTGCGTTAAGCAAGGTTGTTTTTCCAGAGGATGTTCCACCAGTTATCAAGATATTCATTCTGTATTCAACTAAAAGCCACAAATATGCAAGCATTTCAGGACTTAAAGTGTCCATATCCAAAAGTTTCGTTGGAGTCCAAGGGGTCTTGGTGAATTTTCTGATTGTGAATGTTGGGCCTTTGCTGGTTATGTCTATAGTATACGTTGCATTGACTCTGCTTCCATCAGGTAAACTTCCGTCAAGAATAGGGTTTGCATAAGAAACATACTTTCCACATCTCTGCGCCAGCTTTTCTATAAAGCTTGTCAGCCTGTCAGAGTCAGTGAACATAACATTAGTTCTTATATTCCTATAAATTCTATGGACAATGTATATATGGTTGTTAAATCCGTTGCATTCTATATCTTCTACAAAATAATCTCTTAACAAAGGGTCTACCTCATTAAATCCCATAAAATCTCTCACAAGATAATAATATATTTTTTTGTAAGTCTCGTAAGACATTGATATTCCCAACTCCACTGCTATGAGCTTGAATCTTTTGTCAATATATTCTAAAAGTTTGTCTCTTTCCTTGTCAATTATCTCGTCAAAATTTATCAGATTTTTCATAGCATTTATTATCTGTTCTTTATAAAAAGATTCTTGGTCATCTAATACTGGCTCCTCAACCTCATAAATTGTTTCATATTTTTTTGGATCCCAATAAATATGCACGTAAGAAAATGGTGCAACCAGACAATACCTCACATCCATTTTGGTTTTGTCGCTTATTTTTTTTAGAAGAGGAAGCTCTGGATTAAAATTAATTTCAACTCTTGGATATGTTTCAATTCCTGGTGTTTGTTGTTGTTTTGACATGAATCCTCCTCATTTTATTATACAATTAAAAAGTCAATGTTTGTTGTATTTCCTATTGTTCCTTTGTTCGAAATTGATAACCTATATGGGACAGGAGATTTTGGAATTATTTTTTCCTGTTTTACCCCATTATATGTTATATTATATACATTGGAATAGTTACTTATTAATCTTACTCTGCTCAGGCTGCCTTCCTTTTCAGTAATTGCGACGAGCTTGCCTATATTTACATAAATTCCGGGCTCAGTATATCCATATCTTCCCGTTAGCCCATAAACAATTTGGTCGTTTGTCGAACTAACATCAAGAGAACCTTTTTGCAATCCTATTTCAATGACTCTCTGATTTCCCGGGCCACCCTGGACAATATTCAGAATTATGCTGTCTATTGATTCCAACATACTAACACTTTGTTCTATAGTTGACTTGTCCTGGATTTCTTCAATTTTTGGTTTTGCGAAACTCAGAAAAAGGCCTATAATTGTTAATGCGATAAGCGTGTAAATAACTGTTTCAACCCATACTTGGGCTTTTCTCCCATTCCTCTTTTCCATCGTACAATTAAGAAAATAACTTATTTAAATCTTTCAAGGAGAACTTAGCAACTTCCAATATTCTGTATTGTGCTTGAAGTATCACATTGTTTTCCATTTATCTTGGGAGCAACTTGGACTCTGTCGGGAAAGCTTGTAGACGCAAATCCTGCTCCAGTGTAATTATAAATATAAGCCACTCCAGAGTTTTGTGTAGGAAGCACAACAGTATTTGCTCCAGTATAGTTTTTTACAAATGGCACTGTCGACGGTATGTTTAAAATTTTAAAACTTTTTGTTTGGCCGCTTGAAGAAACCCCGAAAGTTGCTTCACCAACATCTACATCTTTCACTTCTAAAGAAATAACTAACTCATGAGTGCTGGCGTTGTAGCATGTATAAGTCTCATCTAATTTTACTTTGTCAAATATGTTAAAACAACTTCGGCTTTGATCCAAACTATCTTTTGTCATTTTTGTCACAATGCTCCAGACAACTCCTGTCAAAACAACAGTGAGAAGGACAATGAGTAAAGTTGCTACAATGGTGGAAAGTCCGAGCTTGTTCATCTTACGCAACAACAACCTCTTGACCAAATTGTTTTTCATCGCAAACATGTGTTCTTTCTCCTTTATCAGATTCACCAAGCAAAACTGGGACAATCACAAGACTGTCAGCTCCTGAAACTTGTGTGCTCAAATCTTGAGAAACAAAACTTCCCCCTTGGAGTAATCCAGTATCTTTCCAAGCAGGATCTTCATTTCTTATATCATACGTTTGGAATCCCCGATTTTTTCCAACTTTCAGAACAAGGCTGTAAATTGGGACGTTTCCCTCGTTGACTATTGATAATTGATTGTTGACATATTCTGCTCTGAAGCTGACATCTCCACAAACAAGCTCAACATTCTCTCCAAATTTCATTATTGTCTCTTTTCCAATCTGTCTGAACCATATAAATACGATTAAAGCTATGACTACAGTCATTGCAACAAGCAGAACAGTCGCGATAATGGGTGAGACACCAAACCTTTTTTTACTCTTATCTAACATTGTTTTATTAAGACTTTTTTCTTTTTAAATTTTTATGAACACTCTATTTTCTCTTTTACCTTGTATTGGTTGCCGCAGCTCGCAAATCTTGTTTTTCCCCTGTACTCTTCATATCTCGCAGGGCTTATTTCGACAAAGTATATCCTTCCTGTTCCGGCTAAATTGTAGTAGTGAGTTGTCTGAACGCCGGGAGCAAAACTATTATTGTTGTCTTTGTTGAAAATGATGCTCCCAAAATTTTTAAAGCCGTTTGAACTTTGCATAATATTATTATAGAGATTTATCGTAGCCAAACTCTGATTTGAGTTATTAGACGTGTAGATGTAATATCCTCCCAAATTAAATCTTCCATTGTTGTAAAGTGTGAGATTTAATTGATTTCCTATACAGCTATAGTTTTTCACAATCAATGAAGTCCCATCCTGACACTCTAATGGATCTTGGGGCACATAAGACTTCATCCAGTAATATAAAACTCCTCCCATGACCACAGCCATGCCTATCAGTAAAACATACCCAATCATCACACTTACTCCTAACTTATTTCTTTTAATTTCTTGCAACATATTTTTCACCATTTAGAGTTTGAGTCATGACAAAATAAAAATTTTCTCCTTTGTTTAACATAAAAGTATAGTTCAGAGAGTTTAAATTTATTGTGACTTTAGTTTCATTTATATAATTTCCAACAGGTTCCTCTTGTCCTGCCTGATTGTATTTGAAAATTTCAATATCGTAAATATAACTAAATCCAACTTGACTGTAATTTCCTACTATATAAACTACATCAATCTCTTCTCCAGCATAATCTGAAAAGTTTTTTGTAAATTCTTTCACTTTTGTATTGTCATTTATAATTCCATAATCAACAACTTTCTTTCCTTCAATTTTCAGCTGTTCTGAAAGTTCGTAAACTCTTACATTTTCTTTTTTCTTTGAAGAATTTGAAATAAGAAAAAACCCAATTATCAATGATATAATTACTATTGCTGCAATAAGATAGAACTGGCCTCTTTTATTCAACCTCTTTAACATGAATTATAAAGGAAAATTATGTATATAAAACTAATTAATTTAGGCAATATTTGTTTTTTTAGGAATAGTGGTTATCTTTGGCGGAGTTGTTGTGCCTTGAACTTGCATTGTTACTTTTGTTTTCTGATAGCTTGCTCCTTCTGTAAGAGTAAATTTAAGCGACGATGTATCAAAGCCGTTTGTTCCCGGACCGACTTTCAAATTTATTATTGCACCCTCTCCTTTTGGAATAACTGCCGAACCATCTGCTTTGTATATTCCAATTACATCTTTGCTGAAAGTCACACTAAGTGAACTTGTTCTTGGTGTTGAAGCAACTCCCTTTAAAGTTACAAATTTTGGATCATACGAAATCTTTAACCTTACTCCTGAAAGATCGGTAGGAGAATTAAGATTTATTGGAACTGATTTTTCTATGATTGTTCCAGTTGCCGATCCGAATGAAACAACCGAGGTTGAAGAGCTTGAATAGGTTTGTGGGTAATTACAATGTAATGGTGTGAAACTTACATACAAATAATCTATCATTGCTGAAAGATCTGAAATATCAACACTTCCTGAACCATCAACATCCGCTACTTTAATAGGCGATTTAAATGGCGTAAATGAAATATAAAGATAATCTACCATTACACTAAGATCAGAGATATCTACCTTACCATCGCCATCAACATCACCGCACAAAAAATTAATCTGCGTTTTGCCACAATCATAACATCCTGTGTGTTTAGCATTAAATCCTATCATTGGTGAGGTAATTTTTGCTGTTTGTGAATAAGGTATACCTGTATCTACTGCAAGAACTTGAGTCCCAAAATTAGAGCCTTCTTTAAGGAGCATGTTATAACTGAAAATCGTGGTTAAAATATCTAATTTTCCATCATTGTCTATATCTAGTAAGGCATCTCCCTGGAGAGGCATGTTGATATGCATACTACTTAACTCAGGGTATTCAAAAATAGATATTGACTGTTCTGGTTCATTTGTTCTTAAATTTTTATAAGCTATTTTATTACTTTCTGGGCTTCTCACGAATAAGAATGTATTATTTTCTGTTTCATAAACGAGTTTTGATATTAGGGTATTTCCTACTTCTACGGTTTGACTGAATGTATAATTTCCTATAGGGGATCCATCACTATCATAAAAGAAGCTTCTCAAAGTTCTTTTTGCGAACAGTGCAACTTCCAATTCAAGATCATTGTCAAGTTGCATAGGAATAGGATAGCCTCCAACATCAGGACGCGGGACTATTATAGGCCAACCAGTTAATTCATTTCCCAGATAGTTATAAACGTGCATATGTGCGTATGCAGGAGTTTCTTCAACAAAAACCATTTCACGATATCCGTCTTTATTTAAGTCTGCGAGTGTTACTCTGGTAAAACCAACATTATTTTGGATAATGAACATTGGGAATCCTTGTTTAATGCTTCCATCACCATTCCAAGCAAATAATTGCAACTGACTTTGATTATATGGGTTTTGTGCAAGAACAACAATATCTGGCTTGCCATCATTGTCAATGTCCCCTACTGAAGGTGGTATTCTTGCAGTAACTGATTGCCAGCCCCCCTCCAGTTCAGACCCATCACTTTTGTATATGGAAATAGGTGCAACTTTATTGTGGGTATAAATTATCTCATCTTTGCCATCTTGATTTATGTCTTCTAATACAGGATAACCGTAAATGTCAGAAATGAATTCATATTTAAGATTTTTTGGCCAACCATTAATGGGCAACCCATTTTTTTTAAAGGCATACAGAAAAGACTCACTCCCAAAACCAATTAGGCTTGTTGATGAATAAACAATATCTAAAACACCATCACCATCAACATCTCCTACTGCAGGAGTTGTTCCACCAGCAGCTACAGTTTTTTGGGGCCAACCAGGCAAATTATCTCCTTTATTATCTCGGACATATAATGAAGAGTCTGGATTTCCAGGACTTCCAGCGATTATTTCATTTTTCTCATCATTATCAAGATCTGCGTATACCGGAGAAAATGTTTGGTAAAGAGCGTCATTTGTCATTTTTTGTGGCCAACCTTCTTTCCAATTAATATTTCTTTTGAATATAACTAACAAATCTCGAGTGTATCTTCCAGTAGCATCATAAACTGTTAACCTAATTGATATTACTGATGTAGTAATTTGGTCAAGGTCAATAGAACCTAAAACATCATTTACTTTTTGGGCGTTAACAGATGTAATAGTTGTCCAGCTAAGAGGGTTAAGACCTGCACCATATTCTAAAACATAATGATCAAAATTACTACTTTGTGCTGTTCCTTTTATTGCAACAACTCCCGATAAAAAAAGAGAGTTCGACGTTTCAAAACTTGCTGTAGGATAAGGGGTTGGAGAATTAACAGCTGAATAAATATTTATTTCTCCCGCGCCCTCTATAAGGGGAGAAAGCCCAAATGGTGTTGCAGTTCCTTTTAATGTGTTTTTTATTTCTTGAGGCGTCCAACTTGGATGAGCCTGTTTTATCAAAGCGACTGCTCCAGCAACATGCGGAGTTGCCATGCTAGTCCCTGAAATTGAAATATGTTTGTCATCTAAACAAACTTTTTCTGGCAGCCAACTGTCATATCTTGCAGCACATATACTAACTCCTGGTGCGACCACATCAGGCTTTGCATTTCCAGTTGAAGTTGGTCCGATTGAACTAAATGAAGCAACTGGAGTGTTGCAAGCAGTATATGAATCCGAGGTTGCTAAAGTTGAAATTTGACAACTAACGTGATTACTATCCTGAGGAATTATGCATGTGTCTAGATATATCCATTTTGTAGCTGATCCGTTTAATTTTTGAGTCCCAAAAAGTGCGAGTTCTAAACTTACATTTTCACAGTATGGTGGAGTGCAGCCGACATTATAATCTGAGGCTACTAAGTCTAATGTTGTGATATTTGTTAATGAAGAAGAATCGTTAGTTAGATCAACTATTGCCCAAGAACTGAAAATTCTATTTTTAGAATTATCTTGTATGGAACACATTTTATATTTGCCATTCCCAAGCCAATCAACGTCTCCTAAAGGACATTTTGAAACAAAATATGAATTAAAAAGACTATAGCTGTCATCAACGGACATAAAATTTTCAGGGTTAGTAACTTCCTGATAATCAAACAATATGTTGGTAGGTTTTATCCAATGTAAAGCAACCCCTTCATAATAATAGCCAGATGTGATTGTATCTGCAATAAGGTAGGCTTCAATTTTTGAACTATTCATTGCCATATTCTTACAATCTGCACCAACACCAATAACATCTTTTGCATTACCCGGGCTGCCGATAGTGAAATAGCCACCAGGTACTCCAGAATTTCCTACAGCGACGACGACATTCACGCCAGCTAGAACTGCGTTGTCTGATGCAACTGACATAGGGTCAGACGGATCCCCCCAAGTACCAAGACTCATACTGATTACATCAAGATGATCAGAACTATCTCCATCCTGATTTGGATCAACAGAATGTTCAATCGCTGCTATGACATTTGATAAAGGCCCACCACCATTTTTATTTAAAGCTTTATAAGCATAAATTGTAGCGTCTGGGGCAACACCATTTAAAATTCCTTTTCCTGCAGCCGTTGCTGCCACATGTGTTCCATGTCCCATGTCATCCATAGGGTCATTATCTTTATTGAAGAAATCATAACCTCCCGCCACTTTACAGCCTGCCCCAAAACAACTTCCAAGTTCAGGTTGAGTATAATCAACACCAGTGTCAATGATTCCAATCTTAATTCCCTGCCCAGTCAAATTTGTCCCATTAACCTGAATGTTCCAGACTTTATCAGCTTGTATCTGGGGAACAGAATCATAAAGAAACGTTTGTACTTCTTTATCAAAATAAACTTCTTTCACATTAGGCAAAGATTTTATCTTTGCGATATCTTTTTCTGAAATATCTGCAACCACAAATCCGTTAAAAACACTTTGATATCTTGAATTTATTTTAATCTTAGAAGAAATTTGTTTTATTTCATCTTCAACAATTTTTTGTTTTTCAATAAGACTTTGTTTGTAATTCTTTGCACTTAAAGCCTTTGCATTAAAATTTGAAGATTGTTTTGCTGAGTATTGTGACACAGGATCGTCTTTTAATTGGATTACATAACCATTAAGTTTTGGCTGTGTTTGTGCTGAAGTTGCAGTCGGCGTTTTTACATTAGAGGCATCTGTGCCTAAAATCTTTTTTACAGCGTTACCAGTATTTTTAAAATTATAATTGGAACTCAATGCAATAATCTCAAAAACCAAAATTAAAGACAATACAAGAATTAACGTTTTATTAAACTTCAAACCTCTTTTCTTCATAAATAATAAAGATCAAATCACTATAAAAATATTTGTAGACTCAGAGGGTTGCTTCCAAAAAACCAAAAAGCTACCTTTATTCTTCCTCGGTTCTGCGACCTGCTAAGCACCTTGACAAATGTTTAGGGCTGCTCCGATCAAGGCCTGA
>JBBSXB010000005.1:0-83731 GCA_038046005.1 Nanobdellota archaeon | reverse complement strand
ACTTTTCCTTCACTATCCACTATTTTTCTCGGGACGAGTGTTTTCTTTTGCATGGTAAGATCACCCCTTCATCCCTAAGATGTTATTTTCAAGTAACTAGTCTACATAAATCCTTTGGAGATTTTTTTGGTAAAAACTATGGAAAAGCTTATAAAAGGTGGTAATTTCACCAAAAAATGGGCAAAGAAGTAGATGAAAAGGATAAGCTCATCCTTTTTGAGCTTCTCCAAGATTGCAGACAATCTTTGGCAAAAATTGGGAGAACAGCTGATCTCCCTCAGCAAACAGTTAGTTATAGAATCAAACGTCTAGAAGACCTGGGAATTATAAAAAAATATACAATAAACATCGACTATTCCAAATTAGGATTTAACAGGCATTCTCTTTATCTAGACATTAAAGGAATAAACTTGGAAGAGGCAGACGATTATTTAGCGGAAATTATGAATATAAAATATGTCAGCTGTTGTTATACACTCCATGATGCAAGCGAGTGGAAGATTTATGTTTCAATCTGGACAAGAACTATAGAAGAATATGATGACATACAAACTAAGATTTTAAGCAAGTTTAAGGGAAAAGTAAACAATTATCTTTCTTTCCAGAGCATTAAATCCTTTACTTATTTTGCAAGAAGGCTTAACTCAAAAGAAGAATCGCAAGTTGACATAAAATTTTCTTCTGAAAAGTATGAAATATCTGATGTTGACTGGAAAATCTTGGACAAACTAAAAGAAAACTCAAAAATCCCAACTCTTGAACTCGCAAAAAAGTTAAAAATAAATGCAAACACTATTGTAAGAAAGATAAATGAGCTGAAAAAGAAAGGAATTATCCAAAGATTTTATCCATTATTGAATGCAAAGAAAATGGGCTATTATGAATACACCTTCATTTCCCGTGTAGATCCATCTTATAAAAAAGAGATAGAGGAGTTTATTGAATACACAAAAAAAGATCCAAGATTCATAATGGTCATAAAAGCTGTTGGATATGTCAATCTATCTTATTCATTTCTTGTGGAAAACTATGAAGAGCTTAACGAAATAAAATCAACTGTTGAGAGTATTTTGGGTGAGGCAGTTATTGATAACTTCAAGATTGAAATAGAGAATATGGTTGGGTAACTAATTCTTCGTCGAACTAATGTAATTCTGAACTTGGCTTACAATGTCATTAGAACTTAAGCTTGTGCTTTCCCAGACATTTAATACTTTAAAAGAACTGCTTGACATATTTGTGTAGTTTTCGCCATTTGTAATATAGTTGAAAGCCCATATTTGATTGTTATAAAATGCGACTTTGTCAAAGCTTCCTGTTTTTTGGGTTCCGTTGAAGTATCTTGCGTCCAAAGGTAAATCAGTGTAAATTGTTGCATTTGGAATTGCATTGCTTATTCCTTGAATAACTGCATTTCTTGCTTCTGTTTCATTTGTCACTGGCTGAGCTATTGTCAAGGTGTAGTTAGAGTTAGCAAACCCGCAGTTGCCGTAAACATCACACGCCTTGCAACTCCATTTGTAAGTTCCTTGATTGCTTGACCCATAATGTAAGATAAACTTCCTATCGTTATCCCAGACATAAAAGTTATTTGGAATTCCTCCAGTTCTTTCCTTGTCATTCCATATTCCGTACCCCAAGGATAATATGGGGTACCATGATTCATTTTTTATTTGATTGAATGAAGAATTCAAGTGCACAATTAATCCGCTAGGATTTCCGACAGAGTAATAGAAATTTGTTTCATTGTTAGTTGCTCCTATAACATTTTGTATTCCTGTCGAGTAATTTGAAAGATAACCGCAATTTTTTGTGTAAAGGAAAGTGTCTCCATTATTTCCATCTATGAGAATTAGGTTAGTTGAATTAAGAGTAATTGTTTGCGGATAAGTTGGCCTTTGCCCTATTGGGAAAGTGCACCCTCCGATTTTTGACCCAGTCATATTGATGTACGAAATATTAACATAATCATAATCAAAAATCGCTGCAGTATTGCTGTCATTCATAACAATTGCTGTTGGAGAGCTTGTAAATCCTGCGACTGAAAAACCATCACTCATATTAGCTCCAGTAGCATTTAAATGGTATACGAATTTATTCATGCATAATAGCAAATAATCAGTTGCATTTTTCTTAGTCATTCCATAGCACTCTTGGCTTGTGATGCTTGACGCAACCCCGTCTGTCTGGTTTTGATAATCTGTTCTTATATCCAAGGGGAAAGTGTAATTAACATTGTTCAGTCCAGAGATATTAGTTGTTACAGAATGCCATTTGTTGCTCCAGTTTCCAAATAATGTAACATTTTTTACAGCAGTTGCATCGCTGACATTGCAGACAAAATAGTTTGAGTATAAACTGGAATTATAGTTGTTAATTGGGCTGATAAGATTTATCGTTGGAGAATTGTACTCAACCTCTGTCCAGTTTGTAAAATTAAAATTGTCTATATAAAATCCCTCCAAAGCAGTTGCGTAAGGATAATGGCTTTGGTGAATATCTAATTTTATATTTGATGTCAAAGCTGAAAGGTTTGATGAAGAAATCGTATCGCTAAGAACCAAGCTTTCGTTAATATAAACTTTTATAGCTCCGCTTGTTCCGTTAAATTCAAGCCTGAACTTGTGCCAGTTTCCATCGGTGATATTAGTTGATGCCGAGTTTTCTATTGTTGAATTGCTCGCATAAGCTGTTGCCCATCCGCAATGCCACGATGTTGCTGTGTCAAAGTAAATTCCCACAGAGGTTTCATCACTGTAACCACAGGCAGATCCAATCCTTATCCATATTCCATTTGTTGATGCATTGTAATATCCATCTCTTGTTATTGTGGAGTTTGTTATCCATATTCCGTCAATTCCTGCTTTGCTTTGTGTCAAGGTGTAATCTTTGTACAAAAACTCAACAGTGTAATTATCTGCTTTTGGATAGCTTCCCCCACTATAGGCTGATCCTCCCGTGTGGGCGTAACCGCTTCCAGAAGAAACATTCATCATGCTGTTTTGATCAATAACAATGCTTGCAGCGTCGGCTGTCTGCGTTCCCCAAAAATCAGGATTAAGATACGGGCCTTCTGGATCTCCTGAATAATCAAAAGTGTCTTGATAAATAATATTCTTTATTAAAGTTGCAGAACTTAAGCTGATCAAAGCCAGTGCTAAAATTAAAATTAATATTTTTTTCATATTATTCCTGCCTGTTTTAATAAAGTTGATAATTTCTCATGGTATTTTCCATCACAAGTTGCTGTTGAATAGGCATTCATTGAGTTTTTGTTTGCTTTGTTCAGAGTAACGCAATTGTTTGTTTCGGTTGGATAATCAATTATAACGGAAATTTCTTCTTCCCCATAGGGCAATGAAATTGTTGTGTAGTCTATCTCTCCAATAGGAGATTGAATATTTGCATCTGTTGTTTGAATAATATCTGCAGTTGTTTCATTAATTATAGTTTCATTTGTTATGTTGAAATCTTGAATCACCAAATTATCCGAAACATTTAGCTGACTATCATTTACAACATTTGTGTCATTAGTTTCATTTATAGATAATATCAGTGGAACTAAAAGTAAATATAATCCAAACAAGGCTATTAAAACCAATTTCACTTTACCTTTTTTATCTAGTTTGATTTTCATTTTAAACTCCTATTTGCATACTTTGTGAATCTGATGTGCCTTGAGCCCATGCTGTTGCATTTACAGTGTATGACCCAGAGGTTGTATAATTGTATTCAAAAACAACATACTTGCTTTCATTTATAACCAATGTAGAGTTAAATTGGGAATACGTTGTTAGATTGTCTCCAGTATTGACTTTCCATGCCACATTACTAAGAGTTGAATTTCCAATATTTTTTATGAAAAATCCAAAGGTTCTTTGTTTTTGCTCATTCCAGTAAAGCTGTGATAGGTTTGTAACGTCAATTAATGGCTGTTGCTGAGATGTTTCTGTTATTGTAACATTCCATCTGCTCGTTATATTTGAAATTGAAGGATTACTGGTTTTATTTGCAAAAGCAAAAAATTCATAAGTTCCATTATTTCCTGTAGCATTTACCCAAAAGGTAACGAGCTGGCTTTGATTCACGCTTAGATTAATTGCTCTTGGATTGCTTTGATTCGTATAAAACGGCACGGCACCAATTGTTGAATTTATCAAACCTTTTATTCCCTCTGGCACACCACCAGTTGTATATGTTATGTTAAGATAAGGTCTCTGTAAAACTGTACCCATCTCTTTAGAATAATAGTCCCTACTTCCAGCAATATTTAAATTTCTTATAACTAACGTGACATTATTATATCCTCCAGAAAATGTTTCTTTTACTAATCCAGTAGCATTGAAATTATATCTATTCCCAGAGGATTGCGATTGATTAGTTACATTATAAGCAGTTTGATTATATGATGGTCTAGAATTCCATGTTAAATTTTCCTCTGTCCAAGAACAAGGGTTAAAACATGCATGCAACTCATTAGTCGTGTTCTGAGTTAAACTGTAATACATCCAAGAAAAAACCGCATCTAAAATTTCATTTCCACTTTGCAAGGAGCTTAAATTAAACATTATCCAAGAATCTCTGGCAAAACTATGAGAATATTGAAGCAAAGATAAATAATCTCCATCATAGTTAGTATCTGGTGAATTATAAGATGTATACACATCATTTAAATTTTCTGTATCTGCATCTTGTAAAGTAATTGTAGTTGAATTTCCACCAATTTCTAAAATTTTTCCTAAGCCGAAATTAGAAGTATATACCTTTTTAGCAGAGGATTGCTTGACATTATTATTTATTTTAATATCAGAATAATCCTTGTATGAATTTTTTACAATGTTCTCGTTTGATAATTTAGAATCGTTTACTTCCCATAGTCTTATTGGGATGTTTTGATTAAGTTTATTATTTGAAATTTCTAGTTCAAACTGAATTGAAGTGTAATTAAAATCTAACACATTTAATTTGTAATCATCATCACTGTCTAAATATTTAATCTCAAAATTTTTATTTTTTAGACTCCTAGCATCTTCAATTTTTTTCCATTCTCCATCTTCAAAAACATTCCTTATACCAGAATATAATGTCGTTGTGCAAGTATTTCCATTGCAGATTGTATCACTACTTTTTGTGTAAGTAGTCACAGGCTCTGGATCCAAGCTCACATTGATCTCTCCGCAATCTGCATTTTTGCACGTGACATTAAGAGTTACATTAAAAAATTGATTCTTTGTTGTATTAATACTCGTTGTGGGATAAATTAAATTTAAATTAATGCTTGGTGATGGCTGTTGTTGTGTTAAATTAATTATAAAAGTCCAATTTGAGTTAGCCCAATCGCTTTGAGATGCATTGTCATAAGATAGGCAATTCCATTTATAACTTCCATTGCCTAACATTTTTGTAAATGTCGTAGAATTTGAAACTCCAGAAACCAATTTTGTTTCATTTGCATGCCATCCCCCACTCCAATTTCCATAAAGAGTAATATTGGCTAGGTTTTTATCATCGGTTTCTGAACAATTAAACACAACGTTGCTTTGGTTTAAAATCGAGTTATTTGTTGGGCCGTTAAGAGTTGTTGTTGGTGGGCTGTCTGTGACATACTGGCAAGAACTATTGCAATTTCCAGTTCCTACAATTACTCCATTACATTGCGAACTAGCAGTACAACTAGAAGCGAAAGTTGAAGATCGACAGATGCTATCATTTCTGTCCTGACCATTTGCACTGGAAGTGCATTTGTCGGCAAAATAAGTTTCTTCGTCAGAACAAGTAGTTATATTGGTATTTGCAGTTAGCCCATCACAAAGAGGTTGTGAGCAAGAACAACCAGTTTCTCCACATTCAAAAGTAGTGTTCACATCTAGATAATTACAAGTAGAACTACATTCTTCTTCGTAATAAGCAACACCTATGCATTTGTTCAAATCAGTTCCTGCTTGTTTTTCATCACAGTCATTTATTCCATTATTTGTTGACACCTCACAATAATTTGTTTCCTGACCATCAAAATAAGTGTTATAAGGTGAAAAGCACCAACCATCATCAGTTAATCCGACTCCATCATTATCACAATATCCTGAAGAACATTGAGAGTCTAAAGTGCAAGATTGCCCGTTGCTTTTTTTGTTAACACAGCTCCACGTACTCCAACTTCCAGCTTTATTACAATATTGGCTAGCAGAACAGTCGGTGTCATTAAAACAATTTAAGACGTAAATGTCAGGGTCGTTAATATAGCCAGGATAAAAAGAGTTAAAATACGCCCAACAACAATAATTGGGCGTGTCGTCATATGCTAAAACTCTCTCAGTGTGAGCCACTCCTGGAGCAGTCACGGTGGTTCTTGTGCCAGTGTTTGCTATCTCTATTCCATCACATCCTCCTTGACAATATCTTTGACCACCTATATCTTGAGTACAATCTTCATCTGGATTATCTACATCATAATACATTTGTTGAGCATCAACTCCAGTCCACCCAATATTATATTGTCCAATAACATATGGATCCCAGTTATCATTAACAGCTCCCCAACTTATATCATTTGGAACATCATCATACCAATTAGCTGCCAATCTTACGTCACAATCTCCAAAATTGTATTCATAACACTGATAATATCCTGATTCGGTACAACTGTTACCGTTACCAGTTGTGTTTCCTTCACCTCCAACACAACTTTCATCATAAACGCACTGTGTTTCAGATTGGCATACATCAGGAGTACAACTTCTTGTTTGTGGTCTTTGCTGTGAATTACACCCTCCAGTTCCACATCCTCCTGAAAAACTCCAAGAACTACAGCTACATGCTGTTGGAATTGAATCCAAAGCTGCATCTACATCAATTCTTTTCCAACTTCCAACAGAATCTCCAGTAGTTTGCAAAATATTTTTTACACTTAAGGGAGTTAAATCCGATTTCTTTTGTCTTAATAATGCTACTGCTCCTGCAACATGTGGTGCTGCCTGAGAGGTCCCACAATATGCTGGTCCTGAAGCAGTGATCCAACACCCTGGCGCCAACAAATCAAGTTCAGGTCCCCTATTAGTAAAACAAGCAATATTATCCACTGCAGGATAGTCTGCACAACTAAATGGTAAAATACCTAATTCTCCGAGCCAACATGCTCCAAACAATAACGTTCCTCCATTTACCTCTTTACACCAATCAACTTCTTGGCTTCCATTTCCAAAATCATAAGTTGCCCCAACAGCAATTACTTTATCATTACAAGCAGGATAATGAATTTCATCTTCATCATCATTGTTTCCAGAAGAGGCTATTAAAGTTATTCCAGCATTATAAAGAAGATCTATCTCAGGATTAGCCCAATTTGTTCCGCATTGACCATCTCCATTATCAAAACCAAGGCTCATCGTAACTACAGAAATATTATATGTATTACGATTATTGTAGCACCAAAGCAAAGAATCTGCAACATCATCCTCATCACAAGTCGCTCCTCCGGGACAAGCTCTTAAAGCAACAAGACGCGCGTCGGGTGCAATTCCTGTGTTTGTAGAATCAGAAGAAGCAACGATTCCTGCAACATTTGTTCCATGGCCATATTCATCTATTGGGTCAGAATCTGGTACAACATAATCATACCCTCCAGCAACTTTACAAGTTCCCCCAAAACATCCTCCTAAATCCCCACGAGTATAATCTACACCCGTATCAATAACACAAACAGTTTGACCTACTCCAGAATATCCAGAACTCCATGCATTATCTGCATTTATTAAAGGAGCACTTTGAGCCAGATGTAAATAACCACCTTTCTTAATATTTATTTTTTCTACCCTTCCATCATTTAATAACTTATTAAACCCTTCTTCAGTGATGTTTCCAGAAAAGAATACTCCAAAATCAGATTTTCTTTCTAATATAAATTCATTTTCCGAGAGAGTCGATAGGACAGATTCGGAAGTGCCTTTATAAATGCTCCATCTCTCCTCATCTTTTTGTTTTTGAGTATTTATTGAATCGCTTTTTTGAACGGAAATATCGGAAAAATCTTTCATTCTTATCATGACAGAAACCAGGTTTTTTTCTTCAGATGTTTTGTTCATTGATTGATTAGCAAACTTTTCTGTTATTTCATTATCATACTCTACCCCTTTTTCGCTAATTCCTGCTCCTTTAACAGCACCCACTAAATTAACTAAAATTAAAATAAAAGTCACCGCAACTATGGCTATCTTTTTTTCCATTGTCTCTTTCTGTTCAATTTAACCAACAAAATTATCAAGATAATAATTAAAACAGCAGGCAGAAAAAAAATCAGCATACCATTAGCAGATGTTACGTCAGCAAGGGTATGTAATGATCCTCCTTTCTTAATGCTTATGCTTAAAACTCTCTCATCTCTCAACAGCTTCTCAAAACCTTCTTTACTTATATTTCCTGAAAAAAATACGCCAAAGTCGGATTTTCTTTCTAGTATGAATTCTTCTTCTGAAAGATTAGACAAAACAGCATCGGATGTATTTTTATATACACTCCATTTCATGTTGTCTTTTATGGTTTCAATTTCGACAGAATCATTTTTATTAATGGTAATATTAGAAAAATCTTTAACATCAATCATAACAGATACCCATTCACTAGTTAGGAATTGCCCTATTATTTCTTCATCATATTCAACACCAACATCTGAAACTGAAGCTTGCACATAAGTGGAGTTAATAGAAAATAAGATTAAGATAGAAAAAAATACCAAAATAAGTTTTAGTTCTTTTTCCATTTATTATTTGCCTCCTCCTATTTTTTTGATTATAAAATTTGCTGATCGAATTGATTTATATCTTCCTGTAGCACTTATTGAATTCAGTCTTACTGAGATATCATCTGCATTATCATTGTCAAGGTCAATGTTTTTTATCTCATTTAATCTTAGAGTAAAGTTTGCATCCGAAGTGTCTATTTGATTCTTTTCTAAACTTTCAGTATTTAAAGACAAAACACTAAAATTTGCATATTCGTCCTTAACTCTGCTTGTCTGAACAATGTATCTCTTCCCATTCATACTAAACTCTAACCCTCCAGATTTCATGTTATAGGAATTGCCATTTTCAGTTAGTTCTGTCATTATAGCTGGCATGGATCCGCCCCCACGATCTGGGTTAGGAAGTCTTTTTGTAGGGTTTGAATCATTATTAGACAAAGCGGACTGAATCTGTAAAGTAAAAACAAAGAGCAATAAAAAAGAACAGAT
This sequence comes from Nanobdellota archaeon, assembly GCA_038046005.1. Taxonomy (GTDB): domain Archaea; phylum Nanobdellota; class Nanobdellia; order Pacearchaeales; family GW2011-AR1; genus JBBSXB01. The sequence goes on along the minus strand of JBBSXB010000005.1, from coordinate 74,505 downwards.
AATTAATAACTTTAACCTCTTTTCCCACATAATTATTTCAAGACCCACATATATATAAACTTATTTTATGAAACCTTTTTCATATGTTATTTTAGTAGCTTTCTTTTATTACTTTAATACAGTAAAAGAAAAATTATCTTCTTCTGAAAACCACAATCATAATTAGCAAGAACAAAATTCCAACAATCAAAATCGGAATTATCCAATTTTCTATTTTAATGCTAGAAGTAGTAGATTTCATTTGTATCGGTTTTTCATTCCCAAGTTCTATAGTGTTGTCATCAAAATTCAATGTTTCAAAATTTGTTTTTTTAGGTTGTTCAACATTACTTGAATCATCAATCAACAAATTTTTGGTATGAGAACTTCCACTACTGCTAGTGTCTCTTATTTCGTCTATATCAAAATCCCATGTCGCAGAAACACCCTTATTTCCATACTCGTCTGTGCATTCAATCCTCCAGTCATAGTTTTCATCGCTGTCTAAATCAACTCTGAATGAATTTTCCACATCCTTTTCCACACTGCTGTCTGTTTCTTCCACGTCACCATTAACAATCAATTTACAGCTACTTATACTAGATTCATCAGAAACTTTATATTTGAAAGTTATTTTTATATTGGAGACCAGGAAGCCCAATCCCCAAAATCCGTCAATGTTTTTTTATTAGTACCATCAAGGTTAATCATAGAGATTCCCTCACCATCACTATCTGTATAAATAATTTTATCTCCTTTTGGAGACCAGGATGGATTAAATCCTTTTGTCAAGGAAAATATTTCTTTAGTTTCTACATCTACTATTTTAACCTCAGTTGTTGAATAGACTATTTTATTTCCATCAGGGGACCAAGAAGGGGAATTCCCCTCTGCAATAAATCTGTCGTTATTTCCATTAACATCCATTATATGAATTCTGGAAAAAGATCCTCCATTAGGACCTCCGCCCCCTCCAGCTACAGAAAAGATATATGCTATCCTATTTCCATCTGGAGAAACTTCTAGGTTGCCATGGTAACCTTCAGAGATAACTTTACCTTCAGCATTTGTAATGTTTATGATTCCTATTCCGTTAAATTCTCCTAAGCTAGCTGTAGAAGATGAATAAACAAGACTTTCGCTGTTGGAAGTCCATGAAGGATAGCTTCCAGATGTTATAAATTTTTTATCTGTTCCATCAATATTTATTGTATAAATGCTATGCCATCCAAAAGCGATTTTATCTCCTTTTGGAGACCATTCTGGATACCGCCCATAATGAATTCCAACATCTGTTAATTTTTTTACCTCAGAGCCATCAAAATTCATTGTATAAATCACTCCTTCATTACTAAAAGCAATTTTATTTCTAATGTCAATTATACTTGCTCTACACTCATTATCTATACAGGAAAAACCGCTATCACAATCAGAGTTTGCACAGCATTCATAAGTCAAACATTGATGATTTTCTAAATGAGTGCAATAACTTTCACAAATAATTTCTTGGCAGATGTAATTCACACATTCTTGATCTTCAGCACACTCTCCACTATTACTACATTCCCAAGTTCCACTATAATATTTTCCTCCTGTTGCGTCTGCTAATTGTGATGGTCCCTTATTAGTAGAATCTCCTCCAAAATTCAAGATTCCTTTTTCATTCAAAACAAAGGCTGAAACTCCAAGCCCCAGTACAAGAACAATAAGAATTATTAGCATAGTATAAATTGCTCTTTTATCCATGACAATTCGTAGACATTATATTATATAAACATTGTTATAACTTCCAGTCTATTTGAAGTATTTTCACAATTTTATTTGTTACTTACATAAGGTAAAAGAAAATTATCTTCTTCTGAAAACCACAATCATAGCTAGCAAAAACAAAATTCCAACAATCAACATTGGAATTAGCCAACTTTCTATTTTTACTTTAGAATCAATGGATTTCACCTGTAATGGTTTTTCACTTCCAAGATCTATAGGACTGCTGTCAAAATTCAATGCTTCAAAATTTATTTTCTTGGGCTGTCCATTATTTGTTGGCTCAGTGGTAAGGATTTTTATACGAGAACTTCCACCGCCGTCAGAGCTACTTTTTCTGTCTATACTTATTCCTCTTGTTTCAGAAATTCCTCTGTTTCCATAAACATCAGTGCATTCAACTCTCCAATCATAGCTTTCATCGCTGTCTAAACTGATTCTGAACAAGTTTTCCGTATCCTTTTCAACATTGCTATCTGTTTCTTCGACATTGTTGTCAATGATTAAGCTACAACTAGAAATGCTTGATTCATCGCTGACTGTGTACCCAAAGGCTATTGTCTTGTCATTATTTGATGTTTCAAAATCTTTATTATCATCAGGATCCAAAAGAATGATAATAGGAGCAGTTGTGTCAGAAACAGGCGCTTCTGCAACTCTGAAATAAACCTTTGCGTTTTTAGATTCTTTAAATTGATTCATACAGCTAACTGAAACAAAATACCTCTCTAGCTCAGCACTTGGGTTAAGATTTTCAATTAACTGAGAATGAATGGTTCCTCCCGTAATAGACATCTCTTTAGGATATGAACCTCCCCCATAAGTCGGTCCAATGATGCCCAATCCATATTTGCAAATAGCATTTTCATTCGTGTTGACGATTAAAGTCACGGAATTTCCCACAACTATTGAATTATTCAAAGGCTGCATTATCTCCATTTCAAGAGTAGGCAATCTAACTTTGAGTAACACTCCAAAAATTGCCTCATCATTGTTACTGTTCTCAAAAACATTTTCGTTGATGTCCAGTACTTCCAGTTGAATTATATAAAATTTCTCCAGAGTATTGAAAGGAATTAGGATTTTTGTGCTAAACTTCTCATTCTCAAACACATTAACATTCCCGATCAAAACTTCTTTGTTAATACCTAACTCCTCATTAAAAATTCTAACGGAAACATTCTCTTGATTACGAGTCCCAATATTCCAAACATCTGCACCAATATTAACTTCCTCCCCTGCTACAAAAGTCTCTTTGTCTAAAACAATATTTTTTAGGACAACAAAGCTCCGATCCAGCCTTATTTCAACATCCTGATAATCCCAACCACATGTTTTCTGTCCTTTGAAATCTCCTTGCGACATTTTTCCAGTTATTCTTGAGTATATTGTATAGCTGTCACCATTATCAAGATCCGATAGGTTTATATCCAAATCGCTTTCATTTAAACTGAACAAAATAACATAAGTGTCGTCATCTCCGCTAGTAAGATCAAAGTTGCTATCTTGAGCGACATTCTTTATCCATTCCCTAGTGTCTTCATCATAAATTCCCCATTCAAGAGATATGTCCTCTACATCATAATCTCCATTGTTTTCCACCTTGATCTTGAACTCAACATTATCCAAAGGATAAAATTCTGCATTTTCTCCAAACCCATCAGTAACCTCTACATCCCTTATTGCAACATATAAATCTCCAGGATTATTCGGTGAACCATTGTTGTACTCACAGAAATTGAACGAACTCGGATTTGGACCTCCTCCACCATCACTATCTCCACTATTTGGCTTGACCACACTAACAGTAAACTGTTTAGATTCCTGATAATTATCTCCTTCAATATCTATTAACACAGTTGTTTCATTTCCATAATCCAAGGTAGATTGAGCAGGAATTGTTATGTACAATGTTTTTTGGTATGAATTCCCAAATTCTACATCAAAAGGAGGGGTTACTGCCTCATAATTTATATTTTGGCCGTTTAATTTTACTCTTACCTGGACATCGCTGTCATAGTTATCTGCAGTGAAATATACCTCAAAGGAATTTGTGCTTCCAACAGCAATAAAAGCATTTTCATTGTTAACATCTAGGCTGTTGACGTCCACTTCCGTAATTGAAGCACTTACAAGTCCAGTCAGAACTATCACCCCTAAAATTGCCAACAGCAAAGCATGTATTTTAGCCATTTTAAGTTAATTTTCTCACTATTTTACTGTATATAAATATTTGCATTATATAGGCGCCACCACCCCTATACATACATATTAAGTCGAGTGGCTCCGAGGGATATTTATAATATTTTTCCGACGATAAGATAACTTTGTGCTAGAAAATAGGGGGTGCTATTTTTTAGGGCTTTTTTGCCAATTTCAGGAGCTTATCAAGTCTTAATTTTACATATCTTTTATCAACAGCATCACCAAATTTTTTGTATATTTTGACTTTATTTTTATTTGTTACTACAAAAAACCATTCATCATAATTTTTATTAAGCGTTTCTACTTTTTCTTTAAATCCTTTCATTCTGCTTAAATATGATCCAGTTTCAATTTCGATAGCGTACCTCTTTCCATTAATTCCAAAAACAATATCTGGCTTTACTGTTGTATACAATTCAACTTCTATTCCATTTTTCTCCAAATACTCTGCAATGTTTTTAGTCATGAAAAGATGCATTGGGCTTTCATTATGCCTTGGCTGTAAAAGAAATGTTTCCATTCTGTCTGTTAGCAGACTTTTGTATTCACAAATTTTATACTCTTTGGATAAAAGAAAATTAATTTCATCTTTGCCGAGCAATTTCTTTCTGAAATATCTTTTATCTTCATTAATGCGTATGTTAACATCTTTGTAAACAGCTTTTTTCGGCTGAACTTTAAAGTTCTTTAATTCATCAGGATTTGTGGTGATTAGTTTATGCTCTTCAGGCGAAGCAATAACTCTCAGAATGGAATGATCGTCTTCCATAATTAAAAGCCCTTCACCAACATTCGCAGTTAAAAGATGAGTCCTTTCATTATTGCTTAAATGAAATGTTTTGCATATAGTATCAATCACTGCAGGTTTTTGTCTCATCAAAAATGTATACGAAGAATTCGCAAGAACAGATTTCCCTGCTTTTGAATCAAGCATTCCCTCAACTTCCTGATTTATCAAGAGAAGCCCGAGATTAAACTTTCTGCAGGTCTTTACAATCTCAAAAATATATCCTGCGTCCTCTGCCCTTGATAGCAATAGCCATGCCTCATCAATAAGAAGTATTTTTCTGTTAAGATTAGATTTCATCTTCATGTAAATATAATCTAGCACTAAAAACATGATAGCTGGCTTGATTTGAGCTGGAAGATTGCTTACGTCAAACGAAACAAAGTTATTGTTGAAATTAATGTTGGTTTTTCTATTAAGAAAGCTGAATACTCCATGAACATACATATCAAGACGATTTGACAAACTAGCGAGAGTTGATTGCTCAAGCTTTGAGCCTTTTTTCTCCATGCTGTCAAGAACTTTTATCAAATCACCTAGAATTGGAGGTTCATTATTCCAAGTGTCTGGGTTTTTGGTGATGCCTTTTCGCTTGTAAGTTTCAGTTATTGCACGATCAATATAAGCTCTTTGAATATCGGTTAATTCCCCAAGCATAATTTTCATAAGATCCAGCAAGGAAAGTCTTTTTTCCAGATAGTTGTGCCCCATCAAGTCCAAAGGATTAATAATTGTGGGAGAATCTCTGGAAAGATTAATTGTCTGCCCTTTAAAATGCGAAACAAGGGCATTGTATTCTCCTTGCAGGTCAATGACCATTACTTTTGTATTGTTAAGCAAGTATCTTGAAATTAACAATTTGCAGAAATATGACTTTCCTCCGCCAGATTGAGCTAGAACAAGCCCATTTGGATTAGGGAGTTTAAACACATCTCTTATTATCGGAATCTTATTTCTGTTTAATCCAAACCATATTCCAGTTTTATCAAACTTGAAAAAAGATGAAGTAAATGGAAAAAAGGTAGAAAGCCCTTTTGTTGTGATATTTCTTTTCATATTTATCGAGTCTTCGCATAAAGGAAGGCATGACTTATATCCCTGAATCATCTGAAAGTCAGTCCATTTTGGAATAATAAGCAAAGAATTAAGCTCTGACTCGACTTTTTTTGTTAATAAATCAAGCTTATCTTTTCTGTCTGACGTGCAAGCGATGTAAAGGCTTACATTAAACAATTTCTCATCTCCCTTCTGCAAATTTCTCAGAATGTTCAAAGTGTCTTTGTATTTTATTTCCAAGCTTGGATTTATCTGATCCTTTATTTTTGCTGCATAAAGATCAGCCCTCTGTTTTTGAAGTTCTCTGTTTAGCAAAACCATTGTTGATTCAAGAGGCATTGGCTCAATGTGAATTGAAAGATTGAAGTTTCCTACAGAACTCACTATTTTATCAAGAAATCCAGCTTCAACTGACCTAGGATAGCCATGTGCATAAATAGTTCTTATAATGTTGTCTTTTATGCTGACATAAAAAGGAGAATTCTCAATTTTCTCCGCATCATTAAAATTAGAAAATAGTTTTTCAAGCTGTTTATCGTTTAGTCTGTAAGTTTTTAGATTCAATGCATGAAGTCTCTCCTCGCAGATTTTTATCTGTATGTCAAGGTTTGTTTTTTCAGGAATGGCAAGATAAAAATTTCTGTTTGAAACACTCTCATTTTTGACAACTCCTTTAATGTGTTTTTCATACTCGTGAAATATCTGCTTTGAATGTGATTTTTCTCCAAGATTAGAAAGATAAGACTCCAAACTCAAATTATCAGTAGTCATGACAATCTGTATTGGAAAATCCAAAGAGTTCAACAGTTTCTGAAATGCTAGAGTTATTGCCTCCTTCTCCTTTTCATGTTTTATGTCAAAATTTATGGGCTCAACTTTTAGGACAGCGATCTTGTTTTTCTTTGTGTAAATTAAATTGTCTTCAACTTTGATTATGCTGAAAAATTCTTTTATTCTGTTCCTGTTCAGCCATTTTGACAGCTTAAACCAAAATCCTTCTTTATCTTTCTTCATTCTCTTCCATCTTTCAATCAAAAATTTTTTATTCTTTTCAGAAATCATCTCCCATAATTTGTCTATCTTTCCTTTTTCCCGTTTTGCACTTATCTCTCTTAACATAAACCACGAAATCCATTTCTTTAATTTCTCATCCAAATCAAAAAAGATAAAACCAACTGCCAATGAAGCTGGATAGATTGCTAGGAAAATTCTTACAGCCCAAGAAGCATTTATTTTAAACAACAAAAAGAAAACTAATGGAAAAAACCCAAAAGCATAGGCTAACTGCTTAAAAGTCAATCCAAAAACAATTTTCTCTTTGTATTCTAACTGCTGAGGTATTTCGTACATTTTATACTAAGGCTTTTGCAACTGAAATCACTGGCTTTAATTTTGTGACGGCTTTCACAACAACAAAAAGTAGCAGAAGAAAAGTTGATATTATAACCAAGTCAAGAGTTCCTATCATTATGAGCATTTTTGCATTGTTGAATCCGTTTAATCCTGTGAGCTTTGATCCCACAAGAAATATTATTGAGAAAAAGAACGGCAGAAATATCAAAGTGCCTAAGCTGTTTAATATTAATTTTCCATAATGATGCAGAAAAGGAATAAAATAAAAAAATATTCCTATTGCAAAAAGTATCACTCCTGCACTTACAAAAATATATCTCAAAAGAAGAATTATCATTACAACAATAAGATGCAGGATGAAAATAACTCCAAAGAGCAAATCCAATCCAAAATTTGAAGAACTTTCAAATGTTATCTGGAAAAAACTGCTGTTTATCATATCAAATATAACTTTTGTCAATGCAGATGAAACAGCTAGAATTAAATCATAAAGATAATAACTACCTTGCACTAAAATCATCATTATAATTGTATTCTTCAAATCTGCCTTTGCTTTTTCTCTTTGCTCTGGCGATTCTCCAGAAACAATAAACTTCAACCCAATCCATACAATAAGAAGCCCGTAAAACATGGAGAGGATGTAAACTATAATTGCCCAGATGCTTGAAAATGCAGAAATATTTACTGGCTCGGTCATGAGTTTGTGGATAATATCTGAAAAAGGCTTTGATGCTGAGTTTAGAATATTAAGTATAAATCCAAACAAAGCATCAGCTATGCATGAGCCTAAATTTGTTATGTCACAAGCCATTTTAGTTTCCTAGAATCAAGTCAACAACAAAGGGTGCTGCCCAAATAACCATAAGCCCTATAATAACATACATAACCATATTCTTTGCATTTTCCCTTTTCTTAGGATCAGATCCACTTGTGATGTAAGTTAATCCTGCAAACAGCATTATCAATCCAGCAATAACCGTTGCAGCATATTTCACTAAATCATAAATTGTCTGCAACGGCTTTAGAATCTCGCTGAAATCTGCAGCCTTTACAAAAGCTATCTGCATGAACAAAATTAAAAGCGACACGGCTATTATTTTTCCAGCTCCTTTGCCTGTTTTTTGTGCCATTTTAACCTCCTTTCAAAGTTTTTATTTTTGGGATACTTACGCCTGAGAAATGCAAGACAGTTCCAACAAAAATCTTCGTCAGTTTCCTTCCCACATAATGCGCATCCCATGATTTGTGTGCGATGGAGCTATTATAAATAAACTCGGAGAAAAAAATGACTACTTTTTTGACTACTTTTCTGACCACAAAAAAATCTCCGATTTTTTATATATCTCAAAAGAATCTGCTTTTCATGGAAAATCAAATCAACAAAGACATTGGAGATGAGATCATATGTAAATTAAAAGAGCTTATTGAAATTTTAAGGAGAAAAAATGAAAAAGAACGCACACATACACCTGACTTTGGAGAGCTCAATTCTTCAGAAGCTGAAAGAAAAAGCGAATGAAGAAAAAATAACTCTCGCCGAACTTTGCAGGCAGAAGCTGGATGCTCCATCTAAACTAGATAATATTGAAAAAATGCTTATTGAGATTTTAAAAAATGGAAACAAACAAAATCATTAAGGGAGACTGCATTGAGTTTATGAAAACTCTTCCCAATAATTGCATAGATTTGATCGTTAGCGACCCACCCTACGGAGATAATGTTGCTTATGGATGGAACAATAAAACTATAAGAAACAACGAAAACCCTTTGATTAACTGTTTGGCTTTGGTTGAATGTTACAGAGTTCTAAAAAGAAACAGGTCTTTGTATATTTTTACAAACTGGAAGCATTATCCCTTTTTAACAGAGTTTATTTTGAGATATACTAAATTTAAGATAAGGCATGTCATTGTTTGGAAAAAGCACAACTTTGGTTTGGGTTGGGCATTCAGACATCAGTATGAATTAATTGTTGTTTTGGAAAAAGGAAAGCCTAAATATAATCTGACTAATTTCTCTGATGTACAAAGTTCCAGCCATATTAATCATAATGAGCTAACTCACCCTCATGAAAAACCAGTGGATTTGATTTCAAAGATGATAGAACATAGCTCAAAGAAAGGAGATATTGTTTTAGATCCTTTTTGTGGCAGTGGCTCAGTTTGTGTGGCTTGTCAAGAAACAGATAGGGATTGGATAGGAGTGGATCTTGATGAGAAGTATGTTGAAATGGCTAGGGGGAGGTTGGAAGATTAAATTTTAACTACTTTTTCTAGCTCTTCAAAACCTTCTAAGAGTTCTTTTACTTCTTTCTTAGCTTCTTTTATTATTTCTTTGCTATTTCTATGAATTACTTCTTCATGCTTTTCTTTTCTATATTTGTTAATAGATAAGTCCCACTCATTAGATTTTATATCATCGACTGAAACAAAAAAAGATTTTTTAGATATATCTTTATTTTCTTCCTTATTTCTTTTTTCAAATCTTTCTAAAATATCAGGAATATCATTCTCTTTTATCTCATTTCTTTTATCGTCTAAGCTAAAACCGTCTGCTTCCATGTCATAAAACCAAACTTTCTCTGTAGGCTCTCCTTTAGTAAAGAATAAAACTGCTGTTGAAACTCCTGCATATGGCTTAAAGATCCCAGAAGGCATAGAAATTATTGCATCAAGCCTACATTTTTCTAGTAATAGCCTCCTTATTGATTTATGAGCATTTGAATTGCCAAATAAAACTCCATCTGGGACTATGACTGCGCATCTTCCTCCGATTGAAAGACAATTGTACATTAATTCTAAGAATAATAATTCTGTCTTGCTTGTGCTTATAGTAAGCTCATCTGACTTTTCACTTTCATTAATAGAGCCTTTGAATGGAGGATTAGCCAAGATTAAATCATAAACTCCTTTTTCATTATACCTTTTAGACAAAGTATCTTCTCCAACTATGTTAGGATTAGTTATTCCGTGCATCATTAGGTTCATGACAGCGATTCTTACCATTGTTCTATCAATATCATAGCCGTATAAAGACTCTTCATCCAACATTTTCTTTTTTTGGGGGGTGAGTGTGCTTATTTCATTCTTTTGATTGGATCTTAAAATATATTCATAAGCATTAACTAAAAATCCTGCTGTCCCACATGCAGGATCTAAAATTCTATCTCCTAATTCAGGTTTTGCCAACTCAACCATCATTTTGATTATATGTCTCGGAGTTCTAAACTGCCCATTTTTTCCAGCAGTTGTTAATTCTGATAAAAGATATTCATAAATATCTCCCTGAGCATCTTGATTCTGTTCTTTTATATGCAGATCATTAATTATATTTACAGCTTCAATCAATAATGAGGCAGTAGGCAAAGAAAATGAAGCGTCTTTCATATAGTTGTTATAATGGGAGTTTTCTGCTCCCAGAGTTCTCATAAATGGAAAGACAACATCTCGAACATGGGGTAGAATCTTGTCAGAAGGATATTCGCTCCATTCTGACCATCTGCAATTTTCGTGTTTTTCAAAGATTGATTTAAATTTAATTCCCTTCAAGGTTGCATTCTGTTCATCAAGAATATCTTTGTCCTCAAGTTTCTTCATAAAAATAAGATAGGATATTTGCTCTATTGCCTGAAGAGGATTGCTAATTCCTCCGCTCCAAAATTTATCCCATAATTTTCTTATTTTTGATTTTAATTCTGTGTGTAACATGTTTATTGGTTTTACTTCCAGTTTATTTATTTCTTTTTTGTGTTCATTTTATAATTCTTTAATAAGACTTTGAAGTTTAAAAAAATTGTCTGAATAAATTTGTTGATAATCATTTTCTAAAAGTTGTTTTAATACTTTCTCAAATTCATTTTTGTTAATATCTTCAAAAAAATTGTCTATTTTCAATTTTTGTTTTATCGTTGATTCGTTTTTTAGTAGTTTGTCTTTAATAAAATTTAAGTACTCTTCATTAAGAAATAATTTTAATCCACTTTCCAATATCACTTCTTTAATTTTTATATTTTGGGCTTCTTTTGTCAAAATCTTAAAAAGAAATTGTTTGTGAACACCTTCTTCAAGAGTTATGTTTTCTTTATTTAAATTTAAAGAGGAAATAATCATATAATCTAAAAATAAAAACTTCTTATTAGACACGTCTTCTCCTTCAAAAAAGACCTTTATTTCTTTTCTATTTTTATGTCTTTGAATTAATCTCACTATCTCTTTATTATCTTTGTAGATTAAATCTTTTAGTTTATTATCCAATATCTTCTTAAAAATAGATATATTTCTATATGGTTGTTTTATGCTGTACTTATCTTTTAAGTAAATTGGTGAGAATTTTTTACCCAAATTAACAAAATCTCCTTGATCAAAATAACTAAATATGGAATTTTTAAAAGAACCTTCTTCTCCAAACAAAATTTTTCTTACCTTTTTATCATTTATGTTTAAGTGTATTTTTGGGATTACAATAAAATGTTCCGAATTAGAAACTTTATTTAGATTGTTCACATTAATAATTTTTCTATTTATCAACTCCTTGATTAGTTTTTCTTTTTCTTTATATCTTTTTATATCTTCATCATTTTTTAATATCTGCTGAGTATCTTTATTTATACTTTCTGTATTTTGGAATATCTTTTCTTCATATTTTGGTTTATAGATATTAATATTGAGCTTATCAATCAATTTTATACTAAAAAGATTAAACACATTAGAAATGCTTAAACAGATATTGGCTAATTTTTCTATAATAAATTTTATGAATATCATTTTATAACTCCCCCCTAAATGCTTTCTGCATTAAAGAATTAAATAATTCATCTCCGTTTTGTTCAGTTTTATTAATATTTTTCTTCATTTTTTCTACTTGTTCAACTATCTCAGCAAATTTTTGTTGAAGTTGGATAGGAGGCAATAGCATCTTAAAACCTCTAAGAATAGATAAGTTTAGTCCACTTCTTTCATTATCCCCCGTTAATCTTCTTAATTCATTATATCTTAATTTTAAATTATAATGCAAATATTCCGAGAGTATTTTTTTGTTATCAGGCATAATTCCAACAACTGACTGATTACTAGTAGTTTCGATTTTTAAAATTGCAGTAGTTCCTCTTGTTTTTCCTTGTCCATTTAATGCTATTACTACAGTATCTTTCGGATAGAGAGTAGTATTTGATTTATCAAAACCTTTCTGTGTTATTTTATTAGAGATAGATGTAATAAAATCTCCTTTAATATCTCCTGATTTCATCCAGTTTATTGTTCCATTTTCCCAATATTCTTTTATACTCTTTGAAGGTGTTCCACCCATAGATAATTTTCCGATATCTTTTAAAGTTACTTTTTCAAACTTATTCTTTTCCTTCAAAAACATCTCATTAAAAATAGCTTTAAGATATTCATCAAGTAAGTCATTAGCATTATTGCTTCTTTCTTTGAGTTTTTTTGATTTTTCCAAAATTTCAACTGTTTTGTTTTGCTTTTCAATTGATGGCAGAATTATCTTCTTTTGATAAACATCATTTCTGTTTAAACCCGGAACAGCAGCAGCTCTGTTCAAAGACTCTAGATTTAGTTTTTTCAAGATAAAATAAAGCCATTTTAGATTGCAGGGTTCTTTAGTCTCATCTATATAATATGTGGTATCTATTGGAAAACAAGATTTCTCTGAGAAATTTATTTTCCCTATTGATCCTTTTCTACCAACAATAATGGTTTTTCCTTTAGTTATTGCTTGATTGTGAGATCCAACAATGCCATTTGATCCAAAAACCAACACTGAGCCATTTATTCTAGTTTTTTCTGGAAGGGATGAACCGTATTTCAATTCAAATAAGTCTTTTAGTTTAATTTCTTGATTCATTTTACAAAATTTAATTCTCCAAATTTATTTGTTATTCTTGCTTTGAATATCTTTCTAATTGGTTTGAAATTGCCTCCATAAACGGCTATCCCAAAAGAATATATGCCGGGCGAGAGTTTAGACTCGGACTCTTTTATTAGTTCGAGAGGTATGCCTGCAAGCTTAAATCTTAGAAATCTTCGCTGAGGAAACTCATGGACTAAGTCTATCATGTGATATTCTCCTCTAGCAAGATCATACTTTCCACCAGAGAAATCATCATAACTAACCCACGTTAAAGGCAAGGATTCAAAAGGCGTTATTTTTGTCCCATTACTATTTTTAACCCACAATAACTTAACATAACAATCTTTTGCAGTCCTTGAAAAGAATCCGTCTTTGTTAATCAATCTTAATCTTATCCACCTTGTAATGTTATTCAAATTATCACTGGCATCCTGAATACACTCGCCGTCATCAATTCCTTCTATTTTTAATGTAGGTTTAAAAAAAATAGGAATAAAAAAATCCTTAGTTAGCGTCCCTAACAAGGCAACTATTGAAATACCTAAAGCCCACCATTCAACTGACATTTTTATCTCCCCCAATTCTATTTTGAAGGGTATTCAGAGTAGTTATTGCTTCAATTAAAATGCTTTCAAACGTTTTTGATAAACTTCCTTTATCAAATTTTTTGTACGCTTTTTCGTAATTATCTCCTTTCCTATGGGCACTACCGCTCGATCTTAAGTTTTGCAAGTTTTTTAGAAATTCAATCATTTGGGAAAATCTAATTTTATATTTTTGTTCAAGATATTTTTGTAGTATGGAAATAGACTTGTCATCCTTATCAAATATTATTTTATCTTTCATTTTTTCAACATTTAAAGAGTCAATTAGTATTTTATTCAAAGAGAGTACCACCTCATCAAACTCTTTCTGCTCATCGTTTGGCACTCTTAAGGTCTTAACGTGATGTTCATCAGCTAAGTTCAACGGTTTGAATATATTCCATCCATTTTTCTTCTTCCAATTTTCGTTGAGAGACTCAAATTCTCCCTTAAAATATAAAGCAGCGTCAGTTGGAGAACAGGGTTCAGCTTTAAAGTCTCTCATAACTGAAACTGAACTAAAACTGCCTTCTACGATATTGTAAATTTTCCAGTGTTTTTGCTCATCAGATGGTAGTTTAGCTAGGTCTCCTAAATAAGCCATAATACAACCTCGGACATTATTGTCTATGGGCATCCCCCATTCATTAATACCATCTTCTCTAGTATAAAACAAATACCCATCTCTAACAGAATATTTTGAAGGTTTACCATAGTACTTATCTAAAACATCTTTCTTGAAAAAAACTCTTGTTAGAAAATTTGGAGCTTCAGGGTTTTTTCCAAAGTTATTAGCCAATTTTGATTCATCGCAGGTGAATTTAATCTCTTTCCCATTATCATCTAATCCGATAATAAACTTTTCAAATCTCATTTTTCTCCTCTACGCCTGTTTCCTTCCTTATCATCTCTCGGAGTTTTGTATTTATTTTTTTGCCTTCTTGTTCACAAAGCTTTTTGAAAAAAAGAAATTCACTTTTGTATAGTCTCGTAGAAACAATTTTCCTTTCTTCCCCACTTAGATCGTGATCTTTCAAAACCATGAGAAAAATAAAATCAAGAACTATTTAAATCTTTCCTAAAAGGTGTATACACCTTTTTACCAATTATTAGCTAATATGGGGCTTGAAAACTCTGTTTTTCTCAGAGGAGGCATTGGCTGGGAAAACTGTCTGCCCTTAGCACTTAAAACAACTAAAAGCATCCATTGACTCCTAAAGCTCTTGTATTCAATCTTTGCAGAGTCAAGCTCCGATAAAAGATCCTTGTCTATCTCTGGATTAAAAGAGCCGAAAAACTCGCCTGCATCCATTATCTCTATACCGTTAATTCTGTCATTTTTATCCAAATCTATAACTATGTTTTCAGACACTTCTAAGCTTTCCTTTACTTTTCTAGGAGAATCGTATATAGACAAGATATCATTCTCCTCATCATAATGAAATTTATACATAATACTTACTACCTCTTGGAATTTATAAATCTTCTTTTATTGTATTTAGAGAGTGTTTTCTTGCCAAGCGGATAAGCTGTGATTATCCTCAATTTTTCTCTTAAAGTTATTACATAAACCCTTCCGCTCTTTTTTGAATAAACGAAAAATAACACATATCTTATTTCATTATTTCTTTTCTGCTCTTCCACCAATTCTAAATTTTCGAGAGAAAGCAAATCAGTTGCTACATCTTCTTTAGTTGCATTTATCCTCTCCAGAATATAATTCTCAGTTTTTCCAAAGCCTATATCTTCTCTTGAATATTTTGACAGTAATTTTTTTATTTCCATTTCAATTTGTTGCATTTTTGAACAATTAATTCGAGTTGTTCTTTTGTGAAAATATCAAGTGGACGAGCATCTGCAAGAGGATGTTCTGCGAAATTCTTTAATTCTATATGTTTAGCCCTTATAAAAACTTGCTCTAAAAGTCTTAAGAATTTAAGTTGTTCTGAGTTATAATGTTCATTTCTGTCTTTAACAAACTTATCAAATTCCCACCTAATCATTTCTTGAGGGTCAGGCAATCCTTTTACTTCAATTAGCTCCCTTAAAAATAACACAAAATCTTTGCTTTGCTGAATATTATCTATCGTAAGGGCAGGATTAAGCTGTTTAAGCTTACTTTCTATCTCTAAAAGCTCTTTAGAATTAACTCCTTCTCCATCTTTTATCCTTTTCATTAAAATATTATTTTCAATGAATTTCTTAAAGTCTTTATCTTCTTTTATTTCCATAATTTCTTTATCTACTTTCATAACCATGTCTGGAGCATTAATCTTCAGCATATTTTTTCTTTCCTCTTCATAAAAAATCATTAAAGGAGCAATATCTCTAACTAAAAAATCAACATCTTCAAATGTAATCTCTTCCCAAAAAGGTTCTTTCTGGATTTTTATAAGATCATCTCTTTTTTCTTTTATTGTATCTAAGTTTTTGTCCCAAATAGCTTCAGCTCTTTTAACAACAAAATCTTCTATCTTAGCAATTTTTTCTTTGTTATTTGTTTTAATGTGGTCAAATAACTTAATACATCTAGAAATAAATCCGTATACTTTCGCATTTTCTGATGAAGAATAAATCAAAAGAGGGGCAATTTCTTCTCTCAATTCTTTCACATGTTCCTTCAAATCAAACTTAGAAGAGACAATTTTCTTAATAATTTCTCTTTTCTCCATGACTAAAGGAGAATCAATGTCAATCTCTTTAATTGTGTCTCTTATTTGTTTTTCTACAATTTTCTTTTCTTTCTCATTTAGGTTTTTTTCTAAAGTATCTACCTGCTCCAAGAAAATTCTTGTTTTTGCGTCTGTTCCTGATGATCTTTGCTTTGAAACATTTAGCTTATGTTGAAGAACATTTGACCAATCTCCAAATTTAAAGTCCAAGATTAGAAAATCTTCTTTTATATGTTGTCCATCCTTATTTGTTGGAAGCCATTGTTTATTTTCACAAGCAGAAATACTTCTAGTTCCTCTCCCCAACATCTGCCAAAATCTAATTGAAGATATGACTGGCTTAACAAAAACTAAGTTCATTATCTCTGGGACATCTATTCCTGTGTCTAATACTCCTACAGATAAAGCAATTCTTGGACTGTCTCTTTTTATAAATCTCTTAACCTCATCTGTGTAACGGGATTTATCTGAGGTAATAACCTTAACATCTTTTGCTAAAAGAGGATATAATTTTTGAAATAATATTTCTAATGCTTCTGCATGTTTAACACTTGCACAGAAAAAAATACTTTTGCAAGGTCTATTATCATCTGATTTATAACATCTATCCACAAACTCTCTGATTATTAATTCATTAGTTTTCTCATCTGTAAAATGCCTTTCAAATTTAGAGCCGGGAGTTTGAAACTTTTCTGGTTCTTCTTCTTGTAATTTTAATGCCTGTTGTAACTCTTTACTTAATTTTTTCCCTTCTATCCCTAGAGATAAAACTTTGGTTTCGATAATATCAGCAACATAAGGAACAAGAACTTTATCATTTACTGCGTCCCAATAATCATACTTGACAGTTGGTTTCCCCTTTTCACAATTAAATAATTCAAAAGTGTCTTTTGAATCTTCTGAAGAAGGAGTTGCAGTTAACCCTATTTTCAAGGCATCAAAATATTTGAATATGTCATTATTTCTATCATAATAAGATCTATGGGCTTCATCAAAAATAATTAAATCAAATGCTCCAGAACCAAATTTTTCGTAAAACTTACCTCTAGGTTTTTGTGAAGACATAAGTGTTTGAACAGTTGAAACATAAAATCTTGCTGTATCTGAATATCCTTCTTCGTTTAATTCACAAATTGGGCTATCTGGAAAGAATTTTTTGAACCCTTCTTCTTTAGCTTGATTTCCTAAAGAAATTCTATCAACAACAAATAATATTTTCTGCACATATTCTGCTTTTATTAATCCTTCAATTATTGCCATGGCAACTCTTGTTTTTCCTGTTCCTGTCGCCATATTAATTAATGCCTCTCTATATCCTTTTGAAAAATGTTCCAAGACGATCTTCACAGCTTCTATTCCTCTTTTTCTATCCACTATTTTTGTATTAATCTTTACATTTGCAGGATCTTTCTTTTTTTTCATCAAACTAACAATTCTGTGAAGATCTTTTTGATTAAATGGAAGTAATATTTGTCTTCTTCTGTCTAAATTATCAACATAATACCAAGTTTTTCCATTTGTAAGAAAAATGGGTATTTTTACTCCAATTTGTTTTTCAACATCATCCCTATAAGTTCTTGCCTGAATTTCTCCTTTTTCTACATCAACTGATGTTTTCTTGGATTCAATTATTGCTAGAGGGCTTCTATCTTCATCTAAGAGTAAATAATCTATAAATCGATCCACATTTCTTTCTATTCCAGCTTCACGACCAATATATTCTTTAAGTTGAAATTTAGATTTAACGGGGTTAATCTCTTCTTTAACATAACCCCCATTAATTTTCCAGCCAACTCTATCTAAAACTGGATCAATTAACTTTTTCCTTGTTTCTGCTTCACTTAATTTCATTTATTTAAAAGGAAAAGTTAATATAAAATCTTTTGGGTTTACTAAAATCCAAAACTCTTTTAAACATTAATTTCTTTTGTACATCATGGCTAAGAAAAAAGCTAAAAAGAAAAAGAAGTAGTTAGTCATCGCTTAATCTTATAACTCTGAATTCTTCCACCTTATTTGTTAATCTCAAAATCTCATTCATCTGCTTCTCAAGATGCTGAACTCGTTCATTTAGTATTTCCTTTTCATTCTCAGATTTTAACAGCTTCTTTTCAATTTCTGTCTTTGTTATGTCCACTAAAAGATCTTCATCAGAAATTGTATCCCTCATTCCAAGCATTTCGGAATAATAATGAATTTTATCAGATTTTTTCCAGCCAAATCTAAATTTTAACGCAGACTCTGATTTGTATCTTGGAAGCCAATAGCAACAAGAGATATGCCTGAAGTCATACATTGTTAATTGAGAATATCTCTGCCCTGCTGGGCTTTCCTTATCTCCAAAGAGATTTTTTGATAATCTCTTAAGATATTGATTAACAACATAAGGCTTTATCTGAAAAAGATAATCTTCTTTTTTTAATTCGTTTTGTTCAATATAACTTTTAAGGAAATTTGAACAAAGCATAAGTTTTATTCTTCTGCCAAATGTTTTGCTGATTTCC
Source organism: Nanobdellota archaeon (assembly GCA_038046005.1). Lineage (GTDB taxonomy): Archaea > Nanobdellota > Nanobdellia > Pacearchaeales > GW2011-AR1 > JBBSXB01. The sequence continues at coordinate 55,736 of JBBSXB010000005.1, read as the reverse complement.
TCTCTAATGTTTAGCTCTTTGCAGTCATTGTAAAGATCAGAAACTTTTATGTTCATCAGCTCTGTTGGAGCCCTGATTCCAGTATCAAAAAGAAAAGTGATTAAAACCCGATAATTGAACTTTGCATTTTCACATAATTTCTTAACCTGCTCTTCAGTCAAATAAACCCATTTAGGCTTGTCCTCTCTCGTATCAAGATCTGAAGTAATATCTAAAATTTCCTTTCCACTCTTTTTGCTTATTTTCTGATACCAATGCCAAAAAGCCTTGAAGCACTTGACAGAATACGCTATAGCAATATATGACTTCCCGTCTTTTCTTTTAATAACCCCTCTTTTCATTTCAGAAAAAAAGACGCATAACTGTTCTTCAGAAACATCAGTTATTTTATCAAGATTATACCTTTCCTTGAATCTTAAAGAGAAAAACCTCATTTTCTCTCTTAGCGTATTAAGTCGAATATAGCTCCTAGAACCCTTAACATTTCCTTTAGCAACATTCATCCCGTTTTCCATATCATCAAGGTATTTTAAAATTAAATCAGAATTGTAAGAATTTATCCTTGAAATGCCCTCTTTTACAGATTCCCTCCATTTAAGGTATCTTTCTTTGTGTTTGTATGGATCTATTTTCATATTTTTTCTAAGCCCTTGTTTTTTATATAGGGATCGGATGAAAATCATCCGTTAAGAAAAAGTCCATCACATCAGGCTCACAAAATACGTGAACGCCCGCACCGTAGACCTTACCATCTTGGTTGATTCGGTGGATGGTCTTTTTCTTTTGATTATTATCGGCCTAAAACCGTCCGATATAGTTGTGTACGATCTCTGGGATTTTTAAATATTGTCGAGAGGAAGGAATAATTTTATATAAAAGCATCTATGGTTCTAAAAAAACTCATATAAACATTTATAAAACCATAGGGGAAGATAGCAAAATTATACTGCCAAAATGGTGCATAAATTTAACTTTTTTACTGCCAAAATAGTACTATTTTTAATTATATAGGGGAAATATAATATTTTTATACTGCCCAAATGGTAAGGTTTATAAAGGATAAAGGAGTGCATAAGTTATGAGTTATATAGAAAAGAAGAATATCAATGGAAAAACTAGCATTTATTTTGTCAAAAAAATCTCATTTATGAATCAATTGTTAGTTCTTAAGAAATACATAGGCACAGATTCTTTGACATTTAGCAAAGAAAAATACATACTGGATAATTTAGAGACCTTATCTGAAGAAGAGCTAAAGTTCAAATCCAAATTTCTACATCAGATTAAGAAAGAGTTGTCTTATAATGAAAATCTCCCTGAAAAAATAGAATTAAAATCTATAAAAATCAGCAATCTCCTAGAGGGAAAAAAATGCGAGAAAAACGTAGATACAGAATTTGCTGAAGAGTTTATTTTTAATTCTAATAACATCGAAGGATCAAAAATACCTCCTGAAAGAGTGAGGGAAATTATCGATACTGGAGACACAAAATATAAAGACAGGAATGAAGTAAAAGAAGTAAAAAATTCAATTTTAGCATTTGAATATCTACAAAAATCATTTAAATTTAATTTAATATCAATAAAAAGGCTATATCATATACTTACTAAAGATTTGTTGATGATCGGAAACATTCCCTATCCTAAGGGTTTTAAAAAAGAAGAGGTTATTGTTGGAAACTCGCAGACAACACCCCCTGAAAAAGTGGAAGAAGAACTAAATGATTTACTAAATTGGCATAGAACTAACAAAAACAAAATTCACCCCCTAGTTTTAGCATTTGAATTTCATAAAATGTATGAAAATATACATCCATTCAGAGATGGCAATGGAAGAACAGGCAGATTAATTATGAACAAAATTTTAATGAGCGCAGGGTATTACCCTATGGTGGTGTATAAGGAAAATAAACTAGCTTACTTTAATACTCTTGAGCAGGCAATTAATAGAAGATCAAAAGGTTATTATCAATTCATGCTGGAGCAGGCAGATAAATCTTATGATTATATCTTAAAGGTTTTACAGAAATACTAACCTTAATTGATTTACTTACGATTGTGTGCGATCTCTGGACTTTTTAAATCTTGTCGAGATGGAATGCATGGATTAAGAGAGAGTTATTTTTTGTTTTTACGAAATAAAATAATATATAAATCTATAAAATAATAAATATTCATGAAAAAAGAAGGTTTTGATGTTAGAATTGTTTCCTATGAATATATTCATAGTATAAATCCAAGTGATTTTAAAGCTCTTGTTAAAGCCGTAAACCCTAAACCTAACGAAAATATTCTAGACGCTTTTTGTGGATATGGTGCTGTTGGAAAAACGATTCTTGCAAAAGAGAAGAAAGCAAATTTATATTTTGAAGACGAAAGTGAGGTTCAATTAAAAAGAGCCATAAAAAATATTACAGAGATTCCAAAAAATAGATTTATATCGACAAAATTTCCGAAAACGGGGTTTACCCAAGAATTTTTTGATAAGATTGTTATAAAGATGGGAATTCATGAAGTTTCTAAAAAGATTCAATATGAAGTAGCGAAAGAAGTAAATAGAGTTTTAAAGAAAAATGGGAAGTTTATTGTTTGGGATATAATGTTATCTAAAAAGAATCAGAAATTGTTTCAAGATGTGTTAAGAAAGAAAGATGAATTAGCTGGCTTCAATATATTAACAAGAGAAAGATATTTCTTTAGGGAAGATGAATTTATTGATGCCATGAAAAAAGGCGGTTTTTCTCATATAAAGGAATATCGCAAGATAACATATAGATTTTCTTCTAATAAGAGACTGCATCAAGAATTGAAGGGAGATATTAAAAGATTAAATAAGCTCAATGATTTCATTAGAAAAGTCTTTCCAGAGAAGTTAAAGAAAGAAATGAAATATAAAGATTCAGGAGAGGATATTCAGTTTAATATTGTAAAGAAAATATATGTTATGACTAAAAAATAAATTAATTTCTACACTCTTTACAGATTATATCTGTTGAGCCATATTTTTCAAATAGGATATCTCCAACGGCTTTATTCATGTCAGCATTACCTCTCAGTTCTTCCAGAAAATTAAACATCTTATCACACTTGATACAGATAACAGGCATTTCTTCCATTTTAGCTTAATTACTTTAAGTAGAACATGGATATAAATCTATCTGTATATAAGATAAAATACAATAAATTAGTTAGAATTATTTCTTGGTTATGGACAGGAATTGTCTGCCCTTCCAAAACTTTTTCTTATCCTGGCTATCTCTTGTCTCCCATAGTTCGCAGTTTTAAGATAGAGGGTGAGGGAATCTCTCTGATTTTCTTTTTTAGGTGCTTCTGAAACCTTACCTTGCAAAACCTGAAGTTGATATTCAAGTCCATTTCTAAACACTTCTAATTGCTCAGGTAATAGTGCTCTACAATTTACTTTTTCGAAGTGATGTGCTGGTCTCTCTCCACTAAAGAAAGGGTCATCTGCACGCATTCTGATTAAAGCATCAGCTTCCGCTTCTGGAATGTCATATACTATTTCATAAGTCTGACCATTATTAATAACAGGATTTACAACATTAAGTTTATACATTCTGTCAGCAACCATCTGTCCTGCTTGATAAAAGTCGCTTTTACCCCACCCAGTTGTAGAAAGCACTTCACTAAGAGTTCTTGGGTCATCTCCACATGTTTGAAAATTATAAAGACCATTGTATCCTACTAGGACTTCAATAGATGAGGTATTAGTTCTATCTTCCGTCAAAATTTGTTGTTCTTCTACCATTTCAAATTATCTCAGAATTTGATCCGAGCGCCTAAACACACTCTTTAGCATTTATCATATCTTACATTTTTAAATATATCGGCTCACTCGAATCTAGAAAAAGTACATCACTTAATTATTCCAAAAGGAGTCTACGCCCGCACCGTAGACCTCACCCTCTTGGTTGATTCGGTGGATGGTCTTTTTCTTTTGATTATTATCGGCCTAAACTATTCGATACGATTGTGTTGCGATCTCCGGACTTTTTAAATATTGTCGAGATGAGGCTATATGGATAACAGTGGGTGACTACATTTTTTGTTATTTGTAGACACCTAAATAGAAATGTTTAAATATTGTAGTCACCTATGTACATTTATGAACATTGAAAAAAGAAAAGCAGGGAGTAAGATAAAGTACTATCTTGCTCATTCTTATCGCGAGGGCCCAAGAGTCCATAAATTCAGGAAATATCTCGGAACTGACTTAAGCGAAGGAAAATTAAAAGAAAGAGTTTCAATTGCTGAAAAACTTATTCTGGAGGAGATACACAAATACAAAATAATCCAAGACCCATTAAAGATTGAACTGTCCAAGGAAGAAATAAACTCAATCAAGAGAATTGAGTCTGATATACCCTTAAAAATTTCTCACTTATCAGAAGGAGATTGGAAAAAGTTTTCTAAGTTGTTCTCATATAATACAAACGCTATTGAAGGAAGTAAATTAAACCAAAATGAGGTGTCTAACATTTTGGAACATGACAAATGGCCAGACAAATCTAAAGAAGATATTGCAGAAGCATATGGAGTTGACGAAGCTATTAGATTTATCAGAAAGACCAAAGAGCATATCTCAATAGAATTAATAAAAGATATTCATAAAATTGTCTTCAAGAATTCAAAACACTTTGCTGGACAGCTTAGAAAAAAGGGCGAAGAAGTTGTTGTTACGGATCAATCTGGAAGAGTAGTCCATGAAGGAGCTCCACAAGCAAGAATAAACTATCTGTTAAGCGAGTTAATAAGATGGTATGAAAAAAATAAAACAAAATATCCCGCATTCATATTGGCCGCTGTGGTGCATAATCAATTTGAAAACATCCACCCATTTGCTGATGGAAATGGAAGGGTTGGAAGGATACTCTTAAATAACATTTTAATCAAACATAATCTTCCGCCATTAAATATAAATCTCAAAAATAATGTAGAGTATTATCAATCTCTGCAGGAATATGAAAAAAACCATAATATCAAGCCAACAATTGATCTCTACATAAAAGAATACCGCCAATTAGAAAAAGATTTGAAAGAAAAATAATTTGTTGTGGTTGTGTGCGATCTCTGGACTTTTTAAGGATTATGCATCACGATTGTGTAACCTATTTCTTATACTGTACAAAGATGCTTCCTTCTGGAACTCTTTTAGGGTCTGGAGGAGAAGATCCTTCTGGTCCAGATATTATTTCTGGAGTACTTTTAGTTAAATAATATGTTCCTAAAAAACCAGCGATTAAAAACAATATTCCCAAATAAATATTAACTTGTAAAAGTAGACCTGATAAAAGGAATGCCAATGCGTTTTCAATGGAGAGTAGTATTTTCTTCATTTTATTTTTCACTTTTCCTAGGTTTTGAAAGGATATAACCAACTAAGAAAATATGTATAATAAAACTAAAAAATATTTCTATCTGGGTTAAAAATTTACTCAACGCTCCAGTTGGGATTATGTCTCCATATGTAGAAGCATAAAAAGTAGACGAGCTAAAGTAAATATAATCCCATGCATTTTTGACTAAAGTCCCATTAGAATAATTAATTTGGCTAAAAGTAAATGTAAATCCGAAAAAAACTATTGTTGCACTAACGAGGGCAATATACGGAAGAATTATCCAAAACGATCTTTCGCTTTTTACTAAAAGGACAAAGCCATTTATGACTAATACTGCAAGCACAACAAAGACAAAAGCCAATAAAGATAATATTTTAAATTCCAGAGACTTAAAGCTTAGTACAAGGTATAATACTAACATTGCTACTAAAATAAGAATAGTCAACCAGTCTCCCCAAGAAGTAAAAAAATTATCTCTTCTCTTTTTTCTTAAAACGTAAAAGATGTCAGTGATTATAAATATGGCCAAAGTAATAATTCTGACCCAGTATATTCCCTTTTCTGAAACAAAAAATAACAAGCTAGAAAGAATCCAAGGAATCACTACCAAGAAAGTCGCAAAACAAAGAAGTTTAGTCTCTCTTAATTTAAAATCTTCTTTAAGCTCTCTCTTAAGATTTACCCAGATAGTATTTTCCATACAAAAGTCTATCCCTTGAAATATATAGATTTTTGCATTTAGAAAAAGTACATCACTTAATTATTCCAAAAGGAGTCTACGCCCGCACCGAATCGGAGATACATTGGACCAAAATCATGGGACTCTTTTTTGCCCTTGATTTTTTACAATTTGTGTTGATCTCTCGACTTTATAAATCTTGTCGAGATGAAATTTATGGATTGGGTAATAAACTTTCTACCAACCCAAATTATTTTAAACTACTTTTGCTTTATGATTAAATGAAGAAAAGAGGTTTGAAGTTTAACAAAACATTAATTCTAGTTTTATCATTAATTATTGTGTTGGAGTTGGTTCTTTTGGGTTTCAATTATAATTCTACTGGAAATATTGTGAAGAAGTTTGCCGATGATATAATTGGAGCAAAAACTTCTAATTTCCAAACACCTAGTCCTTCGACACAGGCTACGGCCAAAGCGACTGTTCCGACGACACCAACTACAACGACAAGGGTTAATCCACAGACGCAGAATTCTTTAGGAGAGTTAGTAACAAAAGAAGGAGTTGTTGAATTAATGATTATTGATAATTTTAAGGAACCTCAATTAAGCAAAGAAGTTTATTATCTAAATGATAATGGAAAAAGATACGAGCTAAGTACAGATAAACACTTACCTGTAAAATCCAAAATAAAAGTAACTGGTTATTTAAAAGATAATAAAATAAGTTTTTCTGATACAAACTCAAACTTAAGAGGAACAAGTTATTCTGTTGCTTCCGCGAATGTTGAACCTTGGCCAAAAACATTGGGTGAGCAGAAATATGTTGTTGTTTATTTATTAAATGAAGCAGATAAAAATAATTTTGATGCAGAAAATTTTACCAACATAACTTTCGGATTAGTAAATAATTGGATAAAGGATGCTTCTTATGGGAAAGCAAACATACATGTAGATTTTGGAGGTTCTTACATCTATGATAACTTCTCAAATTGTGATTATTCAGACTACGTTAATATCGCAATAAATAAATCAGACCAAGATACAAACTTTAGTAAATACGATGGAATTATTGTTTACTCATCAACTAATGATTGCTTTAAATGGTATTCTGGAATGGCCGCTATTGGAAAAAATTTTTATTTAACAAATGAGGGAATAGTTAATATCTATTCTTTATGGATTAATCACTACTGGCAACACTATTATGATAATGAATATCCCAATAGTTTTAATACTCTCGTTCACGAATTTGGACATAATTTTGGTCTTATGCACGCAAAGGAAATTTTGGTGATTGAAAAATATCATACTTATTATGAATATGGGGATTTTTTTGATGTTATGGGATTTTCTAGTTTTTATGGTGATTATGGTGTTTTTAGCAAAAAGATTTTGGGTTGGAATGATAATAATATAGCAGAAGTTGAGGAAGGAATATTTTTTATCACTCCTTTAGAAAAAAAATTAATAAATCCCTCAGAAATCCATGGAATTAAAATACCCATAAATTATAATATCTCTATTATGAATCTAACTCCAGTTCATAGCGGTGACTACAACTTAAACCTTTTGTCAAATTATTATGTTGAATATAGGGGTTATAATAATTATAGTAATAAAAATTTACTGGACCGACCCCCCACTGAAGAGAGATTTAAACATGGATTATTAATAAGATTAGGGCAGAATGAGATTAACAATTTTGAAAATATTGGGACATTTCTTATTAATACACATTCTAGTTTTTCGGAGCATTTTCAATCTCCTTGGCCGCTCATATTCAAAAACGAAACATACTTTGACAGTTTCAACAACATGTCAATATCTGTTCTTGACATGAATGATTCAGGAGCTTTGATTGAAGTCACGAAACAACCAACTTGCACTGACAGTGATGGAGGTTATAACTATAATATGAAGGGAATTGTAACTTATCAGGGTGTTTCATATACTGATTATTGTGTGTAAGATGGAACATATGAGGGTTGGGTTTATGAGTATGTCTGTAATAACAATGGATCTGTTGGAACAAGAGTTTCCGATTGCTCTACTATTAAACCTCTTGGATTTTTTTGTCAGGATGGTGCTTGTAAAACCAAAACAAATACAATATGTGGCAATCTTGACATGAGTGGCAATGTAGACATCGCTGACCTTAGTGCAATGATAGATTACATGTTTATTTCATTTACACCATTTAAGGCACCAATGTCTGTTGGAAATGTTGATGGATCACCTGATGGAGGTATTGATATTTCTGACTTGTCGAGGATGATAGATTATCTTTACATTTCATTCACCCCTCTAAGTTGCAATAATAGAACTTATTCAGGATATTCAACTTCAACAGTTTCATTCGGGACTGCAACAGGAACAAATACTGAAAAGTTAGTTCCAATAAATCTTGACAATACTGATGATCTTTCAGGAGTAAGACTCAAAATTTCATATGATACAACTAAGATGAAAGTATTGGGAGTTACTTCAACACCAAGAACAAGCTTACTCAGTGTGACTTTCAATAAAGATATAATTGGAATATATAAGTTAGACGGATCTGCAGTTATTCCGACTGGAAAAGGTCCAATAGTAAATTTAAGAGTAGGGCCAGGAACAAATGGCTTTGATACTTCTGCACTTAAATTTACACTTGAAGAAGGAGCAAGCTACAAGAACACAAAAGTAACGATGAAAGTTGGAACATCAACTACCACAACACCTCCAAAAACAATCACTACAACCACTACTCCTAAGACTACTACAACTCAACCAAAAGCAGCTATTACAACAACTACTAAAACTTCAGTACAAACAACTACGACAACTCAAAAAAAGACAATTAGTTCTGTAATTACTAGTTTTGTTAAGAATTTGTTTGGAATTAAGTAAGAAGATCTTATAATAAAAAAATCAACTCATGTAAAGAAAGAGTTCCATTATAGGGGGTGGCGTTTTTTAAGCGAGTCACCACCCCCATTCATACATATTAAGTCGACTGACTCTTGATGATTTTTATGTAATTTTGCCGACGAGAATCTATTTTGTAGCACTCAAAATTGGGGGTGCGCACTTTGGCCTTTTTTTAGGAGTTAAAAGCCACAATTAGTTTGAGTGTTTATCATAAAGGAATTATCTCAAAAAAGAGTCACTGCCAAGAAAGAGTTCTATTATGCCGAGTGACTCTTCATATTTTGTCGTCGGATTTAATAAAAATAGGTTTTCAAAAATCTAAGGTCTAGAGAGTCACCATTAATTTGAATGTTTCTTGTATAATAATCACTTCAAAAAGAGCCACCAACCAAAAAGAGTCCTATTATGCCGAGTGGCTGTTTTTAATTAGCTACAATTTCTCTAGCATTGGAGATTAATTTTAGAATTTCCTTCATCTGATTTTTCATGTGCTGATTATCTTCAGTTAAAAATTCAACTTCTCTTTCAGCTTTTGTCAGTCTTTTCTCAATTTCTGTTTTAGTTATATCAATCAAAAGGTCTTCTTCAGAAATTTTGTCCTTCATTCCTAATAATTCTGAATAATAATGTATTTTATCTGATTTTTTCCATCCAAATCTATATTTCAAGGCACTTTCAGATTTATATCTTGGAAGCCAATAACAACATGAACAATGCCTGAAATCATACATTGATAATCTAGAATATAATTCACCTGCATCACTCATGCCTTTGCCAAAAATCTTCACTGCTAAATTTTTGAGATATCTGTTTACTACAGTTGGGTTTATTGCAAATAACTGATCTTCTGGTTTAAGATTATTTTCTTGAATATAGTCTTTAAGAATGTTTGAGCAAAGCATTAATTTAATTCTTCTTCCAAATGTTTTACTTATTTCATCTCTTATTTGCAACTCAGTGCAATTATTGAATAAATCGCTAACTCTAATATTAATCAACTCTGTTGGCGCTCTTATTCCTGTGTCAAATAAGAACATTATTAGGACTTTGTATCTACTTCCTGCCCTATCATAAAGCTGTTTAACTTGTTTTTCTGTAAGATAAACCCATTTTGGCTTATTTGCTTTAGTATCTAAATCTAAAGTAATATCTTTTACCTCAATTCCCTGCTTTCTGGCGATTTTCTGATACCAATGCCAAAACGCTTTGAATATCTTAACATAAGTGTGCACTCCCATAAAGTTATTTCCATCTTGTCTTTTTATGATTCCTTTATCCATCTCTGAAAAGAATTGAAATAACTGTTCCTCTTTAATCTCCATTATACAGCCCAAATTAAAGCTTGTGTTAAACTTTTTGGAGAAGAATATAAGTTTGTCCTTTAAAGTGTTTAGTCTATTATATCCTCTTGAGCCTTTCACACTAACTGAAGAAATATTAACTCCAATTTCCATATCTTTTAGATATTGCAGTATAATTTCCGAGTTTTCTTTGCTTATGCTCGGAATTCCCTGTTTTACTGATTCTTTCCAATTAAGGTATCTTTCCTTGTGCTTATATGGATCGATTTTCATATCTTTTCCTTGATCTCGGGATTTTATATGGACAGTCGAGATACAATATATCCGTTAGGAAAAGAGTCTCACCAAATTGGTCTAATATGTATTACGCCCGCACCGGGAGTCGAACCCGGATCGCATCCGTTCTGTGATTTTCCCCTTTCTTTTTCATAAAGAAGATGTCACGACAGGGATGAGTCATAACCGCTAGACCATGCGAGCATGAAAATATAATGCAGAAATCCCCTTTTAAAAGTTACTGATTTAAAACCTCAATCAACTCTCATAACACGTATGGCAGGACACGCACCACCTAACTTGCCACAGTCTAAATAGAACCTATCGTCGCCAGCATAAAGCCTGACAGCTTCCTCATCTTCTTTAGTTGGCAAATTCACTCTACAAATATATCCATTTTTCTTGCTAATCCACTTAAAAACATTATTTATTTGTACAACATCTTCTGTACTTAAAAGAATTTCCAAAGTTTTTTTGTCTTCCATATCTTTAATCCACTGGTCAGGACCAATGATAGTTCCTTTTAAAGAATATTGTTCAGAAGTTCCATAATTGTGCATTGCTTCATCTATTCCATCAGGATTATATGCAATTCTCGTTAGAGTATGTAAATGTCTTCTAAGGCTATTTTGCAAAAACGCCCTTAATCTCTTGGCATCTTGACCATTTCTTAATTTGTAGGCAGCAAGAAAAACAGCAAAATGCAAAGGCAAATCCATCAAATAAGGATTTCCTTTTTGTTTTTCTTTTTCAGAGTATTCAACAAGCTCATCTTGAGTCACTTGTCCAGTAAGATTTTCAAAAACATTCCAGGTTCCAGTCTCTCCCTTGTAAGAAACTCCTGGAACCACAAAATAGTTCTCATTTAGAACGTAGCTTATTCTTACTTTACCTACCATATTTCTCACACTAATTAACCCCTTATAAAAATTATTGCACTAAAACATCAACTTAAATTTAAAAAAGAAAAAAAGAAAAATTCATTTATTGAGACAAATATTTAGAATCTGTCTCTGCTTCCGCCGAATCTTCTGCCGCCGCCACCACTACCGCTACCGCCACCGCCACCGAAGCCTCTGCCGCCAAAGTCTCTTCTAGGGGGTCTTGGTCTGTCAGGATCCATTGGTTTTGCTTCATTAACCTTAAGTTTTCTACCTTCAACTTCCTTGTCATTCATTTCTGAAATGGCTTTCTTAGCTGAATCGTCATCCTTAAAAGTCACGAACCCAAATCCCTTTGATCTGCCTGAAAACTTGTCAACAATGACAATAGCTTCTTCGATTCCTCCGAATTCAGAGAAAAGTTCGTTAAGCTTGTTGTTGTCGATAGCAAAAGACAAATTCCCTACGTATACTTTCATTTCGTTTCCTCCATCTGTATTTAGTCGTTCTGCTTTTCTACTTCTTCAGAAATAGTCCGCATATACTTAACCATATCTCTCAAACACGGTTTTTAAAGTTTGTGATTATGCTGCCTTCACCCTCACATGCCCATTAGAAAGTCTTTTTCCCACTTTGACGGCTTCACTACTGTCAACAGTTGTCTGGCCCTGAGAACCAAAACTAGCCGAACTTCCACTATTGTTGTTAAAATTAGATTCCGAGTTAATACGATCACCATTTCTGCTTAAATTATTATACAAAAAGTATCCTAAAACTGCACAAAACAATCCAGCCATTATTAGAACGGCTATTTTATTTTTCATAATTCTATTTTTTGTTTTTTTTCTCAATAGAACCGATTACCTTAAACTTAGTATAAGGCCACAATGCTTTTGGAATCTTTATGCTTCCGTCTTTTTGTTGGAAATTTTCCAAGATTGCAACCATAATTCTTGAAGTTGCTATAACTGTATTGTTTAAAGTATGGGCAAAATATCTTTCCTTGCCATTGTCAATCCTTATTCCAAGCCTTCTTGCCTGTGCGTCTCCCATATTTGACAAAGATGTAATCTCAAAATATTCTTTCCTTTTCGGACTCCATGCTTCAAAGTCACATTGCTTAGTTTTCAAATCTCCCAAATCTCCAGAACAAATTTCCAAAATTCTGAATGGAAACTCAAGCTCCTTGAAAAGTTCAACGCTCATCTTCATCATTTCATCATACCATTTGCTTGACTCAGAAGGCTCACATATGACAATCATTTCCTGTTTGTTGAATTGGTGAGTCCTATAAACTCCCTTTTCATCAATCCCGTGGCTTCCTATTTCTTTTCTGAAACACATTGAATAAGCAGTTTGTTTTACAGGAATATTTTTTGACGTTAAAGTTTTGTTTATGAACATTCCGATTAAAGGATGTTCTGATGTAGCAATCAGATAAAGATCCTCACCTTCAATCTTGTAAGACATCTGATCAATTTCATTTTTGGAGTAAACTCCCCTCAAGATTTCTTCCCTTAGCATTAAAGGGGGTTCGATATATTCAAATCCTTTTTTTATCATAAAATTTCTTGCAAAATTTATCAAAGCCATGTTTAACAAAGCAAGTTCATTTTTCAAAACATAAAATCCTTTTCCAGATATATTTGCAGAAGAATCAAAATCTAAGATTCCCAATTTTTCTCCAAGCTCAGCATGACCCTTCGCTTCAAATCCTAATTTTGCAGGCTTTCCAAAAACCTTCGCAACTTTATTTTCAGAAGCATCTTTTCCTATCGGAACACTCTTATCAATAATGTTCGGGATTTGCAGAGAAATATTGTAAACATCATCCTCAAGTTTCTTTCTTTGAATCAAAACCTTTTCAATTTCTTCCGGAATTTCTTTTGCTTTTTTCAGCTCGTTCTTGACATTTTTCCCGGCTTTTTTAAGCTCATTTATTTCCTGAGAAATTTTATTTCTTTCCGACCTTAAATTATCCTCTTTGTATTTAAGTGCCCTCCACTCATCGTCAAACTCTCTAATCTTATCAACTAAAATAAGCTTTTGATTTTGAAACTTCTTTTTTATGTTCTCTTTTACAATCTCAGGATGCTCTCTTATCAGTTTTATATCAATCATATTTCCCAAAAGAAGATATTATATTTAAAGTTATCTTTAAGAAAATTGTTAAAAAAGGCTAAAAAATCCTGTCTCATTAAACATTAAAAAAATTATTAACTCTACTCTCTAATTTATCAACAACACCTTTAAATTTTTTAGAGGACAAATATCTTCCAATATTTTGTTGCTCTTGGGGTGTTCTTTGCTGGAAAGCACCACAATTTGTAAATTCTAAAACAATTGATTCATGAAGTGTGAACTGGGGGATAATTCTACTACCAAAATGATTTCTAACTTCTTGAGATTTTAAATATTCATCCATCTCTTTTCTCCCTTGTTCTGTTGCATTTAAATAACTGTCAGAAGAATGAACCATCTGCACAAAAACATCATACTGAGACACAAATGTTACCATAAAAATTAATAGATAGCAAATTTATATGTTTTGTGGTAAATTAATTCTTATCCACATCAGGATGCTCTTGCCCGAGATTTTTCCTCTCGTGAAGCATTTTCAAATGCCTTTCTTTTTCTAGCTTGTAGTTCAATGAAGAATCTCCAAAATTCTTAACCATGTTTGCAACATATTCTCCGCCTAAAAAATGAGGAGTCAGAACATAATCAGCTCCGGATTTGTAAAGCTTCAAAGCGTCATCAATCTGGTTTGCTCTTACAATGACTATCACTTGAGGATTAATACCCTTTACAGTTTTTATCAGCACGGTGCTAGTTTCAACATCAGGAATTGTAGACACAACTATTTTAACATTTTTCAGCGGAAGCGAATCCAGGAATTCTTTGTCATAAACATCTCCATACAAAACAGGAACTCTGAATTTTTTTAAATTAGAAACTATCTCAGGATTATAATCAACGACAAGATACTTTGTCTTTGACTCTTTAAGTGATTTCAATATGCCGAATCCAATCCTGTTATAACCAAACAAGATTACATCATACTTTTCTTTAATCTCTTTCTTTTCCTTGACATTCTTTTTTTCAAAAATATTAAGGTATTTTGAGATTAAAGGATAAATTTTGTTTGAATACATTATTAGATAAGTAGAGCCTGCAATTGTGATTAATCCGACCATCGTTACCAAAGACAAAATTTCTCTGCTTATATGACCAACACTTACTCCTAAAGCCACCATGATTATCGAGAATTCACTTATTTGTGCAACGGTCAATCCTGCTAAAAAGCTGTTTCTTTTTGTGTATCCCAATGCCCCCATTAGCATCATCATAATTACAGGATGACCAATCAAAATGAAGAGAGAGAAAATAATTACTGGAACTACATTGGCGCCAACTTCTCCAATAATCATCTGTGAACCTATTACGACAAAAAACATTACGATGAAAAAATCTCTCAAGGGTTTAAGTTTCGAGCTTATTTCTGCACCATAAACGGAAGTTGAAAGAGAGATTCCTGCAAGCAGCGCCCCTATTTCCAATGAAAAGCCAAAATATTGGAATAAGCTAGCAAGTGCAAAACACCATGCAATAGAAAACAAAAATAAAAATTCCTGTGATTTTGCAACAAAATTAGTTATGTGTGGAAGCAAATACAAACTGATTAAAAATAAAGCGCCAAGTATAAAGATACCTTTAATGACAGTAAATGTAATCAAGAACGGAGTGACAATATTATTAGAAGATGAAGAAATAATCATCAATAAAAAGACAGCAATCAAATCTTGGAATATCAAAAGTCCAACCGAGACTTTTCCATACACACTGTTAAGGTCCCCCTTATCGCTAAGCAATTTCAGGATTATAATCGTGCTACTGAACGTAAACGCAACAGAAATATAGACAGATGTCAAGGTTGCAAAACCCAACCCTTTAGCAATTAAAAAACCAATTACCGAAGTGAAAATGACCTGCCCAACTCCTGTGATAAGAGCAGTTTTTCCCACTTCCTTTATTACTTTGGGATTTAAATGCAAACCAACGGTGAACAAAAGCAAAGCAACACCCAGCTTTGAAAATGTTCCGATTGTCTGGTCAGCCTCAATCAAATTAAAGAAGTATGGACCAGCGATGATTCCGGTGATAATATAACCGATTAAAAGAGGCTGTTTTAAAAGCCTTATCATAAAAGACACTAGAAAAGCTATTAGAATGATCAAACTCAAGTTAGTGAATAATTCTGTCATTGATTTCAGCGCCTCTTTTTGTTTTACCTAAAATTTATAAGTTTGGTATATTTATTAATCTAATGTTGAAAGAGAATGGGTTGGAAGAAGAAGAGGCAAAAACGCTTTTAGAAAAATATGGAAAGAATGAAATAGAAGAAGTAAATAAAATTTCTGTTTTTGAAATTCTTTTGAGGCAGATAAAGGGCAACTTCATGATTTATCTTCTTCTAGCCGCCTTCATAATTTCTTTTATAGTCGAAAAAATGGTCACAGCTTACATAATACTTGCAGTTATTGCAATAGTAATAATTGTGGGATTTATCCAGGAATACAAAGCAGAAAAAGCAATCAACGCTTTAAGAAAAATGATTATGCCTACCACAATTGTAATAAGGGGTGGTAGAGAAAAAGAAATTTATTCTAATGAAATTGTTCCAGGGGATGTTTTGGTATTAAGGAATGGTGAAAGAATTCCTGCCGACTGCGTTATCTTGGGAGAAAAAAGCCTTCTTGTTGATGAGTCAGTTTTAACGGGAGAATCAAGGGAAATAAAAAAAAGCGCTGCAAAAAACTCTGAAAAATATTCTGATGAGAATACCCTCTTAATGGGTTCATATATAATAAGCGGAAAATGTATGGTCAAAGTTTTAAAAACAGGAATGTCAACTCAGTTTGGGAAAATAGCAAGCATGATCTCTAAAGCAGAAAAAGATCTCCCATTAAGAGGAAAAGTAAACAAAATATCTAAGTACATGGCACTCGTCGCAGTTATTGTTGCAGTTTTAACAGGATTAATAACTCTTGCTCAAACTTATCCAGTATCAAAAGAGAATGTAATAGAAATTTTAATTTTGGTTATTGCAATATCTGTATCGGCTGTCCCTGAGGGGATGCCTGTAGCCCTAATGTCCACTTTGTCAATTGGAGCTTACAGGATGGCGAAAAAAAATGCAATTGTCAACAGAATTTCAATAATAGAAACACTTGGAGAGACAACAGTTATATGTTCTGACAAAACTGGAACAATAACAAAAGGAGAAATGACTGTAAAAAAAATTTTGACTGGACAAAGAGAATATGATGTATCTGGCGTTGGTTATGAAGGAAATGGAAAATTTACTCTCAACTCGCAAAATGTAGATTTAGCAAAACAGGAAAATCTCAGTTTAATTCTGAAAGCATCAACAATCTGCAATGACGCCATAATTTCAAGAACCGGCGATGATATGATTTTCAAGCCAATTGGCACTTCAACAGAAGCAGCACTTTTGATTGCTGCTGTAAAAGCAGGAATTTTTAAAGAAGATTTGAAGTTCAGCATTGAGGAAGAAATACCATTCAGCTCTGAAAGAAAAATAATGAGTGTGCTCGCAAAAGAAGGAAAAGAAAAAACAGTCTATGTAAAGGGGGCTTTAGAAATTATTCTTTCAAAATGCACGCAAATAAAAAAAGAAGATGGAATTTACAAGCTATTGGAAAAAGAAAAAGCAAGAATTCTTGAAAACAATCATAGACTAACCTCAAACACTTACAGAACTCTAGGGATTGCATACAAAAAAAATAGTTTTTTAAAAATGGAAGAAGAATTAATTTTCCTTGGGATAATTGCATTGGAAGATCCTCCTCGTGAAGAAATAAAAAATGCACTTGCAATATGTGTAAGAGCTGGAATAAGTGTAAAGATGATTACGGGAGACAACAAAGAAACTGCGATATCCATCGCAAGACAGATAGGCCTTGAATATAAGAGAGTTTTTACAGGTCAGGAAATTGATGAAATCAGCGACGAAAATCTCGCAAAAATAATAAAAGACATAACAATATTTGCCAGAGTCAAACCAGAGCATAAGTTGAGGATTGTCAAAATTCTAAAACAAAATGGAGAAATCGTAACGATGACTGGAGATGGAGTCAACGACGCTCCTGCACTCAAAGAAGCCCACATTGGGGTTGCAATGGGAAAAAATGGCACAGACGTTTCAAGATCTGTTGCTGATCTGACTTTAAGAGATGATAATTTCGCAACGATAGTTGATGCAATAAAAGAAGGAAGGACAATTTTTTATAACATAAGAAAATTTGTAAGTTACCAATTGTCCTGCAACCATGCCGAGTTAGCAATTCTTTTTTTCGGAGTTTTACTCGCCCCATTAATAGGCTGGCCAATTCCGCTTCTACTCGCATTGCACATTTTATTCATGAATCTTGTTACGGATAATCTTCCATCATTGACACTTGGATTAAACCCTTCATCTGATGACATCATGGAAGGTAGGGGTCTAAAAAACTCAAATTTGCTAAACAGTAAATTGTATATGTTAATAGCCTTTTCAGGATTGATAATGTGCTTGCTTACACTTTCGGTCTTTTTCCTAACTTATAGTGTTTTACACCAGCCCCTCGATTATGCTAGAACAACTGCCCTAGCAACCTTGATAATTGTGGAAGTTGCAGGAGCATTTAACTTTAGATCATTTAGAAAAGGGGTTTTGACAAGATCTCCTTTGGTAAATAAATATTTGGCATATGCCTCAGCAGTGTCAATACTGGCAACTTTAGTCATAATATATACACCAGTAAGCTCCTTGTTCGCAACCGCTCCAATTGGTATTAATGATTGGATTATTGTTCTCAGCGCCGCATTTGTATTTTTTGCGCTATTTGACACCCTTAAACACTTTAATAACAAAAAACACTTCTGGAATGAAAATGCAGATTGATAAAAAGGTTTTTAAACTAATTTCGAGGATTTAAGATATGGGTAAAGTAAGAATAAAACTTGATAGCACAGATATAGGCATGTTGAACGAAATATGCACATCTATCAGCGATATTGCAAAAAAATCAGGCATAATGGTAAGTGGACCAGTTCCTTTGCCAACTCAGAAGCTTAAGATAACTACAAGAAAATCTCCGTGTGGTAATGGTACAGCAACTTTTGATAGATTTGAGATGAGAATCCACAAAAGGCTTATTGACCTTCCAGCAAATGAAAAAATTCTGCATCACATAATGAGGATGAAAATCCCTAAAAACATCAACATAAAAATTGAGATGAAAGATTGATTAAAAACAAAAACAAGAGGCAAAAACAAAATGATTTTCCAAACAATTTTTAGATATTTATTTGCTTATATAAGCATGTGGTTTGAAGCGTTGTGAAATTAATTGCAATAATATTTATATATTCTCAGTTTCGGCAATATCTATGATACATCTTAACAAGCTCGTACACGATGAGGAAGTGTTCAGAGTGACCAAAACAAATTTAGTTGTCCACCCAGAAAAAATCGGAGAACCAAAGACAGTAAAAATACATAGAAACTACGGAGAAGGTTTGATACATCTTGAGGTTTGGAAACTGCGTGAGTCTAATTGTCCTGATGCAAATGGATACACAGAAGGAGAATTTGAAGATGAGGCTGGAAAAGAAACTAGAATAGCCAGTGTCCAGTTCTACAAATATTAATTCCCAAGATTAACAACGAGAATATTTATTAATAGAGATTTGTTGTATTTTGTATGATGAATAAGAGGTTAAAATTAGTTATTTTAGGATTATTTTTGTTTGCAACTATCTCATTTATTTCTGCAACAGATTATTATGTTTCAACAACCGGGCTTGACACCAATCCTGGAACTTTAGCATCTCCATTTAGAACTGTTCAAAGAGGATTAAATGCAATTGGTGTTCCTGGTGATGTTCTTTACATTCGAGGAGGAACATATATTGAGAATACAAGAAGAGATACACTTACTGGGAATGCTCAGAATCATATTATTATAACAGGATATCCTGGTGAAACAGCAATAGTAGATGGTAATCATGTTTTTCCTGCAATGTGGCTTAGCTTTCCAAACTTCGTCAATGTTGAGAATTTGGTTATTAGAAATGGACAAGAAACTGGAACAGTTGGAGCTTCTTCACTCAAGGTAGAATATGGCAATGATATTGTTGTTCGCAATCTGGAAGTTTATGGAACCACAATGAACTGTGATGGCACTGACGGACAGATACAATTTTGGTACACCAATAATGCCCTAATAGAAAATAACAATGTCCATAATGCAGATTCTTTTGGTGACAATTGTGGAGATATTACGATTCACTCTCCTGATTACATCCATGATTCACAAAACATTACTATTCGAAATAATATCATTCATGACAGCCAGGTTACTGGTATTTTCCAGAAACATCCTGGAGTGGGGGGTTTAGAAATTTACAATAATACTATTTACAACAACTATCAAGGCACGAAAATAAGAAATAGGAATACTCATTTTCATCATAACCTCTTATTTAACATCACTCAAAATGCAATCGATTCTTATGGAGGACCAGCGGATTTTGCAAATCCTGCTACATATAATAATCAAAATTCAACAATTGAATACAATACTTTTGTTTCCTGCGGGCAGACGTTATTGTATTGGGAGGGAAAAAATCTTACAATACAAGAAAATATTTTCTACCAGTGCATTGGTGTTGAAGGTATGTATAATGTCTGCAAATATGGTACTAACTGTGCAGATTATGCGCCGTATGATCCAATGCAAGCTTCAATTTTAAGCATACATTCAGATAACAACTGCATCTATTATACTCCAAGCACGAGAACTTTCCTGCAATATCTTGGCTCAGGCGGAAATTTATATTCGTTCACCCAAGCACAACAGTTATTTAATTTGGATGTGAATTCATTATTTGCAGACCCGCAATTGATTTCAACCAATCCTTCGAGTTTGGACTTTCTAAAACCTACAACCGGAAGTCCTTGTGTTAATATGGGATACTATGCTGGCCAAACACAAAGTCAGCAAAACTCTCCCGATGTAAACTCCGACGGATTAATCAATGTCAAAGATTTGTCAATTGTAATTTTTAATCAAGGAAGACTATCAACAGGAAATTATGCTCATTTGGATTTAAACAATGATACTTTAATTAATTGGAATGACGTGCAGATTGTTATGGGTAATATGTGATTGAAATTTAAATTCCCAAAACTTATAAACCCTAAATATAAATTAATTTAAACTTCTTTTTTCTTCAATGTTCATGGAATTAAGAAAATATGAAACAGGCACTTGGGGAACTTGCTATTCTGTTGTTGGGAGAATTGAGATAATAAGTGTGACTCAAGAAGGAGTATGTTTAATGGTTGATGATGAAAGCTGTGGGGTCTTAGATTTCCCATTTGATAGATTTGATGTATCTAAAGATTATTACTCCTCTTTAGAAAGAGCTGCAGAGGATAAGAATCTGGATAAGGTTAATTCTTTATTATCAAAACTAAATCCAAAATCCTTATAAAGATAAATTTATAAGATATCTTATGAAAATAAGTGCAATACTTGTTATTGTTGCAGTGTTGTTAATTGCATTTTTTGTTTTTGGAAAAGGAAAAATAACAGGAAACACTACGGGAAAAACAACAATGGATGATTCAACAAAAATAAAATTTGAGACATCAGAAGGAAATTTTGTGATACAGCTTTATGATGACATGCCTATTACAACTGAAAATTTTGAAAAACTTGTGAGCCAGGGTTTTTATGACGGAGTTTTATTCCACAGAATAATTGATGGATTCATGTTACAAACCGGAGATCCATTGACAAAAGACAAATCAAAATCTTATTTATGGGGAACAGGCGGTCCAGGATACAGCATTAAAGATGAATTTACCCACGAAGGCGGAAACAAAAACAACAGAGGAACAATATCAATGGCAAACTCCGGTCCAAATACAGGAGGAAGCCAATTCTTCATAAACACAGTAAATAATAATTTCTTAGACACAAAACACCCCGCATTTGGAGAAGTCATACAAGGAATGGATGTCATTGATGCAATATCAAAAGTTGAAACAGATTCAAATGACAGGCCTGTAAATGAAGTCAAGATAATAAAAGCAAGTTTGATTTAATTATACACTTAATTTTCTCCACTTTTCTAAAAACTCGGTTTTTTCTCTTTTTGAAAGCTCTGAATTTTCCAAAGCAGCATTAAATGGATTCCCATTCAAAACACCTTTAATAACTTCTATTTCTAATCCAGACAAACTAACTGAATTTAAAACATAATCTTCAAAGGCCTCATAAGCAACAGGCATAGCTTTCTTGACAGTATTAGCCATAACCTCGGAATATAATCTAATTTCTTCCTGAGCATGTTTGTCTAATCTTAAATTTAAAAAATGAAACAAATTATGCAAGTCAATTTTCCAATACCATTCAGTGTAAGTTGAAAGTGGGAGTCCAATTCTTACCAGCTCTCTTGCAATATCTGATTGCTCAAATTCTTTATAGTGATCAAAATTTAGCTGCGCATCAACCAATAGAACACTAAGAAATCTCTCCCTTAATTCTGGAGACACCTCTCCTTCTGATCCCTGTTTGTTTGACTGACTTTGTAGCTGAACTCTATCTTCGTTAGGAATATAAAATTCCTCTTTCATAACAGAATATCTTCCTGAATATTCATTAACATTGGCTGTCCTGTGTCTTATCCACTGCCTTGCAACAAAAATAGGAAGTTTAACATGCCACTGAAACTCAACCATTTCAAACGGAGTCGTGTGTCTGTGTCTCATCAAATATCTTATCAAACCTCTATCTTCATGAGCTTTTTTGGTTCCCGCACCATAAGAAACTCTAGCGGCCTGTACAATAGAAGAGTCATCACCCATATAATTAACAAGCCTAACAAATCCTCTGTCTAAAACTCTAAATTCCTTCCCTAAATCTTCTTCAGCCCCTGGAGAAGTAACCCTTCCTGTTTCCATTTGCTAATCCACAAAAGCCAATATAAAAACATATATGCAGTTGAATAGAACAATTTAAAAATAAAGCATTTCTCAATTATCAATGGACAAAGACATAGGAAAAATCCAAAAAAACGCAACGACAGATATTCTTGTAAGAATAGATGACTTTGGAGGAAGAAAGGGAGTAACTATAAGAGAGTTCGTTACATCTGAAAAATATACAGGATTCACAAAAGCAGGCACAAGAGTTCCCGCAGAGCATTTTGTAAAATTCAGAGAGATGATAAACTCTGTTCCTTTAAGCGAACTTGAAGCACCTGCAGAAAGTGTTAAGGGCGAATACAAGCCAAAAGGCAAGCCTCAAAAAACTCTCAAGAACGAAGAAGAGCTGCCTGATTATTAATTCTATAACAAAAATATTTATTAACCAAGATTTATTATATTTTGTATGATAAAAAAAGAGAAGGTATTTTTTGCAATAATATTACTTTTTGTTTTAATTGGCATTGTTAGCGCTGCAAATTATTATGTTGACAAAGATTCTATTGGTGGGGTGTGTAGTGATTCTAATGCTGGAACTTCTGCATCATCTCCCTTTTGCACTATTCATAAAGGGGAAAGCGTAACAATGCCGGGGGATACTGTTTATATTAGAAGTGGAACATACTTCGAATTGTCTGGAATTCCTCTCGGATCTGGGGATAGAGGGACTTTAAACATTAATAGGGGAGGCTCTCCAGGCAACCCAATTACTTACACAAAATATCCTAGCGATCCCATGCCAAACATTACTGGAAATTCATTGACTTACGCTGTTGTGATTGGAGCCTCATACATAACACTTGACTCTTTAGATGTAAGTAATGGCTATAGGGGCATCACACTCGCAGCAACAGGATCAAGTGATATCACAATCAGAAATTCACATATCCACAATGTTGCAGGCTCAACAGGGGGCAACAACAATGGAGGAATACTTGGAGGAATTTTTGGAGGAGTAGATTACGGCATGTTCAATAATGTCCTCATAGAAAATAATAAAATCCATGATAACAAAGATCCAACTTGTTTTTCTGGGACAGGAGCAGGAATCGAGTTTTATGGTCTGAACAATTCAATAATAAGAAACAATCATATTTACAATGAACACGGAGGTATTTGGCTTAAAAGCCATGACTCCAACTTGAAAATTTACAATAATACTATTCATGATGTTGGTGAGGGAATATATCATTTTGCCCAACCTATTAATATAGACATTTTTGATAATGTCATCTATAGTTTTAGCGAGAATGCTTTAGGCAGCAGACAGTCTTCATCAACTACTTACCTCCCTGGCCAAAATATAAGATATTTCAATAATATTGTCTTAGGTGATGGCCTTCACCATACTTTTTATCAGGTTGTTACGAATGGATCTAAAGTTTACAACAACATTCTTTATTATGGTAATAGAGGACTTTGCAGCGCCGGCAGTGAAGGAGGGGAATTAACTAACAGAGAAAGTGGTACTGCAACCAACTTTTTTGAAGGAAATAACTTGCTGTATCATCCTACAGACAACAGGCATTTTTGCTGGAATGGTGTACTTTACACACTTATTGGTTGGCGTTCATATTGGGATGGTGCTGGAGGCAACCCTGCAAACGGAGACGGCAGCATTGAGGAAAATCCTCTTTTCATCTCGACAGATCCAGCAAATCCAAATTTTTTAAGGCTAGCAAACAACAGCCCTGTTATAGACAACGGAACATTCATTCCTGGTTTCCACTGTGCATTATCAGACAGCAATGGTGGAAGTAATTTAACAGATTGCAGACACTGGAGTGGTTCAGCACCAGATATTGGAAGGTATGAATATGTTTCTGGAGTTGCCCCAAACTCCCCAGACGTAAACTCAGATGGCAAAGTGAATATAATTGATTTAGTCTTAGTAATAAGATGGCAGGGAAGAAATAGTGAGAATATTGATTGGAATAACTACAAACATTTAGATGTTAACAATGACAACAGAACAGACATAAGCGATATCACTGTTATTATGGGTAATATGTAATAAAATTTCATTTCTTTATCCAACAACTCTTCCCAGAATAATCTCATACATTTTATTTTTTATAATTCCTAAAAACTCAACTTTTATTTTTGGTGAGTTTTTAGCATAGCCATTTTTAAAAATTATAAAATCAAATTTCTTTGCCTCTCCATTCTCAAAAAACCTTTTAGTCCAATAAGGCTTTATATCTCTGTACTCAATTTTCTTTTTCCCAAATAAAATAAGATCAAACCATTTCTTCTTAAGAGTTAAATGAAGAATTTTTTCCAGAAATTATTATAATTCTGAAAGTTTAAAAATTCTATACTCCTCAACAACTTATGAAAAAAGGACTCATAATTTCTGGAATAATGCTAGTGCTGATAGTTGTCTCTTTTTTAGTTTTTAATTCAACTTTCAAGAAAGGAGAAAAAATTAACCCAGTAACAAGTGCCACACAAAACGAAATAAATAAAATATTTCAGGGCCCATCCACTTTACATTTAAAAATACAAAATTTTGCTTTCTCCCCATTAACAATCACAATAAAAAAAGGTGACAGCATAAATTAGACAAATGTGGATTCTGCACCGCACACAGTAACATCTGACTCTGGAAGCGAACTTAACTCTGGAACTATAAGCAATGGTGGAGTGTATTCCCACACGTTCAACACAGCCGGAACATACAAATATCATTGCGCTTTCCATACTTCAATGAAAGCCACAGTGATTGTTCAATAAGAAAACTTTTAAAAAATCTCTTAGTTTATAATATTATGAAAGAAATACACTGGATAGCTCTCGCAGGAATTCTTGTGGTTGTCGGATTTGGAATATTCATAATGACAAGACCTTCAACTCCCGTAACAACAGAAGAGGTTGCAAAGTGTATAGGAGAGAATTCTATTTTGTACGTCCAGCTTGGATGCTCTCACTGTAAAGTACAAGAGGATATGTTTGGAAATAACTCTGTCTATCTAAACAAAATCGATTGTTTCTATGAAAGGGATAAATGTGCTGATATCCAAGGAACACCTACTTGGTTGGTAAACGGACAAAAATATGAAGGAGTTCAAAGCATTGAAATTTTAAGAAATATAACTAGGTGTTGAATTAACAAGCCCTCTTTTTCTCCTCAATAAAATTTTGGATTTTGACGTAAATGGTCCTGATGTAACCTACTTCAGCATTAAGTTCTTGAACAGTTTGAATAGCATCTTTCTGGCTAAAATAAGAAAAAATAATATGATCCCCAACACCCCCAAAGAGAACTAATTTCTCTTTCAGCTCACGAAGAGTTTCTTCATCAATCTTGCTTTGTATGTCTTGCCCCATAGTATAACAAGGACTACAAGAATAAATAGTTTGTGGTTTTGAAAAACACAAAATGCTCCGATGTCAGTCTCTTCGTAAGATTGTAGGCGTTCGAAGACTCTAGTTAATGTTAAAACCCTACGCCTCGTTGTTCGGATTTCTCCTACACTGATGCAGGATATTATCATGAAATCTCTATATTTAAAGATTATTGCAATAAACCCTAATCGTTTCCCAAGTTTTAAAAATCAACCATTTCTAGAATAGACATGGAAGCAAAAATACGGCAGCCAATTATCACAGTAGTCGGCCATGTAGACCACGGAAAAACAAGCATTTTGGATTGTCTTAGAGAAAGCTCTGTTCAAGATTTAGAGGCGGGAGGAATAACACAAAAAATTTCTTTCACATTATATCCTTCCAGCCAGCTTAAAAAATCCTGTCCGCTTATAGAAGAAAGAGGCATAAAATTGCAGATTCCAGGATTTTTATTTATCGACACACCCGGCCACGCTGCCTTCACAAACCTAAGAAAAAGAGGCGGAGCGTTGGCAGATATAGCAATTCTTGTCATAGATATAAACGAAGGAATCAAACCTCAGACTTCAGAAGTAATTCAAATCCTAAAGCACAACAAAGTTCCTTTCTTAATCGCTTTAAACAAAATTGACAAAATTCAAGGCTGGAAAATAAACAACAAAGACTTTGAAAAAAATTTAGAACTTCAACCACAGTCAACAAAACTAAACTTCGATGAAAAATTTTACACTTTAGTAGGTGCATTAAGCAGCTATGGGTTGGAAGCAGACCTTTATGACAAGATAACAGACTTCACAAAAAAAGTAGCGATAATCCCTTGTTCAGCAAGGACAAAAGAAGGGATTCAGGAATTGATAATGATGCTCTGCGGCCTAAGCCAAAAATATCTTTCTGAAAAACTAAAACTTGGGAAAGAAGCAAGAGGGGTTATACTTGAGGTAAAAAAAGAAAAATCAGGAAGCTACGCTGAAGCAATTCTTTACGACGGTGAACTTTCAAAAAATGATGAGATAGCAGTCGCAAATATAGAAGGCAATCCAACAATAACAAAAATAAGAGTCTTGGAAGAAATAGAGCCATTAAGTGCCAGATTCAAACCAAAAGAAAAAATAACCGCATCAACAGGATTTAGAATGCAGCTGACAGAAAAATTTGACGCTCTTCCGGGAATGCCGTTCATGATTTTTAAGGGAAATGAAGAAGAGGTAAAAAAAATATTCAAAAAAGAAATTTCTGAAAATATAAAAACAAGTAAAGAGGGAATAATTGCCAAAGCTGATTCGCTTGGAAGTTTGGAAGCACTCTTGACTTTACTAAGCCAGAATAATATTCCAGTATTAAAAGCGGGAATTGGAGAGATAAACAAAACAGATATAGTTTCTGCAAAGGCAAATCTAGAGATAAACGAGTTAGACTCGTTGATTGTAGGATTTAATGTTGAGATTGGCAGCGAAGCAAAAGAAATCCAAGGGAAAATAAAAGTCCTGACTGAAAAAGTAATATATAAATTAATAGAAAAAACAGTGGAGTTTAGGCAGGAAAAAGCAAATGAGATTGAAAAAAGAAGACTAATGGCATTAGCAACATTGTGCAAACTAAGAATTTTACCACAATTTGTTTTTAGGAATACAAAACCAGCAATTTTTGGAGTAAAAATTGAAGTTGGAAAATTAATTTCAAATCTACCTCTTATTAACAAAGAAAATGAAAAAGTCGGACGTGTAAAAGCAATTCAGTCTGAAAACAAATCAGTGCAAGAAGCAACAGAAGGTATGGAAGTTGCAATATCAATTCCTGGAGCAAACTTTGAAAGAGAGCTAAAAGATAAGGATTTTCTTTATTCAGACCTAAACGAACCCCAATTCAAGACTTTCAAGAAAAACAAAGATCTTTTATCATCAAACGAGATAAGACTACTCCAAGAGTTACAAGAGTTAAAGAAAAAACAAAGAGCAGATTGGGGCGGGTAGTTATTTTTCAATAACACAAACATATTCAGTTTCTTTTTCAAATTCTTTAAATCTAAGGTTATTTGGTCCGCTAGTTCTATAACTTCCATCACTAATTTCAAACTTATTGACCCCTATTTTATTTAACATATTAGACAATTCCTCTGAAGTGAACATTGCAGCCATAGCCCCAATATAATCTATTACTAGTTCTGGATGTTTCCACCTTTCGTCACCAATTCTCTCTACAACCGTTTTCCAATCAGTATCTCTTCTTAAATCTCTGATGTAAAGTTTTCCCTGATTTCCCAATACATAAAACATTTGTCTTATTGCCTCTTCAGAATTTTGGAATCTGTGTAACACATTTCTACAAACAATATAATCTATATGTTGATTTTTTCCAACAAGTTCGCTTAAATCATAGACACTTCCTTGAACAAATGTTGTTCTTCTAGAAGGATTATATCCAACATCAACTATTTCAGGCATAGGGTCACAAGAAGCTGGAAGAGATTTGGATAAATTATACTCTCCTTCGTAGTCGCTAATTATTTTTTTCACTTTTTCCTCAGATATTTTTTCTTTATTCTTGTTAGCCAACTCAATCATTTCTTGAGATACATCTAATCCAACAACAAAGGCATCAGTTTGCTCAGCAATTTCGTAAGAAAGTAATCCAGAACCACAACCAACATCAAGTATATGTTTATGAATTCCCTTTCCTTCAAAATAATCTGTTCTAAATTTAAAATCTTGAGCAAGTTTTCTATAAGTTTCTCTCCTAGCATTTAATCCTAATTCATTATAAGAGTCTGCAACTTCTCCCACCATAGCTTCATTATCCAAAACACACAATCTTCCTTTTAAGTTAATTCCATATACAAGTTTTACGGCTTCAGCTAAACTTTTTGTTTTTTCAATTTGCCTCCTATTAATTGTGTCTACCATAAAATGGCGTCGATGTATGGTTATATAAACAATTGTAGTAAGGGGGATTACAACACTAGAAAGTATTATAAATTGCTAAATCCTAAAAGGAATATGAATATAGAAATCCTAGAAAAAATTGGCTTAAGCCCAAATGAATCAAAATGCTACTTAACTCTTCTAAAAATTGGTTCTGCATCAGCAAATGAAATCTCTAGAAAATCAGGGATTCATAGGGTTTCTGTTTATGACGCGTTGAGGGGTTTGCATGAAAAGGGACTTGTTAGTCAGATAACAAAATCAAGCAAATTGTTGTTTGAAGCAGCTAATCCTGAAAAAATAAGTGATTTAATTGAAGCAAAAGAAAATCAGATTAAAGAAACAAAGAACATAATTCCCGAACTAGTAGAAATGTTCAAATCCGCAAAAGAAAAGCAGGAAGTCCACAGTTTCAAAAATTTAGCCGGAATTAAAACAATATTTGGTGAAATGTTAAATTCAAAAACAGAGATACTTGATTTTGGAGCAGAATATAAAATAAAAGATTTTTTGCCTTACGATTACTCCAAGTGGGACAAAGAAAGAGTAAAGAAGAAAATTAAAATGAGAATAGTAGCAAACGAGAAAATAAAGCCCGTAAAAATACCTCTAACAACAATAAAGTTCATTCCATCAGAGTTTAATTCCAAAGTTTCTACTTACATTTTTGATGGAAAAGTTGCATTAGTTATGTGGGTTGAAAGCCCAATAGGAATAATCATAGAGCATAAATCAGTCTATGAATCCTATAAAAGCTATTTTGAGTATTTATGGAAAACTGCAAAATCATAATCAAAACCTTTTTAAGCTCATTTTTTATTCTATAATCATGCCATTCAAAATAAACATTGCAGATAAAGACGGAAAAACATACAAGTTTGAGCTAGAAAGCGAGGAGCTTATTGGAAAAGAAATCGGTCAACAAATAGAGGGAAAAGAATTGCTTCCGACTTTAGATGGTTATGAGTTTCAGATAACAGGAGCAAGCGACAAAGCAGGATTTCCAGCCTTTGAAACTGTTGAAGGTGTTGGATTAAAAAGAGTTCTTTTAACTTTTGGAAAAGGAATGAATAAAAGGCCAAAACACGAAGGAAAAAGAGCATGGACAAAAAACAGGCCTAAAGGATTAAGACTTAGAAAAACACAAAGAGGAAAAATTATTTCTACAGATATTGTTCAGATAAATCTAAAAATCGCAAAGCACGGCAACACAACGCTAAAAGAAATATTCCCAGATCAAAACCAACCAAAAGAAAAAAAGAAAGTTGAAGTGGCTGCTTAATTTATTCTTGACTATACACTATATCCCGACAAAGTTTAAAAATACTGATTAACAAAACTTTTAGGGTAAAATAAAAAACATGGTGCACATTCTAAACTTTGACAGAAATTTTGAGAATATAGAACTCTCCACAATTGTAAAAACTAGCGAAGAGTACAGAGGAGCAGCAAAGGCATTTGTATCAAGGACAGGAAAAAAATTCGTTTATTTTCAAAGAGGGGATTTAGATCTTAAAACTCCATCATATGTTCTAGATGCTTTACACGAAGGAACAACAAAGCTAGGTTATACTAATTATCCTAAATCTGGTGGAGAGGCATTTTTCAAAGATGCAGTTTTAGAATATTCAAGAGAGCAGGAAATCCATGGATTAACATTTGAAAACATAGCAGCCACATATGGCGGACAGCAGGGTTTAGAATTATTGTTCGGTTTATTTGGCAAAAAAACTCCTCATCTTTTATCAAGATTCTTCAATATGTTCAGAAATAAAAGAGCAGCAGGATTTGGTCCTTGTTGGAGTTGCGTCCTTGACAACATGGTCCCATATTCAGGAGTTGACTTCAAGATGGTTCCTCTAAGAGAAGGAAATTACGACCCTGGAGAATTAGAAAAAGTGTTGAAAAAAAGTGACATGTTTTATTTTAATAACCCACATAATCCTACTGGAAAAGTGTTCACAAGACCAGAAGTGGAAGAAATAGACTATCTATGCAGAAAAAACAATGTTCTTCTTGTTTCTGATGAAGCATACAATGATGTTGTTTTTGATGGAGAACACCATTATTCAACATTGAAAACAAGCAATCCTAATTCCGCCTCTGTCTTTACTTTTTCAAAATCTTTTGCAGCAACTGGATTTAGAGTAGGATTCACTGTTTCAAGAAATAAAAAAATAATCGAATTAATGACTTTGGGGGATTACACTCAAACCGCAGGAGTTGTGACTGCAAATCAGTATGCATTTTCACAGGCATTAAACAAGAAAGCTGAAAGAAAAGCCTGGATTGAAACATTGAAGTCGACATTAGACGAAAGAAGAAATGCAGCTTATGATGGACTTAAGCCAATCTTTCCAAATTTGGAAAAACCAAAAGGAGCATTTTACTTTTTTGTAGATTTCAACCCCTACCTGCCAGATGTTCCAAACAAAGAGAAAATTCTTTTAGAAAGCCTGGTCAAAGAAGGGGTTTTGGTAGCACCAGGTTCTGGATTTGGGAAAAAATATGAAGGCTGGGCTAGAATCTCATACTCTATGATTCCTGCAGAACTCATAAAAGAGGGGACAGAAAGAATACAAAAAGTTGTAGAGGAATTAAAAGAAATGAAACGTGCAGCCTAGCTTAATTTTCCTGTTTCTTAAAAGTAGTAACAAATAGAAAGTTTTATAAAACCTGGATTTCTCAAGAAAAAATGACAAACAATACTTTTTGTGAAGCATATGAAATTTGTATTTTAGAAGGAACTTCATTAAGACCAGGAAAAACTGATCTCGATGAATCTCAAACTAGCAGGTTATATTTGGCAAGTTTAGATGAAGGTAATGACGAGGATTCTTTTGAAGCAATGCAAAGGTACAGGACTCCAAGGAGAGAATAAGGATGAACGAGATAACAAGATAACATTCAGAAAAATGAAAATACTATATCAGACAACCCCAAATTATCCCGGATCAAGAAATTTTAACCCTTCAGGAAAAAGGACACTTGATGGACTTTGCATAGATGCACAGCTGGGCGAAGGAAAATCTTATTTAGAAAAACTAGGCTACAGAATTCCTTCTCTTGAAGAAAGCGCTTTGTTCATGATCGAAAGAGGAAAAACAAGCAAATTGCCCAAGCATGGACATTGGGCGAAAGAAGCATTTTTGTATGTTCCTTATGATGGATTTTATATAACAAAAAATTCGCCAATATTGGATAATTTAGGAAAAGCAATAGAGGCAGAAGCTCAAGATGAATCTTACGCTTTAAGTATTGACGAAGTAGAATCCGCAAGACAAAACGCAGTGCAAATTCCAAATAAAAAAATTTTCATACCAACAAGAAGTTTCAAAGAAAATGGAATAACCAACTTTATTTTTGGAAAATATGCTGAAAATTTTGGGTTGCTTTTAGACGATGTTGGAATAAAAAACATGCCAATAAATCCCCAAGAAATGGATTTGCATGGCGAAAGACTTGAACTTCTCGGTCCTTGTGCAGAACAAATTTGGTTCGAAGATTTCTATCGAGAGTGTAAAATTCATGGTGCTCGGGTTAGCGGATCATATGCAGTACTTGGAGTAAAAAAGAATACGTTTGGTATGAACAAACCAACAATATCCTCTCCACAAAATATTGTACCAAAATCCGTAGACCTTTCTAAAACATCCTATGTTGAGAAAAAACCAGAACAAGAAAAACCTCAAGCGCTTTCCAGAGATGATAAACTAAAAAGAGAACTTGATAAAGCGATAGAAAAAGAAGATTATGAACATGCTGCATGGCTCAGAGATGAGATTAATGGAATAAATTCAAATAAAGCAGTTTCAAATAACTAATTGAACTCCATAACTCTTTTAAAACAGACTTAAGTTTTCTTCTAATGCCTCAACTAATCCAGATAGCTGATAGGGCAAACGTAATCAAAAAAGTTGAAGAATACACAATATCAGACATCTCAAAATATTTTAAAAGAGTTGAAAGATTAACATCTTATTCTCCAAACATTTTAGCAGTTGTAAACTTTCCAGACAACCCAAATGGAGTTATAACAAGAGGTTATATTTTTAATATTTGTCTTGAAGAAGCTTATGGAAGCCTGGAAAAAGCTGTTGAACATTTTGTAAAAAGGTCTGCAAAACTCCAGGGTTTTGTAGTCTATGGCGAAAGAAAAGAAGAAACAAGAGAGCCATTACTTCATCTATTAGGTTTTGTCAAAGGAAAAGATTGGAGCAAAAGTAATCCCAAAAACACAAAAATAGATAGAGATATTGTATACTTCCCTTTTGAAAAATCTGACGAAGAAGGAAGAGCAACAGCAAATCCTTTTCTAGTGAAATCAACAAAGAAGGAGGAAATAGGAATTGGAGGCATATCAACAATCAACCCAAATGAAATGGAAGATCTTTACCCCTTACTTGCTGAAGAAAGAATGCGTAGACTAACCCTTTCTCCACAAGAGTTCAGAAATAATTTCCCAGACCTCACTTCCTTAGGGATAAGATATGTCTAATCACTGATATCCATACTTCTTAACGACCCAGGATTTCACAATTTGCACCAATACTAAGTAGACAATAGTCATAAGGAATAATATCACAAAATAAACAAAGGGAAGAGGAGTAAATCCGAAGAATTTTCCAAATGATGAAAGTGTAGCTCCTATCGCTACAATAAGAATCAAGACTGAGCTTAATACAAATAATTTATGGGGCTTGCTCTCTAAGAATGGAATTTTATTCGTTCTTATAACAAACATCACAAGAATCTGAGTGACCATAGACTCGATAAACCATCCTGTTTGAAAAATAGAGGCGCTAGCCGCAGTCGTAGCATTAAAAACAAAGAACATAATTCCAAAAATTATGAAATCAAAAATAGAACTTAGCGGCCCTATAAAAAGCATGAATTTCTCAAGGAACTTAATATTCCACGTCCTTGGTTTAGTTAGATATTCCTTGTCAACCCTGTCAACAGGAAGAGAAATCTGAGAAAGATCATAAAGGAAATTATTAAACAAAATCTGTATTGGAAGCATAGGCAAAAACGGAACAAAAATAACTGCACCGCTAAAAGAAAGCATATTTCCAAAATTAGAGCTGGAACCCATTTTTAAGTATTTCACAATATTGCCAAAAGTCATTCTTCCCTCGAGGATTCCCTCTTTAAGAACTAACAGATTTTTCTCGAGCAGAATAACATCAGCCGATTCTCTTGCAATCTCAACAGCATTATTCACAGAAATACCGACGTCAGCAGCTCTCAAGGCAGGGGCATCATTCATCCCATCTCCAAGATACCCAACAACATGCTTGTTCAATCTTAGCGCATCGATAACTCTCTTTTTTTGAATAGGGCTAAGTCTTGTAAAAATATTTATTTTTTCGACAGCCTCTTTAATCTCAGATTCACTAAGCCTATCAATTTCATCTCCTGTAAGAACGCCCTTGATTTCAAACCCAACATCTTGGCAGATTCTTCTAGTTATCACATCATTATCTCCAGTGAGTACTTTCATTTCAATTCCCAGATTTTTTAAACTGGTTATGATTTCTCTGACAGAATGTTTCGGAGGATCAAGAAAAGCAAGGTAACCTATCAAAACGAGATTTTTTTCATCTTCTTTAGAAATTTTAGACTTTCCTTTCCCTAGTTCTTTATACGCAACAGCGATAACAATAAATCCTTCATTGCTCAGTTTTTCATATTCTTTTTTCAATTTCACAAAGACGCTTTCATTAATTTTCATGACTCTTCCGGAAGTTTCATACTCGCCGCACCTTTTGAATATCTCTTCTGGAGCCCCCTTGGAAATCACAATTTTCCGGTTTGTATTCTTGTCTTCTACGGCGATTGAGATAATTTTTCTTGAATAATCATAAGGAATCTCTCCAATTTTTTTGTATTGAGAAACGGATATTTTTTTTCTGTCTAATATGGCCTTTTCAATCAGATTTTTTATTCCGGTTTGATGATAGCTGTTTAGGTAGGTATAGTTAAAAACACGTTCGCTTTCTTTTCCGTTAACATCACAATACCTCTCAAGAGTTATTTTATTCTCAGTCAAAGTTCCGGTCTTGTCTGTGCACAAAACATCCATGGCTCCAAAATTTTGGATTGAATCCAGATGTTTGACAATCACTTTTTTTTGTGCCATTGCCCTAGCCCCTTTTGAAAGATTTATAGTGACAATAGTCGGCAACATTTCAGGTGTTAACCCCACAGCAACAGCAAGAGAAAAAAGCAGGGCCTCTCTGAATGTACCGCTTTTAAAAACAAAGTTAATGAAGAATATTGCAATAACAAGGATTATAGTGAACCTTATCAGAAGAAGCGTGAATTTTTTTATGCCGATATCAAAGCTTGTTTTTTCTTTGTCTTTGACTAAGGTTTTTGATATCTCGCCAAAAGCCGTCGATAATCCTGTTGAAACAACAACTCCAACACCGCTTCCAGATACAATGCTTGACCCCATAAAAGCAATGTTGTTCAAGTCAGTGATGGAATTTCCGTTTAGCTTAATTGCAAAAGAAATTTTTTCTGAAGGGATGGACTCTCCAGTCAATGTTGACTGGTTCACAAAAAGGCTCTGTGAAGATATTATTCTCAAATCTGCTGGAACAACATCTCCAACATATAGATGGACTATATCTCCAGGGACAACGTCTTTAATGTCAATCTCTCTTTGCTTCCCAGATCTCGTAACTAAAATTCTTGTCTTTACTAAATTCCTTAATTTTTCTATCGCTTTTTGAGAACCATTTTCTTGTATGAAACTTAACGAAACACTTATTAAAATCATCGCTGAAATGAAGATGGCGCTTATTTTTTCTCCAAAAAATAAAGATAAAACATCTATGACCATTAGTATTATTATCAGAGGATTAAGGAAGTTCATGAGAAATTTAACCACAATGTGATATCTTTTTTTCTTCGCAGGCTCGTTAAATCCAAATTTCTCGAGTCTGTCTTCAGCTTCTCGCTCTGAAATTCCGTTAAGAGAGGTGTTCAAATCTTTCAGCGTTTCACTAACATCCAACCCAGAGTACTTAGCGTGCAAGTCGCTGCTAATTTCCTTATCTTTTAAAATATCCATTTACCCCTCTTTTTCATTGCATAAAAAGAAAAAGATATATTTAAATTCTACCCCATTAACAACCTTTAAAAACTTCTTCTATTGTCTTATTTTATGGCAAAACCAAATACAAATGATGAAATTCCAGAAATTAATGTTGGAGTTGTAGGCCACATTGACCACGGAAAAACAACTTTGCTTAGCAAGCTCACTGGAAAATTCACAGACACACACTCTGAAGAGTTAAAGAGAGGAATAACAATAAAGTTAGGATATGCTGAAACAATAATCTGCAAAGACAAAGATGGATTTAATAACAAAGGAAAAGGCATTCCTCAAAGATATGTTAGTTTTATAGATGCACCGGGGCATGAAATGTTAATGGCGACAATGCTTTCTGGAGCAGCAATCATCGACGCTGCAATTCTCGTAATCGCTGCAAATGAAGGGATAAAACCCCAAACACGAGAGCATTTTGTAGCTCTCCAGGCAAAAAAAATAAAAGACATAATCATAATCCAAAATAAAATAGATCTTGTTGACAAAGAACAGGCAGTTAAGAATTACAAAGAGATAAAAGAATTTGTTAAAGGAACAATTGCTGAAAACTCTCCCATAATCCCTGTCTCGGCCCAGCAGGAACTAAATATTGACAAAATTTTTGAGGCTTTATGCTCAATTAAAATTCCAGATCACGACTCCTCAAAACCTCCATGTTTTTTAATTGCAAGAAGTTTTGATATTAACAAACCCGGGACAGAGATAAAAAATCTTAGCGGTGGAATTTTGGGAGGAATTTTAAAACATGGAACATTAAATGTTGGAGATGAAATTGAAATAAAACCTGGAAGAGTCGTGAAAAAGGCAAATCAAAAAAATTACGAAACCTTAAACTCAAAAATTTTATCTTTGCATAAGGGAAATAAAAGCGTGGATGAAGTTCATCCTGGAGCAAGCATTTCAATTGAAACATCTTTAGATCCTATTTTAACAAAAGCGGATTCTTTGGTTGGCTGTCTAGTATCTAGAAAAGGGACTCTGCCAGAGATATCTTATAAGGTAAAAATAAAGCCAACATTGTTCAAAGAAGTCCTGGGAATTGAAGCTCATAAGCCAGTTGACCCGATAAAAACAAAAGAAATGCTTATGCTAAGTGTCAACACGACAATAACAGTCGGGAGCGTAGAAAAAATATCAAAAAATGACATTGAACTCTTATTGAACATCCCAATAGTTGCAATAAAAGAAGATAATTTGGGAATTGCGAGAAACATTGATGGTCACTGGAGATTGATAGGATTTGGAGAAATAGTGATTTAGAATATATCACCACTATAAGCCCAATACAGCTAATTGCTCACTTTTTATCATTAAAATCACATCAATTGTTCGCGATAATAAACAAAATTCCCATTATATTAATAGCCAACACTTGTATTTCACAACAAAAACATATTTAAACTCTAGATTTCTAATCCTTAAATGCAAAAAGAGTTTAAAATGGGGAGAGAAGTTGTGCTAGTTGGGTTAGGACTTTTAACAGTACTTTTTTTGATAGCTTTTGTTCCTGCACCTGAGAATGAAACGAATTCTACAAACAATGAAACAAACAACACATTAATTACAAGTTGCATAGACACAGATGGCGGAAAAGACTATGGAG
Organism: Nanobdellota archaeon; assembly: GCA_038046005.1. Classification (GTDB taxonomy): domain Archaea; phylum Nanobdellota; class Nanobdellia; order Pacearchaeales; family GW2011-AR1; genus JBBSXB01. The sequence continues at coordinate 18,276 of JBBSXB010000005.1, read as the reverse complement.
AAAAAGGAAGAGTGTACACTGGAACAGGATGCACAGGAAATGACTGCACTAATGTAACATCAGATAAGACATATGACATTTGCTTAACTGACAAAATTTTATCAGAGGGCTATTGCTCAGAAAATACAACTTCATTCATAAACTACACTTGCCCAGAAATATGCTTAGATGGAAGATGCAAGGCAAACGTAACTACAACAACATGTGATGAGGACTCTGATTGCCCTTCTGGAAAAGAATGTGAAGATGGAAGATGTGTTATAGATGATGATGATGACAATGAAACAGAAGACGATGATGAAAACGAAACTGATGGAGATAATGATGATTTCAATGACAAAGTTTGCTGCAAACTATATATGAAACAGGAAATAAAAAATGGGTTTGAAGAAAGAACAAAATATTTATGGATAGATAGAGATTCCTGCACATCAAGAGAAAATAAGAAAGACAAAATATTCACCAAAGAAATAATGAATGACACCTCTTTATGCAGAGGAAAATTTGAAGTAAAAGAAAAGCAAAGAATAAAGTTCGAAGATAGAACAGGCCAAACATGTCCTGAAAATTGCACATGTACTGGAGTTGTAATGAAATGCCCTCTTGAAGGAGGAGGTAGGCAAATGACAATATTTGCAGGAAAATCAGGAAACATAATAATACAAATACAAGGAGTCAATGTAACAACAAACATATCAATATACAGCGAAAATGGAACATTGATAGGAGAATTTGGAAATGGAGACATTAAAATAATAAAAATAACCCCTGACCAATTAAAGATAAAATTCAGGGAAAAAGAAAAAATTGAGTTAGAAGATGAAGAAATAGAATTGAAAGATGATGGATTCTACGAATACAAAGGAAAAAAGAACGCAAGACTTCTTTGGACTGTTCCAGTCAGGGAAAGAGTTGTAACAGAAATTGACCCTGAAACAGGAGAAATAACAAAGACAAAATCTTCCTGGTGGGGATTTTTGGCTAGAGATAAGAAGAGTGAGTGAGTTTATTAGATTAATTCTAAAAAAGCTATAACGGGATTATGATCGGATATGTTATTCTGTGTGCATTTTACATCCAATACTTTAAATTTCTCCTTATGTGCTAATATATAGTCTAATGTAATTGGCTCCTTGTTGTTGGAAAAATCAGTCGGCATAAAAGAAAAATATGGCTTCAATTTATATGAAATGCCATATTCTTTGTCAGAAAGTTCAATTAATGTTCCTGTCTTCCGCATATTAAAGTCTCCTGCAATTATTGGTTTTATGTTTCTTTTTTTGCACCATTCTAAAACATATTTTAAATGCTCTTTAGATCCTTCATCCGTATTTTCAAAATGGACATTTATTAAGTCCAAATCTCCGTGAGAAATTTCTGCTTTAGTATGCAAAAATCCGGAATTTTTGTCTTTCTTTACATGTGGAAGAATCACTAATTCTGATTTTTTTATTGGAAATTTAGACAAAATGCCTAGCCCATACCACATTTCCCAGTCAATAGGCTTTTCGTGCCATTTAGTCATCCTTCTCATTTTTAGAAAATTAAATGACCCATAATTTAACTCTTTATTTATTTCATCCACTTGATTTTCATATTTTTCTTTAAGCCTTTCATCAAAGGCAGCTTCCTGAATAAAAACTATATCTGCATTTTGTTCTTTCAAAAAGTTGATAACTTTCTTTTTTCTCTTTTCCCAATCATAATATCTCCAGATATTGAGAGTCAAAATCTTTAGTTTCATGTTATACTGTTCTTTTTGATTTATTTAAATTTGATGATTAGAAATCTATCCTTTCAAATACCCAACACATTTTTCTAAAAGAACATCAAAATCTTTTTCTTTTTTCCACTCCAGTGCAATAAACTCTCGAAGTTTTTCATGACTAGGATAACCTCTATCTTCAACTAACCACAAATCTTCAAATTCTAGATTTAATAAAACAGTTAATGATTCATTTAAATCAGCTGTTTTTGCATTTCCAATTTGTGCTACCATTTTGTCCAAAAAATAATGGCTAAATTGTAAATGCATTAATTCGTGTCCGGAAGTACGCAGACATTGCAAAAGAGGTCTTCTGATAGAAAGCATAAAAGAATTATCTTGGATATTATAAGGGCATCTCCCAACTGTAGTGGTATATGCTACAAAATTCTGTGTATATACTGCCCTACCGGTAACCCTTTCAAGCCTTAAAAAATATTCTTGATTTAATCCCTCCCATGATTTTTTGGCACTAGCAGTAAATGCATCAACAATTCCTAAAGAATATAATCCTTTTATAGAATTCCAAATTTCTTCTCTACATTCTTCAAAACTCCTATTTCTAAACAAATCTTGATAATCCCTTTCCAAGGGCTTTTTTTCTGTAGATTCTGTCCAAGGTAATGTCATATTGCATAATTCCCAAACATTACGAATATCTCTATCCTTGTCTAGTTTAAATGTAACTGTTGGCATTTTTACTTCTTCTTTGTTTTTCCTTTTTGAAATAATAAAAAGATTAGGTTATGTTGGTGAGAGCCAAGGTCATCGTGGTCTTCTATTTCTGTTATGCCTCTAACCTCTTTTACTAAATGCCAATCATTATAGGTTTCAGTTAATTCTTTAAAACTGGGATAAAATTTTTCTGATTTTTTCTTTGCAAGATCATCTTCATCAGACATACAAACTAAAAGATTATAACCTTCTTTAGAAGTTGCTTCTTTCATTTCATTAATTACTTTTAAAGCATCCTCTTTACCCAAAAAATGTAAAATCAATGAAGCAATAATTAAATTATTTTCTGTTCCAAAGTCTTCTTTTTTAATATCTCCTTTTACAAATTTAAAATTTTCAGAATCTTCCGAAATTTCTTGGATGTCTATTCCTACAGCCTTTGCTCCTTTTTTATGAAAAAATTTAGACATAAATCCATTTCCACATCCGAGATCTAATATTTTGTTTATTGGTTTTTCCAACAGATGTATTAAAAATTCTTTTTTTATTTCTTTAACATTGATCATTTCTTTTCCCCTAGAAGGTGTTTAAAACACATTGGATCTTTAGCCATGTAATCTCCAGTTACTGCATAGGCAACAGCTCTACAACCTCTGCAATGAACAACTTTATCACAGAGTGTATTTCTCCTTATCTTATCTAAATCTCTTAGTTCTTGCATAACTTCACTCTCTATAATTAAACTGCTAATTCCCTCCCTAATATTTCCAATAGAGATAGGTAATCTTCTGCAAGGGTAAACTGTACCATCTGACAAAACTGAAAGAGCCATATAACCAGCAGAACATCCAGTCAAATATTTATTACATGTTTTTGCCTCATCTATTTTTGGATTTGTAGGTTCAATAATTTGCCATAAAACATCTGAATTTAAAATCATTATTTTATCTCCGTATTGTTCCATTAATTCTCCAGTTCTTCTAAATACTAGAAGAGCATCTGCAGCCCCAACATATTCAGGATCTTCTACTCCTAATTTTCTGTCTGGAACATAAGTTTTAAAACCAACCTTTTTTGCTCCTGTTTTTATTGCGGTTTTAACTACATCTTCAAAATCCTCTAAATTTGTTTGCATTAATGTCATTGATACAGTTATATCAACATAATAAATATTTAATCTTTTCGATTGAAGATGGGCAACTAAATCCGTTAATGATTTAACATGAAGACTACTATTTTTTAATTCTTAAGTTTACCTAAAATTACAATACATTCCTTATCATCTGAATACGGACAAAGCATAGAATCTCCAAAAATACTCCCATAGATTTCTATTATTTCAAAATTATCTTCTAATATCTTATTGATTTCTTCTAATGTGTATATCTTTAAATCCCAAGAATCATTATACATCTTTAATGTTCTATCCTCTATGAAAGTTATCTGATTTATTTTCATGACTTTGTTTTTTTTATCTAATTTATTCTGATTAAATCTTGTTGCAGATATTTCATTAATAGTACGAGAAGCATCAATAAATAGATCATCTTTAAATTTCTTGTCCATAAATCTAAAATTGAATATATCAAAAAAGATTAATCCCCCCTTATTCAGATTTCTTTTAAAATTATCAATAATTTTAATAAATTCTTCTTTAGAAAAATGACCTACATAATTGTATGTACAAATAATAGCATCAAATTTACCAATAAAATCTTTTCTAAGATCCCTTTCTATAATCTCAAAAGAAACTTTTTCTTTCTTTGAATTTAATAAGGCTTCATTAATCATAGCCTTGTTTAAATCAACACCAATAACATCATAACCTAACTTTTTTAATTCAATGCTTAAATTACCAATCCCACAAGCAAAATCTAAGATTTTCTTAATTTTATGTTTTTTAAAAATCATATCTAACTTTTTGGCAAACTGGAAATAGTCAACACTAGCACCATCTAGTATATGATAATATTTAGCATATCGAGTATACCACTCTTGCCAGCTCATTTTTCTTCTCCTATATTAAAAAATCCCATAGCATTATTAAAAAGGATGTTTCTTAAAAAGCTTTCTGTGCGCCCTAATTTTATAGCACATTCTTTTATCCTATGGGGAGAATCCCAATCAAGACTGTTCCACTCTCCTCTTTTAAGAACGTTCCAACGATAATCATAGTTAAAACAAATTTTTTCAGGTTTGACCTTGCTAAACAAAAAAGTTAGATAATCTACATTGTAGATAGCAAGACTGTTTTTCTCTTGATTAAGCATAAGATCTGGTCCAAGTCCAACCATAAACAATTCTGAATTATTCACTATATCGATTGCTTTCGCGTCTAAGCATAATCCATGAGCCAAATAGCATTTCAAATTATTTTGAACAGCCCAATTAGCCCACGCTGATGCCCTATTACCTTTTACTATTTCATCCAGCCCATCTGCTCTCTTCTTGGCTCTATAGTCAGTATGTATCATAAGAGGTTTGTGACTTGTTTTAAGAAGCCTAATCAACCAGTAAGGAACATCTTTAGTAGTAGTATAAGAAGAAAGTCCTTGAATCTTAAAAGCGACAACTTCTTTGAGAGGCAAGTATTTACTTACTTCATCTTCTGTGTCTAGAGTTGGATGTAGTTTTGGACAAAAATAAAACATTATTTTATTTTGTTTGTTATTTAGTTCACTGATGTTGGCATAACAAAACGCATTCATTAAAGAATAGGGATTTGTTGGGTTTGTTTGTTCTTCTAAAATGTCACCATTTTCATTTAATAGAATTCTTCTAAAAACAATTCCTTTATAGTCTTTAGACCATAGACATGACCTTTCAATAATCCCACTAGGAAGTCTTAGTTCATGGGTTCCTGTGGGAATCGCTATCGTTTTGATAACTCCCTCGGCGTGTGCATTATCCAAATAATCTTCTATAGTAGAATCAGGACCAAATACATTTCTACCTAAGTTCATTTGTGAATCAAAAATTTTAGTCATTTTTTACAGGCTAGTCAAAAAAAGTTCTACTTCATCTTGTTCTCTTCTTTTTTGATATAAAAGAATGCTATAACCACAATATTGAAGATTTTTGTTAAATAAATTGTAAAAATACTTAGCCTTCTTGTTTATTGCTTCTTTTTGGGTATTATCCATTCTCCTTAAATTTGGTTTGTCTAGAACCAATTTAATAAAATTATCAATTTTATCATCAACATCTTCATATTCAAAATCTCTCACGTAATAAAGTTCAATGGGCATACCTAAATTTTTTGAGGTTCTTTCAAACAACTTTTCCCAAGAATTTTTTGTGTAAATTTCTATTCTGTTTCCAATAGCTTTCGAAACTTCCGATACTAACTCTTTTGGTGGATTTCTTCTGTAATAAATAGGAATTGAAGAAAAGGTACCGCCAAACTTTAGAACTCTTAAATATTCAGATATTGCAACTTCTCCGTTTTTCATAAAGGAAGTAACGTTACTTGCCCACACTAAATCAAATGTTTCATCTGGAAAACTTAAATTTTCAGCATTGCCAAATTGAAAATTAACTTGGTCTTCTAACCCATTTCTTTTAGCATATTGTCTTGCTAACTCTAAAGATTCTCCATTAATGTCTACACCAACAACTTTGCATCCAGAAAGATAAGCAAGATTAATAGAGGTAAATCCAGTATTACATCCTATCTCTAAAACATTACTCTTATTATTTAATCTACTGTTAATTATAACTTCATTAACTGACCTTATTCCTCCAGAACATCTATTTCTTTCATCTATCAGAGAGACAAATCTAGAATAGTCCAAACTTTCTATTTCTGTAGGTGATGGATTGTAGGATACCATTTTTAAGGTTTAAGAATTGAATCAATTCTTGGGAATAGTGATGCAGAATAAACAAAAGGCATTTCTAATAATCCTTGGAGAAACCTTTCCCACCCTAAACCAAAACCAGAAGTTTCTTCATAGTCTGCAAATCTTCTAGATTGTAAATAAGGTTCGTAATCTTCTCTTGGTAGATTAAATAAAACTGCTTTTTCTTCTAGTTCGCTTGTAGATCTTACTCTATGGCCACTGCCGATAGTTTCTCTATATCCTGGCAATATAATATCACAATTATCTGCAGCTAATACCTCACTTCCATCTTTTTTAGCGTGATAAAATGGAACCTCTAAAAGAGGCATTTCAGAAACACCGACTATCCCACCAACTAATTCAGTTAATTTAATTTCTTCCCACGCATTAAAATTTTTTAGTGTAAATTCTTTGTATTTTTCATCGTGTGTTGATTTATACAACAAATCTAAAGCATCTTTTAAAGTAACTATAGGAATTGTTTTTCCTAACATAGAATTTAATTCAGCCACACTTTTTTCATTAACAAAATACATTAAATCAGAAACATTTCTGCTAGTTAAATCCTTGACTATTCTTTTTAATAATCCTCCAGCAATTTCTAGATTCCTATTTTGATTCACTTTTCCCTCATATTCTATATGATGAAATTCAGATAAATGTGTTGCATCTGCTTTTTCTTTTCTAAAAGAATTATAATTAGCAAAAACATGATTAATATTAGTTTGAAGAAGGGCTAATTCTAGATAAATCTGTGATGATTCAGATAAAAATGCTTTTTTCGACAAATCAAACCAGTCTAAAGTTATAGGGCAAGTGTCTGTAGTACAATTTATTTTTCCTCTCCCATAAACTGCTCCTGGTGGCGAAATCATTCTTGTTGTTAAAGGAAGGGGAATAAACAAAGCACCTAACTCGCTGAAATAGTTAACTGTAGAAGAATTTATTGTGTCATTAATCTTAGAAATATGGGAGTACATATCATCATCATGAATAGAATTAACTCTATCCCCTATAGTGTGTGGATTAATTCTCATAACCCTAATATCATTTAAAGGTGAAAATATTTTATTTCCTTTATAAGTTATTCTTCCTTCTTTGCCTGCCTTATACGGGCCTATCATAAATCACCTCTTATTTTACTTGCTAACTTTTTTAATTCTTCATCATTTGCTTTTTCACCCATTAATGTTGTAACATATCCCTCATATTTCTCTAAAAATATTCGTTGGGGGTTTTGCATTGACTTAAATTTGTTAGTTAGCCCATGCATTGGATATAGTTTTATATGAGCATGGTTTACACCCAATCCTTCTATTACTAAAGCAACTCTTTTAACATCTAATTTCTTTTCTAAAAGATGGGAAACTTTTCTAGCAAACAATAAAAATTTATTATATTCCTCCTGATCCATATTTAAAACATCAGAATTAAAATGTTTTTTTGTGGAAACTACAGTCATACCTTTAGTATTTGGGAATATATCTAAAAAAGCAATAAAATCATCATTTTCATGAATTTTATGGCATGAAATTTCTCCCTTTGCTATTTTACAAAAAGTACAATCATTCTCAAAATTAACTTCTTCATTCTTATTTAAATTTTCTTCCATATTATTGACTTTTTCCATCCTAACAACTAAAAATAGAAAACATTTATAAAGCTTTCGTTATGCAATAGTAACAACACCACAAATTTTTTTATAGTGTTTTTAAACCTACCACCACTCCAAAAACCTTAAATATTCTAAAATGCTTAAAAACTGATGGATAAAAATGTATTATTTTTGGCTGTTCTGGTCAGCGTACTGCTTATTGTAAATACAACGTTCATAGTCATAATCCAAGGAAGCAAAAGTAGCTCAAACAAAATGGTTTATGTTGGAGAAACTATAGGAAATGTTTTATCGGGATACGACCAGTTGGAAATATTTAGCAAGCCAGTTTTAGAATCAAGCTTGGCAAAAAAAACAGCTTCTTCAACTTCAAAATCAACAACAAGGTCAACTTCAACAAGAATAATCAAACCAGAGCCAACACCAACAGCTTTAAGGTCATCAGTGAGAATAGTAAAAGATGATAATGGCAGAGTAATCTACACAGTAAACTATGATACGGACACAATAACTTTCCCAGACGGAAAGACTACTCCAATAATTATTGATGGCAATGTAAATCCTTCTCAAAATGATTACTATGACGCTGGAGCTTCAGCAACAGCCTCGCCTGTGACCTGGCAGCAAATCCCATACACAAGATTCAATGCTTTTGTTGAGCAAAACTATTATAATAACAACACAGCAAACATAACTGATTTCCTAAACAAATTACAGCCAAGACTTGTCTTAATGGAACAGACAACAGGATGGAGTTCTGAAAAATTCTACGGCCATAAATTGAATTTGTATATTGATACTGCTGGATGTTGGGGAGGTTATGCAATGCCTGGAGAAGCTCATGTTTTATTGTCTAATCCATTATACCAACAATCCTGTCGATTACCTTACTACTTTAATGGGCAACAATATTACGGAAATACAGGAGAATTGGAGGATAATTGGATATATTTTTCAGGGGGGTTACATGAATCTATGCACTCTATAAACCCTTTACCGATTTATAATAGATTATGGTTGACAGAAGGGTTTTCCGAATACAATATGTATAACATCTTAACAAATTATGGAGACATAAATCAAGAAACAGGTGATACTTATTTATACCAAGGAAAGGCAGGATGGAATTGGCAAGGATATGTGAATAATGACTATAAAGATACAACTGGAAATGATTATGAAATACAGCAAAGTCCTGGCTACGACATAACTGCCTGGATGTTTACAATGCTAAGAGATGATTATGGATTAAATTGGAGCAGATTTTATTATTTGACTAATAATAATCTTGAAACTTTAGACAAATCAGATGGGCAAACAAACTGGCAAATCTCAGATGACATGGCAGTCATCGATTTATTTGGAAGAACACTTAGCCATACAAGTTTTGATAATCAAACAAAACCAATATTCAGATATGACGGTCCTAACGGGCCAGGTTGGGGTGTAAGACAATGGGTTCCAATAACATTCTATGGAGATTTAAGAACGACGATGACAATATCAAATCCAAATCCTCAGCCAGGACAGCAAGTGAATATAAATGCAACAATATACAACGACGGACAAACAAACCTGAATAATGTTTCTGTAAAAATTTACTATGATAAAGAAGAAACCACAAGGGTAATTTTGAAAAACCAAACAGTAAATATTCCTGCAGGAAGTAATGTTAATATTTCCGTAAGTATGACAAGCTCCACAAATTCAGCATATGCTATTGTTGTTTCAGCTGATCCTGCAAACATAAAATTGGAAAAAGATGAAGCAAACAATGCAGCAACAGCAAACCTGATATTTGGAACACTTCAATCTGGCTGCACATGGGAAAAAGTCAATGGGCACTGGATACAAGTTTGCAGTTCTGCAACTACTCTGATTAAATAATTTTTATTTCCTCAAAATCCAACACTGTTTTCCATGACAGGAAAATTTATATAGATACCACACCTATTCTAAAAATGGAAGAAATATCAATAAATAAAAAGGCAATAGAAGATTTATTAAGAATTAAAGAAGAATTCAATTCTGTAATAGAATCCATAGAATTGATGAGCAATAAAGAATTTATGAACTCTTACAAAAAATCAAAAAAACAGGTGAAAGAGAGGGATTTTGCTGATTGGAATGCCCTATAAAATTCTTCCTACAAAAGAGTTTGAAAAAGATTTCAAAAAATTAGATGAATTCTCACAAAAAAGAATCAAAAAGAAAATAGATGAAGTTTCACAAAATCCTTTAAGATACAAACATTTACATTATGATTTAGCTGGAAGCTGTAGATTAAGATTAGGCAAACATAGAGTAATTTTTTCATATAGCCAAGAAAAAGAAGAACTATATCCTGAAAAGATTGTTTTTGATCATAAATATAGAGATTAAATAATTTTTGTATAAAGATAATTTTAATGTAAAAAATTTAAGGATTTAATTAAAAAAATAAATATTATAATAAATCATCTTACAAAATATATCTTGACGAAGTCTGACATGAAACGAATCAATCGACAAGCTAAACTTCATTTCTTTTCAACAGCAAAATTTATAAACTATAGTAGTTCTATAGTCTTATGGTAACAACAATACAACTTAATGAGAATGTAAAAAAAGCATTGGACAGAATGAAAGTTGGAAAAGAAACATATGAAGAAGTTATACTATCTCTAATGAGAACTGTCGAAGAACAAAAAAGAAAGCATATTGAGCTAATGATTGAAGGATGCAAAGCTATGGCAGAAGAAAATTTAAAAATAACTAAAGAATTTGAAGCAATAGAAGACTTTAGAGATTGGGAATGGAAATAAAAAGAGGAGACATTTTTCTGGCAAATCTAGAGCCAGTAATAGGAAGTGAGCAAGGAGGAATTCGACCAGTCTTAATAATTCAAAATGATATTTCTAATAAAAACTCACCCGTAACAATAATTGCTGCTCTCACCTCAAAGGTTTTTGATAAAGAATATCTTACAAATGTGTTTGTCCAAAAAAAAGATTCAAAGTTAGAAAAAGATTCCACAATACTCTTAAACCAATTAAGAACTATTGATAGAACAAGACTAATAAAAAAAATTAGCTTTCTGAACATAGACTTAATGAATAAAGTTGAGATGGCAATCAAAACAAGCTTGGACCTTTAATTTTTTAACACAACCTAAAATTTTCACATTAAAATAATTATCAATCTTGGGCGACAGCTAGCCAATTTTCATTTCTCCTCAAACAGTACATTGTAACGTTAACGGGAGTTATAATCTCCTAGTCTAAAGACTATAATAACTTTATAGTGATGAAAAATAGAAAGTTTTAAAAGTCCGTTCTTACCTCAAAATATATTAAGAAAAAAATAATTAACATCACAATGACTCTTGAAGACCAATTAAATGAATTCAGAAGAGGAACAGTAGATATCCTCACAGAAGAAGAATTAGTTAGAAAACTAAAACAAAATAGGCCTCTTAATGTTAAATTTGGAGTGGATCCCACAGCTCCAGATATTCATCTAGGCCATACTGTACCTTTACAAAAATTAAAACAATTTCAGGATTTAGGACATAATGTACAATTAATAATCGGGGACTATACTGCAATGATAGGTGATCCCAGTGGAAGAAATGAAACAAGACCTACATTAACTCGAGAAGAAATAGAGGATAATATGGAAACCTATCAAAAACAAGTCTTCAAAGTTTTGGATTCTAATAAAACTTCTTTGGTATATAATAGCCAGTGGTTAGAGGAATTTTCTGGAACAGATGTAATTAAACTAGGTTCAAAATATACAGTTCAACAGCTTTTGCAAAGAAGAGATTTTGGAGAGAGAATAAAACAAAATAGACCTCTTTCTGTTACCGAATTGTTGTATCCTCTTCTCGTTGGCTATGACTCTGTACACCTTAAAAGTGATGTAGAAATCGGAGGAACAGACCAATTATTTAATTTTATGGCAAGCAGAGAGATCCAAAAAGCATATGGGCAAGAACCAGAAATAATTATAACGCTTCCTTTACTTGAGGGAGTAGATGGTGTGAAGAAGATGAGTAAAAGTTTTGGAAATGCTATAGGTGTAAACGATGACCCGAATGATATGTATGGAAAGATAATGTCTATTTCTGATGATCTGATGTTAAAATATTATGAGTTACTATCTGAAACTTCTTTAGAAGAATTTCAAAAGATTAGAGAAGCCATTTCTTCTGGAAGTGTGAATCCTATGGAATACAAACAAAGATTAGCAAGGGAAATTGTTTCTAGATATCATGAGCAAAATCTTGCACTATCTGCTGAAGAAAGATTCAACTATGTGCATAGAAGAAAGAATGTTCCAGAGAAATTAGAAGAACAAGTTATAAAATATTCAACAAGTGAGGAAGAGTTGTCAATTGTGAAAGTTCTTAGACAAATGGGAAGGATAAATTCTAATAGTGAGGCTAGAAGACTTATAGAGCAAGGTGGGGTGAGACTTGATGGCGAGACTATCAATGATATGAACTATGTGGTTTCTCCTCAAGATGGCCAAGTTGTTCAAATTGGAAAAAGATATTTTAGAAAACTAAAATATGAAAAAGAGTAGGTCTAATAAACAGCTTTATAAATAAGTTTTATCTAAATAAATTAAGATGGAATTAAAAGAAAGAATCAGCTTAATAATGAGGAATTTGCAAGAGGTAATCACAAAAGAGGACATAGAAGAATTGTTAAAGAAGAAAAAAGAAATCTCTGTTTATTGGGGGACTATGCCGACAGGGAGCATATCAATAGCATATTTTTTCCCTATGTTAAAGATAGCTGATTTTTTAAAAGCCGGATTAAAAGTTAAAATTCTATTAGCAGATTTACATGCTGCTTTAGATGGAGTTCCATGGGAATTATTGGAGAAAAGGACAGAGTATTATAAAAGAGCAATAGTTCTTATCTTAAAAACAATTGGAGTAGACATAAAAAAACTGGAATTTGTTAAGGGAAGCGATCTACAATTAAATGGAAAATATTTCGAAGATGTATTGAAATTAGGTATGGTTTCTACCATTAGAAATTGCAATAAAGCAGCATCTGAAGTAGTTAAAATGACAGATAATCCTCTTTTAGGAAATCTTGTCTATCCTATAATGCAAGCATTAGATGAAGAATATCTTAAAGTAGATATTCAATATGCCGGATTAGACCAAAGAAAGATAATGGTTTATTCCAGAGAATATCTTCCAAAGATTGGATATAAACCAAGAATAGAATTAATGTCTCCAATGATTAGGGGGTTGGTCGGTGAAAAAATGAGTTCTAGTATCGAGGCAACAAAAATTGATTTACTCGATAATGAAAATGATCTCAAGAAAAAGATAAACGGGGCTGATTGTATAGAAGGAGATCCTAATAACGGAATAATGTCTCTTTTAAAATATTTAATTATGATACTGAAAGAAGATGCAAAAAGAAGTTTCACAGTTGAAAGACCTGAGAAGTTTGGAGGGGATATTGAGTATAGAAGTTATGAAGAAATTGAAAAAGACTTCAAATCCAAAAAACTACATCCGTTGGATTTAAAGAATGCGGTAGCTAAAGAATTAAATCTTTTATTAAAAAGATTTAGAGACGATAAAGAATTGTTAAATCTTTATAAAAACGCTTATGGGTAAAAATGGCAAAAAAGAGGGAAATAAGAGTAGTTTTTGATAAAAAATATTATAATTCTCTTATGAAGGAATTTGGTTATAATCCTTTAGAATTTGAAAAAATTAATTTTTCGTTAGGGAAGCTAAAGAAATATGATCTTCAGAGAATGTGGTTGTGCCATCACGATGGAAAAAACTTTGCTAAAGATTTAAGAAAAGGTAGAAAAGTAATTGTAAGTACAGGATTTGGACTATCAGGAGAACCACATATAGGGACTCTTTCACAAATTTTGAGATCAATAGCATTACAAAAAGCAGGCGTCCCTGTTCAAATAGTATTGGGAGATTTAGATGCTTATAATGGTAAAAATATAGATTTGAAAAGAACATTAGAATTAGCAAAAAAATATGAAAAACTCATATTATCTCTTGGGTTTAATAAGAGAAAAGATTCTATACTCAGGGCACAATATGATAAATTAGATATTTTACGAACCGCTTATATTACGGGGCACTTCATGGATGATAAAATGTTTGATGATGCTGAAGAAGATCTTCATTCTTTTTACCATAAAAGAGGCAAAGTGGATAAAGGAATGAGTTACCGAAGAAAATTATCTTTAAATCTGATGGTTGCAGATTTCATCCATCTTCATATGGCTAAAAAATATAAAAATGTCCTAGTCATGCTTGGTATAGATGAACATCAATATATCAGATTTGGAAGAGAAACAATAAGAAGAATGAAAAAGAGTAAACAATTTAATAATTTTAATATGACTCTTTCTGCGATTTACTCACCAATGATAAAGGGATTTTATAATTATCCAAAGATGTCAAAAAGTTTCCCAAAATCAAGTATTAATGTCAATATGAAACCAGAAGAAATAAGGGATAAAATAATTAATGGTGAAGGAAAATATAATAAACCAGAGAATAATGTTGTTTATCAAATGATGGCTTCTGTAAGTTATTACACTCCAGAAGAGATTAAGAAATTATATCACTTATGTTTAAAGGGAGGCTCAGACTGGAAAGAAGCAAAGAGGGATTATGCTAATATTCTAATAAAAATCTGCTCAAAATGGAAAGAATAGATAAAAACAATGCGGTTAGTGAAGTTTTGTATAGACTCAATGTTCAATCCAAAATAGATCTTAAGCTTCTAGAAAATGCTTTTGATTCTGTCTTATCTAATTCTAAACAATCCATAAGAGATATCCAACTTGGGGCAATCTTAACTGGGATAATGGCAAGAGGACCAACAACAGACGAGATTGTAACACTATTAAAATCTGTTTTTAAATTGGATAAATTTAATCCTAAAAAAAGATACAAAATAAAAATTCCCAAAGGGGAAATGTTGGTAGGTGCAATAGGTAGTGGAAAAAAAGGAGTAAAAACCATGAATATTTCTACACCTGCACTTTTAACTGCTGCGAGTGCTGGTGCATTTACAGCAAAAGTGGCCTCTATTTCTACAAGTTCTCTAACTGGCTCTGCAGACTTTCTGCGAGAGGTTGGAGTAAATTTTAATCTTTCAGTTAAAAAAATGGAAAAAATAATAACAAAAACAAGATTTGGAGTATTTACAATAGAAAGCCTCTTACCCAGATTTAACTCAATTTATGCGAAAAGATTTTATGTTCCACATGCCTTAAGTTTTGGTCTGGCTGCATTAGCAAGTCCAATCAAGTATGACAACTTCTTATATGGGTTAGCTCTTCCCAATATAGACCTTTCTGTAAAAGTTTTAAAAAAATTTGGAATTAACAATGTAATGGTGGCTTCTACAACTAATGATAAGATCCATTACATTGATGAAATGGGTGTTTATGGAATAACTAAAATAAAAGGAATACAAAATGGTAAGATAGGATATACCAAAACATTTAACCCATTAATTGAATTGAAATTGCCCATGTATAAACCTAAAGATATTTCTGAGGGAAAAAATAAAAAAGAGAATATCAAGCTATCCATAGATGTTTTAAGGGGCAAAGGAGAAAAAGCTAGAGAAGATGTAATTTGCATCAATGCTGGAACAATTCTTTATTTAGCTAAAAAAGCAAAAAATCTTAAGGAAGGGTATATGATTTCTAAAAAGGTCATTAAAAAAGGGATTCCATTTAAAAAATTGCTAGAAGTAATCAAAGAAACAAATGGAGATGAGAAGAAAATAAAGAGGTATTTGTGAAATGAAAGCTATTACTATTTCAAAAAGAGGCAGAATAGATTACCAAGAAGTTAAAGAACCTAAGATAAAGAAAGGTTTCGTGAAAATAAAAGTAAAGGCAACAGGTCTTTGTGGAAGCGATATCCAAAAAATATTTTCTGATAAAAAAGCATTAAGTTCGGTAGAAACAGATATCTGGGGTCATGAAATTGCTGGAATAGTTCATGAAGTGGGGGAAAGTGTTGGAGATTTTAAAAAAAATGATAGAGTAGTCATAAATCCATTAATTAGAAATAAATGGGGTGATGATATTACCAAAGTTAAATCAATAGGTAAAAATTATCAAGGAGGATTTTCAGAATTTGTTTTTGTTCCTAGTAAGAATTTAAGAAAAATTCCTAAGATTATAAAATTTGAAGAAGCTATATTAACAGATAGTATCGCAGTAGCACTACATGGATACAATCTTTCAGAATCTCCCACTAAAAAGAATGTGTTAGTAATTGGAGACGGGTCTCTTGCATTAATTACAGGTCTTATTTGTCTTGAATTTAAAAATGAAGTGTCGATTATTGGAAAAAACAACAGAAATTTAAAATTAGCCTCAGATTTTGGGATTAATACCCTAAAAAATGAAGATATTGAAAAATCAAAAAAATATTATGATATTATCTTTGAAGTTGTTGGAA
This sequence comes from Nanobdellota archaeon, assembly GCA_038046005.1. Classification (GTDB taxonomy): domain Archaea; phylum Nanobdellota; class Nanobdellia; order Pacearchaeales; family GW2011-AR1; genus JBBSXB01. The sequence continues at coordinate 1,909 of JBBSXB010000005.1, read as the reverse complement.
GAAAACAAGATAAAACATTACAACAATCTATAAGGTTAATAAAACCAAGGGGCAAAATAATTGTTCTTGGGGTATTTGAAAAGAATTTTCTTGGCAAAATTCCTTTAAGGGATTTTTTTTATAAAGAAGGGAAAATTATTGGTTCAAATTCTTACGGTTTTTTTAATGGGAAAGATGAATTTGATATGGCAATAAACTTGTTGGAAAGATTAAAAACAAGACTTTCAAAAATTATAACTCATGTAGTTCCTTTAAAAAAATTTAAAGAAGGATTAAATTTGATAAAAAATAAAAAAGAATCTGGAGTTATAAAACTAGTTTTTGAACCATGAACAAAATTAAATGTTTTATATTTGATCAAGACGGCACTTTTTATCCAGAGGAAAGTGTACTCACAAATGCTTTAAGAAAGAAAACAAAAAAATGGATAATGAAGAGACTTTCATTGAATAAAAAAGAAGTAGAAAAACTCTATAGGAAACTTCCAAAAAAATATCCTAATGCGTTAGAAGGTTTTCTATCTTTAGGTTTATCTATAAAAGATTATCATAAAAATGTTTTTGATACTATAAAACCTCAGAAATATCTTTCTAAAGACAAAAAACTTATCTCCACCATTAAGGAACTTAAAAGAGAAAAATTTATAGTTACATTTTCTTCAAAGAAATACTCAAAGGCTCTACAAAAAACATTAGGAATCCACAAGTTAATTAAAAGAACATATTATTCAATAGATTTTCTTCCGAAAACATCTAAGTTATTTGTTTATGAACACATAAGAAAACAGAATAGACTGAAAAGAGGACAAATTCTTATTGTAGGTAATAATTTAGAAGTCGATATAATTCCTGCATTAAATAAGGGATATAAAGCAGTCTTAATTGGAAAGCCAATAAAAAAGGCTAAAGTTAAATCAATCAAAAATATATATAATTTATTACATATTAGGGATAGAGAATCATAACTTTGACATCTTAATCAGATCCAACCACTTATTAACTCCCAATTCTAATTGGGGTATAGCAACTTCTGCTGGGGTCATTTTTCCTAAAGACATATGCTTTCTGTTGAAGTTATAATTTATCTCTAATCCCTTCATTATTGCACGAGCAGACTCTATGCAACCATGAAAACCTCTCATGGTTTTTGTCCTTTCTCTTATAGTATTATGTAATCTTTCTATTGGATAATTAAATCCTCTTTCATCTGCTATTACAACATTATGTACTATCTTGCTCTTGGTTCTTGAAGAAGCATGATAAGGAGATTGTAAGCTAAAAGTTTTTCTTAACACTCTCGGATAACCTCTTAATCCGTCTGTTGTTACAATTTCAACTTGTTCTCCTGTTTTGAATTTTGCTCTTTTCATAACTTTGATTAAGTTATCATTAGTTCTGCTTTTCATATACTCACCAGTAACCATAAATTTAGTTTCAACATCAAAAGTATCCACAAACCAGTTCTGTTCTTTACCTTTTTGATATTTACTTTTTCTTCTGTAATATTCCATTTCATCACTTTGCATTTCTTTCCCACATTTTATTGGAATATTATCAACTAAGTTTCCTACCATTTCAGCATATTTTACAATCCATCTGTAAATTGACATATGGCTTGAATTGTGAGGATAAAAAGCTTGGAAATGTTCTTGCACTTTTCTTAATGAAACGCCTTTGTAGTATAAGTCAATTCCGGCAGTAATTTTGTTCTCGTTATTCCTCATTCTATAAAAACCATCATCAATAACAAATCTGAAGTTACATTCGTTACATCTATACCTCTGTATCTTCCCTCTGTTCTGTGTTTTTCTTTTACCATCTTTTTTAATCTGATTAGAATTACATTTAGGACAGATTACATTTTTATACTTCTGCTGAATTATATCTTTGGATTTCATTTTGGTTGGTAG
>JBBSXB010000004.1:0-48399 GCA_038046005.1 Nanobdellota archaeon | reverse complement strand
CTAAAATTATTCGAGTTTATCTAGATGCTCCGTAGCTTGCTACGGAGAGGTTCACAGGTATAATGGTGTATATTTTGAAGAGAGCCCTTTAGAAATTGCGGAACAGAAATTCTACAGATTGTCGAGCGAGGGTGTAAGTCTTTATAATTCATTAAGAGAAAATGTTAGTGTAGGGTAAATTTCTTCCCCTCTTTTTAATTACTTAGTAGTAACACATAGAAAGATTTATAAATCCTAATTTCTAAGAATTCTTACAATGAAACTATCAGTAAATCCTATTGATACATACGAAGGAAGAAACGTGGACGCAATGCCAAAGCTTTTAGCAGATGGCAGAATACCAATGAGCGTCGCCAATCTTATGCATTACAGAATGGGGCAGAGCGCAACATTCTCTGATTGGAAAACTAATTATTTTGATAGTTCTGATTTAATTGTTTACAATTCAAAAGACAGTGGAAAGGCAAAATTCGTTTTTAGTGTTGATAGAAATCAAAAAATAACAGAGAACGGAAGAAAGGCTTTAGGACTGATAACTCCAAATGCAAGATTAAGCTCTGGAGCAATTGAGCTTACTCCAGAACAATATCAATCTATAAATGGAATTGAGGTTGCAATGAGCAACTTGGGAAAAACTGAAAGTCATCTTACTCAGGATGAAATACTTGGCCACAAAGTCTGGAGAATTTTAGCAAGGCATCCTAGCGAAGTTCCAGCAGAATTTGCAGAAGATGAAAAATTGCTTCAAGAATACTCAACTTGGGTTGCAAAACAAACAAATTCAAACACAAATATGGGCGTTTATTTAGACTCATTAGGCAAAGTGCCAAAGCTTAGAGCGTGGTGCGTCGATAGGCTTGACTATGGGTCTGTTGCTGGTGGCGCGGGCGGTCTTGGCAATGACCGTGGTCGTTTCGTTGGGATAGCGCCGGAGGCGCCAAACGCGCGAATTTTAAGACCTACATTAGCACAATCATTAGATGTTATAAATCAAAATCTTGGCGGTTTGGAGATAAGGACAAAATAAAATGGCTTTAACATTAAACGAATCTCCTGTGACTTATGCTGAATTCTATGGCAGAAATGTTGAACAAATGCCTAAATTGATAGCTGATGGAAGAACTCCTTTGTCTGTTTCAGGACTTATGAAGAGAAGACTTGAATTAAGAAAGCTTCCTGTTAACAATGAAGTAAGATCATCCTATGTTGATAATTATTTTGACACAGGAGACGTAGTTGTTTATCATCCTGATGGAAGAATAAAAATAGCTTTAGACTCAAAAGAATTAAGAGGAATTAATCCTCAAAGCCAGTTAAGGTCAGGAGCATTGGTTTTGCCTGATGGAGTTTACAATACTATTCAGGGAGCAGAATTCAAAAAATCTGATTTGGAAAAATACACTGGCGATTTATTAAGTGCAAGACAGGCAAGAAAAAATCCTTTATGGCAAACTCTTGCAAGGGATAAAAACTTGCTTGAAGAATATGCTGATTTTGTATTCAAAGAAACTAAAGATAGATTTAGCTATGATAAGAACATGGGAATTTATTTAGGTTCTGCAATTGATGTTCCTACATTAAGAGCGTGGTGCGTCAGGTGGCTTGACTATGGGTCTAGTGCTGGTGGCGTGGGCGGTCTTGGCGATGTCCGTGGTCGTTTCGTTGGGGTTAGCGCCGGAGGCGCTGGCGTTTCTAAAAAAACAGCTTAGTAATATAATTTTTCTACAACCTATATATTTTTATACAATTTTTCTTGAAAATTATCACCCTAGAATCCAATCTTTAGAGATTGAAGTGAGCTAGGTTACAGGCTTTTTCACTAGGGCAACAATGTTGCTATAAAATACAGCTGTGACACAAAGTGAAACAGCAGTGAGCAAACTAAAGTGAAGAAGCTATTTGCCGGGCGTGGTACGTCAATAGGCTTGACAATAGGTCTAATGCTGGTGGCGCGGACGGTCTTGGCAATGACCGTGGTCGTTTCGTTGAATATCTTAGCGTGATTCTAGGGCTTATATTAAAATGTACGATAAAATATGCTCTTTGGGAAATCTTCTTCTAGCTTACAAAAAAGCAAGAAAAGGCAAGACTAAAAGAAGGTATGTAAAAAGATTTGAGGAAAACCTTATTGGGAAAATAAAAAAATTACAAGAAGAATTAATTTCTCAAACTTACAAACCACACAAGCTTAAGACCTTTATTTTGAGAGACCCAAAAACCAGAAAGATTTCAAAATCTGCATTCAGAGATAGGGTTGTCCACCATGCTTTGTGCAATTTGATTGTCCCAGTATTTGAAAAATCATTTATTTATGACTCTCACGCAAATCAAATTGGAAAAGGAACGCACAAAGCTCTTGAGAGATTTGATAAATTCAAGAGAAAAGTCTCAAGAAATAACACTAAAAATTGCTATGTTTTGAAGGCAGACATAAAGCATTATTTTGAGGAGATTGATCATGAAGTATTAATCAATATTGTAAGCAGAAAAATTAAAGATGAAAAAGTCATCTGGCTTATAAAACAAATTCTAAAAAACAGTTGGGGGGGGGCGAGCGATTTCGCGATGGGATTGGCAAGGAGTTTGAAGCGGGGTCGCGAGAAGAACGAGTTTTTCAAAAAGGAATGCCTCTTGGCAACTTAACTTCGCAGTTTTTTGCCAATGTTTACCTTAATGAATTGGATTATTTTGTCAAGCAAAAATTAAAGGCAAAGTATTATGTCAGATATGTTGATGACTTTGTCATTCTCCATAATTCCAAAGAACAGCTTAAAATATGGAAAGATGAAATTAATAATTTTATAGCTGATAAACTAAAACTGGAACTTCATTCAGGAAAATCCAAGATATTGAAGCTTGAAAATGGAGTGGTTTTTCTTGGATTTAGAATTTTCTACAATTATAAATTATTAAGAAAAAGCAACATAGAAAATTTTGAAAGGAAATTCGGCAAACTAAAGGTTTTGTTTAAGAATGGATTTTTAACAAGAGAAAAAGCAGTTGAATCATTGGAAGGCTGGCTTGCATATGCTTCTCATGCTGATACATACAAATTAAGGAGACATATTGTAAAATGGTTCAACCAGTCTTTCAAGATTGATGGGGAAATGATCAATACTAAAAATAATATTAATTTTGTTAATAAAATAAAAGAAAGCGAAGCTAAGTTTAGTGTTCAGAAAACGCTTTTCCTTTATTCTAAGGGAATTAAAATCAAAAAGATTGCAGAAATAAGAAAGATTAAAGAATCAACTGTCTGGGAGCATCTTGCTAATTTGATTGAACACAAGCAAGTACCAATCTCAAAGGTTTTGGAAAAGAAAAAAATATTTATTATTTATTCCAATATAAAAAACAAAGATGAAAGGCTGAGAGAGATAAAAGAAAGAATAAAGGATGAGTCGATAACTTTTGATGAGATTAACTGCGTTTTAGCACATATAAAGTCGAAACTATAGAATCGTTTATAAAATCTAATGCATAATACTTATTATGCGAGAAACATCTACATTTCAAAAGGTGGCAACTTCTGCAATTAATGTGATTATAGTGTTAATAATATTTGTCCCGTTTTATTTTTTGATTACAGACAGTCTAACAAGAAAGTTGATATTAATAATTATATTTTTTGTATACAATTTATCTTTTTTAATTTTCAATGATAATAGATGTATTGGAATGATACTTATGAAAACAAAATATGCAAAGAAATATCCCAAAAGAAATCACTTGATATATGTAGTTTTATACACTTTAAGTTTCTCAACTTTATTATTTTGGATATTTTTTCCTTTTGATTTATTTTTTTTTAATATGCTAGTGCTTCAATTACCTATTGTGCTGACTAAAAAAACAACACTGCACGGATATTTGTCAGGGAATATTGTTACAGTAACAGATCACTAAAAATCAACCACATTCTCTATTTCAAGAAGTTTTTTCATAAGTTCCCTTGTTTTTTTAGTATCCCCCGTGCAAATGTACAGACTTTTAAGCTTGATACTGTCTTCAATGTATCTTTTTTTTGAATAAAATGAGTAATATAGCTTAGGCTGAAATCCTTGCTTTTTTAGCTCTTTAAAATACTTTTTTTCCCATCTAAATATTTTGACCATATTAATCTTGCCTTTGTATCTTTTTATAAATGATTTTATGAAAAAAATTGGGTGTTGGTAAGCATAAAGATATTTTTTTCCCAAAACATTTTTTAAATTAACCAAATATTTCTTGGAATAAGAAGCGATGTAAACTCTACTAAATTTAGCTTTTCTAAATACGTTTTCTATATCTTTTGCATTTATTCTTTTATCTTTAATATCTAAATACATAATTGGATTGTTTTTTATTTCACTCAAAATCTTTTCTAAGGTGAATATTGTTTTTCCTTTTTTTATATCATCAAACTTTCTATAAGAAGAAAAATAAGCTTTTAATAAACCTAAAAGTATTTTTCCATGATGGCAAAATAGTACGTTATCTTTGGATTTTCTTACATCTAATTCTATTATGTCTGGTTTTAACTTATTAGACTGGTTTATAGCTTTTAGGCTATTCTCTTGGAAATATTTATCTCCTCCCGCATGAGCCATTATTAGAGGCAATTTTGAATTCATTTTTTCATGATGAGATTTTATAATTTAGTGATTATAACTGATTTAAATGCAGTTAATATGTCTTTTTTCAAAAGAGAAGAGTAATCACTCTTTTTGCCAGCTTTATTATTAATTATCGTTCCATTTCCATATAAAACAACTTTAGTATTATTATCTAAGTCTACTATTGCTATATATCCCTTTAAGGTTACTGTCTCATAGTTAGAGAATGGATGTTTAGGAATAAAATTACTGTAGTTTAGACTTAATTTAGAATTGTATCTATTAAACATTGAAGCCATAAGAGCCATAAGAATTTTGTTACGCATATTACTATTTTTATTTCCAACATCACTATGGGATAAGCCTCCCAAGAATTCATATAGCTTACCCGAATAATTTCCAATCATAATATTTTGAACCTTACCAGTATTTTCTTCTGGCATTTCATAGAATGGGTTTGGATCACCAAAATCACCCAACCAATTTTTTTGATCTGCAACGGCTAAATCATAATGATCCTGTAATGTAAATTTTCTTGAATCTTTAAATTTTACTAAATATGCTCCCAACCAAGATTGATATTGTCTTTTATCACGAATAAAACGAGAAGATAAGTCTCCGATTAAAGAACCAACCGTAAAATAGTTTACACCCTTAGCTTCAATTCCTTGTTTACGCCACGATCTTTCCATATCAAATGTCATTAAACCATTAATCCACGTTTTTGGAATCTTTTCAAATTTTAATTTATAGCCAAGCTCTCTCTCTAATTTATGTATCCAACGTGTGTAAAAGAATGCAAAAATTTTTAGTATAAAATTCATTTTTTCACTATCTCCTTAACCAAATCATCAAAGCCTTTCCTTTTCTTTAACAATTTGTAAACTTCCTCTAATTTAGAATTCAAATCTTCAATTTCTTTTTTATTATCTTCAGAAATAATAGCCATTTTTGTTTTAAGCTCTTGATTTTGTTTATCCAACTCAGACATATCAGTATTCTTCATATTCTCTTTAACTTCTTCCTCCCCTTGTTCTCTAGAGATATATACGTCTGGAACATCAGATGAGAAATTCCAACCATATCTATAACAAAGTTGCTGTCTTGATTTTAATTTCTGTGCATAGTAGGTCGCACTTGATTTTCTAAATATATGAAAATATATTCTCTTGCCTAAAATCTTCTTACCAAAATCTGTTAGGAATAGTCTTATAGCGTCATAAGATTTATTGAAAACTGGGTCTGCAGGTTTACCTTCAACCTCATTTAAATAATTCTTTATAGATTCTGTGCTGTGCTTCCAGTATAGCCCAATATTTCGTCCTTTCGTCTTACTGTATTCTTCTTTAAAATTTATTTTATAGTAAGGAAAATTTTGAGTGGGTTCTGTTATGTCCTCAAACCTTATATTAAGAAATTCACTCGCTCTTGCCCCGCTATCAAATAAAACTGCAACCAAAAACCTGTCTTCAACACTTCTGCAATGATTATACAACTTTTCTATTTCAGCTTCTCTTAAGAAGTCCACATCTTTTTTCTGAACTTTAGCAATGAACCATCTTCTCATCCCAGAGAATTTTTCAGGTTTAGCAAATTCAAGAAAACGAATTAAGATTAATTCCATTTCTCTTTGTGAACTTTGAGAATAAGGTTTTCTAAATCTTGATTTTATCTTTCCACTTTTCAAGTCCTGTTTAAGCTGAGTGAGACTTTCTTTATTTAATTCAAGAAGTGGTTTTTTCCAAGAACGATAAGCCATAGCCAGAGCATCAATATATTTTGCTTCGGTCGCTTGTTTAATGTCTATGCCTTTATTGTTTTCTCCGTTCTTTGCCTGATTAACAAATTTCTCAATTAAAATAAACTCATTTCCAGAAAGCTCTTTGAGAGAATTATATCTTTTGTCTATCCTTAAGTCTTGTAACTCGACTTTACTCATACTTTATCAACGCTGACCCTATTTATAAAGGTTTCTAAACCGATGGGTATTCATCTAAGCGGAAGGAGGGAATCGAACCCTCGTCTCACGGACCACAACCGTACGTACTGCCATTATACTACAACCGCCATTATAGTTGACACAATTTACATTAAATGAAGTTGATTTAAGAATATTTCGAAGAAAAGCACAGCTAGAAAAATCGTCTTTGATTTTATTTATGCCGATAACCTCTAACAATAGCTGTCATGTTAATCTGACTTTTTTGGAGTATTTAAAGTTGATGCTTTGTTTCTGTTGGTCCTGTCTTCCACTAAAGCATCATGTATTTTTCCGATTAAGTCATAAGGTCTTGTTCTGTCAATATAAATAACTCTTCCATCTGGATTTGAGATGCTCTCGAAATCTGTTTTATTTCCACATAGAAAAATTCGTGGCTCTATTTTACCAACATACTGCCCTATAATATGATATTTTTCAAATACTTCAGAAGAATCTACCACCACAGCCATCACATCTTTTAAAGTTCCTAGCCTAATATTTTGAAGTTCGGCTTTAAGCTCTCCCCCATCTTTTAAAAAGATAAATTCATATCCTCCATTCCATTTTCTTGGAAGATGGTCGCTAATTATATTCACAAATTTTTGACCTTCACTCATTGCTATTAATATTTTCTCAATTCCCCTTTCTTCCAAATTTTTTTTCATCACAAAACCCCCTTTTTCAAAAGTTCTTCCCAAGTTGTTTCACCCAGTGCAACTTTAGCCTCTCTCAAAGTCAAAATTGGTTTTTCATATTTTGCAAAATCATCAACAGCAATCCTAGGGCAAGCCAACTCTATAAAAGCATCAACATAATAAAAATTCATGATTTTATCTGGAGTCATTTCATTCATTGTTATTAATATAGGATTTTTCCCATGGCTTCTCAGCTTGTCCATTATAAATTTTGCAGAGCCAAACTTCTGTCCAGGTTTTATCTCGACAATAACACCCACAGTTTTTGCATCCTTGAGTTTTTCAATTGAAATAATTCTTTGCCTCATTATTTTGTCTCTTAACTTTGACATTTCCTTAATTTCATAATTGTACACATCAACTAAAAAAACTGGCTTTTTTACAGCCAATGCAGCACCCATTGAATGAAAATTATTTCCAATAATAACATAACAGTCAACTTCATTTTCAATTGCCTTTAGTCCTGTATATTCACATCCAACAACATGGCCTTCATAAGCCGCAACTCCAAGTTTCTTTGAAACAACAACCTTTTTCCCATTCTTCTCATAAAATTTGATTATATTGTCCAAATCATGTCTATGTTGTATAGAATAAGAAAGCCCAATCGTTTTGAATTTTTTTATGGGCGTTAAAGATTTTTTCAGAATTGGATTTAAATCTAATTCGTCTCTTACCTCAATGTAAATTACTGGAAAATCAATCTCAACATATTTTGCATGTCCGAAATGAACAATAAGGTCAACTCCTAAAGCTTGTGCTTCCTGCCAAGCCACAGAGCAGCCGCCCCAGCAAGTCTCTCCAGAAACAACAACTTCTATTCCCAAGGTCTCAATGTCCTTCACAATATCAAGTGCATTTTGCTTTATTCCTTCTGGAAGTTGCACTAAAACTTTCTTGGGTTTTATCCTTTTTAATTCTGATATGTACTTTTCCCTCTCAAAATTTAGTGTCATCTTAAAAATTGCAGAAGATGGCTTATAAAGGTTTTGAATTATTGCTTTTCAAAGCCCAGGCTAATTTCTAAACAAATAGAATTAAATTAAAAAATAAAAATTAAAAACTAAAAGTATTGATCTGTGTGCAAAGCCTAGGTTGACCCTGTGCATCTTTAAAGTATGGAATAATATCAACACTATTAGGTGCTACTACTGGGACTACAGATACCCCTCCAAAAGTTCTCGTTGATAAAAGGGTTAAGTCTCCAGAATATATGTCTGTAACATTAGAACTTGTTCCAGCAGTTGTATTGTGGAAAACCGCCTTCACTCCTCCGAGAGCATCAGTTCCTGCTTTTCTAGTTACATCGAGAGTGCAACTCTGGTTTAATGGCCCAGTACAACTTACTGCAGTTGCCCTAACATCAGTATTAATACATCGTGTGTTAATATCTATCTGGCTTGTTCCTTGTTCAATAACTCCTCTTATCACAACCCAGATAATCCCTATGGCAACCAACACTAAAAGGATTATTATTAAAGTTGTCACAATAGTGGACAATCCTTTTTTATTATATAACATCATTAACCTCCTTTTAACCATATTAACTGTATCATCTATAATAAGAAATCTAGTATTTAAAGTTTTTTACACTCTGTTAAAGTCATCCAAAAGAAGGAAAAATTCTTTCTTGTCCATAACCTTATCATTTTCTGAAAGTCCTATTCTTTCGGAAAGTTTCCAAAAAGCCTGTGGCTTATAACCTCTTTTTTTCAATGAAGCAAGTGTCGGGAGTTTTACATCATCCCACCCAGAATAAATTCCTTTTTCAATTCCCTGCCTGAACTGCGTTGTCGAAAGTTCAAGATCTTTAAAGTGGATTCTTCCTAAAAAAGCCGTCCAGGGAAATTTTTTTATTCCTAAAGCAGAATAAATCATCTTTTGTCTTTCGGCATTATCCCTATGGTCTTTAGCTCGGATTATGTGGCTCATTTTCATTTCAATATCATCAACAGCCACAGCTAGATTCATCAAAGGCCAAACCCTGTATTTTGAAGCTTGTCTTGGGTGAGGAGTAAGATTGACCCTTGCTAAGGGAAAATCTCTCATTGCAGGATTTTTGTGTGTCATTGAACTCTTGAATCTCAAAACTGCTTCACCTTCCTCAAAGCCTTTATCGTCTAACATTTTTTTCCATCTCTCTATATTTTTTTTAACCGACAAATTTCTGCAAGGGCAATTTTTTTTAACGTCAACAAATTTTTTAAAAGCTTCTTGAGAACAAGTGCAGATATAAGCAGATTTTTTGTCTATTAACTTTTTAGAATATTTATAGTATAATTCCATCCTGTCAGATTGGATAATTGTTTTTGCAATTCCATCAAAAAGCCATTTTCCCTCGTCATCAATCATCTTGTAAGCTGGCTTGTAAATATTTTCTGGATTTGTATCTTCAATTCTCAAATAAAATTTTCCCCCATACTTTTTTACGTAAAGAAAAGAGATGCAGGAAGTTAAAGCATGGCCGATGTGCATTGGGCCGGAAGGCGAAGGAGCAAATCTCATTACAACTCCTTTTTTTGAATTAGGAAGCTCCTCAAGTCCTTCTCTTGTTTCTCTGTGGCTCACAACTTTGTCTAAATCTTCAAATTCTTTTTTTTGATCTTCAAGAGAAAGAGTTTCAACATCTTTTATTATTTCCTGAATTTTTGTCATGACTTTTTTAACTTCTGATTTTTTCAATCCTTCATTAAACAATGCAGAAATAACACTGCCAGGATTAGCCTTGCCGTCATGTGCAATCGCATTTTTTAATGCATACGCTTTTATTTTTTTATCCAAATCTTTTATCATAAAAATTATAAGAAATCTGTATTAATAAAATTAACCTACTTGCTCTTAAAAGCCTTCCACATCCAAATTAAAGAAACAATCATTAGCCCAATTGCAATAAAACTTGAAGATGAAGGCAGCGTTCCTATCACTCCTCCAGTGATTGCCGTCTTTGTAGCAATCAAAATTCCAACTCCAAAAATTCCCAAAATAGCAGCAGCCGCTTTTTGAACGGGTTTTGAGGAATATTCCTCAATTTTTGTTAAAGCTGTTTCATAAACACCATCTGCTTTTTCTTTTATTGAATCTTTAATTATAGAGTATTTTCTGCCATCAATTAAACCATGATACTTCAAAATATCAACAGCGGCATTTAGCATGCCTGCATCTTGGATTGTCGCAGCAGCCTCTGCCAATTCAGGCATCCTTTGTGCATAATCTCCTTTTTTCATTAAATCATAAAGTTCGTTAAATGCTCCAATCTTTTTGTCTAACTCAGTTTGTTCTGACAACTCTCTTCTAGCTCCTCCAACAAAAAAACCATTACTAGCCCTTTCTTCAAGGCTTTTATTGAGTATAACTTCATTTCCAAAATCATCAAATACTTTTCCAGAAGCAACAACTTTTGCTATCTGTTCGTAAACATGCTTCCACATTAAATATTCTGAAGCAAATTTTCCACTTCTGGATGCTTCATTGGTTTCTGCAAAGATTCTATTTTTTTCCGCTTCAAACTTTTGTTCATCTATGTGGCTTCTAAGACTATCTCTATAACTTATCCAGCCAGGGTGATTCTCAAGAATTCCATTTAATCCAGTATCTATCCCATAATTAGTGACGTTCTTGACGCGACTACTTACCCCTTCCTCTTTTTCTTCATCCATTATAAAAACCTCCTGCGGGTTTTTATGAATCCCGCATCCATCTTTTATTTTTTAATCATCCTTATTGATTCTAAGCTTTTTTTCAACTAGCTCAATTCTGTGTTGCAATCTATAAATATTATTAGAAACTTCTTCCAGTTTTGTTGTCATATCCATAAGTCTTTTCGCAAATTTTTTCTTTTTATCCTCTATAGAAAGACTGTCTTCATTATCGCTTATTCCAGAAGAATAAGGTTTTACACTCGGTTGAGTTGATGAACTAACAGCAGGTGAACTCGAAGCTAAATTTCCTAAAAAACTAAAAAATCCTCCAGAACCTTCATTGGAATTTGAATTTGTTGTCATCGGTGCAGGGGCAGATCCCATTGGGCTGGGTGTAACAGGTGCAGAAATTTGAGGTTCTCCGCCGCCATTCTTAAGCTGATGTTTTAACGTTGCTACTTTTTGCCTGCTCCTGTATCTTTCGGAAAGATCAAGCACCTTCTCTTTTCTATTAAACAATCCCATAGTTTATATAATAAATTAGAGTTTTTAAGGATTTTGAATTATTCAGAATTAAACTTTTTCCTCCTTAGAAACCTTTTTTAAACTCTAATTCCTATAACACAGTATAAAGAAACGATAAAATGGGTGACATAAAAGCAGTTTACGAAATTATCAAAGATATCAGTCCTTACTATAAAAAAAAGGGGGAGCCAGAGGCAGAGCACAAATTAGTCTACGACTCAAGCACGGAAACTTTAGAGCCGGTTTATTTTTTTATTCTGGATTTAATGCAGGATCTTGGGATGAAGACTGAAAAACTTTCTGATAATTTTGCTTCATCGCCGGGTTCAGGGCATTTTTCAGAGCTAGGTCAAAGAGCAACAATAATGCAGCAGCAGGGCGCAAAAATTCTTGGAGATGTAAACACCGTCTTGAGAAGTGTCTTAAATCTCATCTATGATTTGAAAGAATTTAAAATAAGGTTGAAAATTTACACAGATTTAAAATCAAAAGACCCAAACATTTCTCAAGCAGCTAGGCTTTCTCTAAAACAACTTTGGATGGACAAAGTTGACATACAAAAAGGAAACTCCAGTGTAAAGGCAATGGCTTTGGGTCAGGCCGGATTTCAAACACTTTTAGATGCTTTCTTAGTTGCAGATAATGAAAAAGAAGCAAAAGATTTAGACTTAAATGACAGAATAAAAAGGATTGTGATGTCGAGGGTTATAGAATTTAATGCTTGGCTTGGCCAGTCTGAAAGAGAATTAACAAAAAGATATGGGCTGGAAAGAGCCTATCTAAAAAGTCAGGTTAACTCTTTAAAACTTTACACAAAATGGGCAAAACCATATTTAGTCGCAGCAGCAAAATTGCAAAATAAAGATTTTGGGAGAGACCCAGCTTTGGTAAATGTTTTCAACACTCTACTTTTAGAATTGACCCTCTTAGGAAAACAGGAATTAAAAATTAAGGAAGAGGCTTTAGAAGGAAATCTCCCGATAGAATTTTCAAAGGAGCATTTTTTAAAATCAATAAAAAGAAAATATTACAGCTGTTATCTGGTTGACTTTAGATTTAGGGGAATCCCACAGCGGGTCGCACAGCAATCCCATTATGCATTTGGTGGCTTGGCAGAAGTTACTTTCAGAGGATATGCTTTAAACGAGGAAGAAATTGCAAAATTATACCAGGAGATAGACAAATCAGATTTAGAACTGGCATTAGGTTTTGTTGAGGGAGCTTCTGATGAAAGCTTGAAGCAGATGCAAGAAGAGATAGATTTTTTTCTTAGTGAAGAAGATGAAAAGCCTGTTGAAAATAAAGATAGCTCAAATCCATTTTTAGCACTTTTTGGATTTTATGACAAGAAAGAAGCTTCGAAATCAAAACCTAAGGAGGAGAAGCAGAAAAAAAAAGAGATTGGAGAAATTAAAAAAGACAGTTGGATAGAGAAAGAACATCTGAGAAAATTATGTACTAAAAAAGCTCAAGAAGCGACTTTTAATCTGTTTGAAATCTACAAAAAAGCCCACGGAATGCCTGCTTACACCTAATTCCTTTTTCCTTTAATGACCATGAGCAAGACCCCCACTATTTCAAGAACAATCCCTACAAAAGAGATTCCTCCTCGTGATTGGTTAGAAATACTAAATCCTGTTATTGGTACTCTGAAGAATGAAGTTATAATAAAAAAAGCACCGATTAAAAATAAGAAAAATCCGAACCCCTTTAAAAATTTCCTTGTTAAACCTTGGGGGTTTAATGGTAAACCACTTTGTCCTTCTTTGTTAAGCTTCTTTTCCATTTTTTATTAAGTCAAGGCTAGTATATAAAATTTTTCTAAAGGCAAGGTGTAATAAAAACGAAAGGTTTATAAATAATACTTTTGGTATTACTTAGGTATTACTTTATGGAGGATAAAATGGACAAAGATAAAGCAGAACAAGAATGGCTAAAACTAATTAAAAGCAAAGGATATAAGAAAATTTCAGTTAATGTAACAAAGGAAACTTTGGGTCTTATAGATGAGTATACAAACATGGCTGGGATAGATAGGAGTTTAGTGATAAATGCTATTTTGCACACAGGTTTTGGCAATTATTTGGATTTAATTGAAGAAGGAATGAAAAGGGCTCTAAGCAAAAAGAAATTAAAAGATGAAAAAGATAGGGCAACTTTCATCAAGTTTCAAAAAAACTTGCAAAATTTCAGAAGAAAAAATCCTATGTTAAACAAAAACTTATCAGCGTAAAATTATTATTTAATCTATAATCCAAAGGTAAATTTATATATTTGTTATACATTAATTTTTAATGCAAAAGAAAGAGAAAAAACACACACAAAAACACAAAAAATCTAGAGACATTCCTGTTGAGATAAAAAAGGGAGAAAGGGAAAACGCTGAGGAAACACTGAATTTTGCAAGAAAATTTTCGCCTCTTTTTTCAGAAGATGAAAGTAATTTGTCAGAGCTTAGCGAAGCTTTGTCGACACGAGCTCCAGTGCTTGAAAAAATTGCTGAAGCTCCCGAGATTATTATCGGAGGCAGAAGATTTGAAACACCGGCTCAAACAGGCAATAGCAAAGATTCTGACCCATTCAAGTATTCTATTGGGGGTGGAAATGGCGACGACGAAAAAAAATATATAATGGACACAGGGACAAGAGGCAACATTCCGGAACAAGTTGACCTTGACAGAGTTGGAAGGGCTAGAGATGACGTTTTCAGACAGGAAGGATTTTTCACAAGCTCTGAAAGGGCAAATGAAGGAAACTCAAACCTCGAAAAATATTCAATTCCGGAAAGATTTGATGATGAAAGGGAAAGAAGTGAAAGTCGTGATCTATCTTCAAAAAAAGAAAAGAAGTACCAGCCTAAATTGCCTTAGGAAAATATATAAACAAAATTTGTGTTGTTTAATTATTAATAAAGAGGTTTATACAGACTTCTCAAGGAGGCGGAGAAAAGAAGTTGCGAGAGGGATGTAAAACCGTAGGTTTTAAAATGCCAGAAAAAAGCAAATATACAATTGAAGGAATTTATCAAGGAGGAGTTTCTACATTCAAGTCTTATCCTTCTAGCAAATATTTTAGTGCTGGGTCTCTTGGTGTTACAACAGATCCAAGATCAGCCAATGTTCTTAAAGAAGTTTCAGACAAACTTTCTGCAGGAGTCAAGCATATTGAGATTGAGGCAGTCACTCCTGATTTTTTTGACCAGGTAGCAAAACAGCATCTTGAAGAAACAAGAAGACTTGCAAAATTGACAGGCATAGGAATTTCTGTTCACGGTCCAGTTATAGACACGACAGGAATTGACCCTAGAAGAGGGGGTTATAGCGAATCAGACAGAGTTTTAGCTGAAAAGAAAATTATTCAGACTCTTGAAAGAAGCCACGAATTAAATCCTGACGGAAACATTCCTGTAAACTTTCATTCCGCTGAAGGTTTGCCAGGCTCGGAATTCGGTCCTAAGCCAACAAAAGAAGGCGGAAGAGATTACAGAAGAATTATTGCAGTTGACAGGGAGTCTGGAAAGTTAGTTCCTCTTGAGAAAGAGGAAAGATGGTATCCTGAAGGAGGAGAAGTTGTAAAAAAAGAATATAACCCTCAAAAAAACCTTGCTATATTAAATGAAACAAACTGGGATAATCAGATAACCCAAATACTTTTCCAGAAAGAAAGGTTCGATGAAATTCTTGAAAGGAATAGGCCTTTACTCGAGCCCATTATTGAAGAAATGAATAAAGAAAATTTTAATCCCAATCTATTGCCTTCTGCCCAGCAAGATGTTTATAGAAAATTTAAAGATGCGCATCTTTATCTGGAGGAAATGCACAAGATGACTCATTCTTTATTTAGTAAGGCTTATGAATTTGGAGATGATAGGCAAAAAGAAAAATTGCAGGAGCTCGCCAAGCATCTTGGAGAAGCTATGGGAAATGATAGAAATCCATTTACAGAATCTAAAGTAATGCATGATTTTTTGCTCGCATTAAAATCTCCACAGTTGAATGTTGCCCCGAAAATGTACGTTCCAATAGAAGAATTTGCATTAAAACAATCTTCACAAACTTATGGAAACGCTGCTTTTGAAGCTTATAAAAAATATGGGAAATCAACTCCAATATTGACAATTGAAAACCCCCCGGCAGGATTTGCTTTGAGTACAGGTGAAGACGTAAAGGCTCTTGTGGAGAAGTCACGGGAAGAATTTGTCAAGAGGGCTGTAAAAGAAAAAGGGATGGGCGAAAAAGAAGCCATGCATATTGCTGAAAAGACTATTGGTGCAACTTTAGATGTTGGCCATATGAACATGCTTAGGAAATATGGATACAGCGAGGAAGATATTGTCAGAGAATCAGAAAAACTGGGTCCTGTCTTAAAACACTTGCATCTTTCTGACAATTTTGGATTTGAGCACACAGAACTTGCAATGGGGCAGGGAAATGTGCCGTTAAACATGATAATGGAAAAGCTACAAAAATCAGGCGTTAAAACTGAAGAAATAAAAAAGATTATTGAGGGGTCAACAATATGGACACATTTTAAATCTTCTCCTGTTTATCCTTCTTTGGAATTGTTGGGACCAAAGATGAATACTTCAGGAAAAGGTCCGTATTGGAATCAGTCTCCAGGTTTACTTCAAGACTACTATGGAGGTTTTGGAATGATGCTTCCTTCCGTCAACTACGAAACTTTTGGAGCGGGATTCTCAAGACTTCCCGCAGAGCTCGGAGGTTCAATGCAGGGTGCAGGCGGAAACAGAATGTCTGGAAGAAGTATGGAATAAAATAAATTTTAATCTAAAATGCTTCTCGTAAAAACATATCTTGGCAAAAGCAAAATACATGGTTTAGGTTTATTTGCAGGAGAATTTATCCCTAAAGGAAAACTGGTTTGGGAATTCGTGCCAGGTTTTGATTTTATGATAAAAGATAAAGATTTCAAAAAACTTCCAGATGTTGCAAAATCTTTTGTTTTGCATTTTGGTTATTATGAAAAAAATGAAAAAAGACACGTTATAAACCCTGATAATGCAAGATTCTTTAATCACTCTAAGAATCCAAATGTAATTGATTTAACAAAAACCAAATCGATTGCAAAACGCAACATAAAAAAAGATGAAGAATTAACCTGTAATTATTTTGACTTTGATGACGAAGCTGGTTTCAAATTATCAAAACTATAAGTTTCCAAAGAATCATCTTTATTCAATCTCAATCCTGCTTGGCGTAATTTTCCGTCTTTCCCCTTGTATGTTATAACGGTGCCATATGTGTTTGAATCAAGAAATTCATAGCCCCATCTTGTTCCAGCACTCTCCTCAATTCTAAGTGCATTTGCTTCAAGATTATTTTTTTTGTGAATATTTTCAACTTTGCTAGAACACAACATGTACAATACTCCTACGGCTCCTAAAGCAATTCCTACTCCTCTAGCTATTTTTTCTATTGACATGAGCAGAAAAACATAAATCTCATTTTTAAATCTTTTTTTCTACTATAGAATTACCAAAACTAGGTTTGTTACTAAAAATTTAAAAACAACCGAAAAATGAATTTTTATGGCTCTGGAAGATAAATTTAATCAGGCTGTTAGTGAATGGAGGGAACACTGCAAAAATAATAGTTTTCACTCAGTGATTTCTCCATATCTCGATTGCGAAGCTTACAGAAACATTATTGCTATGGGTCCAGCAATCCTCCCATTAATTCGTGATCAGTTAAAGAAGGAGATTGAAATAGGGGCAAAATATGAAACCGAGTTAAAAAGAATAAAGATAAAAGTCTTTGGAACAGACTCTGTGAAACTATGTTTTGGTAATTATGACAAGATACGTGAAGATGCAGAATACAATCAATATACAGAATGTCGCGAAGAATCTATAGGAAACGCTGGATTTAAGTGGTGTTATGCAATAAAAACAATTGTCCCAGAATTTGGTTTGCCCATAGGAGAAAAAGATAGTGGAGCTCCAATTGAAAAAGTTGCCCAGGGTTTTATAGGATTAAAAGTTGATGATGTCCAAAAAGCTACAATAAAATGGCTGGATGACAATATGTCTAAATATGTTCCTGCCCATTGACATTCTTTCAAATCACTTCGTCATCCCTATCTTCCAGTAAAATTGAAAACTTTTAAAAAGAGCTTAAACTTTAACTATCTGTAAAAAAGAGGCATATGGGAAAGAAAAATTCTATAAAAAAGAAGGTTGTTAGTCCGGAAAAGAAATTAAGAAAGCCCGGTTTTGAAAAGGAAAAGCAGGAAGAGCAGGACAGACAGCTTCCAAGTTTGCAGCTTAAAACAGAGCATGACATTGCGATGGACTTTGCAGTTAGAGCTTACAAAAGATTTGACAAGTTCATAAAATCTGTAGTTCTTTTTGGAAGCGTTGCGAAAGAAGAATCTGTTGCCGGATCAGACATTGATATTGTAATAATCATAGATGATGTTTCAGTAAAGCTCGATGAAGAGATTATTGCATGGTACAGGGAAGAATTGGAAAAGCTTTTGAGAAGAAATCCATATCAGCAAAGCCTTCATGTCAATACAACGAAACTAAGTACATGGTGGGAAGATTTAATGAGAGGCGATCCGACCATAATAAATGTTTTAAGATATGGCGAAGCAATGCTTGACTATGGCGGTTTTTTCGAACCTTTAAAGAGATTGTTGCTTGAAGGAAAAATGAGGCCTTCTCCAGAGGCAATTTATGTTAGCTTGCAAAGAGCGCCTATGCATCTGACAAGAAGCAAGTCTTCACAGCTCGGAGCAGTTGAGGGGCTGTACTGGGCAATGGTTGATTCAGCACATGCAGCATTGATTGCGGCAAACGTTTTGCCTCCTTCTCCAGAACATCTTGCAGTTGATTTGAGAGAAACTTTTGTGACAAGAGGAAAGTTAAAAATGAAGTATGTTCAATGGTACAGAGATGTCTTAATGCTCCACAAGAAAATTTCTCATGGTGAAATAAGAGATTTAAAGGGGATTGAAATCGACGTCTGGCAAGACAGGACAAAAGAATTTATGGATGTTATGACAAGACTTGTCAGAGATCTTGTTGGATTGGAGTGAAGGCTAAAAAATTAAAGATGTGAATTGGGTATAGAAACATTTTTTTTATCTTCTTCTCTTTTCTTGTTTGTTTTTGTTATCTCTTTAGCACCATATACAAGAGCAGTTGATCCTGCAATAATCATTGCTCCAGCAAAACCATAATTATACAATTTATTGTCCCCAAGAATAACCTTCTTTTCTCCCGAGTCATACGTGTAATTTATACTTGCTGGAACAGAACCAGCGACACATGTAGCTCCAGAAAGAACCAATGCAGTATTAGCGAAATATCTAGCAAGGTCGTTCATTTTACTTTTTCTTTTTATTCTCAGGCTTTTTTAAAATTGCTTCCAAACCACCAAGGGTGTCCTTAGCTCTTAAGTTTAAAGCTTCAGCGACTTTAGTGTCAGTAAGCCATTGAGTGTAATTGCCTAATACATAATCTGCTACAGATCTATCTCCAATAGCTTCTTTTTCTTCATCAGAAAGACCTGCACCAATAACATCAGCAAGTTTCTTGTCTTTTACATCAACAATGTAGGCATCAGCATATTCGGGTTTAAGTTCAGCCTTTGAACCCATAGAACTTAATATATCTGAAACTTTAACATTAACTAAAGAACCAGCTAATATTTTTGAGGCTTGTTTGAGTATCTTTCTTTCAGTAAGTGTTCCAGTATATCTATCTCCGTCCTCTCTTGATCCTAATAGGGCCTGAGACATTAATCCCACTTCTTTTCCTGTTCCTGGATCGGTATATCTTGCACCACTATCTATTGTAGGTTGGTATAAGTATTGGTCAACAGCAGAATTTCCAGCATCCCCATAAGCATTTTTTCTGTCTGCAAAGTAAGCAGCTGCTAGATTAAGTATACTAGACTTAGCCCCAAGATTTTTCAAAGCGTATCCTCTGGCCTGTTCTTTCAATTCTTTCTCTTGTTCTTTTGTTAACTTTTTTTCTGCCATTTTATTGATTTATATTGACTCTTGTTACTGTGTATGCAGAGTCTGAATTATAACTATCATTTGATTTATTTAAATATGTTTTGTTTTGTGGGTTTGTTTGGTCTTTTATACCAAAAGGCAGTAATGTCAATGCCCCAGTAATTGTAATTATTTTTGTTAAGGATTTCATTTTGATTTTTTCTTTGGTTTAGTTCTTGAAATTCTTTGAGATGTTCTGTCTTGTATTGATGGAACTAACTCTCTTACGAATTCTGTTGCTTTTTCTCTAGCTTTAATGCCTAGAATCCTATTTGCTTTTCTAGAGTTGTCTACTATATTAAATTGATGATACCTTGCATTTACGCTATTTTCTCTAGTCGCATCTAAAAGAAATTTCCCATCCATCAGTCTCGCCCTATTTTGGTAAAATAAATTACTATACCCATGTACGTCAGTTCTTACAGTATATCCAAACTCTTCATTTGAGTCATCTTCTTTTTCAAATCTGTCTATTAATACTTTAACCATAATTTCTTCAGAAATCACATATTTATAAATCTTTCTATTTTGTTACTACACTAAAGTTATAGCACTTCTTCCTTTTTTGGAGAATGGTCTTCATAAAGAACTTTAATCCTGCAAGGAAGTTTTGATTTTATCTCCCTTAAAATCTCTCTTGTAAATTGGACTGCTTTTGGATTTGGAACAGCTATAAAGAATATCCTTGAACCAGGCTTTACGATTGCAGATTTTCCGACAGCCTTCCCGAATGAAAGCTGCATTCCTGTCTGCATTCTATCCGCTCCAGCTCCCGTAAGCATTTTATTCTCTCTTTGAATGTGGTGTGGGTATGGAATAACTTTGAAAAGATACTGCCCTAACAGCTCCGTATCCATCTTTTTATTAATATACTGCCTACAGGCTTCAAGTGCGTTATGTCTTATTTGGGCTTTTTCCTCAGAAATAATCGTAAGCTGATGAGGGAATTTTCCAGCATTAAAAAATGGCTCGCTTCCCATTGTGAATTTAACTATGCTTTGCGGCGGGATCGTCTTTATGTATGCCTTGTTTTTCTGCTTGCTCACCCTAGTATAAGGGACAACTCTTCTTTTTGAATACGAATTTGCTTTTCTTAATGCCATATTAGTTAGGTGAAAATAATTTTAATCTGAAAGTGTCTCTCCCCATTATTTTAGTTAAAGACTGCGTTTTATATATTATTCCTGGAGCTTCAATTAATCTTCTATTAGAATAAGAATTTTTTAGCTGAGGTTGTCCGTTTTCTCCGAGTAAAACATATTCAAAATTATAAATTTGATTTAAATCTAAATGTCTAGGTGCAGGCATTTCTATTGGAAATTTAGTCCGATCAGTTTTTTCCATGAACCTAATGTTGCCGCTGGCTATTAAATCACTTATTTCCATTCTTGTCAAAATTCTAATTGATTTCTTAAAACTAGGTGGAATATCCAAATCCATTATACTCTTGTCCTAAAATCATTTACTTGCGGTCTTAAAAATAAAGGTGTTAATCTAACTTTTAAGAATTTCATGTCTGCTAAGTCTATATTTTTTCTCTCAAAACTGTCCAAGACAGAAGGGAGTGCACCAACAATTGGGGGCAATATTCTACGTAACATCTTACTGTTTTCAAAATTATATGTGTCTGCTATTCCGTTTTCATCAATTAAATATGAGTCTGATCTGTATTGCTCATCAAAATTAGTTCTTTCAAAATCAGGTGGAGCTATAACAAAATTCCCCTGATTATCATAATTCCCAAAAACCAATGTTTTTCCAGATAGTTTTGCAATCTTGTCTTGCATTTCTCTCACATCAGGATTATCTTCTTTTATCATATTTTCCTCCAGCATTTGCTGAGTAAGGTCTAGAGTTCTTAGGCAAATCTATTTCGATTCGGTCTCCATTCTCAACAACAACACTGCACTCTCCATCATCTACAACGTAATCCAAAATTGTGCTCATTTTGCCCTTTCCTCCATATAAACTGTGTTTCCTTCAATACCTGTTATTCTGTTTAATGCAACTTGATGATTTCCAACGTAAAGCCCATCTCTTCCATTGGGGGTATTATATTCTGGGGTTAAAATGTCATCAACCTTAGTCTTACCATCCTTACCAATCACAAGAGTTACCTTACCACCGACCATTCCTTCTAGCATTCTCTTAAACTTTTTTGCCTGTCCGTTCATTTTATTTCAACTCCTGTAGTTATTGCTTGCCCTGGAAGTCCTCTCTCGAAAATTGCCCTCACAACTCCTTTATTCCCATGAGCTCCAGAAATTTTTCCTTTGATTATTCTACCTGCAGGTGATTTCCATTCAACTTCTTTGCCGACAAGTTTCTCAGCTTCTTTCCTTGTTTTTAATCCATCAACTTCTATAAGAAAATGCTTCTCAGTAATGGTATGTCTTCCTCTTCGAAATTGAATTACTTTTCCTTTAGTCATTTTATATTTGTAAACATAAATTTAGATATAATACTTACAAGAAAATTCCTTTATAAAGGTTTGGAAGAATTAAATTTTTAAAATTAAGTTCGTGAGCTCTTTGAATTTTTTCTCATCAAGCTTTATTGGTCTGATTCTAGCACTGGCGCTTATAGGGAAATATCTTACAACATCGTATGCTTTTTTTATTCTTTTTGTATTATCCTCTCCTGAACGAATTCTGCGAATTTCTTTCGCATAAAAAGCATAGAAATTTCCATCCAGCTCTAAAACCACTAGCCCGTTATCAGGCGCTTCCTTGATGTTTTTATAAACAAATTCCAGCCTTTCCCTAGATTCCATAATTGTTCATAAATTTTATATTTTTAAGATTTGTGTAGTCTAAGATAATTTTGCTGTTAATTCTTTTCTAAATCGCTGATAATTTGAAACCAGTTTTGTATATTCTTCAGAAAGATTTCCTCTTTCACCTTTCAACCATGCTTCTGGACTAATTTGCTGAATTTTGCCACCAACATGAATAATACTTGTTAAGTCAATCTTATTTAATATTCCAACTAAATCGCTATTTTCAATCTTTTTAAAATCTGGATCAAACCTTATACAATCTATGCTAGTTGGTAAAG
The DNA here is from genome assembly GCA_038046005.1 of Nanobdellota archaeon. GTDB lineage: Archaea > Nanobdellota > Nanobdellia > Pacearchaeales > GW2011-AR1 > JBBSXB01. The sequence continues at coordinate 25,883 of JBBSXB010000004.1, read as the reverse complement.
CCTTCATAAATAAATGAATCATTTCATTCCTAAAACGTTCACTCCCATATTCCATTTCTTCATAAGTCCCATTTTTGCCAGTAAGAGCCTCTGCTACTGCTCTTTGTTCTTCGCTGCCTGACTGCTGATTCAAATACCTATCCATATATAACAAGCTATCTTGTATTTCTGTCATATCCAACTTTAAGAATTCCTATTTTTAAGCTTTTGCCAAAATAAAAATTTCCCTTCCAATTATCTGGTTTTCCCTGAATTCCGGGAAATTTTTTACTATCCTCAGATTTAATCTTTGAGCTATTGTTGTAATGTCACACCCTTTCCTGTTTTTTCTGTGATCTTTTACCAACGGAGCTGTAAAAACAATTCTCCCAGAAACCTTGTTTTTCAAATTGCTTAAAACTCTAAACATAAGTTTTTCATAATTATTGATAATATTATTTATTTGTTCATTCGACGGTAAACTCTTGAATTTTTCTCCAAGCTCAGGCTCTGTTGCAATTGCTTGTGCCCTCGCTTGTCCAAGCCTGCTTGAATCATCATTTATTAATTTATAATCTTCTTTATTGAATCTTTTCCACTCCAAGTTTTTTCTGGCTCCAGAAATTGCTCGTTCGTCTTTGTCGACTCCAACAACATTCATTCCCTGCAATAAAGCTTCTTGAAGAATGACTCCAATCCCGCAAAATGGATCCAAAAGAGTTTCACCCTTTTTTGTCATAGAAAGGTTTATCATAATTTTTGCTAACCTAGGAGAAATTGCTAAAGATTCTCTTCTTTCCGGTTTTTTCATGTCCCTTTCTTCCAAATTTTTGTAGTCAGACCTTTCTATAATCTTTCCAAAATAATCATCCGTTACAAAATATTCTTCATCAATCAATCCTGAAGATATTTTAACATGATTTCCGTCCTGCAGTTCCAAATATCCAGTCAATGGTTTTTCAGAAGCTTTGAGTTTCTCCTCTTTAAACCTTTTTTTCAGATAATCTGAAACTTTATTGTAAGAATTGTTTTTTGCAAAATTCCATATGACATAAATTATTTTATTTTCAGTGCCGTAATAAATTTTTTTAGCTTCAAGTTCTTTAACATTAATTTTGCACAAAACTTTCCCAATTCCAATAATTCCTCCAAGCTTATCAATAGCTTTCGCTTCAAGTTCCTTGTCAATATCAACAAGTACTGCACTCTCAAAATCTCCTGAACTCAAGACTTTAAATTCTTCTTTTTTCAAATAACAAAAAACTTCTTCCTTTGATAATTCAGGGTTTCTTCCCAGAATGAATATGTATTGCATGAATAGAACAAGAAAAAAAGGTTTTTAGAATTATTGGAGGTCAATTTTTAACGCACTTCTTTTACTTTTTGTTTTACCTAAATTTCTGCCAGCTTCTATTAATTTACCCTCTAAAAAAGAACTTTCCTCTTCATTTAAAGGTCTAATCTCAGGAATTCTATTGTGGGGTACTCCGCCAGTATGTCTGTATTTTTTAATTGCTCCAATTACATCTGGAGAAAAAGCATATAATTCTTGAGTCTGCCTATTGCCAGCACCCTGGTGACATTCCTTGCATACTATTTTATACCAATGCATTTACCAGAGAAAAAATTCTGATTTAAAAACTTAACTAAACCAAAATCTCAAACTCACCAAGCTCTTTTCTAAGAAGGTCAAAAACCTTTGGGTTTATCGATATATTCTTCTTGTCTTTTTGCTCCTGCAAAGCCTTTGACAAAGCTTCCATGTTTGAAACAACAATCTTTTCTCCAATCTCTTTTATTATGCTTCCCTGAACTAAGAAACTCTTGTCAGATGCGCTGACAAGCTCTGCAATTTCTCCCTTGCTGTATTTAAGAAGCATTCTTCCTCTTTCAAAAGAGGCTAGTTCTATTCTTTGGGTATATTCCATCAAATCCCTAAGGAGTATGCTTGAGTTCTTCCTTGCGTCATCAGACTTATGTATTGTTAGTTTTGTTTTCTTTGATTCAGCCTTCACATCTACAATTTCATTTAAAATCCTCAAATGTTGTGAATTGAATTTTCCTTTTTTGACAAAACTCTTCTCAAATTCCTCAACAATTGCGTCTTGTGAGGTTTTTCCTGTAATTATTTTAAGCAAATCAAAAACATCTTTGTAAAGCTGGTCAATTATTCTTTCTTGAGAATGTTTTTCAATTTGTTCTCTCAACTCTTTAAGTCTTTTAAGATAATCTTCAGTGCCTTTCAATAGCCTATCCAACTCTGTGCCGCTAACTTCTTTAATTTTTTCGTGTTCATAACCTTTGTAGTATTTTATTGTTATCTCCTCTAAAATTTTAATAAACCTTGGCTCTAACATTTTTTCCTTGTCAACAAAAATTCTTTTCATTTCTTTGAAAGTTTCTTTTGTGTTCGGAGGTGGCAACCCGTACAACATTAACAAAGCTTGGCTCGGAGTTATAACACTCCAATAAATATCCTGCAATAAAATGTCTAAAAAAGTTTTTTTGGCTCTTTTGACAGAATTGTCTCCCATTGACATAAACATGTCAATTGCCTCTGGAGAAGGCTTTAGCTTTCCCATCTTCAAAAGAGCTTTCCAAGGCATGAATGTATGCCTGTCGTAGATTGGAACACCATCTCTTATAAAAGTGAAAATAACCGGATGCGCATCTTTGACACTCTCCCAAAAATCAGTCAGAAGATAAATCTGGACATTGAGCATGTTTGATTTCACACCAGCAAGCGCAGAAGCCTTGGATATATACTCATAAATTATCCCTCTAAGTCTTTCTTTCAATTCGAGTCTCGGCATTCTTTTAACATCAGTATCGTTTATTATAATAAAAACATCGACGTCAGAAGTCTTCAAGGTGTCTCCTCTAACAAAACTTCCACCCAAAACATAACTAACAACATATTTCTCGAATTTCTGCAAAACCATTGATTTGTGGATCTCAGCAACTCTTAATCCTGCCAAAATCCCTTTGTCATAAATTGGAATAGACAAGGCAACTGCACTGATTAACTCAAATTTAGAATCAAAGCATATTTCCCAAATATCAACAGGAGTTTTAATCTGAAGCCAGACTTTTTCTTTTAATTTTTCCTGTATAGGCGTTATCATCTTGACAACGTCTGTCTTGATTTTACTTATTTCTTTAAATTTTTCTTCAGGAACAATCATATACAATTGCAGATATTTCTCTGTCTCTTTAGGGACTTCCTCTTCTTCAATAAAAAACTTTATTGATTGTGGAGGTAAAATACTGATAGATTGTGTGAATGGATATTTTTTTGTAATGGAAACCTTTAATTTTTCGAGCTCTTTTTTTGTCTTCTCCATTTCTTTCTGAATTTTGTCAGTATTTTCAGGCAGTGCAGGATTTTTTTCAGAATATTTCTTGTCTAATTGTGTTTCAAGCGCTTCATGTTCTTCCTTCTTTCCAGGCTTTTCGTCAGACATGTTAAAAAAAGCCTCGATATCCTTTTAAACTTTACTAATTCAAAGTGATGAATAAAACCTGACTATGTTTTTACGCTCCTAAAAACTTAAGCAATTCATAAACTAGAAATCCTGGCCAGAGAATGGCCTTTAATATTCCTAAAACCCCGCCCCAGAAACTTGTTGCCTGAGAAACATAATAGACAACAGCTCCGATAAATCCAAGGCCATAAATTGCGCCAGCGCCTTGGTGGTAAGAATGACACTTGATTTTTTTGTCATTGTTTTTCATATCAATAAGAATAATTCAAAGTTTAAATATCTTATTTTCCCCAACTCCATTTAGGTTTCTCGCCTTTCCAATAACCGAAGAAAAATATGATCGCAAGCATCAACAAAAATCCCATCACCACAGCACCAGGAGCATCATCAACTTCTCCGACATAAATACTAGCGATGAAAATAGATGTGGCTAAAAGAACTACGAGCCATCCTTGCCATTTTACGGGAACCCATCCCCAACCGTAAAGTTTTCTTTTAAACCAATATCCATTAGGATTATCTTTAAGATATTCTATGCAATTTCTCCATGTGTACTTTTTCATTTTCTTTTTCTTCTTTGTAAAGTTATTTTAAATTAAATATCCTATGAAAGCAAAAAATAATCCACTTATTAATAGGGTAAATATCACTATCCCAGCTATTTCGTCTCCCGGATTAAGTTTAGATATTACAAATAATAAAAGAAGGCCAAATATCACACCAAAAACGAAACCACCTATCAAACCTTTATTTCTCATGATTAGCCAGTACACGATAGCTAAAATGCCTGCAAGGATGAACCCAACAAATGGCTCACCCTCTCCGTAGAAAATACCTCGAAAACCTACAATTATAAAGAATATAAAAAAGCCCAAAAAGATTATTTGAAGCAATCGATAATACCACCTTTTCTGAAATGCTTCTTTTTTCATTGATTAACTATGGCCCATGGAGGAATCGGACCTCCGCCTTCTCGGCTTTTAGCGATTTCGCTTTAGCGCTTCCTTAATACAGGGTTGTATGCGGTCATTTTGAACTCCGCGTTGAACAACTCTCTCAAGGGAAGGTTAAGCGAAGGAAACCGTTAGGTGTCCTCGCGTGTAAACGAGATGTTCTACCATTAGACTAATAGGCCAATATAACTAAAATTTTATAAGACTTTTAAATCTTGCTTTTGGAAAACTAATCAGAATTCCCATTAAATAAAAAAACTTAGAATTAGAATATAAAATAAAAATAAAAAATTAAGGAATTTTACCAGATATTGATCCAGTTGACTGTTGTGTTACGCTACTTCCTGATACAGTGTATTTTATAGTCACACCAGAGTTAAACCTGTCACCAGTCAATAAACCTGGAGAAACGCAACCAAGTGTGAAAGATGTTAAATTTCCCGCAGCTATAGGCACGCTCATTGAACTATTGCTACAAATTGATTTGTCTGGAAAATCAATACTTGTCACAGTAATTGTTTGACTTTGACCATTTCTAAATTCAATCGTAACGCTTCCAGTACCGACAGGCAAGCTTGTTAAAGACATTGCATTAGCGACCAAAGGTGCGCTTAACTGGAATCTATCTCCTGCAAGATTTGCGGGATTACCAATCAAATACCATAAAACTCCGACAACAATTACTGCAGCTAAAATAGCCCAACCATATGTCATCAGAAATTCCATAGCTGCTTGACCTTTCTTATCAGCCTTAGACAATACCTCGTTTGTTTTTTTCATATCAACCTCCTTTTATTTAATTATCAACTATGTTACATTTATGGAATTTTAGTATTTAAATATTTCTTTTTCTCGAATTAGTGGAAAACATAAAAATTAGTTTTATTATCTTTCTTTTTCTAGAGTTTTATGGATAAGGAGGGATAAAGATGGCGTGACAGATTTATGAACAATACAGACTAGTCAAGTTATACTTTGCTAGGTGTTGAAGATCTATTCTGAAATAACTTTCTGGAGGAGTGGTAGGATAGCATTTGTAAGGATTGTTGGAAGGGTCAAAATAAATATAATCTAATGAATCTTTGTAAGTATCTACACTTACTCCTTGCTGTATCAAAGCTTCCTTTATCACAAAGCTTTCAATGCCGTTAGGATTTGCAGAAAAATTTCCTTCAAGCCTCATCAAGAAACTTGGGGCGCTAGGATTACTTGCATAATATCCTTTTATAAAATGATTTGTAAAATTTGAAGAATTGCTTCCAGTGACGTAATTCCCTTCATAGATTGTCTGTTTTATTTTTCTTGTTATTTTTCCGCCGCTGCCAACTGCAAAAAGAGGGTCTTCAAAATTGTCTACGAGTATTAAAACCGAAATGTTTTGTTTTTTATTCCAAAGAGCAAGTCCTTGCACATCAGTCATTACAAAATCAGAGACCATGCTAACCCTAACATTCCACGGGTCATTTTGTGTTATACTAAAGACAGTGTTATTAAGGACTACATTCACATTTATCTTGGCAGCTTTTTGATTTATGGAATTTATAACGTCAGCGTATGTTGTGCCTATCGTGATATTGCTTGGGATACCGTCAACGCTTCCATTAAAAAAGGCTTCCTGGCTAAAACTGTTAAAATTATTTATGTATGTTAATTTAGTGGCTGTCTCCTGATTTGCCAAAAACAAGATTCTGTATCCTGAGATGTACATTTGTCTCTGCATGTTTTTTTCTAAGGATTTTAAAAAATTGTCCATAGAGTGGACCCTTTCTTTTATTGCTGCTCTTTCATGGAGTATGGAAAATATCTCGAAGCTGGCAAACACCAAGGCAATTAACAAAATTGCTGTGATTGTAAACATTTGCGCTTTGCGCTGGCCAATGATTTTTGGGTTTAACATTTTTTTATTCTTTATTTTAGTACCACACTCTGGACTGCACTTCTGTCTCCCAGGCAAAAGGAATTCCAGAAATAGTGTTTGAATCGACAGCCAAATCCTGCTCAGTTATTTTTGATTCTATCTTTCCGTTTAAATTAAGGTCAATCTGCACAAGCAAAAGATAAACTGCATAGTTAACAGCGTCGTTAGGATTGAATTGTGCATGATTGCCTGAAATTGATGAATTATAGTAGCATCTGTTTGATCCGGAATAATTTTGGGGAGCATTTATTGTGGAAACTGTTGAATCCTCAAATTCTATCTCCCACAAACATCCTTGTGCTGAAGAAAGAATTGGTGAATATGACGAAACATTTTTAACGAGGGTGTAAATGATTTTGTCGTATATTGAACCATCGCCACTGCTGAAAGCTTGGGAGCCAACTCCGAGCCTGACTCTGACAGTGTTGTTTCCATAAACAAGTTTGCTTGGGGGAATGTCAATAGCATAAGGATCACCTAAACTGATAAAGCTGGAGTTGTAATCCGAAAGATCGAAAACTTTATCGTATGCCCCGCTTGTACTGTTATAAATATCAACCACACTTGTCCATTTTGACCCTGAATATGAGACAACTCTTGCACTGTATATTTGCGTGTCATTTGGAATATAGAGAGTTCCGTTGGAGACATTATTTCCAAATATTGGAGTTTCTGAAGTGATTAGAAGTCCTGAAGGAACAGCATAATTATAACTGGCCACAATATAAGAATCAGGATAAAGTTCTGTTGAAATATTTCCCACACCTACAACTGTCTGCTCGCTGTAAGCTGCCTGGATTATTTGTTGTGAAATATTTGTGTATATGCTTATTATGTTATTGACGTCTCCAACATAAGCATTGCCCATGCCGCAGCTTGCTATGGCATTTGTTGTATTTGTATCTGCACCACTTCCAAACGCAACAGAATAAGTTCTTATGCTATAATTGTTAAAGGCATCACATGCTGCTTGAACTGCATCATCCCCACCAAGATCATCGCTAACACCGTTACCATTAAGGTCAGGTGTTACGCCTTGTAGTGGGCAATTTCTATTCGCCACTCCATCAGTCATCACTATCATTGTCCTGAATCTATTATTACTTTCCTGCATACACACATCAAAACCACTGCATTGATTGTTACAAAACTGTATTCCCATTTTTCCAGAAATGCTGCATCTTCTGCTCACATTCACCTCGCAAACTTCTCCAACTTCAGTAACATTGTTTCCACAAACAGCCGGATTAACAACCAACCCCCGTATTGACGTTTGATTCAAAGCGTAATTGTACATTCTTATCTCATCCATACTTCCATTAAGGTATTTGTCTCTAGGATTGTTCATATCTTCGTTAGGAACTCTTGATCTTCCAAAATAATTATCTCCACTTGTATATCCTATACCAGCGCTCGTTGCTGTACTTCCATTTAAAAACCCATTGACGTAAATTTTTAATCCAGTTTCGTCCCAAGTTAATGCAATATGATACCAAGTGTTATTTTGCCAAGAGGTCATAGCTGTGCTTACATAAACGGTGTTATGTGTTCCCGACTGATACGGCCCCTCTATTTTTGCTTGGATAGACCCTCTTGCTCCTGGAGAAGGTGGATTAAGCATGTCAGTTCCCTTCAAAGCGATAAAGGCATTGTTACTGCTATCAACATACTTTGACCATAAACCTTGTGTTGTTGTGACGCTTGAATTGAATGGCCTGTTTAGCTTAAACCAAAAGGAAATTGTTCCTCCTTCAGTAACTTCTGGAACGCCAAATGCGTTCAAATATTGATTGTTTCCGTTAAAGCTTAGCGCACTCCCGTTAATCCCTGAGGCATATGTAGGCCCATTAATAAGATTTGCTGTGTGTGAATATCCAGATTTGTCAAGACTATCCCCATTCAAAGTGTAATAATCTATAAGCCTATCTCCTAAGAATTCTGCGACTGCCTTGTTTATTCCACAACATATGCATGTGTGTCCTGCGGCGTCCCAAGAGTTATTTACAACAACCTGCAATGAGTTTGTATAATTTGAGATATTATGAAAGTCAGTTATCCTTGCAGTGTCTTCAAATCCAACTAATCCAATTTTATTTCCGCTGGAATTTAATATTCCATTAATCAATGCTATGTTTGCTTGTTTCGATTGTGTCATAGGATTCCCACCCATACTTCCACTCAGATCACTTACAGATATTGCATCAACGTTCGTAGTTTGATTATTTGTATAAGAAACATTATCCAAACCTATTCTGAATGGAATTGTTTTTTTACTTAGGTTAGTATAGTTTAGCAAGGTAGACAAAACCGAGTTGTCTATAAAGACAGTTGTCGGGCTGCCGCTGCTATTGCCCCTGTAAATTTCTTTATTTCCAATTGTCATAAAAACATCGTAGCTGCTGTTATATTTCAGATAAACATTCAGAGCTGAAAGTGCTCCTGGAATGTAAAAACTGCTGTAAATGTTTATTAGCCCTTTAACTCCAGGAATATAATTAATGCTTCCCGGCAAGGGAAAAGATTTGTCATAAACTGTTTTTATATATCCTCCAGCAATATACAAATTAGAACCATTGCTGGATCTAAATGTTATATTATTGTAAAATATCGCAGGGTCATTAAGATAGCTGATAAAAGGAGTTAAGTCTATCTTGAAAGGCACGTTTGACGTTGGGGTGTAATACGAGATGAAATTGTTGTTTATTGACACACTAAAATTTCCCGAAAAGGCTCCTTCCATACTAACTCCCAAAATTCCCTGAGAGGCATCCCGGTATATTGTCGAGGACAAGTTTCCGTCTCCGATATATCCGCCAAAATAGGAATATTCAGTAAAACTTTTTGATGAAAGATAAGCTTTGGACGAATACCCCGTAGCCGCCCCGCTTGCATTGTTTATGCCACTGATTATCTGCCTTGATGTAAAAATCTTTGAGGCATTAGAATATGGAACCGAACTTTTGCTTGCGATTAATTGATTGTCCAAATACAGCGCAATATTTTCCTGTATAGAAAGATTGTCTAGGATATTCTGGGCTAATAAACCCGCAAGAGGGCTTGATTGAGCATAAAATTCTCCTATCTGATCCAGCACTGACTGGTTGATATTGGTTATATTTCCGCTTGCTATTAATTGTTTTACATAAACGTTGTTGATGTCTCCTATCTTCAAATCGGACAGCACATTAATCAGGTCTGCATCAATATTTGATTCAAAATGAGTATTTTTTTGTACTGGTTTTATAAAAAGTACGACACCCAGAATTAGCAACAATGCTATAAATGCGTCAGCACTGAAAAAATAACCTTTCCGATTTTTTATTAAAAATTTTCCTTTGCGAAACCTTGCGCTTTTCCCCATGATCAATCCCAGACATACAAATCAAATTTAATTGGCTGATTTTTATAAATTGCAATTCTGGTTATTTTGATAGAATTGCTTGTCGTAGAGCTTTTTTTCCCTATGTAAGAAACAGTAGTGCCATTAGCTTCAGTTATATTGTCTAACTCAAAATAGAAATCTTTTGTTATTCCTAAAACATTTTTTTTAGAGTCATAATTATAGTAGTAATCATCCAACTTTGATTGATTTATTTGGCCAGTTTCATCAAATACCCCAAAACTCTCCTCGCTTAAAATTAATTGTGAAGCCAAATTGCCTTCATAAAATAAGTAATCTAAATTTTCCTGAGACTGATTAGTATAGTTTATTGCATAAATATAAAGTATTATAATCCCTGTAGTGATTATTATCCCAGCTATGATTATGTCCAAACTCCATACTTGCCCCAATTTATTTTTTTTGTTAAGGATTAAGGTAGACTGTTCCATTTTCTTTTTTTATTAAATTATTTCCTTTTTGTATTTGTCCCACAACCTGAACAACATTGTAATCCACAACATAGTCTCCAAGAATAAGAAAAATATACCCTTGGGAAACATTTATGTCATAATCTAATCCCATTATATTTTCTGGTGTTGTAAAATTCCTTTCATATCCCTCTGAAGATCCGGCTGCAAGGTTTATTTCATCTTGGATGTCCAATGCAACATTTTGTGCCACCAATCTTTCTTTTTCTTTATTTTTTTGAGACTGGCTTTCCTGTATCGTGGCAATTATGACTACAAAAAACAAAAGTGCTGCCCCGAATAAGATTATAAATTCTATGACTCCCTGCGCTTTTTTTATGAACATGTTCCTCTTTTTATTTTAGCTGAAATATAGCAAACCCTCTTTTAATTATAAAAAAAATAAATTTTCGACAATATTTTTGGTGTATTCTAATAGAAAAACAGATATATAAAATTATCTTTATAATTTACGTAGAAGTAAATCATCCTAAGATGATCTATCGGTTGCTTAAGCCCCCGAACGAAGCCGGAGCCTCGCCTTCTACAAAAATAACACACATAGTTGATATTTAAAATTTTGTGTAGTGATAAATCATTATCTTTATATATATCTATTAATTAAATCCTACATGAAGAATAAAAGAGGAAGTCCAAAATTATTCTTGATTATTTCCATTGCTGTCCTAGTGGTAGGGATAGCCATCTCTTTAATATTCATTCTAAAAGACCCTCAAAATCCAATAACAAAAATCGTAAATAAATTGGTAGTTATAAGCACGGGCAATTCTGGAAATAATGGTACTACCATAATAAATGGAGAGGAAGTTCCAGAAAATAGCGTATCTGGTTCAAGCGATGGTGCCGGAGGTGGTGGAAGTGGAGATTCATCATCTGGCCAAAGCTGTAATACAATATCCGCTTACCATTCTATAATAAACATAAACAGGGAATATAACTGCAATTCCTACGATGGGGCAATATGCACAGACAAAACAGTCACTTGTTCTTCAGAAATACATAACAATGATTTTTCAATATCTGGAACTTTTGTTGTAGAATTATCTTTTGTTGAGGATGGGAAAAGTATAAGTGATTCAATTAAAAAAGCCGATTTCACATTTAATTTAGGACCTCAAGATTATGCTCCAATGCAAGATTACGCAAGAGTTCAAAGTGCCGGAGTTGATGGGACAGCAAACAAAGATATAAACTGCTTTTACAATGTAGTAAGTATTCCCTCACAAAAAATTTGTAATTAAAACTAATTTATCTGCACATAAGTGGAAGTTGCTTGAAGAATAATGTCTTTCGTTCCTTCTGCACCATTAATAACTCCGCTAAGTGGAACTTTGCTTTCAAAACTTCTTATATTCAGTGTTCCACCGCTAGATAAACTTGATATGGTAACTTCATACTGTGTTATATTAACATTGATGACATTTTCAGGAAGATAAAGTCTGACAGTTGATTTACTTGGCTCTCCTGAAAAAAACACCGTCTCTGCAGAATCAATAAGCTGAACCGCAAAAGTTTCAATATTGTTGGCTCTAAGTCTGTCTTTTATCTGATTGGAATAAAATAAAGATAAAACTAATATTGAGGTTATTGCTATCGTAACAAATCCAACAATAATCATATACTCCGTCCCAACCTGCCCTCTTTTTTCTTTCATATATATTCGTAAGATTTATATAACTCTTCTCCTTTTAAAATGAAATAACTATATAAACATTTTTGATATGGAAAAAAAGAAGGTGACTCCTGTAATAATGGGAGTTTTTATTGCAGTATTTTTCGGATTAAATTTTTTTCTTTATTTTAGTAAGAAATCTGGAAGGGCTCCTATTTCAGGAGCAGTGATAGGAGGAAATCTTCCACTAGGTATCAACATGACTTTACTTGCTTTCATTCTTCAATGGGTTATTTTGTTAGTTGTTGTTATTTTTGCTTATACTAAATTTTTAAAGCACAGAAAAGAAGAAGAAGAAAAAATAAAAGATTTTGTAATTCCATCTCCAAAATCAAAGGCAGAAACAAACTTTGATGTTTTTTACAACCTGCTTAAAGACAAAAAAAGCTTGAACACATCCACAATTGCAACAGCTTTTTCAATTTCAAAAGAGCAGGCTTTGGAGTGGGGAAAAATATTAGAAGAACACGACCTTGTAAGTATAGAGTATCCGGCGTTTTCAGATCCAGAGGTGATAGTTACAGAAGAAAAAATTTCCAATGAATCAGTGACTGAAGAAAATGGAGACACTGAAAACAAAGGTGAAAAAAACCAAGACCAGAAAACCAAAAAAGAGGTTAAAAAGAAATGATAATTAAGAGCCATAAAAGCGTAGAAATTGTCAATTGGATAAGGGAAGCAATGCATAGAGGATATTCTCCGCAAGAAATACGGAAAATTTTGTTGAAGAATAGATACCCTTATGCTAAAATTCCAAAAATTATTTCTATTTATGAAAAAATGAAAAAAGGGATTATTCCAAAGATAAAAATAATTCATCCAGGAAAGCCCCTCCCAAGACTTGTTCCGTTGGGCTACCAAAAGAAACCTGAAGAAAAAAGTCCGCCATTGTCAACGACAAAAAATGTTATCTTTGATTTAAAGCCCAAAATTAGCACTCCTAATACAACAACAAGTTTAGTCCAGCCAAAAAGTTTACAGCAAATTATCCAAACCCAAGCCCCAAAACCTCAGGAAGTTGCTGCAGTGATACAAAAAACAGAAGCAACCGGGCCTGTTAGTGATGTTAAGATAACTATACAAAAAACAACTGGGAAAGAGCTTGAAGTTTATGAGATTGAAATTGATAGGGCTAAAGTTGGCATAAGGATAGAGAAGAGTGATCTTGGATTGATATATGGGCTTTATATACCACAAATTGACATTGCCACTCATGCTCTGCTTGAAGAGATAAGAAAAGATTTAGTTGCTGTTACGACTATTGCCGTCGGAGAAATCATAGATCAAAAATCAGTGCAGAAAATTAAACTAAGGTTTATGAAAGACGCAAGCAGATTATTAAACGGAAAACTTCCAGGAATTCCAAAAGCGACAGAAGAATTCCTTATTGGTGTATTGATGCAGGAAATGTTGGGTCTTGGAAAGATAGAATTTTTGATGAATGATCCTAACCTGGAGGAAATTGTAATTCTTAACAGTAAGGAAATAAGAGTGTACCACAAGAAACACGGTTGGCTTTTAACAAACATAGTTCTAAACTCAGAGGACGATGTAATAAATTACGCGAACATTATTTCTAGAAGGGTTGGAAGACAGATCAGCGTCTTAAATCCTCTTTTAGATGCACACATTGTTACAGGAGACAGGGCAAATGCCGTACTTTATCCTATTGCAACAAGAGGGAATACTATAACAATTAGAAAATTCTCGAGAGATCCTTGGACAATTATTGACCTTATACAAAACAACACAATAAGCAAAGAAATTGCCGCACTTTTGTGGCTCGGAATAGAATACGAAATGAATATACTGTTTTCAGGAGGAACGGCTTCAGGAAAAACAGTCTGTCTAAATGCTTGCATGCCGTTCATTCCTCCAAACCATAGAGTCATAAGCATAGAAGATACAAGAGAATTAATGCTTCCAAAATTTCTTTATTGGTGTCCTTTAGTAACAAGAACCTCAAATGTCGAGAATAAAGGTGAGGTTTCAATGCTTGATTTGTTGGTGAACTCTCTTAGAATGAGGCCTGACAGGATTGTACTTGGTGAAATAAGAAGGCAAAAAGAAGCTGAAGTTCTTTTTGAGGCAATGCACACCGGTCACTCAGTTTATTCAACAGTTCACGCTGATACGTCTAACGATACAATAAGAAGACTAGTAAACCCTCCAATAAGCATTCCACCTTTACTTTTAACAAGTGTTCATCTCAATGTCGTAATGTTTAGAGACAGAAGAAGAGGAATAAGGAGAGTGTCTCAGCTTGGAGAGTTTATTATAGGAAAAGAAAATGTTACATCCAACTTGCTTTACAGATGGGTGCCAGACAAAGATATTTTTGTAGCTCACAACAAAAGCATGGCATTCTTTGACCAGCTGAGCAGAAATACGGGAATGGAAGAAAAAGAGATTGAGCAAAATCTAAGGTATAAAAAATCAATATTTGACTGGCTGATAAAAAATAAAATAAGAGATTTGGAATCATTTGGAAAATTAATGAATTATTATTACACTGACCGGGAAAGATTGGACAACATAATAAAGTATAACAAAGTCGAGGAGATATTGGAAAAAAAGGCAGTTGTTTAAAATGAAATTTAAAATTCCATTCACTGTTTCTGACGTAGAAATCCTGAAAAGAAGAAGCAAGAGATTTTTGAAGTACACAAGACAAAAAAGATCAAAACTAGATAATTATCTTGCTGGCTCGGGAATCGATTTGGACAGAAGACAATACCTTGCAATTTGTTATAGGGCTTTTTTTCTGAATCTATTGGCTTTTTCTGTTTTAATAACATCTATTCTTGGGGTTATGCCTTATCTTTCTCCAGCAGCCGCCATCTTGGTTGCTAACAGCTCATTTTTCATTTATGGTCTTTTAACAGCGATTCTTATTTCAGGATTAATTTTTATGAATCAGATAAATTATCCAAAAATATTTGCCTTAAACAAAGAAAGAGACATTGAAAGAAATCTTATTCCAGTTCTCCAGGATATGATGGTTCAGTTGAATTCAGGAGTTTTAATGTTTAACATAATAATGAACATTTCAGAATCTGGATATGGTGAAGCCAGTGATGAATTCAAAAAAATTGCAAGAGAAATTAATTCAGGTATCCCCCAGATAGAAGCTATAGAAAAATACGCAAAACTCAACACCTCAAAATATTTTAGAAGGGTTTTATGGCAAATCAGCAACGGAATGAGATCTGGAACAGACCTGACATCAGTTATCCAAGAAGGGATTGACAATCTTATAGAAGAGCAGACAATCCAGATCCAAAGTTACGGCGGAAAATTGAATCCTTTAATAATGTTTTACATGTTGATGGCAGTAATTATGCCTGCACTTGGGATAACTTTTGTCATAATAATCTCATCCATACTAAACTTCTCAAAAACCATAATATATCTGATATTCTTTTTTATTTTCGGATTTGTAATGTTCATTCAGATAATGTTTCATGGACTGATTAAATCAAGGAGGCCAAGCTTACTATGAACCTCCTAAAATTATATCCTAGCAAGTTTGGAAAAACATATATAAAAAACATAAGAAATGCCGGGGTAATAACCCCTCCAGACAAATATTTCAACTCCATGTTTTGGTTAATAATAATTTTGACAGTTGTAACCTCCACTATATTTTTTATTTTTAATGTAAATGCCTACTTCATTCCTTTAATATTCATTTTATTCCATATTCTCTTTTACATGAATATAAGCCTGAAGGCCAGCAATAGAATAAAAGAAATGGAAAATGTTTTCCCAGAAGTTATCTCACTCATGGCCAGCAATCTTAGGTCAGGAATGACAATTGACAAAGCCTTTTTGCTTGCGGCTCGTCCGGAATTTCATCCTCTTGACCAAGAAATACTAAAAACAGGAAAAGACATAACAACTGGGCAGGAAATAATATTTGCACTAAAGAAAATGAGTGAAAGAATAGAATCTGAAAAAATTACTAGAGTTGTAATGCTCATAATTTCAGGATTGAAAGCTGGAGGAAATATCTCGGATCTTCTGGAACAAACTTCCAGAAACATGAAAGAAAAAGAATTGCTTGAAAAAAAATCTAGGTCCACAATTTTAATGTATGTTATTTTTATATTCTTCGCTGTTGGTGTCGGTGCTCCTGTCCTTTTCGGGCTAAGCTCCGTCTTGGTTGAAGTAGTCATAGAATTAACGTCTCGACTGCCACATTTAAGCAGTGCATCATCCAGTTTTCCATTGTCATTTAATTCAGTTTCCATATCCCTAAATTTTGTAATTTATTTTTCCATAATATTTATGGTGGTTTCAGATTTAATCTCATGTATGGTCATGGGATTGGTAAGGAAAGGCGATTCAAAAGAAGGACTAAAATATTTTTTCCCATTAGTAGGAATTAGTTTGTTCTTATTTTTCATAATAAGAGTAGTACTTTCTAAATTTATATTGGCAAGTATCAGAGGTTCATTTTGAAAATGTAGCAATGTTTAAAAGTATGATTTTCTTTTAATAAAAATAAAACTCAAATGGCAGAAAACAAAATTATTACTGGAGTTCCTGGCTATGATCAATTAGTTGAGGGGGGTTTTGAAAAGAATTCCGTAAATCTTATAGCGGGTGGAAGCGGAAGTGGAAAAACTATTTTTGCCATTCAGTTTTTGCTTGAGGGGCTTAAAAAAGGAGAGAGTGTTTTGTATGTTACCTTCGAAGAGAAAAAAGAGGATTTCTACGAAAATATAAGAAAGATTGGATGGGATTTGAATAAGGCTGAAAAAACAGGCAAATTCATTTTTTTGGAATATTCTCCTGAAAAAGTCAAAATGATGCTTGATGAAGGTGGCGGAGCTATAGAATCCACCGTCCTGAAAAACAAAATTACAAGGATGGTAGTTGATAGCATCACGAGTTTTTCCCTTTTGTTTGATGATGAACAATCAAGAAGACAGGCAATCTTAGGGTTTTTTGACATAATAAGAAAATGGGATGTTACAACTCTTTTGACTGTGCAACATTCTCCGACAAATCAAAGAGACAGGGGGCTTTCTTATGTTGAATTTGAAGCTGACAGCGTATCTGTTCTTTACTATTTGGCTACGGGCGGAAGAAGAAGGAGATTTATTGAAGTTCTGAAAATGAGAGGGACAGACCATTCTAAAGATGTTCATGTATTTTCTATAGACAAAAGATATGGTGTAAGAGTTGGTCCAAAAGCCAGTGTGGATTTGAACAAGATATAGAAAAGGTATGATGCGCGAGCCGTCGACCATCCCTTCATGGAATCCTCGTGTGAACCGTTTTCTGCGAGCGTAATTTAGTCATTTGTCGTTGATCTCTGGACTTTTTAAGGGTTGTGGATCGAATGTGACCACAAACTATCTTGTTTTCTTCTTCGTGGTCACCTAATCAGAAGCAATTTTTTTCAATTTTGAATAAATTTTGTTCAAAAAATCTTTTACTTTTTCAGCATATTCCAAACCAACATACTTTCCATAATACTTTATTCCATGCCTTATTTCTCTTAACTTATCAACAAATACAACTTCATCTCTTGAAAATCCAAGGTTTGTCATGTATGAAATTACAGCTTCGTGATTATAACTTTTATATCCGTCTTTGCTTAACTTAGCTTCTAAAAGCTCTCTAATAACATCATAGCATTCTTCAACAATCTGAACAGCTGTTTCCTCATTTAAAGGAAGATACTTTTCCATTATTTTTTTTCTTTCTTCAGCTCCTTTGATCAGGCTTTTTGCCCTAGACTCATCTTTCGTCTTTTTCTTTACCAATCCTTGTTTTAGGAATTCTGCAAAGGTTCTCATAGTTTTATTGCTCCTTCAAGCGTAATACCATTAATAATATTTTCCTTTAAATCTTTATGTATATTCCCGCTTTCCTTAAAAAAATGAAGTTGCACTCTCCTTTGAATCTTTCGCTCAAATATATTAAGATCAATAGATTTATCTTTATAACCAATTATGGCAATATCAATATCAGAGTCCTCTGTGTCCTCCCCTAAGGAATAGCTTCCAAAAAGAACTATCGCCGAGCCAGGAAACTCCGCAGACAAAGCCTTTAGCAATCCGCTTGAGTATATTTCTTTAATATTAAATATCCTTTTTAGAGTAAATGTTATTTTATTTTCTCTGTTAAGTTTAATAGAAAGAAGAATCTTTTTTTGTACACTAACCAGCCCTATTTTTGAAAGATTTTTTACAGATTTAGCTATAGCTGTCTGTGAAACCTTTAGTCTGTCAGCTATTTCCTTGCCGTTAAAACTTGAGGTGGGATTTCTAAACAAAAACTCCAAAATATCATTTTCAAGCTTAGTAAACTTTAGTTTATTCCAATCCATATTAGTTTATTTAAATAAACTTTAGTTTATAAATCTTGTGATGTCTTTTCCCTTGATTATTTAACTTGAATGTGTTGCGATCCTTTACCTTTAAATATATTGTGGATGAAAAAAGGATCAATCAATTTGAGAATTAATTATTATATTTTGCTGTTCACTCCAATCTTCATCATTGTGTGTTTTAACATAATTTGCCCAGAATTTTATAAATTCCAACCTTTCCTTAAAGTTTCTTTCTACCTCTTCATCTATTTCCTTTTGATTAATTTTCATCTTATTAATTTAAACTCTTTTTCTGCATTTAATTCCTTAACCAGTTTAAGCAACTCATTATTATTAAGCTTTTCTTTGAATAATTCATAAAGGTGTTTTGCATCTTCTAAGTCTTTCTTATTGCCTTTTTTACCCAACATTAACTTATAAACAATCTGCATTTCCAAAGGAGAAATGTAAAGAGAATTATTCTTCATTATTACTTTAATCCTATTTTCAAAGGAATACTTATGAATATCATTTTGCACTAGCTTAAACTCCATGTTTGGTATTGGCTTTCCCTTTCTAGAAAATCTAATATTGTGTCCTTCACTAATAATCTCAAAAGCTTCTTTTTGTATTTCAGTGTTCACACATTCAAACCCAAAATCATGAATTTTCTTCCATAACTTATTAAATTCTTCAAAATTCATTTTAGGAATAAGTAAGTCTACATCTTCTGTTGCCCTTGATCTTCCGAATAATATTGAAACATAGCCAGAAACCAAGACATATTTATCAAGCAAACTGCAGAAGTCAATAACAAATTTGTCAAGCTCATTTATTCTTCTATCTAGTTTTATCTCTTTCTTTATTGAATTGTAATCCATGATTAACCTATACTTTTTAGATATAAAATTCTTTCTGTTTACTGCCTTTGTGGCATCCTCGTGTGATGTGTTTTTCCTTAAGCATTTATCTTGATTTATCGTTGGTGGCTGGACTTTATAAATATTGTCGAGAAGGAATGGCCTAATCCCATTCCCAATTTTTGATTTTTTCACCTTTAAGCTCTCTTATTGCTCTCTCAATATCACATTCATAAATGTCCTCGCTTCCATCTTCATTAATGCCAACAGTGTTTCCGTTCAGAAGCCCTTTTCTAAATATCTCTTCAATTAATTTTTCGCCGTACTTTTTATCTTTTCACTCTATTCAATTTTTTCTTTTTTAATCTCAGAAATTTTCTTTTTTAAATCTGGAATGTCTTTTCTGACAACTTCCCAGACTTTATCTATGTCTACTATAAAATATGCATGAATCATTATGTCTCTAAACCCAGCTATATCTTTCCAAGGTATCTCTGAATATTTTTTAGTTAATGAAGAAGGCAAGTTTTTAGAAGCTTCGCCTATAATTTCCAGCCTTCTAAGGGTTGCATCTATTATATCTTTATTTTCTTCAAATTCAGTTTTTGATATTTTTGAAGTTGATTTTTCAATCAATTCAATATTTTCAAGAATGTCATTTATAAACATCCAATAGTTTCTTTTCATATTATTCTTATTTCCTCGCTAAATATGTTCTCTTTAATTTCTGGCCTTACTAATTTATACTCAACCAAATCTACTTTACTTTTTAGTATCTCTTCTAATTTGTTCTTAAAATTAATAAATTTCAGCAAGCTCATCTCTTTATCATCTATTTCTACAAGAATGTCAATATCGCTATTATCTTTCTGTTCCCCTCTTGCATAACTGCCAAAGATTCCTGCTCTCTTAACCTTATTTTTTTTTAGTATATTTTTTATTTTGTTTTTAATTCTTTCAATTTCTTTACTCACAGTGTTAGCAACCAATTCTTTATCTGCCACCATTTCTTTTGTAGATAAATCTTCTTTGTTTAGGTCAATTCCAAGATATTTTCTTTTCTTTGACACTTTTTTTCCAGTCCTGACCGACAAAACTCTGTAGTAATACTTTTTCCCATTAATTTTCTTTATTTCAGTATATACCATGTTTTTCTTACGTCTACATAGTATTTAAATTTTTCTAATGTGGACGTAATTACGGCTACAGATAACTAGAATATTATTGATTGGTAGACGTAACAGTCACTGTTATCCGCTTTTTCCTTAAGCATTTTATTCGATTTGTCGTTGATGGCTGGACTTTATAAATATTGTCGAGATGAAATGGATAGTTGTTCTTAAATTCTGTTCAACAAGAATTATCTTTAATCACTTTTTTTCAATGCACCATGATGTCTTTTTAAAGGTCCAAGTGCTCTGCCGTCAAAACTATAATTTTGAGCAAGATCTTCTTTTGTCAATTGATCCTTAACAGCTTGAACATATACTTCTGCAGTTAACTTTGGCTTTCTTCCTACTCTTCTCTCAGAAGGTTCTCTTGACGTAATTGGTGTAGCTTTACCAACTCGTCCTTCAAGTTTTTTACCTTCTATTGCAGATTCGCTTAACTTAAGTACAGCTCCTTCAAACTGTCCAATGTATTCAAAGTCACCACTTGCATAAACTGAATTAAAGGCGCTTACAACTTTAGAAAGATAATGATTTTTTCTGCCTTCAATAACTTCTGAAAGCGGTTTGTCTTCTGATTTTTCATAACGTACCATCTCAATTCTACTAAGATAAGGTGTTATAAAGATTTCTATAATTGAAAATATATCTTAAAATATGTAGTATAAAAAAATTAACCTAGCCTTTAAACATTACAGAAGTTAATAGAACATTTATCTAGGCTGTCTTTGTCTCGACGTTTTCTCTTAGCGAATTATAAAGACTTACACCTTCAGCAGTTAATCTATAAATTCCTATTCCTCTCGGTTCTAGTGGACTTTTCTCAAAATAAGTTCCATCATATCTATTAAGTATCCTTGCAACAGCTAGTCCTGGAAATTTTGCATCTTTGCTTAAACCAAAAGCACTTCTCCAGTCTTCTTGTTCAGAGCCTTCATTAATTTCAAAGGCTCCTGCCACAATGAGAAAAGATTCCCGATCTTCTTCATCAAAGTCCATTTCTGGTTCTGCTTCTTCTCCAAAAATTCTACTTATAAGACCTTTTAACATGAAAAGAATTAAACTATAAAGTATATAAAATTTGTGGTGTATAATTTTTAACTGTTTTCTCTTAAGGTATTATAAAGCTGAAAACCTTCATTTGTTAATCTATAAAACTTGCTTCCAGCAATTACTAATGGAGATTCGTCAAAGTATACTCCTTTATATCTTTCAACTATTGTTGAGACTGTTTTTTCTGACAATCCCGAATCTTGTGATAAGCCCCAGGCATTTCTCCAGTCAACATTTTCAGGATTAGCATCAAAATTGAAAGTCCTTGCAACTATACGAAAAGCTTCTCTGTCATTTTCATCAAGCTCTATTTTTGGCTTTGTTTCTCTTGAAAAAATTCTTTTTATTAGGTCTTTCATTGTAGAAAAATTGAAGAACAACAGTATATAAAAGTTGCGTTACGATTGAATTAAATGAGGATATTTTGTAAGAACAGTTCTTCTCAAAGATTCGTTTCCGACAGCGCTTTTCGCATTATACAACAATTGAACTCTAAATCCCCCATCTATTTCAAGTCCTCTCAACCCAAATAAATCGTCTTCTATCATTTTTCCCAGAATTTCACGGCTTATCTGAAGATTTTTTAAGCCTCCGCTCAAAAACTTGGCTGCTTCTTCTCGATTTAACAATGCCTCTCCAGAATATAAATGATTTGTATTCGGCATTTGATTAAAATGATGGACCGTATAACTCCAAAATTTAGAATCTAACCTAACTTTGTCCGCAGTAGAATCCATTTCAAATTCTCTTAGCACTCCTTTAGCTTCTTTTTTATCTAGCCTAAAAAGAGAACGAAAATTATCAAAGGAGATAAAACCATCATACTTAACCTTGCTTAAATATTCCAAGCTGTCCACATTTAAGGCTAAATCTCCTTCGGAAGTGTATAACAAAGAAATTTTTTCTGCTAATCTATTTCTTTCTAACTCTTGTTCAGGAAATTCTAAAAAACCGACTACTTCGTCTAATGTAAAATAATTTTTAGGTGGTCTTGCGTCTGGAACACTCTGAGCTTTTCTTTCTCCTAACAAATACTTATCTGGAGGATGAACATCTCTTTTGGGTTTAACCTCATAATCAACCCTGGTTTTTTCAACTCTAGGAGTTTTAATTTCATCATCCTTTCTACTTTTTCCTCTCATCTCTCTTTCAAAATTTTCCCAAGAGCCAAATTCACCAATTATTGTAAAAAGACTCGGAAGATTTCTTCTTTGTGACCATTCTGTCATTGATAGAGGCCAAACTCCAGAAGCCTGATTGACTAATTCTTTTCTAGAACTTTCTAATTTTGTTTTTGACATTTTATTGTACAGTCAACCTTGTTCGTTTTTTACTTAATCTTTCAGCCTCCAATATTACCCCCAGCTTATGTCTTAACTTACTCTCAGCACGTGTCTTTATCTGAGATACTCTTGATTCACTAATCTCCATTAATGTAGAGATATCTTTTAAAGATAAATAATCTCTGAAACCATATTTTTTGTAGATTGATTCTTTTTGCCCATTGTTAGAAGGAATATTGCTCATTAGCTCAGTGAGAGTATCGGAGCTGCTTACATAGTATAGACCTACAACTAATCTTTCTTGTTCAGTGAGGTATCTAAAACTTTCCAGAACTTCTCTATAATGGCTTTCTGAAACTAGCTTTTGGAGAGCATCTGCAAAATGAGTCTGAGCAAGTGTTTCAACTCTTGTTACTATCTTGTCATCTGAATTAGAATCTCCAACAATGTCATCTAATGATTGTGGGGTACGATTAATTTGATTTAAAATAGCTGACCTTATTGTTTCTGCATCCTCTCCTAAGTAACTTGCGATAGTAAATGCATCAGTGTGTTCTTTGAATTCAACTTGAGAGAGAGTCTCAATTGCCTTTTTTATTCTTCGGTTCATCAAAGTGTCTCCTCTAGAATGCGGAGATAGCTCTCTTATTTCATCGAGAATAGTTCCTCTAACTCTATATCCCGCGTAAGTGGTAAACCTTGCTTCTCTTTCTGGCTTGTAATTTGGCATACAAGTCAGCAAGCCACTAAATCCAGACTGTTTCATATCTTCCAAACCGAGAATGCTTATTGAAGTTATGGCACTTTCTCCAAAAGTCTTTGAAGATTTATTTCCATTCCTGTTTTGCGGTCTAGCACCATAAGAATTCATTGATTTGTGTACATTAGTTGCAACTACATCGACAAATGGTTTAAATTTTAGTGAAACTAAATTTCTTAGTTCTAGAGTTGGATTTTCAAGATAAAGCTCTACTAACTTTTGATAGTAATCATTCCTAAACCATCTAATTTTCTTTTTTGTTGATTCATCTTTTTCTTCTTTTTTAATTTCAGGCAATAGTTCAGAAATTGATCTTAATTTTTTTCGAACAAAATCTCTGCTTTCTGGAGAGTTTATTCTTTCAACAGCATTTGCATATTGCTGATAGAGATAACTTATCTCATCCAAGTGAAGCGCTTCAAATGATGTCGAAACTGTTATTCCCCCTCCATCTCCAATTTCGCTTTGGTGCCACGAAACTATTCTATTCTGATCAGCAAACCCATTTCTATAAACTTCTGGGTTTGAACGAACAACACTCTCAATAGATCCAAATTCAGGAGCCATTGCCAAAGTGAATCTAAGGTTTTTCACTCTTGAAGGTTTATCATCAATTATATCTGGCAATTTTGAATCTTTAAAGAATAAATCGGACCAAAAAATTAAATCAGTTGTATTTGTGTCTAGATAAGAAGGCTGTTTATCATCCAGTGAACAGAGATATCTTGGAGAAGTTAAGTACTTCCATACTCCTGGTAGCACTGTTTTTACTTTTTTCAAAACCAAGTTTGTGTTCTCATTAGGAGATTTTTCGTCCGCACTCATAGCAACAAGATTAAAAAACTGTTTATAAAAGTTGCGTATTCTGGTTTCTGGAAAACAATATTAACGAGATTTTTGTTCCATTTTTTCTTATTGTGTCAAGCCTTATGAAACTCCTAGACCCCTTTACATTAGCTTGAGAAATATTAATTCCATGCTTCATATCTTCAAGATATTTCATAATTAAATCAGAATTGTATTTGCTTATCCCCTGAATTCCTGTTTCTTTGGCACTTTCTTCCCACTGGGTGTATCTTTCATGGATATTGTATGGGTCTTTTTTCATGTTTCTGTG
The DNA here is from genome assembly GCA_038046005.1 of Nanobdellota archaeon. GTDB lineage: Archaea > Nanobdellota > Nanobdellia > Pacearchaeales > GW2011-AR1 > JBBSXB01. The sequence continues at coordinate 1,439 of JBBSXB010000004.1, read as the reverse complement.
TGTTTGCCCTATTTTATATACAAAATGGACAAATTATGGATCGCGGTAAAATCCAGTTCACATCGAAATGCCAAGATGGTGCTATGCGCGAGCCGGGATTCGAACCCGGGTTACTTCGTTGGCAACGAAATGTACTAACCACTGTACTACTTGCGCGATTGCTAACTTTTATTAGAATTAATGCTTTAAAAACTTAAACTTTCTCCCACAACCTTTTAAACGTTATTCCCTTGTTTTAATAAAGAAGAGGCAAAATGATTTTTAGTTTTTTTGTGGCTTTGTTTGGAGCAATGGCAGGTGCAACTGCAACAATGCTTGATAAATTAGTTCTAAGAGTAAGAAAGATAGACTTCAAGCTTTATCAGTCAGCATCGTTTCTTGGAATAGTCGTGGTAATGGCCCCACTCATCCTGTTTTTTTGGAAAACAAACCCCGGTGCTTTCGAACTAAAAAACATCTTGATATTTCTTGTAGTAATTATTGCATCTGTCCTTGCAAACGCTTTTGCTTTTTATTCTTTGAAATGGGAAAAGATAACAAATTTAGAACCGGCTAGATTACTAGAACCTTTTTTCACAATACTCTTGGCAATTTTGTTTAGTTTTATTTTCGGCCAGGCGTTATATGAAAGGAATGCCAAAATTGTTATTCCTGCCTTGATTGCAGCAGGCGCTTTAGTTTTTTCCCATTTAAGAAAACATCATCTCGAATTCAACAGATATTTCATATTCGCAATTTTAGGCGCGCTTTTCTTTGCTTTCGAACTGGCTCTTTCAAGGCTCATATTAAATTATTACTCCCCATTAACATTTTATTTCATCAGATGCTTGATGATTTTCATATTCAGCATAATAATTTTCAGGCCAAATTTCAAAAAAATAAAGACAAAAAGAGTCAAGTTTGAAATTCTCGCATCATCGGCAATTTGGGTGATATTCAGGGTACTATTGTATTATGGATATTTGAAACTAGGGGTAATCTTAACAACCCTTTTGGTAATGCTCAGTCCGATTTTCATATATTTGTTTGCATGGAAATTTCTAAAAGAAAAAATAGATTGGAGAAATATTGTCGCCGCAATAATCATAATTGCCAGCATATTATATGCTTTGCTTGCTTAATCTATTATATCTTCTGGATTTCTAGCTGTTGTTGCTGTACCATACACAAATGCAGCAGCAGATAATGTAAATAAAGAAACCACTCCAGCATAAGTCGTTTTGCTCTCATGATAAATTTGCTCGTAGGCTTCGGAAGACAACCCTGCTCTGTCTGGAAACTCCTTCGCCCCATCTAAAGTGGCAGCAACCCCAACTATTCCTGCAACCGCAATGCATTTTCCAAGAATTCTTTTATTTAGATTCATTTTATAATTTGGCTCTATAGTGAACCTCTCCGTAGCAAGCTACGGAGCATCTAGATAAACTCGAATAATTTTA
>JBBSXB010000003.1:0-87192 GCA_038046005.1 Nanobdellota archaeon | reverse complement strand
GATTTTCTTTAGCTTTCACCCTACAGCAAGCTGTAGGGTATAACGATTAATTAATGTTTGCCCTTCTTCTTATTCATTTTTGCTTTTGCTTTTAGAATTTGCTTTATTATTTCTATGGGCACTTTTTGGTCGAACTTTATTTGTATTGTTTTACTTCCAGTTTTGTAGCCTTTTTTTTCTAGCATCTCTCTGTCGCTAGTTTGAAGCACGAAACATAATCTAAAGAGAGCATGTTTCTTGAATGAGGCAAATCCGGCAAGAAGGCCCTTATATTTGTAGAACGGCACACCCCAACTTATTCCTTCTTCTGCTTTTGGGATAGTTGATTTTATTACTTCTCTTATTCCTTTAAGTGTGGACTGAGCTTCTTTCGGAGCGTTTGAGATGTATTCATCAACGTTTTTTGCCAAATAGTTTTTCATATATTGGAAATATTTTAGAGAGTTATATATTTTTGGGAAGGGGGGGAATCATGAATGTGAGGGAGAGAAAAAGAATAGAAAAGAGGATTGAATAAAAATAAACGTTTCTTGAGTATAGAAAAATATAAAATATGAGTGAATCCTCAATTAATTATGGAAAATTCAAAATGGGAAGAGAAACCACAGGGATGGAGCATTCATACTATATTTCTTTTAGGGATGACAATTTTTTCAATTCAAGCTAAATTGCAGGATTTTTTTGATAATAAACTTGGAAAAAGGTTTATGTTGGAAGATCTAAAAAGTCAGGTTAGATTGATGGGAGAACCAAATCAGAACCAAGAGGAAGAAAAAATAAATAAAGAATTGGAAGACATTAAAAAGACTCTTGTTTCATTTAATAAAGAGATTAGAGATATAAATAAAAACATTTTGGGAGAATTAAATATCAAGAAACAGGTTGCCTTATTAGATGTAGATTGTTTATGCACAATAATTAAAGAAAAATTAACTTATTCGCATGAGAGCAAAAAAACAATTGATTTGGTCAATAGTACGCTTAAATTAAACCTATCTCGAGAAAATAGAAAAATTCTTTCTTCTATTGAAGAAATAAGTAAGTTTTTAATGGAAAAAGAAAAGTTTGAAGGTCTAAATTATCTTGATAAAGTGTATAAGGGACAAATTGCAGAACCCATAAACATTTATTCAATAGGGTATGGAAAAACTGCGGTTCTATGTGTTGGGAGAGTTATAGAGAAAGCGATTAATGACTATTCAAAGAAATTGTTTGATAAAAAAGTAATAACTCAGAAAGAATTTTATGAATTTCTAAATAATCAGTACAAGAATAAAATTGGTTTTCTAAAATCAAAAAGATTTATTGATGAAGAAGAATTTACTGACTTAACTTCTTTTTCGTTTAAAAGAAATAAGGGAGGACATCCAGACTTGGGTGAAATAGATAATGAAGTTGCAAAAAGTTTGATACAGCAAGGGATTTGGATTGTTTTTGGTTTACAAAAAAAGATTAGGGAAACTCAAAGTCAGCTTGAAATTGAGAATGATAAAGCAAGGGAACTCCTTGGGGAAAAAGTTTTGCAGGTTCAATTTAAGGATGAGCCACTTTTTCAATTTAGAACTTATAAAATAAGAAAACTTCGTAGGATTAATTTTTTCTTCCTACCCCCACCCCACACTCATCAACTTCCTCACATGCAATTCATGCATTCTTCTCAGAAACACACTATCAAATCATCTTCTGGATTCTGGCAAGCTGACTTTTCAGGTAATCATAAAGCCTTTCAGCTTCTTCAATGCTTAATCCATCAGTTATTTCCAGATTGTTCTTTACAGCCAAATACCTTTCATAAGGGTTTGGGGTGTGGGATACCTTTCCTATCAATTTCAAAAATTCTTTCTTAGAATAGTCCTGGTTTTTTATAAGCCTTTCAATTATGTAAAGTGTACGTATCCTCAATATTAGCGTGTAAGCAACAAGATCGCTGAGATAATTATTCTTTTTTATTGATAGATCCATAGCTCTTTTAATCAACCTTAACTTGTCTTCTGTTGTGTCAATATACCAAGATATATTCTTTCTTGTCACTTTAACATTTACAGATTTTAGATAGCTGGAATTAAGAAGAGGCTTCGCTTCCCTTATCATCTGGCCAATGGGAAACAAATCCTGGCTTAGTTTCTGACTCAACAGCTCTGAAGAGACAATAAGAATGTTATAAACCCCTTCGCTAATCATCTCTTTATCTGTGTCATCTGTAACAACAAGTATATCTATATCGCTGTCCTTGTCATAATCTCCACGCGCATGACTCCCGACAAGATAAATCCCAATTATCTTATCAACATTGAGATGTTTCTTGATTATTTCTAGAGTGTCTATAAGTATTTTTTCTGGTGTTTTCTCTATCAATTCTATCCTTACTTCCCTGTCAAGCCATGATCTTGGAAGTATCACCGCCGAAGAATTTCCTGCCTTGACAGCTTTTTTTATATGAATTTCCATTTTAATTATTTGCCCTCATTTAAGTAATCCTCATCCTCTCCTATCTGCCTTAGGAATTTTTCATCTATCTCTTTTTTCCAATAAGCCTTCGTTGTGTCTTTCCTGCCCTTTTCTTTCTTAATCTTCTCTTCATGAGTGTCCACTTGTTTTTTTATGGACTTTATTCTTTTCACTCGAACTTTCTTCATGTGCTTTCTGTCAGTCATGTTCTTACATGTACTTACATATTTATAAGGTTTTTGGTTATTTTTGCAAGCCCTAACCCAAACTCATCAACTTCCTCACATGCAATTCATGCATCCTCTTGAGGAATGCCTGCTTGTCCTCTATTCTAATTAAATCTGTGTGGCCTTGCAGAATAAGGTTTAATGCAAACGGAGAGGGAAGCGATGTTTCAACAACCTTAATTTTTATTTTTCCTTTTTCAATTTCCTTTAAAACAAATTTTGTGTTTGTAACATCCATTAAATCTTCTAAAACTTCTCTTCTTGCTTCTCTCAATATTGGGAACTCATTTGAAATCTTCTTGACTGCAGCTAACAAGAAATGTGATTTCATCTGCTGCTTACCCACGGTTTTCCTCATTCCTTTGTAATTCCTTAATATCATCAAAGAACGTGTTGCACAATGCCTGAATCTTCTTGCTAAAACATCTGTCCTGTCTATTGCTTCTTTCAAAAACTTTTCAAGATTTTTTTCATTGAGCTCTTCCAAGGTACGGTTAAGGGGCATTTTTCCCCCTGAAAGATAAAAACCATTGTCAGTTATTCCTATTTCAACATCTCTTCCTCCTGACACACCCATAAGGTATGCAATGACTCTTGACAGGGCATCGTTAACTCTTCTTCCGTAAAGAGAATGGAATAAAAGATACCTTTTCTCATTATCTATAAATTTCTCAACTAATATTGTGTTTCCATCGGGAATTTCTAAAAAACTCTCCTGTTCAAGAAAATAATTGTAAATTGCTTCTGATGTTGTATCTGGGAGATAAAGATAGGACTTTATGAATTGTATTATTTTTAATTTTGGCTGGTCAGATGAAAGTTTCTCTTTCATTAATTTTCTGAATTCATTAATCTCCAAGGCAGAGTCAAAACTTAAAGGCAGCATTTCTGAGAACCATGAAGGGATTGTTGGCGACCTGCTGACTGTTGCTTTTACATAAAGATTCATTCCTTTAGTATAGCCATAAATGTATTTCTTACCTCCTAACACAAAGACATCTCCTTTTTTCATTCTCTCCATGAATCCTTCATCAATAACCCCAATCTGCTCATTACTGCCTCCAGCAAGTTTTACTGTTACAAAAGATTCGTCAGGAATTGTCCCAAGATTTGTCATGTAAAGAACTCTTGCCATTTTTCCTCTTTTCCCTATATCTCCTGTTTCTTTGTCATACCAAATTTTTCCATAGACAGAATTTTTTTCCAAGTCATATTCTCCAGAAAGATAACTTATAATGTCAAGAAAATCGTTTTTTGGCAAATCAGAATAGCAATAACTTTTCCTTATCAAATTTAATAACTCGTCAATTTTCCAGACTTTGTATATTGCCATGCCAAAAATTTGCTGGCTTAAAACGTCCAAACAATTTTTTGGGAATCTTATTTTATTTATTTTTCTTTCAATCATCTCTTTCTGGATTATAGAACACTCAACTAAATCATCTCTGTCTAAAACTATAAATCTTCCTTTTGCAGTGTCATGGAGTTTGTGTCCTGCTCTTCCAAGTCTTTGCAAGGCTCTGGCAGAAGATTTTGGACTTCCTAACATTATTACTAAATCAATATAACCAATATCAATTCCTAATTCTAAAGATGTAGAACAAACAACAACTTTCAATTCTCCCCGTCTTAGCCTTTCCTCAATGTCAAACCTATGGAGCTTGCTTAAAGAGGAATGATGGGCGGCAATATTGTCATCTCCATATTGTGTTGGAAATTTTTCCTTAAGATAGTTTACAACTCTTTCAGTTGCTGATCTTGTGTTGGTGAATACCAATGTTGTTACATGCTCGCTTATTAAATCTGACATCAAGGTATACATCTTTGAATGAACTTCTCCATCTTCAACCAAGTCTTTTACAGGTGTGAGCACTTGAACATCTATTTTTTTATCCAAAGGAACTTCTGCAATATGGACTTTCCTGTCATCTGAAATTCCAACAAGGAATTTTGCAACTTCTTCCAAAGGGGCTATTGTTGCACTTAACCCTATTTTTGCAGGGAAGATGGATGAAACTTCATTTAGCCTTTCCAAACTTAAGCTTAGATATGTTCCCCTTTTGTTATCTAAAGCATGAATTTCATCAACAACACAAAATTCAACAGCATGAAGATTTTCAACGAATTTTTTTGAAGTCAAAACTATTGCCAGAGATTCAGGAGTTGTTATCATGATGTGGGGAGAGTTTCTTGTCATCTTTGATTTCTCAGAAGCAGTTGTGTCTCCTGTCCTTAAAGCGACTCTTATTTTTTGAAGCTTGATGTCTTTTGATTTTGCAATCTCATATATTGCTTCCAAAGGTTCTACTAAGTTTTTTTGAATATCATTTGACAATGCTTTAAGTGGGCTTACATAGACTGCATAAATCTTGTCTTCCAACTCTCCTTTTTCTGCTTTTATTACAAGATAATTTAGTATAGAAAGAAAGGCCGTGAGTGTTTTTGTTCCTCCTGTTGGTGCAGAGATAAGAATGTTTTTCCTTTCCCAAATATTCAAGACTCCATATTTCTGTGTCAAAGACAAATCTTCAAACTTTGAAAAAAACCATTCTTTGACAAGAGGATGAAGTATCTCTTTTACTTCTTCTGCGTTTCTCTGTTTTGCTTCTAGGATTTCTGTCATGGTTTGGGTTTTTATCAACGATGTTGGATTTATTAAGGTTATTATCCCAAAATTTAAATACCAGTGTTTCCTCGATAAAGGAATGAAAAGAGAGGTATTAAAAGTATTAGCTTCGGCTGTTTTAGTTCTTAGCATCTTCTTTACATTTGCTCAGCCAGTAAGTGCTGGAGAGATAGAAGATTTAATTGAAAAGACAACATATCAGGCAGAGCAGTATGAGGCAGGGAACATAAATTATGCCCAGCTTATTGTCTACACAGCTTCTCTAAGATATGAACTCTCAAAAGCAATGGGAGCTAGTCTTGAAAGGCATGATCCTGTGCTTAAGACAGAGCAGCTTGAAAAAGCGCTTGGAAAACCGACAGAAAATACAAAATGGATCTGGGTCGAGGAAGGAGATGGAAATGGCTATGAAAAAAAGATTGAGAATGGAGCGCCTGCATGGAGAAAACTAATATTTGACGGCAAGAAAATCCAGATATGGGTGGGAGCCTGGCCAAATATAATAGCAAAGGAGAATGAAGATGTCTTATACTACAGATTAAATCTTGAAACCAGATTCAAAAGCCCTGAAGAGCAATTAGATATAAAAAGCAAAATCAGCGAGGCAAAATCCCTTGCTGAAAATTATGCAAACAGTCCAAGCAGAGAAACACTTGAAATTCTTGCAAGCAAGACTGTAAGCATTGAACAGGCTTTCAATAAATACTTCAACCAAAACCCCTCACAATGCCAGGAGCTTATGAATGATGTCATTGGCTCTGAAAACAAGAGAGAGGATCAAAAACTTATTGTCTGGGAAATTGAGTTGTATGAAGCGGAAAATTTTGATGCCACGATGAGATTTGAGATGTGTGATGACTGTGGTTGGAGCTGGATAAACCTTAACATGTGGATAGAGGGAAGAGGGCGTGGCTTTAAGCCTGTAGAAAATGTTGAAAATTTTGATTCTGGAAGGGAAAAATACTCGAGCTATAGCTCAGAGAGCTTCAAGCAGGAAACTAAAAGCATGATTGATGAGATAAAGAGCCAGATAGGATTAGGAGATTACCAGTCTGCAATGAGAAAATCAAACGAGCTGAGGATGCTGACAGAAGCATGGAACGAACAGGCAAACAATGTATGGCAGGCTCTTGATAAAAACTACCAGAATTTCTGGGAAACAATGTCTGAAGAGGAAAGGATGAAATGTGGTGAAACATATTGCTGGATAAAAAAAGACCAGGAAAGAAGGCAGGAAGAAAATAGATTAAGAAAAGCAAACTATGAGGAAAGGAAAAGCTTCTACACAGAATTATTTTCAAGCTATCAAAAAAAAGAATTCTATTATGAGCAAAAGCAGTGGGAGCAAAGACTTGTTGAAGAATTCAAGGAGAGGGGCGAGGAAATATGCAACAATAATGTTGATGACAATGAAAACAATCAGATAGACTGCGCTGACTTACAATGCGGGGGAAAAGTCTGCGGATATGAAACTAAAACTGTTGAAGAAAACAACCAAACAACAGAGAAAAAAATAGAATTGTACTGCATTACAAGCGCGTGCCAGGCAAAAGAAGAAATTGTTCAAAATGAAAATGTGTCTATCTGCGGAAACCATATTTGCGAGGAAAACGAGCAAACAACTTGTCCAGAGGACTGTGCAACATGCGCACAACATGAAGCTTTAGAATGTCTGGGAAATGTAATTTTCTCAGGCACAGGTGAAGATGGCTGCCCTCTTGAGCCTGTATGTTTGTCAGAAAATTCAACATGTGCAACAGATGATGACTGCACTGACCCGTTGTGTGGAGAGGCATCATGCATAGAAGGAGTGTGCCAGATTATTGAGTTGACAGAATGCAGAAAGGCAGAATGCACTGACGGAGAGGAAAAAATAAACCATTGCTCATCAGGAGAGGATATTGTTGTAGAAGGATGTGTTGATGGATTATGGATAGCCACAGGAGTTGTGTGTGAGGAAGGAGTTGGGACAGAGATAGTTGAGGAAACAGAGGTTGTTGGAAGTGAGTGTGCTGTTGTAAGCGACTGCGGCAATGAGAATGATGTATGCAGCAATGGAAGATGTGTCACAATACCACAAGCAGAAAAAGTTGAAGAGATAAGCGAAGGAATCGAGGAATATTTTCAAGACATAGAGAGTGAAGAGGGAACTGGAGAACAAACATCCTCAGGAACAGAAGAGCCCGGAACACAGGAAGAAGTGTCAGAAGAAACAACTCCTGAACAAGAAACAACAGAGCAGCCTGAAGAAAATACAGGGGAAACTGGAAGCCAAGGACAAGCTGAAGAAACTCCTGTTACAGGAAATTTTATTTTCGCTTTTTTCAGGTCATTAGGAAAAATAACAGGATTTGCAACAGGAGATGAAAGTGTGCCTACAGATGGGGGAAGCACTGGAGAAACAAGTGGAAGTGGCGGTACTGGAGAAAGCCCAAGTCCAGAAGAAAGTGTAACAAGTGAGCCTGGAACAGAACAGCCTAGGGACCAACCTCCTGTACAAGGGCCAGAAGAAAATTTTCAGCAGCCAGAACAATTTGATGAACAAGACAGAGAAGATGATAGAAGAGAGGATGACAGAGAAAGAAGGACTCAAGAGTGTGGTGAAAGATGCGACAGAGAGTGTTATGACAGAGAGGTCAGACCGTGTGTTGAAAAGTGCATCCGTGAAGATTGTGGTGAAGAGTTAGAGTGTAATGTTGATGAAATAAAAGTGAGCTGTGAGACAAAATGCAAGGCAGATGTGTCTATTGATTCATGCACAGAAGAATGCTCTGAAAAATGCCTTAAAGGAGAAGACACACGAGTTGAACCTGAAAAAGAAGAGCATAAAGAGGAAAAATTCGTGTTCACTGTCGGAGGGTCATGCAGGGAAGCACAAGGAAAAACAGAAGGATTTATCTGGTTTGGCGGATGGGCTGGAAACCAAGATGATGATTTCAGCAATTTCCATCTTATAAAAAACAAATATTACTCAAACGGCGGAAATGACTGGTGCAAAGAAGATCTTGAAAACCTTATAAGACAAAGAGGAGAACTTGAAAAATCATTGAATCAAGAGTTTGCAGCGTGGTTCTTTGAGAAGTATGTGGCCAATTCTGCTGAAAAATGGGAAGAGCATATCTCGGGAATATTTGAGCTGTATTGGAGGGATGTTGATCTTTCAAGGCAGATTACAGAGAGACTGGAATGTTTGAATAAAGATTCACTTCCGCCTTATAATCTTATTAATTTCAAATACGAGACAGAATATGGAAGTGTTGAATTTTGGGAAGAGATAAAGACAACAAGTGAGTTCGGAGAGCAGAAAGAAATCATTTCTCCTTACATGAAGATTTGGCTTTTCCCATCAAGGGAATTCTTCAAATTCGAGATGAAAAAATCAATGGAAAATCATGAGCTGCCTGGGCCATCTGAAGAAGAAAAAATAAACACTCTTTCAGAGGAGGAAAAGCAAAGATTAAGAGAGGATAGTAAGTTCGTGAAAGAAATCAGAAACTTCAATGAAAAATACGGGGAGAATCTTATCCTTCAATTGAAAGACTTTGAGACAGGAGAGATTTCTTTTAATGTTTACATGAAGATAAATGAAAATGACTTGATTTATTTTGAGCCAATGCCTCCTGAGCAGAATCCTGGAGAAAATATAAAAGTTGAGTTAGATGTAAATAAATTGCTTGACATAATTGAATATGAAGAAAGCGGGAGAGTTGAGCTTCAAAGCCCTCCTTGGGACAAAAAGAGAGAGACAGAACTTGTAAAGGGCGTTGTCGATGGTGTGAAAATGTATTTCATGTTTAATAGTCTGATGAATTCGATAGTTGTTACGCCTGAAGATGCAAAAGGCAGTGGAAAATTCTTTGCAAAGCAGTTTTTTGAAAAAGTCATGGGTGGAGGAGGAGAGCAAGACAAAGGAAAAGAAGGCCCTGGTGGATGCCAGAGCGAGGAAGAATGCACAAAATACTGCGAGGATCCAAAGAACCAGGAAGAGTGCTCCAAATTCATGGACGAAAATGAGAAGCCAGAATCCTGGGAAAACAAGGCTTCCCTTACAGGACAAGCCATAGCTTGATAGGATCTGTTGCTTGATTTATTTTTTATATAAATCTTTATAAAAGGAGATATTATAATTTTGGAATGGTTAATGAAGATGAATTTAGAGGAGGGTTGATTGGAGCAATAGCAGGAACTGTATTAGCACTTGGTGTAGGTTTTTATGCTGGACACTTGAACAAACCAGCTTCAGCAGAGATGAGAGATTTGAATGGTGATGGTGTTGCAGATATTGTTATTGAAACTAATGAGGGGCAAGGGCACAAAAAACCATTGTATGGAACTAATGAGGGAACTATTACAAGATATGTTACGGCTTCAGAAATGATAAAAAGAGAATCATCATATGTAAATCCTGAGGAAGTTTGTCGAGCTCGGTACAAAAAAATAGAAAATCAATTGAATGGAAAATAAAATGAACAAACTACAAAAAACATTAGGAGCAGGAATATTGGCTTTAGGACTAGCTGGGTGTGTTAAACCAATAATCAAAGAACATAAAGACTTGACTGGGGATGGAATTGTAGATATAATTACTTTTTCACAAGATTTTCTCAGATCATATACTTGTTTGTTTATAGGGCAAGAAGATGGAAGCTTTGTAACAACCACGAAAAAGACGAGTGACAATGGGATTACTTATTTTCAGGCAGATGATGGCACAGCTTATTTTCTTAAAGATGGAATTTATCAGCCAGCAGACAAAGGAAAATAATTCTGATTCTAAGGTTTTTATAGTTTAAAGTAACTTGAAAATGGCGACTAAAGAAAGATTTAAAAATAGGAAGATTATAGAAAAAATATGAATCAAACTCAAATAATTACCTCTGCAACAAAAGCAGTAAAGAACGCCTATACAAAGACTGCTGCTCTTTATGGAATGTTTGGGGCATTAGCAACTGGACTTTACCTTAATACTCAAAGGATTGCAGAAAGCCATGTTCCTGATGGAATTTGGAACGCTCAAGCATGGAAAGAAAGTTGGGCTGATGGAGACCAGGCTGGTTGGTCTCTTGTTGGAGCAGTGATTGTTGGATTACTCCCCCTAGCGACTGCACCAGGAATTTTTAAAGAAATTTACAATCAAAGTAAAACTAGAACAGTGATAGATAGATCAAATAGAACGATCACACAAACATCTCCAAGTTTATTTGGCAAACTAACTAAATCTTTTGACTATGACACTATTGTATCTGTGATAGTTAGTCAAGGTCCTTTGGAAAAAAGAGCTAACACCGGAGGATTACATCTAACTGCGGTTTCTGTCAAAGATACAAGAGACGAAAAATATGAAAATAATTCTAAGTTAGAAGAAGAATCTTTCACAATCCCCTACCAAGAGGCTCCGCATGATCTAAGAAAAAAGCTTTTTGGCGACGTGCCAAAGAGCCAAGATTTAAAAGAGGCATTAAGATCAGCATAATTTTCATTCTTATCCCAAACATTTATAAATATATATGAACATGGCTTCATATGAGTAATTCAGGTAATGCATCGTACCATTTCTTTTTCAGCAATCTTGCAAACCCATTAAGGATTGATATAGTCTTAAGTTTAAGAGACAAAGAAAAAAGCGTCACAAAACTTTACAAGGAATTGGGAGTTGAACAAAGTAAGCTTTCTCATGCCCTTGCTTCTTTAAGATGCTGCAATATTGTTGAGTCAAAAAAACAAGGAAAAGAAAGGATTTATTTCTTGAATAAAAAAACTATAATGCCAATATTAAATTTAATTGACAAACATTCCACTAATTTTTGCAAAACCCCTTGTTCTAAGTGTGAAAAAGCCAGTCATAAACTAGCCTAAAATGAAACAAATATATCTTGACAATGCCGCAACAACAAAAGTTGATGAAAAAGTTTTGAAAGGAATGCTTCCTTATTTTAGCGAGAAGTATGGAAATGCTTCTTCGATCCACACTTTTGGGCTTGAGGCAAAAAACGCTTTAGAAAATTCTAGGCGAATGATAGCTAAATCAATAAACGCAAAACCTTCTGAAATTGTTTTTACTTCAGGAGGTACTGAGAGTAATAATTTTGCAATAACTGGATTGACTTATGCGAACTATCCTTCAAAAACACATATAATAACTTCTAAGATAGAGCATGATTGTGTGCTTAATACATGCAAATATCTTGAAAAGCATGTTGCACAAGTGACTTATTTAGGTGTTGATAAAGAAGGATTTGTGAATCCTAAAGATGCTGAAAAAGCTATCACAAACAAAACTTTCCTTGTTTCAATTATACATGGAAATAATGAGATAGGAACAGTACAAAATATAGAAGACATAGGAAAAATATGCAAAGCAAAAGGAGTTTTATTTCATACAGACGCTTGTCAGAGTTTTACAAAAGTTCCTATTGATGTAAAGAAAATGAATATTGATTTAATGACTATGAATTCACACAAAATCCACGGCCCTAAAGGAGTTGGGGCATTGTATATAAGAGAAGGAATAAAAATAGATCCTTTGCTTCATGGCGGTGGACACGAAAGAAAAATGAGATCTGGAACAGAAAATGTTTCTGGAATTGTTGGATTCGCAAAAGCTGTTGAAATTGCAAATCAGAAAGACGTGAAAAACATGGAAGGATTAAGAGATTATTTAATAGGGAAAATTTTAAGAATTCCCAATACAAATCTTAATGGGCCAAAAGAAAAAAGACTCTGCAATAATATTAACGTTTCATTCAACAATATAGACGGCGAAGTTCTGGGAGGATATTTGGAGAATGAAGGAATTTATGTTTCAACAGGCTCGGCTTGTGCTTCACATTCTCAAGAATCAAGCCATGTCTTGAAAGCAATTGGATTAAATCCGAAACAACTGGCAGGTTCAATAAGAATAAGCATAAGCAAGTACACAACAAAAGAAGAGATTGATTATGTTATTGAAAAGCTAACTAAAATAGTTGAAAAGTTGAGAAGGTTTTCTTGAGAAGATGAAATTAATAATTGTTAGACATGGTGAAACTGAAGAAAATGTAAAGGAGATACATCAAGGACACATGCCTGGAAATTTAAGTAAAGAAGGCAAAGAACAGACAAAAAAGTTAGCTTTAAGATTGAAAGACGAGAAAATTGATGTAATCTATTCTAGTGACTTAAAAAGAGCAATTGATACAACAAAAGAGATAATTAAATTTCACAAGAATGTTAAAGTTTTTTACACTGACAAATTAAGAGAGATACATGCTGGAAGTTTTACTGGAAAAACATATAAGGAAACAAAAGGATTAAAATTTCCAGAAGATTCTGAGACAATTGACCAATTGTATGTGAGAGGTAAGAATTTTTTAAACGAGATTTACAAAAAAAATAAAAATTCAACGGTTTTGATTGTTGGTCATGGTATGCTTAATAGAGCTTTTGTGTCTGTGATAATGAATAAACCAGCAATTTATATAAGAGAACAGGAAACTCCCGGACCAACCTCAGTGAATGTTTTTGAGATAAATGAAAATAAAAAACACAAAATTCATCTATTAAACTCCACAGAACATTTAAAATGAAACCCAAAATCCCAAAAAAAACAAAAGTTTCAAAGAAAAAAATAACCAAAGACATGAAAATTGGAGATCTCATTGAAGAAAACCCGGACGCCATGGAAACACTTTATGAAGTTGGTTTTGGGTGTGTCGGATGCCCCATGTCTGTTCATGAAACAATAGAACAGGGAGCTGCCGTTCATGGTATGACAAAGAAAGATGTTGATGAATTGGTGAAGGAACTGAATAGGAGAAAGGGAAAATGAAAGAAAATATACCTAAGTTAGAATTTAGTGTTGCACCATTAAACGAAACATTTCAGTTAATACATCATTTTCTAAATCCATCTAAAAAAAGAAATTGGGATTGGAGTAGCAGAATTTATGAAGGTTATTCAAAACTAAAGAGCAAATTGGATGGAGTTAAAGAGATAAAAAAAAGAAAAGAAATTGAGCATAATTTTTTTGAGGAAGTTTTCAAAAAAGAAAAGAATGAGTTAGAGAGAAAAAGAGATTATTTCCAAAAAGAGTGGGATAAGATAAATAATAAAATAATGCTTGCCTTATCTGAAATTGTAGAACAAAAATGGGATGAAAAAGATAAAAAAGTTTATGGGAGAGTTTCTCTGAACACAATTTGCCCTAGATATATTAAAGTTCGAACATTTGATCTTTTCTATAGGTTTAATGATAAAGATATGATAAGAGTGGCTATTCATGAACTATCACATTTTATATATTTTGACAAATGGAAAAAAGTTTTTCCAAAAACTAAGGAAAAAGAATTTGATAATCCTCACTTAATTTGGCATTTAAGTGAAATGGTCCCTAAAATAATTTTAAATGATAAAAGGATTCAAAAAATATTCAAATATAAATTCACTTCATATAATGTGTATGAAAATTTTAAATTAAATGGTAAGCCTTTATTATTATATTTGCAGGAATTTTATGACAATAGGGAAGATTTTGAAGATTTCTTAAAAAAATCCTGGAAATTTGTCCAAAAATATGAAAAGGAGATAAAAGCGATTTAAAAACGGAGTTAAATAATGTCCCACAAAGTAAAAATTCTGAAAATTATGAAGATTGGTTTTATGAGCCACAATGCCATGAGTTTTTTAGTTGAAAAACCAGAGGGTTACAAGTTTGTGCCTGGGCAGGCTACTGATATTTCAATAAACAAGCCCGGATTTGAACAGAAAAAAAGAGCTTTCACAATATGCGGCTTAAATGATGATTTAGTTTTAGAATTCACAATAAAAAAATACAAAGACGGAGTCACTGAAAAGCTGCATGAATTGAAGCCGGGAGATGAATTGATTATAGAAGACCCATTTGGAACAATAAGTTACAAAGGAAAGGGAGTCTTCATTGCTGGAGGGACAGGAGTCACTCCTTTTGTTGCAATATCAAGACAGCTTAAAAAAGAAAATAAGTTAGAAGGCAACACCTTAATATTCTCAAATAAAAAGCAGGAAGACATTCTTTTTGAAAAAGAGTTAATCAATACGTTTAAAGAAAATTTAATTTTGACTTTGACTGAAGAGAAAAGAAAAGGATATGAACACGGAAAGATAGACAAAAAGTTCTTGAGCAAAAGAATAAAAGATTTCAATCAGCATTTTTACGTATGTGGCCCAGCATTTTTTGTGAAGGATATAAAAGAAAATTTGATAAAATTAGGCGCAAAAGAAGAATCAATAATATATGAAAAATAGCTTTCGAAAACCAGAAAGTTTATAAAAAATAAGTTATTAGGATTTTTACTTATTTTGAGTAAATTTGCAAACATGTTTAATCAATGTAAGGAGGTATAAAAATGAGTGAAGAAAAAAACGAAGAAAGTGGGGCAATAACCATAAAAAAAGATAGCTTATGGAAAGGAGCGGCTTTTGTTTTCGCTGCACTTTTAGTGGTAAGTCTTTTCACAGGGGGTTTCGGATTGGGAAAAAATGGAGCTCCAACTACAGGAGCAGCTGTTGCACCAACACCTACTGCAAATCCTACAGCACCAACACCAAGCGCTGTGAAAGTAAGCATTGATGATGATGCAATGACTGGAAAAAAAGATGCCAAGGTTACAATAGTTGAATTTTCTGATTACCAATGTCCATTCTGTGGAAGATTCTGGACAGACACTTTGCCCCAGATACAAAAGAACTATATTGATACTGGAAAAGCAAGATTAGTCTTCAGAGACTTTCCCTTGAATAGTATTCATCCTTTTGCACAAAAAGCCGCAGAAGCTGTAGAATGTGCCAGGAAACAAGGGGGAGATGTTGTATATTTCAAGATGCATGATAAACTTTTTGCAAATCAGGGAGCTTTGGATGTCCCTAGTTTGAAAAAATATGCACAGGAATTAGGACTTGACGCAACTAAGTTTGCCACTTGTCTAGATTCTGGAGAAACAGCCTTAGAAGTTCAGAAAGATTCTACGGAAGGTCAAAGCTATGGAGTTCAAGGAACACCCGCATTTTTTGTAAATGGTAAATTAATAAGTGGTGCACAACCTTTTACTGCATTCCAACAGGCCATTGACGCTGCTTTAGCTGCTTAATTTTTTATTTTTACTTTATAATTTTAATTCTTAATTTTTTGCCCTTAGAGAAAACTTTAAATAGTCACATGTATGGTGATAACATATGATAAACAAAAGCATACTCAAATTAGGTTGTAATGGGGATAAGAATGGAAAATAAAAATGTTGGCTGGCTATTGCTAGGAATATCTGCTTTGCTCATAGTTTTTACTTATTTATTCAATAATACTTTAACTGAGTCCGTACAAAATAGCTGTTTTATACAGCATGGGAATATTGTATCCTGTGAGATGTATGATTCTGTAAATTATCAAACATATCTAGCCTTGGGCATTATAGGTGTGTTGATTATTTTTAGTTTGTTTTTAATTTTTTCAAAGCCAAATGAGAGAATAGTCATTAAGAAAATAAAACCAGAAAAAGGGAAAAAAATTGATGTGACAGACCTACGTCGTGAGGATAAAACAGTCTATAAAATAATAGAAGAACAAGGGGCAGTTTTCCAGGCAGATTTAATTGAAAAAACAGAGTTTGGCAAAGCCAAGATGTCCAGAATTATTGATAGATTGGAAGGGAAAGGCCTTGTTGAAAGAAAGAGAAGGGGCATGACTAATGTTGTTGTGCTAAAAGAGAATTAATAATATTTTGTGATGCATATTCAAGATGAAAAGGCTAAATAAGTTAAGTGGTTGGTACAAATGTAGAGATGAATGCAATAAAAATAAACTATGCAATTTTGAAATAAACAAAAAGAAAAAAGTTGAAAGGAGGAAAAAATGGCTGATAAATTAAATCCAAAAAGAGTTGCTAACACGCTTGGAGTTGTTTTTGTAGGAGTATCATTTTTATGCGCGGTTTTTGTCTTAGTTTTTCCAGGGACAGCAACGAGCATCTTTAGCAATATCTTTCATGGAATTGATATAACACAAATAGCAAAAACATCTGTTTCCTTGGGAAGCATAATAATTGGTTTGATTGAAGCTTTTGTTCTTGGATGGATAATAGGATGGTTTTTTGCCATAATCTACAATAAATTTTCTTAAAAAATTAATTTTTTCTGTTTCTTTATTTTTATTTAAATTCACATTTTTCTTATATTTTCTTTAAAAAGATCATAGTGAAACTAGTTTCACAAAAGAGCATATATAATTCTATTTCTTAAAAAAAGCATGGAAAACAAAACCAGCCGCATGTTTAACTTCATTAGACAATTGAAAGGAGGACAACATGGAAATAAAAGGAAAAACGGTATTGTGGGGAGTAATAGCTGTATTGTTCATAGCTACTTTGTTCCTAACGTTTAAACTTGGATCGGGGAATGTTGATGTCAGCACAGCAGTGCAAACAACTCAGGCAGCAGCAACTTCGGCTTCAAGTGGAATGGTTGGAGGTTGTTAACTAAAATGGATTGTTGCAATAATAAAATGGAAAAAAATGAAAACAAAATAGAACACAAAGAAAAAAAGTTTAACTATGAGTTTGCAATACAAATTGCCCTTGTAGCTGTTCTCGCCTTATTGATAGTTTACGATGTGGGAAAGATTTCCAGCATCGATAGCACAACTGGCGGGTCTATAGCAACTGTGCCCGGAGTTGTTTCTGCGTCTAAGATAATACCCCAAGGAGTTCCAGAGGTGTATGGAACAGAACTTAAAGTTAAGTATGACGATGTTTCTGCAAACAACGCCCAGTCAACTGAGGCAGCAATTCAAAAGTTGACTGCTTATGAAGATATGCAGTTAGATGAAACACAAATGAAGCGATATGTGAAAATAGGTAGCTCAATCGCTTGTGAGTATTGCTGTGGTGCACAAAGTCTTGTATTTAGCAATGGGCAAAGAGCTTGTGGATGCGCACATAGTTATGCAATGAGGGGATTGGCAAAATATTTGCTAACTAAACATCCTGACATAACTGATGAACAAATATTAAATGAACTTGGAAAATGGAAAGTTTTGTTCTTTCCAGGGGTTCATGAACAAAAGGCTCAAGCTTTAACAGCCAAAGGAGTAGATCCAACAAACTACATCAACTTAGCAAGCAACTTGTATAGAGGAGCAGAAAAAGGCCAAACACAACCAGCTGGAGGAGGAATGGTTGGGGGTTGCTAAAAACAATTTTTTATTTTTTTATTTTTTTATTTTAAAGATAATGAGAGAAAAAACATGATAAAAATGAAAATACAAAACATGAAAGGAGGTTCAATATGGAAAGAAAAACATTTATGTGGATAGTGATAGGTGGGTTGTTTTTAGTAGTGCTCTTTTTGACATTTAAAGTGTCAACTATAAGTGCAGAAGGAAGTGGAAATGAAAAAATTGACACATCTGGCTGGACAGAAAACGAAAAAATGAACTATGAAATGCATGGAGTAGTTCCTGCAAAAGCTCAGGGCAGTGCACCAAGCACATCTGCAGGGGCTGGAATGGTCGGAGGCTGTTAGCCAATTTTAAATTTTATTTTTTAATTTTTTAATTTATAGTAAATAATAATAGGAAGAAATATGACAAAGATAAACGCGCAAGATAAACAACGGAAGAAAAACAAAATATTAGCTTTGCTACTTATGCCATTGATCAGCATAATTGCAGTCATACCAAGAGTCATGGCCCACTGCCCATTATGCACAGGAGCAACAATTATTGGTGTCGGAGTAACAAGGTCTTTGGGAATGGATGACTCAATAATAGGAATCTTTGTTGGAGCAATGATAATTTCAAGCGCATTATGGGTGAATAACATACTGAAAAAGAAAAATATCGGAGGAAGCCCATTTTTAAGGATTTCCAGTATAACTGCAGCAACATTTGTATTAACATTCTTGAGTTTTTATTATGCCGGCCTTTTCGGATTAGGTAATGTGTATAGGATTTTTGGGATAGAAAAAATTGTTTTTGGAACTTTGTCCGGAAGCCTGGTCTCTCTTTTGGCATTTTCATTCAGCAATAAGGTAAAACAAAAAAAAGGAAGAGTCCTGTTTAATTATCAAACAATAATATTTACATTTGGAGGTTTAGTACTAAACGCTATTTTGTTTTTAGTAATATTTTGATATGGAAACAAAAAATTTTATAAAAAAAATAGAAGAAATAAAGGGAAAAGAAAGTCTGGATATTTCAGCTTGGGAAGACTTAAGCATCAGCATCATGAACCTAGTCAGTTTAGAGGAACATGCTTTTTTCAGCTATGTAAAAACAAATGAAGATAAATATCTTGAAATATTAAATGAAGTCAGAGAGTTGAGAGAAAAACTTCTTGCTTTGATAGTTAAAAAAGATGATGAAAGTGAGAAATGGTGCATGAGCAAGCATTTCCTTGCTTCAAGCATGAGATTGTATGAGGTTGGGAACAGACTTCTTAGAGAAGGAAAAACAAAAGAGGCAAAAGAGTTGTATAAAGATGCTGCTGAACTTTATGGCTTGTTCTGGAAACTGAATTTACAGTCTGAAGATAAGATAAAAATAGAAAATAAAAATGAAAAAGGAATTTTTACATCAGTAAAAAAATTTCTGGAGTGCTGCAAGGAGTAAAAATGAAAAATTATAATTATATCTGGATTGGAATTTTGATAATTAGTATAGTCGGCGGGATTTTTTTGATCAAAATGGCTTATGCAAACCCCATGAATCTGCCAAATTATGCAATGTTAAAACCCCAAATAAAAGAAGCGTATTCCTATGCAAAACTAAACCAGGAAAGGCTTGATGGTCTGCCATGCAATTGTGGTTGTGGGACTCCTGAGGGTGCGGAAGCCCATGGAAGCAGAATTCAC
Source organism: Nanobdellota archaeon (assembly GCA_038046005.1). GTDB lineage: Archaea > Nanobdellota > Nanobdellia > Pacearchaeales > GW2011-AR1 > JBBSXB01. The sequence continues at coordinate 68,034 of JBBSXB010000003.1, read as the reverse complement.
TCCCGTGGATTATTAGACTGCTTCATGCAAGGAGATGTTAATAGCGGAGGAAAATGGGATGCCCATGCCAGCGAATGTGGTTTGTGTTACGAAGACGCTTTGTACGCCAAGGGCCTTTACAACGAAGGAAAAACAAAAGATGAAGTAAAATCTAAACTAGAAGAAAAATATGCTGGGCAAAAATTGAGCAATGATACAGTTTATGGAGAAATGAACTAAAATGATGCATGAAAATAATCATTCTAAACACATGATAATTATGACAGTGGCTCACTTAGCTCCGATGTTGTTATTTTTAATACTACCAAAATTTGGTGTATCCTCTCAATGGACTCTTGCCTTTGTTGTTTTAATGATGATTGGGGCTCATGTATGGATGATGCGAGGCCATTCTAATCATAACCAACATAATGGGGTGTAAAGTGAACTGCTGTCAAAATCAAAACTCTTCTTTAAATAACGACAGCCAAGAAGAAGAAAAGAAAGTATCTTGGAAAGTTATAGCAATTGTAATAATTATTATTGGATTATTAGTTGTTAGTTTACTTAGCATAATGTAAGACTAAAATGAAAATTAATAAAAAAGCATTGATTTACGGAATTTTATCTGGAGCAGGAATATTATTATTTTTTATGCTAATACTTATTATATTTCAAGGTTACGGAATTGCAATATACGAGTTCAAAAGATTATGGTATTGGCTTATTCCTTTGGCAATAGGATTTGGAACACAGATAGGTCTGTATTTATCAATAAAGTATGATGCTAGAATAAGCGCAGGAGTTGTAGCATCTGGAACAGTTTCTGGAGGAAGCATGGTTGTTTGCTGCTCTCATTTTTTACTGAATATTATTCCGTTTATTGGGCTAGCTGGACTGGCTACATTTTTAATGGCTTACCAAAAAGTTTTCTTTTCGATTGGAATAGCCTCGAGTATTTTTGGAATTGGATTTATGTTGCATCACAAAAATAAGATGGCAAAGCTGGAATTAAAAATTCCGCAAACATCTTTTACAAAAGTAAAAGCTGTAAGGAGATAAATGTTAATGGACAATAAAGTAATAATTTATGGAGCAGCAATAATTCTTGTTTTATTTTTGGGCCTAGTAAGTGCTGGACTTATTAAACTAAATTTTGGTGGGAAAGCCAGCGCTAATTCTGTTAGTTCTGGAAGTTACGCAAACATGCCCGAAGAATGCAGGCCTCCAGCCGGACAAGATATAACTGCTTGGAAAGAACACTTAGGACATCATGCAGAAACACAAGATTGCTTGAAATATTTTAATTAAGGGAGTATGTCAGATAAACAAGTTGAAATGTATTTTATGCGGGATTTAAGAATATTTTATTTTGATAGGTTTAATTTCTTAATTAAAAACCAGATATCAAGCTAACCGTTTAAATCTTCGGAAGTTTTAAATACTTATGTTTTTATTTTTCATATGATAAGCAAAAGCATATTAAAATGGCAGTAAAAGAATTTATCAAAGAGTTAAATGGCAAGAGAGTCGAGGGAGAAATTGTCAAGACTATTTTTATATCTCTGATAACATCATTTGTTTTGCTGGCCTTGATTTATTATCTTAAGTTCAGATTCATTGAAAATTTTATCCCAAAATATGGGTTTTATCTGTTTTTCGCGGTTTTGAGCTACGCTCTTATCCTTCCAACAGTCAGACAGGTCCAGGCTTACAAGTATTTTGGATGTATGAGCGGAATGATGATTGGGATGACAATAGGAATGATTGCTGGATTTTTGGCAGGATTTTTTGTTGGGGCAACTAACGGAATGTTCTGGGGAAGTATCTTTGGAATTGCAGTTGGAATGGCATTAGGAATTTGGAATGGATTATGCTGTGGGGTAATGGGTTTCATGGAAGGGGGAATGGCAGGATTTATGGGAGGCTTAATGGGTGCAATGACTGCAGTTATGATGCTAAACGATAATCTTAAATATGCTTCTATAGTAATATTTACTGTCTGCGGAGTGATATTAGTTGGATTAAGCTACATGATTTACGGAGAGACAAAGGAAAAAGACAGAGAACATTTTGCAGATCACTTTTCGACCATGGTCATTAGTTTTATTTTGACTATAGCGACTGCATGGCTGATGGTCTTTGGGCCAAGGAGTTTATTATTCGGATGAAAAAAAGCATGATATTTGGAGTATTGAGCATTTTAATGATTCTTCTAGTTGGCTATTTTATACTTTCTCAAAGTGTTTCAGCAACAGAACAAAAGCTTCCTGCACAAGGAAATGTTCAAGTCATAAAGATGTACGTCGAAGGAGGGAGCTATGTTTTAACCCCGTCAGCAGTAAAAAAAGGTGTTCCTGTAAGAATTGAGGGAGATATATCAAAAATGCCTGGATGCTCAAAATCAGTGGTCATACCATCATCTAATATCAGAAAAAATTTAAACAGCAATGATAATGTAATAGAATTTACTCCTGACAAAGCAGGGACTTTTAATATTGCATGCTCAATGAATATGTACAAAGGAACTTTCACTGTCTTGGAAAATGATGGAAGCAAACCAACATATGCTGAACAACCTCTTGCAGCTGGATCAAGTTGTGGGGGTTCAGGTGGAGGATGTGGATGTGGTGGAGGATTATTATGAAATCACATTTTTACTTAATATTTATTCTAGCAGTTTTAGTTGTTGGAGGAATATTTGTATTTGGCAAAGATAAAGGAGACAGTACAACAGGAAATTCTGCTATACCCCCAATAACTCAGCAAGGTCAGATGCAAAATATAGTTTTAAGCATAAAAGACTATAATTATTATCCTAACACTGTAAATGTGAAAGCCGGAGAGCCCGTCAGAATAAGTTTAGACAAAAGTGTTGTTGGATGTTATAGAACTTTTACTATCCCAAGTCTTAACGTAAGAAAGAGCCTTCAATCTCCAAGTGACTATGTTGAATTCACCCCAACAAAAGCAGGAACTTATAAATTCGCCTGCGGGATGGGAATGGGTTATGGAACATTGGTTGTTGAATAGGCAACATGACAAAAAGAGTTTTTCAAAAACCATATGTCTATTGGATGTTTCTTATATTTATTTTATATCTTTTATTAAATTTTATTCTTAGTGGATTTTACAACACGCTTCCAGCGATAATCAAATATGCTAATAGTATTGATTGGTTCAAACTTGGAGTTTCTATAGTCTTGACAGTAATAATAGGATTGTTGGTTGCATTTAATTCTGTTCTAGTTTACATAAAACACAAGGAAAGAAAAAGATGCAGAGAAGGGATAGCAACTGCAGGAGTTGGCAGCGTCGGCGGACTTATCGTAGGAATTTGCCCTCTCTGTATCACAGGATTATTTCCTTTGATTTTTGGAGCTATTGGTGTTTCATTCAGCTTTGCCAGTCTTCCGTTTGAAGGAATTGAGATACAGGTTTTAGTTGTCGCAATTTTACTTGTGAGTCTACGGATGTTGAAAAAAAATGAATGATGCAACATAGAAACATTTAAAAGGTCATATGATTTCTGTTGTCATATGTTAAACAAAAACATGCTGCACCATATGCATCACCAGGGATATAATGAAGAAGAGATTTATGGAGCGTATAAAATATTTTTTGGAACTCTTGTCTCTGAGTCAAGACTGAAAATAATCAATTTTTTGAGAAAAGAGAAAAAGAATGTTTCTGAAATTATGCAAGAGTTAGGCTTGGATCAAACTTCTGTTTCGCATGATTTAGCAAGATTAAAAAAATGTGGTTTTGTAAAAGTTGAAAGTGAAGGAAAATTTAGGTATTATGAGTTAAACGAAGAGACTATAAAGCCCATGATGGACATTATTGAAAAGCACATGGCTGAAAATTGTATACACATATTGAGGGAAATGAACCGTGAAAAATAAAAATGATAACACTCTGATAATCGTATTAGTAGCATTATTTGCATTCCTGTTAATTGGGGGTTTTGGATATGGAATGATGGGTTATGAGGGCTATAGCGGCATGATGGGGGGTTTTTATGGAGGATATGGGATGAATGCATTTGGCTGGTTTTTTATGATTTTAATAACAGTAGCAATAATTTTACTTATATTTTGGCTGATTAAACAAATACAAAAAAAATAGGGGAAAAATGAAAAAAATTAAAATAAATATAGACGGAATGCACTGCGCAAGCTGTGCCAGTAATATTGAGAGAAGCCTGAAAAAAGTTCCTGGAGTAAAAGAAGTTAATGTAAGTGTTATAGGAAAAAAAGCATTTGTTGAGATTGATGAAAGAACAAATCAGGAAGATCTTAAAAAAGCTGTTGCAAGAGCAGGGTATAGAGCTATTTCTATAGACTAATTTATAATGGAACATCAACATAATATGAGTGACAATCATGAACATAATAAAATAAAAAATATGGATGAGCATGACCACTCGAAACCAGCGGAAGATTCTGAAATTAAAGATTGGAAAAAGAAACTTGTTGGAAGCTGGATTTTTGCGACCCCAATAGCAATACTTATGATTCTAATGAGGTTTTTTGACATATTTATAATTAATGAACAAATCTCAATAATAATTTTGTTGGTTCTTGGATTCCCAGTTGTGTTTATATTCGGGTTTTCTACATTAAAGTCTGGATTAAGAGGGTTGTTTACTTTTTATTTCAATATGGATTCTTTGATCTCTTTGGGAACAATCATTGCTTATCTAACAGGAATTTTAACATTTTTTATGAAGATAAATGACTATTCTGGAGTTGCCGCAATGATAATGGCTATTTTTGTGACTGGAAAATATATAGAAGCTAAAGCAAGGGGAAGAGCGACTCAAGAGATAAAAAAACTTTTAGAGCTTGGAGCAAAAAACGCTCGAGTTTTAAGAGGGAAAAATGAAGTGGAGATACCAATTTCTGAAGTTGTTATTGGAGACATAATTATAATAAAGCCTGGAGAAAAAATTCCAACAGATGGGATTGTTGTTAAAGGAGAGAGTGCTGTTGATGAATCTATGGTAACTGGGGAAAGCCTTCCAGTAGATAAAACAAAGGGGAACAATGTTATTGGAGCAACTATAAATCAGGATGGAATTTTATATGTTAAAGTAACTAAAATTGGAAAAGATACTTTCCTTGCACATATTATTGAATTAGTTGAAGAAGCTCAGGGAACCAAAGTCCCAATACAAAAACTTGCTGACAAAATTACAAGCATTTTCGTGCCAACAATTTTGGTCATTACTATCCTAACTTTTTTGGGATGGTGGTATTTTAACGGAGAACTAGGAAGATCTATTGGAGTTGCAATTTCTGTTTTGGTTATTGCCTGCCCATGTGCCTTAGGATTAGCCGTACCAATTGCCTTGACTGTTGGAAGCGGAATTGGTGCAAAAAAAGGAATTTTAATAAGAAAAGGGGAGGCAATACAAACAATGAAGAAAGTCAAGATTATTGTTTTTGATAAAACAGGAACAATAACAAAAGGCAAGCCAGAAGTTAGAGAAATTTATTCTAGTGTTAAAGAAAATTATTTAATGGAAATTGCAGGAAGCCTTGAAAAGTTAAGTGAGCATCCTTTGTCAAAGGCAATTGTTGCAAAAGCTGGATTGAAAAAATATAAAGGAGTTAAAAATTTCAAGATTTTAAGAGGCAGAGGCGTTGAAGGAAAAATAGAAAACAAAAATATTGTTATAGGAAATTCAACACTAATGAAAGAAAAAGGAATAAAGTTGAACAGTTTGAATGGAAAAATTGAGGAATTTGAGAATAAAGCTTATACAGCCGTAATTGTTTCACAGGATAAAAAAGTTTTAGGAATTATTGGAGTTGCCGATGCTGTTAAAGAAGATTCTGTTAAGGCTATTTCGCTTTTAAGCAGACAAGGATACAAAACTGTGATGATTACTGGGGACAATGAACGAACAGCTAAAGCTATTGCTTCTCAAGTGGGAATTAAAGAAGTTATTGCAAATGTTCTTCCAGAAGACAAGGCAAAAAAAGTTGAAGAGCTTCAGAGATACGGAATGGTTGCATTTGTTGGAGATGGAATTAATGATGCTCCTGCATTGAAACAGGCGAATGTTGGAATTGCGATTGGAACTGGGTCGGATATTGCAATCGAGGCAGGAGATTTAGTTTTAGTAAGAGGTTCTTTGCTTGGAGTTGTAGCTGCAATAAGGTTATCAAAAGCCACATTCTCTAAGATAAAACAAAATTTATTCTGGGCTTTTGCATATAATGTTGTTGCAATTCCGGCCGCAATTGCGGGAGTGTTGCATCCTATAATTGCTGAGATAGCAATGGCTGCATCAAGTATAACTGTTGTGATGAATGCTAATTTATTAAGAAACAAAAAAATATAATTTTTTGTTTCATTCATTCGTATAAATCCAAATGAAAGGAAGAAAAAGGATTTAGGATTATCTTCTTCTCTTCCTGTTCTTATGAATCTTCCACCAAATCAAAAATGCCCATATAATAAAAGCCAGAACAACCAATAAGATAATCCAGATAGAAAGCTTATCACTTTTTACATCAATCGTATCGTAAGAACTTGCAGAAACATTATTGTACAAAATTTCCCCCAAAACAAAGTATGTTCCTGACGCAAGATTTTTTGGCAACTGAAGCTGCCTTGTTATGGATAAATTGTCTCTTACAGCAATTGTCTCTTTTGAAGATTCATAGACTATTTTTTTGTCAACGTCAGTTATCCTTAAAGACAGGTCAACATCAATTGGTGTTCCTCTGAATGCAATATTGGTCATGTCTATAAGAGTAGAAATCTTTTTCCCGGGAGAAGTTGTTTTATAGTTGGGAAGAACTTCGAGGTTTACATCAAAAAGAGCGTTCTTCTGCTTCACATCAACAACCGAAACAACTGATTCCCTAAAACTTCCAGAAGTGAATATTATTTTACCAAAGTACACTCCTGGGGGAAAATTAGATAATGCAAAAAAATGGGCTTCTAACTCTTTTGTTTCCCCTACGTTAAGGGTTAAATTTTTTTCTTCAATTAGTATAAAATTTTCCAAGTCTAAAGTCTCTATAGATACCGTTATTCTTGAAGTCCCAACATTTCTTATTTTAATATTCTCTGTTTTGGTTTCTCCTTGTGTTAATGAAACTTGGAGTAAATTTTTTTCCAAGTCAAATGCAGTTATGCCTGAAATGCCTCCGCCGGAACCTCCACCTCCTCCACTGCCTCCAGAACTTGGCGGTTGTGTAGGCTGGCTTGAAATACTAAAATCAATTTTTGAAAAACTAAGCCCTTGGCTATTGTTAGCATATAAATAAAGAAAATGGCTTCCTAAAAAAGAAGCTAGTGTTATTGAATAATTTGATGAGTTTGGAAGTGTTACATTATCTGAGTTGTCTATATTATACCAAGCAGAACTAAAGTTATTTGATATTGAATAGTTTAACAAGACACTTGTGTTTGTGTAGGTAATGTTTTGTGGGGAATATATGTTAATTACGGGCAGACCAGGCAATACAAATATGGAAACATTTTGGGGTTGAGAGGCTGCTCCCCCCGTTATTTCTGCTTTAACATAATTTGATATTAAAATTGACACAAAGAATATTGCCAGTATAGAGATAACCCTTTTCATTAATTAAAATAGATAAAATAGATTATAAATTTTGGGGTTGAAAAAGATTTATGCCTTTCTTTTTCTTTTCATAACAAAAAAGATTATTAAGATCAAGACTATAATAGCTATTACCAAAGCAATTATCTTTGCTGTTGAAGAGCCAGATTCTCCTCCAGAAGCTGAATCTGATTTTTCTGATAACAAAACATCAAACTTAGTTGTCCATCCTGTCCCTAATGTGACCATTCCTCCTTGGTCTTGCGTCACTGTTTTTGTCTCTATCTCAACTGTTTGAGATGGTTTTCCGTAATTTTCAGGAATTTTTATTGTCAAAGGAATTAATGTATCTGATGTTCCTGCTGCAGCAGTATAAGTATCTTTGTCAAGAGTTGCTATATCTTCTCCTTGTTTGATAATCACTTTGACAGTAATGTCTTCATCTCCAACCATGTTTTGAAGATTCAGCTCAATTGTTTTTGTTTCCCCATAATTCATGTTTAGGGGATTATTTTCCCAGTAAGGAGAGGCGATTCCTGCTGAGCTAATAAAACTGAATAGAGAAAGGACAATTAGCACGGGTAAAATTGTTTTTTTCATTTTAATATTGTACAGCCCAGCTTCCTCCTGCTGTAGTTGAATATACTTGTGAAGATATTAATGGGACAGAAGGAATGCAATAATAAAGATTTGCCTGTCCTCCTCCTGCACTTAAATTTCCGGGGTTTGAGTTGCTTCCTGTTATTGAGACCATAGTGTCATTAACCAACGCGGTTGCTGTGCATTCTGTTCCTAATGTTGGGCCTGCCCTGAATGAATTTGTAGGCAATATTTCAAGAGGATTGGTCTCTCCAATCAAATCTCTGGCTGTTACCGAAATAACTCCGTTGTAATTTCCAGTGTTGTTTATTATTGTTGGGTCATTGTTTGACTGCTGAATTACGGCTCCTGTAACAACTGTTGGCCAGGTTAAAGTTAGTGGAGAAATGACCATTGCTTTTAGTTGGTTGTATGTGAAAACTGAAGTGTTGCTTATTAAAGTTCCATTACCAAAATCTTTTGCAGAAACATTTAATGCCCAAGGAGTTGATGAGTCAAAATACCATAAGTCAATTGAACAGGAATAACTCTTTGCTGTAGAGCTTATGCTTCCAATTAATGAACAGACCCCATTTCTTGTTGTTGCCCCATTTGTAAGTTTGGATGCTACGCTTGAATCATTTATATCATTAATGCCGTCAACATCAGAAACATTTGCTGTGAAGACGATAGCAACTAGATTGTCTTCTATTGGAAAAGCAGAAAGTGTTGGAACTTCAATTGTCACAGGATTTCCTCCTGCAACAGTCACAGAAACATTTTGAGATTGTGAAGACGCTTTTCCTGTGAAAACTTTTTGAATCGAGTCCCAAAAACTTGCAGAAACCACAGAAGACAATATTAAAACGCTGAATATTAAAATTGCAAAATACAAACCTCTTTTACTCTTCATGATAAGCCAAAGATTTAGTTGTTTTTAAAGTTTTTTATACTGCAATAATCCAGCTGCTTGCTCCTGATGCTGAATAATCTTGAGATGAAACTAACGGAACAGAATTTAAACAATAATAAATTTGTGTTTGTGCTCCAGGACCTCTTAGCAAATTACTTCCTGCTATTGAAATTTGGAAATTGTTGGAGAGTTGTGTTGCAGTACACTCTAAACCTGATGCTGGACCTGCAATGAAGTTAGATGCTGAAATTATCTGGGCTGGATTTGTCTGCCCAAAAAGATCAAATGCTGTTATTAAAATTGGCCCTTGATAATTTCCAGTATTTTCAATTACTGTCGGGTCGTTGTTGGAAAAAATATTTGTCTGGCCTTGGGATAAACCTGGCCAAGTCAATCCAGTCGTTGGAGAATTTATCACAATTGCTTTCAGAAGTTGGTAGACAAATATTTGTGAGTTGTTTGTGCCCTGCTGTGATTGCGAGTCTGTCACGTTAATCGTTACATTCCAGTTCCCATCTTTGTCATAGTACTGCATGTTGATAGTGCAAGAATAGTTTGCATTGTTCCCTGCTCCGTTTTGTAATGTGCATGACGAGTTTATTCTTGTTGGTTCTCCCGCCATGCTGAATTGTGCGGAAACACTTGTTATGTCTGTGTACCCATCTGGATCTGAAACTGAAACATTGAATGTCACCGGCCTCATACTATTTTCAATAGGCGGCAAAGAAGGAATAGAACTTATAGAGTCTATTGTTGGAGCTTGATTTGCTTGCGTATATGTGATATTGAAGTAAAAAACATCCCAATTCATTGTTCTTGTTCCTCCGCCCCCAGACTTCCTGAATTCTGATTTTGCCAAAGCTCTTGTTCCGGAAGCACCAAAGAAATTTGAACATGCCCAGCTTTCCAAAGAAGTTACATCAGTACATGTAATTCCAGAATTGATTAATGTTGTGGGGCATATTGAGGTAACTACGCTGTAAGAGGCTCCGCCGTTTGCGTCCACTGAAATATCACACTGCGTTATTGTTGCTGCAGAAACCCATCTTTCGTAACAGAAAAACACCTGGCTTATTGATTGGCAGTTAGTTACTGAACTGTTGAAGGTTTGAATTTTAATTCCTCCCCAATTTGCAGTGTTGCCTGAAGTATGGGTTTCTCTTATATTGTCGTTGCAACTTACAAGGTCATTTCCAGTACCGCAAGCTCTTGGATAAACTCCATCACAAGTTCCAGCAAAAGAACCTTGTGCTGCGTTGTCTTCTGCTGAACAAACTTGAGCCATTAAACTTGGAGCTCCTCCTGGCTGTGCTGTCGGATCAATCATATGGTCAAATTCTAAACTGCCTCCAATAATTTTTAAGTCAAAGACATCCTGTTCTCCTTGCAAGTTTGTTAGATAAATTGTATTGTATTCTTCATTTGTTAAATTTGTGAATTCTGCGATTAAATTATTTGTATTTTCTTCATAAACTTCTATTCTTGGGTTTCCCTTAATAATTCTAGGGAAAATTGTAATATCGTTTTGGTTTGTGAGATTTTTTTCAAATGTGATCCTAACATAATCTTGGCTAGGGATTTCCTCACTCCAGACATCATCAATATCTTTAACTTGTTCGTAAATATCTGAGATGAATTGCCTATTGCCGTCAAGATGTTCTGCTTTTGTTATTACAATTATCTCAAAAGTTTGGTTATCTGAAGAAGGAGCAATCCATTCTATGTAGTCATAAATTCCGTTGCTGTTCTTATCTTCAATTTTTTCAGGCTGGATAAATTTATTTTGTTCATTCCAATACACCCTTATATTTTCTGGACTTTTTACATTCAGAGTTTCTGGAATATTTGTAAAAACTAAAACGTTTTGATAGCTTACGCTGCCAGCATTAGAGAGCATAATTGTCTTACCATTTGCTGATTCGTGCTCTGTTATTGTAGGAGAAGATGTTTCATATTCAATTACGTATTCTTTTGCGTTTTCATTTATAGTGATTTCTTTTATTTCTTTAGTGTCTTGAATTGTAACTGCTTTTCCTGTTATGAAGCTTATTATTTTTTTAAAGAATTTTAAAATAGGGCTTTCTTTTTTTTCACGTGTTTGATCGATGTTTATTTCAGATGAGACTTTTGCTGTAATTGATATTTGCTTATCGTCAACTTTTTCTTTTTGACCATCTGAGTTTACTTTGTAAACTAATATATTTTGGGCTTCTTTTGGCAATTGAACTATAATTTTTCCTGGTTTTTCAAGCTGAATTTCTTTCGACCATTTTACCGGCTGATTAATAACTGCTTGACTTTGAATAGTGTTAATTGTTGGCTGAATGGGATTAGACTGAGTTCTATTTGTTATGTTTGTATTATTTAATCCGCTAACTATGTCTTTTGGAGTTTTTTGCTCATCTATTGTTGATAATGGAATGTTTCCTGTTGAGAATAACTGTAAATGAAAAATAAGATTGACCAATAAGACTAGACTTATCGTAGAGAGAGTTATTATCGCAAACTTCAACGTGTTTTTAGGAAGCTTTAATTGCCTAAATTTGCTCGGCGGTTCTGTTCCAAGATAAGTTGATATTACTTTTCCGTCAACTTTTTTGTTGGAATAATAATATGGACCAAGCTTCTTGCCGTTTTTATGTATGTACCTCTTATAAAAATTCATTTTCAAAACCTCTCTTTTTGTCTTTTTCTACAAGGTAGTGTAACTATATAAAATTTGTTATATTAAGAAAAAGAGGGTGGTGTAACGGAGGAAGAAAGATTTTTAAAGAAGAGGTAATACCATTTTTCATGACAACTAAGACAAATAGATTAAGTGAAGAAGAAATAAACAGAATCCTTAATAGTGAAGAGCTTTATGTTCAGTATATAAGAGAAAATATTGGTGGTTTAGAGGCCGCAATGATTGATAAGTTCTATGAAGCAACTAACTTACATAAATATAGTAGAGATAATTTTGATTGGCTTGATGGATTGAGGTATATTGGCCCTTTATTTGGTAAAAAACAGGCATTTTTATGGGTTAGCCCACAGAATGAAGATTATAACTTAGAATTAAAAAAACCAAATTTCTATTTTAAAGCATTGGACTATGACACCAATACAAAACTTTATCTTTCAAGCGATAGGAGTATAGAAATTGAGAGCCGGCAGTGAAATGGGTGTAGCCAAACCAATTTCTATTATCAACCTAAAAGAAAGCATGCATTTCTTTGATAAGATTGCAGATCTATTTGCAGAAACAATTGAAGCTAGTAAAAATTATAAGAGATAAACAAGATGGTCACAGAATTAAGAATAGCTGCTCAAAATGAGCTTGAAAGAATTGCTAAAATATATGCAAGTGAATTTTCAAAACCACCATATGATGAGAGTTGGACTCTTGAAAAGGCAATGAAAAAAATTCAATTTTATAATAAAAATTGTGATCTTTATGTAATAAGGTATGACGACCAGGTTGCTGGTTTTATAGCTATAAATCCCAATTTCATGTGTCCTGGAGAGGTTGCATTTGGAGAAGAGCTAGCTATTGCAGAGAGATTTCAAGGAAAATATATTACTCCAATTGTTTTAGATAAAATATTTGAGATCTATAAAGAAAGAGGATTCAAAAAATTTATGGGAATTGTTGAAAAAGATTCTAGGCCAATGAAATTGTACGAAAAAGTCGGGCTTGTTCCTAGTGAAAAAGGTGTTCTTATTGAAAAAAAATTATAAAATAAATAAAAATAAAAAATAAATTATTTGATTTTGAATACTGCTGTCACACTTGCTGAAACCTGTTGTGTTCCTGGCTGTATATTTGTTGCGGCTTCTTTTGCCATTGCAACACTTGCTCCTCCAGAATCTGCAGAAGCATACATTGGCCAAGGCCTATAATCAAAACTGTTGTCCGACACAGATACAAGACTTCCAAGTTCTTTTTGCAATCCACTTGCAAGTGCCGTTGCTTTTACTCTTGCATCTTCTGCAGCGAGTTTTATTGCCTGAGCTTTGTATTCATTCTGCTTTTCAGTGCTAAGCTCAAAATTTATGTAGCTTATCAAAGCACCAGAATCAACCCCATCATCTATCACTTTGCCTATCTTGTCTGTCTGGGCTGTTGATAGCTGTACAACGATTGAGTGTGTAGCTTTGTATCCTTTAAGAGTTTGTTTGTTGTTATCCCAAGAATAGTCTGGATAAATGTTGAACCCCTGCGTCTGGATGTCTTTTCTTTCAAATCCATCTTTAACAAGAGCTGTTATCATGTTATCAACAATTTCAGAATTTTTGTCTTTAGCTTCCTGGCTTGTTGCTCCACTTGTCTCAGCATTAAAATAAACTTTTACTAAATCTGGAGTTGCATCAATTGTTGCTTGGCCATTTTTTCTCTGCCTCTTTTATGGCATCTTCAATAGGAACAAATCCCTCATCAGACATCAGAAAATCTCTCAACTGCTCTTTAACTGCTATAGAATAAATCCTTCTAATAATTTCATCATAACTCTCTCCTTTTGTCCCAAAAGAGGATATTTTGTCTTTAGTTTCCTTGCTTAATTGAATTGTTGTTATTTCCATTTTACCCTATAGTAACTATAGAAGCCATAGTTTTTAAAGTTTTTGGTGGAAGGCCAATTGATGTTTATAGTACTTAAGTTGAGAAGAAATTATAAGAGAATAATATTATAAATCATAAACATTTAGGTATTAAATGGCTAAACAACCACAAGAAATTACGTTAAATTTTATTAAAGACATTCAAACGCAGAAAAAGCGAATTGTTGATTTTTTAGGGTATAAGATAATTATTCACAAAAATGTTTTTCCTGTTGATTCACCATTTTCATTTTCTTCTGAAATGACTGCAAAAAGAATTCCAGGAAATGCAGGCGTTGTTTTAGATGTTGGGACAGGGACTGGTGTTCAAGCCATAATCGCTGCCAAAAGGGGTGCAAGAAAAGTTTTAGCAATAGACATTGACAATAATTCTTTACAAAATGCAAAAGAAAATGTCACTTTTCATAAACTAAATAAAATAATTGAAGTAAGAAAAAGTGACTTGTTTGAAAATATTAAAAAGGAAGAAAAATTTGACTTAATAATCTCTCAATTGCCTTTTGCGGATGTAGATTATAAAAGTGAAGTTGGACATTTTTTGTTTGACACGGGTTTTAAACTTCATGAAAGATTGTTAAAAGATGTAAAAAATCACTTGACTAAAAATGGAAAAGTCTTTATCCCTAGTGGTGATGTGGCTAATGAAAAGAAACTTTTAGAATTGATCAAAAAATATAATTATAAGATAGCTCAAGTTTCTGAAGAGAAATTTCAAAAACTTAATTGGAAACTCTATGTTTTGGAATGATAAAGTTAATAAATACTATTTTGTTTAATCCACAATGAATGACTTAATATTAATTATTCTTTGGATAATTTTGATTAGCGCTGTTACAATTATTGGTTCTTTATATGTTAGAAGATATCAGAGGCCAGATGCAATAATTGGCTTTTATATTGCCTTTATAACATTTAGTAATATTGCTGCAGTTAAAATTGCAAGTTTTGATTTAGGCTTTGCAACTTTTTATGCACCAGCGGCAGTTTTGATCTTTTCTGTTACATTCTTGATGACGGATATTGTAAATGAAAAATTTGGAAGGAAAGAAACACATAAAATGATTTTTATTGCATTCATAGCTCAAGTTGCAGTAGCATTTTTTTCATGGTTAGTTCTTTCTTTTTCTTCTGCTCCGTTTTGGACCAACCAAAACGCATTATCATTAATAATCGGCCAAGTTCCGAGAATTATTTTCGCATCATGGATAGCTTTCTTGATAAGTGAAAATTTAGATGCTTACATCTTTTCTATTTTTAAAAAAGTAACTAAAGGTAAACATTTATGGGCAAGGAATGCGCTTAGTTCCATACCATCAATGGCGATAGATTCAATTTTATTTGTTACTATTGCATTTGCAGGGGTTCAACCAATACTTCCATTGATTATTGGATTAACATTGGTTAAGTGGCTAGTTGGTATTATAGACATTCCTTTTATGTATCTCAATAGATGGGTGATGTATCACGACCAAAAAAATTAGTAAGATTTTAAAATAAATAAAAATAATAAAAAATTATTTGATTTTGAACACTGCTGTTACACTTGCTGAAATGTGATGTTAACGAAAGATATATAAATGTATACCTTTTGTAGATAGTATGATAAAGATACCTTTGCAAACAAAGTTAAAACGAGAAATCCATAGGAAGATAGCTTATGCTCAGGATTTGATTGTAAAAGAAGTTTACTCTGTTTTTGATAAGGCTGTTTTGCATGGAGGAACAGCTATTTGGAGATGCTATGATGGAAAGAGGTTCTCAGAAGATTTGGATTTTTATCTCCCTAAAGACAGGAAAAAAATAGATATTTTATTTGAAAATTTAAAAAAAGCGGGATTTGAGATTAAAAAGAGAAAAATTTCAGAAACAAGCGTTTATTCTGAATTAGAGTTAAACAGGCTGTTGATAAGATTAGAAGCAACTTTTCAAAAAATTTCTGGAATAATTTGTGACTATGAAATGTCTGATGGAAATATTGTGTCGATCTACAGCCTAACTCCTGAATCTTTTTTATCTGAAAAATCCAACACATATTTGAAGAGATTTAAAGTCAGGGATTTGTGGGATGTTTTCTTTTTGCTAAAAATTGTAGAGAATCCTGGAACAATAAAAGAAGTCGGGAACTTGATTAATAATTATAAAAAACCAATTGACGAGGAAGATTTAAAGGTTATTTTGCTTGAAGGAATAGTTCCTTCTGCAGATGAAATGATTAATTACATAAAACGAAAATGGGAAAACAAATACATTTAGAAAAAATAGAAGCCTTATTTGAGAAAAGCCCGATTTTAGATTTTAAGTCGTTAGAGAGAATAATTGGCAAATCCAAAAATAGCAATTACGCTAAATTGTTGGTTTACAATCTGTTAAAAAAGGGAAAAATAAAAAAAATAGGCAAGGGAGTTTACACTAAACATAATGAAATATCTTTGGCAGTTTTCTCTTTTAAGCCGGCTTATCTTGGTTTGCAAAGTGCTCTGAGCCATTATGGAATTTGGGAGCAAGAAACAATTCCAGTTATCATCACCACAAAAAAAGTTCGAAGAGGCGTACGAAGTTTAATGGGCAGAAATATTTTGTTAAGGAATATTAATAAAAAATATTTTTTTGGATCAGATTATATAGAAGAAGGTAATTTTTATCTTCCTTATTCAGATTTAGAAAAGACCTTTATAGATATGGTTGTTTTCCATCAGAAAATGGATAAAAAAACCTTGAATACAATAAAAAAGAAAATTGATAAGCAAAAATTGCTAAATTATTTAAAAAAATATCCTCTAAAAATTAGAGAAAGAGTAATGAAATTATAAAATAAATAAAAATAATAAAATTATTTCACAGCAACACCAGTAACGACTTCTGCTACTGCAATTCCTCCACCACCACAGTAATTATAGTAGTTTGTGCTTTCATATGGCAAATCAACAGAGTTTATCTTGTCTAGCGTATTAAGGTCATTTGCCTTTATCATTGAAGGGGAGAATGAATACAAAACATCATCCATGTATAAAGATCTTGAAATGCTTTTATCTCCGCCATAAAAGTAATACCCTGATTTCTTAAATGCCGCGTCATCTTCATAGTGGGTTATTTTTCCTTTAAGATTGAACCCTTCTTCAAGGTTTACATTATAAACATAAAGTCCTTGGAATGTGAACTCACCCTCCATATCTTTTGACTGGCCAGGCTTAAGCTCTGCTACAGTTATTGGTATAACTAACAAATTTCTTTTCTTGTCAAACAAAAATGCTTTATGATCTGTTTCTGCAGGGCTTTGTGTTCCCCTGTCCCCTATAACCTCTTTGTACATTTCTATTGGATTATTGACATCAGAAACATCAAATATTGCAAGCTTTACTCCTTGGATGGCTGTGTAGTAAACAGCCCCCTCTGTATGAACTTTGTCTGCATCAATGCTTTCATCAACTTCTTTACCAACACCTATAAGATGCGTTTCATCTAAAGGATGAAGATATTCTGAATAACCCGGAATTTTTAGCTTTCCTAAAAGGGTTGGGTTTGTTGGATCCTCCAATCCTATAACAAATAAAGGATCAACATGCTTGAATGTAACCATATAGGCCCTGTCCCCAATAAATCTTACAGAATAAATGCTTTCACCCTGGGCTATTCCCTCTATTTTTCCAACAACATTTAATTCCTTATCTAAAACGTAAACATTGTTTGTTGAAGTGTCTCTGTTATTGACATATCCTGAAATTGTTGTTGCAATTCTAAAATAATCTTTGTCTTCATCCATTGAAAATTGATTTAATAAATGCCCAGAAACTTCTCCACTAGACAAAAATTGAACTTCGTCTTTATCTATTGAAAATTTATTTATTATTGTTTTTTCTAAATCTGACTCTCTTCCACCATACCAATAAGGATATTTGGTATAGGTTGTGTAAATGTTTTCTTTTGAAACAAAAATTGTCTGAGAAGAACCTGTTAAAACTGTTTTTTCAGATGTTTCCCCATTATTAATGTTAATCGTGAGTATGTTTGTAAATTGGAAAGACTGATCTCTTATAGGAGAGTAGTAAACTTCATCTGCTTTAACAACACTTGTTTCTCCATTTTTATCATAGGCTGGAAGAACACCTTCTGGATAAGCATACTGGTTTGCGACTAAGTAAACGTAATTATCAATCATTCTTGATGAAACATAATCTCCAGTTAGAGAGATATTATCATCTAAAACAGGATCTTGTCTGTTTGAAATATCATAAATAAAAACTCCCGTCTTTGATTCATCACGATAAGGGGGCATTATACATCCTACTGCCATGCATCTTATTCCCCCATAAAGAATTGGAGAATACTGTCTTGTAAAAACAACAAGCCTATTCCCATTAACAAAAATTTCCCCTACAGAATCACTAAGATTTATTTCACTTAAAACTTTCATGCTGTCTGCTGGAAAAGCATCAACAATTACAACCTTATTTCCTGAAACAACATAAATGTATTTTCCATCGTTTTTTATTACATCTGATTCATCTACTCCCTCTACCTGTATGTTTGTTGAAGAATACTCGCTTGCACCCTGTGCGCTAGGTGCTGCTGAATCCGCCGCACCAGATGCAGATGCTACTGTTCCTTTTGCTACACCAGCAGACTCAAACATTGATCCTCTTCCCTGCTCAACCTGATTGTCTTTCAAAAATTTATTAAGGTCATCTAATGAAGAAAATTTGTTTAGCTCCTGGCTTGAAGTTTGGTCATTATTGGAAAGTAAAGCAATTATTGCAATTAAAGCAGCCCCAATTATCAGTATCGGGACAATTGTCTTTAATAGGTTCATGTCGGGCCTCTTTTTTGGGAATATGACTATATGTCTGTTTGCAGGCTTATAAAGATTTATTTTTTTGCCTTTTTTGCTCCAGAAAAAGTTTTTTGATTTTTCAACAAGGCCAGACTCAACTAATTTCTTTAAATTATATTCTGCAGTATTCAAAGGAATACCTAAATCCTTGGCGATATCTTCCTCAGACTTTTCTTTATTGTCTGCAAGATAATTGAGAATCTTTTTGCAAGTTGGATTGCTTATTACTTCTGCAACTTTCTTTGATCTTTCATCATCAAGATTCATCAGTATGAATTTTTTGTCGTCGGCCATGACAAACTAAAGAACAACTTATTTATAAATGAAGCGAAGGGTTCAAAGGTAATTGAAGCTATTGGTTATTTATCGTCATCGTCTTTTCCGCCTTTAGGCTGCCCCATGTGTTTTCTAGTATAGGTCTCATAATCAAAAGTTATAAGACCCATTCCTTTAAGTGTGCTAAAAAAGTAATTGTGGGCTTCCCGCATTGCTGCACCTGGCTGTCCAAGAGGATAAACTTCTCTAGTGGAGGCTGGTCTAAGATCTTCAGGTATTTTATCTATAGTTTTATGGCCTCTATCTTCTGGCATTTGATATTTTTTGTCATCCATGTTAAATCCCTCTTATTTAATTTCTTAATTTTGATAAGAGAAGTTAGTAAATAAATTTTTTATGATTTATAAACCTTGTCAAAAGTTATTTATAAAAAAACACGCTTTAGTTTTGATAGCACAAATAGAACACTGGGCTAAGTTCCATAAAATAAAATTTAAGCATACACAACACAACCATTTAAGGAATGTCATTGATTTTGTTGATTTTCCAATAGACAATATTGACGTTAGCATTGTTGATTACAGATTGTTTTTTACAATAAGAGTGAATGATCTTGACTTGATGAATAAAATTTCTGAAAATTTGCCGAAAAACTGCGACAATCTTGTTTTAGTTATTGACAAATACCGCATAGGACCGAAAGAAAGCTTGATTATGAATGAAGAAGGAATGACTGCTGCAAAAGAAATGATAATAAATAATGTTCTTTCAAAAGTTTATGACGCTGTTTATTTTTGAGAAGCAATTAGGCTAAGCAAATTTTCTCTTTCTTCCGGCGTCGCATAGTCACCAATCATTAACTTTAACTCTCCTATTTTTGGAGGTATTGAAAGATAACTGTCCTCAAGTGTTGATCTTCTATATCTTTCTTCTTCTCCCAAGATAATTAATCCTTTACCACATGTAACTTCCGAAATATTTTTACCGGGAACAATTAACCCATTTCTAGTCACCCAAGAAAAAACATCAGGGTTTGAATTCCAATCACCATCTAAAGAATAATTTGGACCTATTCCAAAAAAGTCTATCATTTTATCTCCCTCATCACTTCCCCACATTATTGCATTGACTAAGCTAAATGCACGGCCTCGAACTTCTTCCAGGCTCTCCTTGTGAATTGTGTCATTAAAATGCCTTACTGCGTTTGGAATATTTTTGTAAACACTATCAAAATTATGATTGAATACGTAGACTCTACCATCATCAGATTTGAATCTCGTAAGTATGTCAAGTTCCATGTTTTCTTGATTTATGTTTGGTATTTAAGGATTATTGTTGTAAAAAATGAAAATTAAAATCTTATCACTTAAAAATAATCATAAATCTTTAAATACGCTTTAGGTATTCAGGAATAGCAAACACAACCTATAGGTGTTTAGGAGAAACGAACATACAACCTGTTGTATAGACTGTATGTTACAAAAAACATGATTTGCCCATACTGCTCACATTCAGATTCAAAAGTTACAGATAAGAGAGACTCGCCTGAGGGAACAAGGAGGAGAAGGGAATGCCTGAAATGCGGAAAAAGATTCACAACTTACGAAAAAATAACTAAAGGTGACTTTTATGTGGTAAAGAAAGATGGTCGACGAGAAAGATTTGAGAGGGAAAAACTCGAGACCGGAATTCATAGAGCCTTTGAGAAAAGGCCCGTGCCAAAAGAGGAAATTGAAAAAATGATAAACGAAATTGAAGAACAAATGAGAAAGAGGGGGAAAAAAGAGGTGCAGAGTTCTGTTATAGGGGAGATTGTAATGAAAAAAATAAAAAAATTAGACAATGTTGCGTACATAAGATTCGCTTCTGTTTATAGAGACTTCAAGGATATAAATGATTTTAAACGAGAGATAAAGGAGCTGTAATGGGAGAAACATACTCACAAAGTCAACAAAGTGTTTATGATAAAATTTCACCTTTAGTTGCAAACTTTGAAGTTGAAATTAAGAGAGATGAAAAAACAGAAAAAGTAAAACTCTATGACCATGACGTTTTGGTGGGAAGATTGAGAGGTCTTCCGAGGTATGTTGCTAACGAAGTATACAAATCAATGAGTGACCCAACAATAGACAGAAATTATAATAAGATAGTTTTAGACAAATGGGGAAGAAAATCTCCTGAGACCAAAAGATTTGGAGAAACCCCAGAAGTTATTTTTTATAGGGTAGCGTTAAATGTTGCTCAAGGGCTTAAACAAAACGATCCTTCTGTGAATTTGGATCAAACAACACAAGAAGTTTTTTACAAGATGATCAATAAAGAGGTCTTCCCAAATACTCCTTACATGGCAAATGGGGGCCACACACTTATCTCAAGTCAGATTGAGAAATCTCTTGAAGGGCAGAATGTTTCTCAGCGGATTACAAATGATTTAGGCTTAGAGAAAAGAATAAGAGAACAGCTATTTGCATGCTTCGTGCTTCCTATGTATGACTCAAGAGATTCAATTTTCAAAACGCTAAAGATGGCTGCAGATATCCAAGCAGAAGTTGGAGGAACTGGATTTAACTTTGAATTAAGACCCGCAAATGAGGCAGTTCATTCAACAGGAGGAATCACCGACGGCCCTATATCTTTCATGAAGATGGTAGGACAGGTGCTTGGAAAAACAATGAATCAGGGAGGAAAGAGAGATGGAGCAAATATGTTCATGCTTGATTGGAATCATCCGGACATTATGAGATTTCTATATTCAAAAAGACAAGATGGGGAGATTTCTGCCGCAAATATTTCTGTTGCTATTGACCATGATTTTGTTGAAGCAGCAAAAAACGATGGAGAAGGAAGATTCTACAAATTAAGAAATACACATTATAATCCAAGCAGAAGACCGCACATCAAAGAATTTTATACTGGAGATCAATTGAAACAAGCCATAGACATCACAAAAACAAACAAAAAACAGATTGCATCTTTGGAAATAGGAGAAAATGGTGTGGATGTACTAAGTCCGTGGGTTCCTGAGGGGTTAGATGAGTCGGACAGAATTATTGGAAAAGTTGGAGAAAATAATTTTGTTTACCTAGATGCTAAAAAAGTTTTAAGACATCTTGCATTCGGAGCGTGGTTCAATGGAGAACCCGGTGCAATTTTTACAGGACACATTAATGACCATAATCCAACACACCCAGATCATTACGCCAAATATCTTATTGAACAAGCTGATGAAGAAGCAAAAACTACTGTTGACAAACTTAGAACAAAAAGCCCAGACGCACCATTAGAGGAGTTAGTTAGAGAGCATGTTTGGGAAAGAGATTATGAGGGAAAATTAGCAAATGTACCAATTGGAGTCGGAGTTATAAGAGCGACAAACCCTTGCGGAGAAAAACCATTACTTCCTTATGAGGCTTGTGTTTTAGGGCATATAAATTTAGAAAAAATTTTAGTAAAAGATCAAAATGCCCCATCAGGATACTTAGTTGACGAACAAAAATTTGCAAAAGATATTAACTTAATGTACGAAATATTGGATAATGCAATAGACCAAAATGAGTTTACGGCTCCTGAGATTGAACAAACCCAGAAGAGCAACAGAAAAATTGGGTTGGGATTTATGGGATTAGCAAATATGCTTTACAGATTAGAAATTCCTTATGATTCTAAAGAGGGGAGAGATTTTGTTGATGAACTTCTCACATTCTGGGAAAAGGAAAGTGATGAAGCATCTTTCAGAAAAGCGGAAAAATTCGGCGCATTTCCCAATTTCAAATATAGTCATCATAGGCATGGAAGACCAAAAAGAAACGCCATTGTTAGGACTCTTGCACCTACTGGAACAACAGGAACTGTCGCACAAACCACTGGAGGGATGGAACCTGAATATGCCTTGGCATATGAAAGAACTACAGTTCAAGGAACAAAAATTGACATATTCAATTCTGTTTTAAATGAAAAACTTGAGAAATATCCTTTCTTTTTCAAAGAAGATAACAAAGACAAATTACACAGATTTATCGATAGTGCTCAAAGTGTAGCTCTATCTGGTGGGTCTCTTCAAGGATATGAGATTACAAGACAAGGGGGAGAAAGTGAAGATTCATTTAAATCAAGACAAAGAAATCTTGGCAGAATAAAAAAGATATTTGTAACATCTTATGACATAATTCCGGAGGACCATTTAAAGATGGAAGCTGTTGTGCAAAGACATGTTGACGATGCAATAAGCAAAACAACAAACTTCAGGCACAATGCGACTCTTGAAGATGTTGAGAGAGCGTTCTTATTAGCTCATGAGCTTGGGATTAAAGGTGTAACTTTTTACAGAGACGGAACAAGAAAAGATCAACCCCTCAAAGTAAAAGGGGTTAATTATGATGGAGACAAGGGAAAAAGTCTTGAAGATAAAGTGGAAATTATCAGAAGAGAGCCTATAAAGGTCCCCCCAGTAATGCCTGCAGTAAAAATTAGACAAGAAACACCGTATGGAAATATACATATGGAAGTTATTGTTGATCCCCACAGAAATTTTGCCCCTGTTGAAGTTTTTGCCCAACTTGGAAACTCGGGAAAAGAAGAAACTGCAACAATGGAAGGATTTGGAAGATTGACTTCTTTGTTCTTGAGAAACCATCTGCCTGCCGATGAAATAATTGCCCAGCTTAAAGATATTGGATCTGGAGTTGCACTTGCAACAAGAGGGGGGGCGGTTGAATCTCTACCTATGGGATTTGCACGAGCCATAATGAAGTTTAATGCTATGAAGGAATTATTTGGAATAAGATCTATACTTCTTGGAGAGATTGACTATGATCACGCAGATAGAGAAGCTTCCGACTATTTAAGAAAAGGAAAGGATAATTATGAAACAAGAAGACTTCCAGAGGAAATTGAACATTTAAATTTAGACAAGAATAAACCTCAAGAAACAAATGGTAACAAAAAGAGGGCTTACTCAGAAAAGTGCCCCACCCCAAATTGTTCTGGAAGATTAATTCATGAAGAAGGATGTGTTAAATGCAGCGGTTGTACTTATAATAAATGTTAAAAATAGAAATATATTTTGCATAACAAATTTCTTTATAAAACAAAAATCATTAAATTAAGAATGTCAAAAGCAGATCAGAAGATAATTGTTGTTAACAAAGATATTCTGTTTGATAATGGAAAAGATTTTTTTGAAGGATTCAGACCTGCAAAGAGCCTTGATTACGAATCCAGAATCTTACAAAATATGAGCGTTATGAGAAGAGGAAGCACGAGTGAGCCTGCAGATTATCCAAATGGCAATGCTGAAAGAAATCCAAATTACAAACAGCCTATTGCTTATGTTATTATTGCTAATCCTGAAACTGGAAGAATTTTTGGATATCAAAGATCCAGTGAAAAACAGAATTATTCCGAAGACCGACTTCAAGGAAAAGTAAGTTGGGGTTTTGGAGGGCATGTAGAACCTAAAGATGGTGTTAAAAATCCTATTAGAGAAAGTATGAGGCGAGAAATTTCAGAAGAAGTTGATGTAAGGGGAGAAATTTTAGGGGAAGAGTTGTTAGGATACATATATCATGATCATGACGTACACCAAGTTCATTTTGGGATGCTCTATTTAATAAAAACTAATGCGAAACTTGTTTTACCTAAAGACAAAGAAATTGCATGGATAAAGCCTTTTTCAATAAGTGACTTGGAAAAACTCTGTGCACAAAACGGCGTTGAAGTTGAAGCGTGGTCAAGAAGTGCGCTTGGCCCATTAAAAAAGATATTAAGATAATCCCCAAAACTTTTATAAATATAGGTCTTTCTTAGAACATGTATATGGATATTAAAATGGCTAAAAATCATGAGATTCCTGAACTGACTAACGGAGAATTTGAAAAATTTATAAAAAGTGGAACTGTGCTTGTTGATTTTTTCGCAGATTGGTGTATGCCTTGTGTTATGATGGTTCCTGTTATTGAAGAGCTTAATGACAAATTTAAGGGAAAAATAAAATTCGGCAAAGTTAACATTGAAGATAATCAGATACTCGCCAACAAATTCAGTGTGAGGTCAATTCCTAACTTCGTCCTTTTCAAAGATGGAAAAGTCTCTAAACAGTTTGTAGGTTCACGATCTGAGGAAGACTTTGAGGACGAATTAAAACATTTCTTATAAGATCATCCTAGTGTTTTAGACATTAGGCAAAGTTGCTCCAATTTCCATATTTTAGCCTCATTTGGAAATGCGATTGAAATTTTTGTATAAAGAGAAATAACTTCTTCGGACAAATCTACGAAGTTCAATTCTGATAATTCTTCTTGCGATCTTCTATATTGATCATTATTTGGGTTTGTATTAGCAACTAAATCGAATCCTTTTTTTGTCAATAATCCTCTCCTCTTTCTTCTATATGTGTGATAATCTACTAAACTTTCGGCCATATGATCTGTTTATAAAAAGGAATTATAAATACTTTTATAAACTATTTTTAATCCTTAATTTAGACGGCTCCGTAGCTCAGCCTGGTAGAGCACCGGACTTTTAATCCGGGTGTCGTGGGTTCAAATCCCATCGGGGCCATGTTTTTGAATATGTTAAAAAATAATTTGGTTTCAATCGTAAGAGGAATAGAACCCCTATATCATGGCTCAGGAGAATTGGGAATTAGAGTGTTTAGAAAGGCATATGATGACACTATTGGAGAGGGCATCTACCTTACTTCTGATATAGAATCTGCTGAGGGTTATGCCAAACTTAGATCACAAAATACAAAAACGCCAGTTGTTTATTCTGTAAGTGTGGATGGATTAAATTTTTTAGATTTTAGAGAAATAAAGACTCTGGATATAGTAATGGCTAGCTTTTTAGAAGTTTTAACCGACAAATTAAAACATGCTAAAAAATGGTATGTTGTAGCATCAACAAAAAAAGCTATTGAAGATATAAGAAATAAGAAATATATTAAATCTGGAATTAAAGAAATAACATTTAGCCATGGAGATATTTTTTCTAGACATATAGAATCTCTAGGGTATGATGGGCTACTTGCACTTGAAGGGGGAGAAGGAAAATATCGTAAGATTCATGATTCTTGGGTAGTTCACAATCCTTCTAAAGTCAATTTTATTGGAGAAAGAAAAATTGTCTAAAATCAAAATGAAAAGATGTGAATGGCCTGGCCAAAATCAATTGATGATTGACTATCATGACAAAGAATGGGGAGTTCCGCTTTATGATGATAGAAAACTCTTTGAATTTTTAGTCCTGGACGCATTCCAGGCGGGATTGAGTTGGGAAATTGTCCTTAAAAAAAGGAGGGGTTTTGAAAAAGCATTTAGTAATTTTGACCCTGTAAAAGTTTCAAAATATGGTGAAAAAGACATGAATAGGCTTCTGAATGATGCTAACATTATAAGAAACAGACAGAAAATCACAGCAACAATAACAAATGCTCAAAAATTCTTGGAAATCAAGAAAGAATTTGGGAGTTTCGACAAATATATATGGCAGTTCACAAAACACAAAACAATAAAACATAAGTTCAAAACAACTAGAGAATTACCTGCAACCTCAAAAGAGTCTGATGAAATGAGTAAAAATTTGAAAGAAAGAGGTTTTAAGTTTGTTGGAAGCACTATTTGCTATGCTTTTATGCAGGCTGCTGGAATGGTAAATGACCATATAACTTCTTGTTTTAGATATAAGGAAGTACAATAATCCTTAAATATAATTAGTTTATATTAAATCTATGGAAAAATCAAAATTAGTTAAGTGTTTAAAACTTGCAGAAAACGAGCTTCCAAACGCTTGTGGAACGTATCAAGGACTTTTTGGAAATGATTTACAGTTTTTTGATCCATCTCAGTTTACTTTTATCCAAAAAAAAGCATATACTGCTAGAGCTGAGATTAAAGTAAATATTCGTAAAGGACCAGCAAAAATAATGAGTGTAATTGCTTTTGTTTCGGGAGATGGAACAGGAGACACTTCACTTTATTCTGCGCAAGAATTAATTGTTCCAGAAGAATATCAATTTAGAATAAAGCCAGAAAGAGTTTTTCCTAGAAGTAAAAAAGAGGTTGTTATGGAGGCTTTTTTCCCTTTGTTTTCTATTCGTGGAAATGATGTTTGTGAGAATGCTATATGTTTGGAAGAATTGTCAACTACTAAAGAAGGGAATAGATTTGGTATAAATCTTTTAGGCTGGTTAGGTCAAATTCCAGATGTTTATGGAAGAACTTTATTATTGAAAACAAAAGCTGACCCGCAAGTCGGATTAACTAAAGGTTACAGGAGAAATGGAGATAAATTTGGAGATCCTCATGCAATACATTATCCAACAAAGTCAGTTAATCCGGATACTCTTCAGGTTGTTGGATTTTTAGGCCTGAATAAGGATGACCAATACATCATGGAAATACTTGATGGAATAGCAGTCATACCTAAATGACTTTGGCACTAAGGAGATATTTTCTCAAAAAATCCATTAGACAGAAAGCTTTTTAAACCAATTTTTGTTATCTTTTATTATCCTAGAGTTGCTAAATAAATTCAAGGAGAACTAGCTAAAATTTCCCATTTGCCCCTAACATGCCACATATTCTACAACCAAAACACGTGAAATTATCTGAAAAAGAAGTCGCAGAATTCACAGCAAGACTGAATATTTCAAAAGCACAAATTCCAAAAATTCTTTCAACTGATCCGGGGCTGCCAGAAGGCTGCCAAGTTGGAGATATGATAAAAATTGAAAGAAAGTTCGAAGAAAAAACTGTATCCTACTACAGAGTTGTTGTTTAGTTGAGTATAAACTGAATAAATATCAAATTCATTTAAAAAATGCCTAAGGACACACAGCACTTAATTGTGAAAAAATACCTTGAAAAGCACTCACTCGTAGAGTCAAACATAATTTCTTTTAATAATTTTATAGAGAAAAGAATGCAGGACATTGTTGACGAAATTGCTTCAACTATAGAAAACAATGATTTTGAAATAACCTTGGGAAAAATAAAAACCGGCAGACCAGTAATAACGGAGGCCGATGGAAGTTCTTCTATGGTAATGCCGTCTGATGCAAGAATTAGAAATCTTACATATGCTGCCCCAATACATTTAGAAATGACTGTTAAAAAAGATGGACAAGTTGATTCTGAGGAAGTTGAAATAGGGAAAATTCCAGTCATGGTAAGAAGCAAGATATGCAACACTTGGGGTATGCAAAAAGATGACATGATTGCAAATTATGTTGACCCTCTAGACCCTGGGGGATATTTCTTAATAAAAGGAAATGAAAGGGTTATGGTAATGGCTGAGGACTTAGCTGAAAACCAGCCTTTTGTTGAAACAGATTCAAGAGGAAATTTAGTCTTAAAACTTTTCTCATTAAAAGGAACATACAGAATCCCAACAACAATCACAGAGGATAAAAAAGGACTTTTTGAAGTTTCATTCGGTAAATTCAAAAATATTCCTGCAATTGTTTTGCTTAAAGCTTTGGGATTAATAAAAGAATCTGACATTGCAAGATACATAAAAAAAGAAACAGACAGTGTTATTGTTAACTTGTATGAGTTTGTCAATATTGCAACCAAAGAAGATGCTATGATGTTTATTGCTGAAAAAACCAGTTTACAGGGAACAAAAAAAGAAATTCTTGATAGAGTAAAACAAAGAATTGACTCATACTTATTTCCACACATTGGACAGAAAAAAGAAGACAGAATAAAGAAAGGAGTTACATTGTGCAAATTAATAAAACAATTTTTGCTTTCTAAAGAAAATCCTGAATTGAGAACAGACAAAGACCATTATGCAAATAAGAGAGTAAGACTTTCTGGAGATCTTTTAGCAACTTTATTCAGAGTTAACTTGGGAATTTTAATTAGAGACATACAATACTCTCTGCAAAAATCCTCCAAGAGAAAAAAGTTTTTCTCCATAAAGATAATTGCTAAGTCTACATTATTCTCGCATAGAGTCGAATCAGCAATTGCAACAGGAAGTTGGACAGGGGAAAGATCTGGAATAACACAGAACATGGACAAAACAAATTATCTTGCAACAATTTCACAGCTTCAAAGAGTTTCAAGTATGCTTTCAAGCGACCAAGAAAATTTTAAGGCGAGAACTTTGCATCCAACTCACTACGGAAGATTCTGCCCCATAGAAACTCCAGAAGGAACAGAAATTGGTCTTAGAAAGAATCTCGCAATATTGAGCAGAGTCTCGACAAGAATTGACCTTGACGAAGAAAAATTCATAAAAGATCTTCAAAATTTTGGATTGAGAACAGAAGATAATAATAATAATAAAGAGACTGATGTTTTCTTAAATGGAATGTTTATTGGAACGATTGAAAATCCAAAAGATTTTGTGACTAAAATAAGAGAAAAAAGAAGGAACAATCAGCTTCCCGTTCAGCTTAATGTCAGAGATAACGAAAAATTCCAGACCATTTTGATATCAACGGAAGCTGGGAGAGTTTTAAGACCTTTAATAATTGTTGACAACGGATCTTCAAGATTAAAAAATGAGCATATTGTAAGAATAGAACAGGGAGAAATCGATTGGCAGTATTTAGTTGAGAGTGGAGTTATTGAATATTTAGACGCCTCTGAAGAGGAAAATACATTAGTTGCACTTTATGAAGAAGAAATAACGTCGGAGCACACCCATCTCGAAATAGATCCTTTAGATGTATTTGGAGTTGTTACAAGCCTTGTACCTTATGCAAATCACGATCAGAGTTCCAGACTGAACAGAGGAAGTAAAACACAAAAGCAGGCTTTGGGAATTTATGCCGCAAATTATCTGTGTAGGATTGACACTGATGTCAGCATTTTGCAATACCCTCAAAAACCAATTGTTAAAAGCTTTGTTTATGACACTTTAAACATTTATCCCGCAGGACAAAATTTAGTTGTTGCGATCATGACTTACGATGGTTACAATATGGAAGATGCACTTGTTTTCAATAAAGGAAGTGTTGATAGGGGAGTTGGAAGAAGCTTCTATTACAGGCCATATTCAGCAGTTGAAATGCATTATGCTGGAGGGTTAAGAGATGAAATAGGAATTCCTGAAAAAGATTCTTCAGGATATAAGACAGAATCAAGCTACAGACTTTTAGATGATGACGGAATAACACATCCAGAAGCCGAAATTTCTGAGGGAGATGTTTTAATTGGAAAAGTCTCACCACCAAAATTCCTGTCAGAAGCTAGAGAAATTTCCGTTAGAACAAAAAAAGAATCAAGCGTGACTATGAGACAAGAAGAAAAGGGGACTGTAGAATCTGTTTTTATTACTGAAGATAATGAAGGAAATAAGATTGCCCAAGTAAAAACAAGGGATCAAAGAATTCCCGAAGTTGGTGATAAATTTGCAACTTCCCACGGACAGAAAGGAGTTCTTGGGCTGATAGTGCCTGAAGAAGATGTCCCATTCACAGCAAGAGGAGTGAAACCAGACGTAATCTTTAATCCTCACGGACTTCCAAGCAGAATGACTGTTGGTTATCTTTTAGAACTGCTTGCAGGAAAGGTTGGATGTTTAAGGGGAAAAGTTATCGACGGAACTTGCTTTGCCGGAGAAAGTAAAAAAGAACTTGAAGAACAACTTAAAGCTTTAGGGTTTAGATATGATGGAAAAGAAACAATGTATAATGGAGTAACTGGAAGAAAGATAGAGTCAAAAATATTTGTTGGGAATCTTTATTATTTGAAATTAAAGTATATGGTTGGAAACAAGCTTCACGGAAGAGCTTCAGGAAAAATCGCCTTGCTGACAAGACAGCCTATAGAAGGAAGATCAAGAGGGGGAGCTTTAAGGCTTGGAGAAATGGAGCAACAAGTTTTAGTTGCGCATGGAGCGGCTTTGTTGTTAAAAGAAAGATACAGCTCCGACAAAGTTGTTTTGCCAATATGCGTCAAATGTGGCGCTACAGCCGTTGATGATAATATAAGGAAAAAAGTCTCCTGCCCTATATGCAGCAGCGAGAAAATAGAATTTGTTGAAATCTCATATGCGTTCAAATTACTTGTTGAAGAATTACAAGGATTGCACATTCATACAACGTTTGGATTAAAAAATAAATATGAATAAATAAAAAATGCAAAAAAGACTAAGAAAAAAAATCGGGGAAATAAGGTTCAACTTATTTAGTCCGGAGCAGATTAAAAAATTATCTTCTGCAAAAATTGTGACTCCAGAACTTTATGATATTGACGGCTATCCTGTCGACGGTGGTTTGATGGATTTAAGACTTGGAGCAATTGATCCGGGAGTAAGATGCAGGACTTGTGGGGGAAGAATAAAAGAATGTTTAGGGCATCCAGGAAGTATTGACCTTGCAAGATCAGTTATTCATCTTAATTATGTACCTTTAATAGAAATGGGTTTAAGATGTTTTTGTAGAGCCTGTGGAAAACTTATGCTTGAAGAAAAAGATCTTACAAAATATCCCCCAAGTCAAAGAGTAAAGAGAGCAAAAGATGTTAAAAAATGCCCATACTGTCAAACAGCCAATGAAAAAGTAAAGCTTGAAAAGCCAACAACTTTCTACAAGGGAAAGTCAAGAATGTTCCCAACGGAAATAAGAGAAATTCTATCTAATATTCCAGACGCTGAATTAAGAAAAATTGGGGTTGAACCTAGTTCATGCAGACCAGAGTGGGGAGTCTTAACAGGACTTTTAGTTCCTCCTGTAACAGTCAGACCAAGTATCATTCTTGAAACTGGAGAAAGAAGTGAAGATGACTTAACACACAAGCTTTCTGATATTATAAGAGCAAATCAAAGATTGTGGGAAAATCTGAATGCCGGAGCACCGGAAGTAATTATAGAAGATTTGTGGGATTTACTGCAATTCCATATAACAACTTTTTTTGATAACACTGTTGCAAGAATTCCTCCTGCAAGGCACAGAAGCGGCCAGCCATTGAAAACAATTTCAGAAAGAATAAAAGGAAAAGAAGGAAGAATAAGAAAAAATCTTGCAGGTAAAAGAGTAAATTATTCTGGAAGAACAGTTATTTCGCCTGACCCCTCAATCCAGATTAATGAGGTTGGAATTCCCTACGAAATTGCAAGAGTTGTTACTGTTGCAGAGACTGTCAACGATCTTAATTTTGAGAACATGAAGGCACTAATAAAAAAGGGTGAAGAATATCCTGGAGCAAATTATGTAATAAGACCCGACGGAAAAAGAAAAAAAATAACGCCGGATTTAAAGGATGAAATAATAAGTGAATTGACACCGGGATACCAAGTCGAGAGACATTTGAGAAATGGGGACATTGTTTTATTCAACAGACACCCGAGCCTTCACAAAGGAAGTCTGATGGCACATTATGTAAGAGTTTTGCCTGGAAGAACTTTCAGACTCCATCCAGCCGTTGCTGCTCCTTATAACGCTGATTTTGACGGAGATGAAATGAACATCCACTCTCCTCAAACAGAAGAAGCAAGAGCAGAAGCAAAAGTGCTTTTGGACGTAAAAGAAAATCTGATTTCTTCAAAGAATGGGACCAATCAGATAGGTTGCATCGCAGATTCAATAACAGGGAATTATCTTTTAGGGCTAGAGAATTTTTCAAAAGAGTATGTTAATCAATTGTTTTATCAATCTGGAATTGACCATGTTTTCACAAAAAAAACAATTTCAGGCATGGAAATTTTCTCAAACATACTTCCAAAAGTCAACTTTTCAAACAATTCTATAACAATAAAAGATGGGGAAGTAATTAAAGGAATCATTGATAAGACATTGTTTGGGCAAGAAGACGGAGAATTGATAAGGGAGCTTGACAGAAAATTTGGCAGATATGAAACTTTTGAGACAATAAAAAAAGCATTCAATCTTGGGAAGAATTATTTGAACGACAAAGGAATCACAATCGCCTTGGAAGATTTTGATGTTGATGAAAAAATAGCTGACGAATCTAAAAAAGTTATAGAGAGGGCTGAAAAGAAAGCTTATGAAATAATAGATGAATGTAATAACGGAACGCTTGAATTGCTTCCTGGAAAAAGTATTGAAGAATCAAGGGAAATAAAGATACTCAGGACTTTGAATGAAGTAAGAACAAAAATTGGGGAATTAATCAAAGATCAGTTCCCTGAAGAAAATCCAGTTACATACATGATAAGAAGTGGTGGTGGCGGAAACATACTTAACATAACGCAGATGGCTTGTTGCGTCGGACAACAGGACTTGGAAGCAAAAAGAATTGATATTGGTTACACTGGAAGAACTTTATCTTTTTTCAAGAAAGGAGATCTTTCCCCACAATCAAGAGGGTTCATTGCAAGTTCATTTATCAAAGGACTGAGGCCTAGCGAATTTTTCTTTGGAGCAATAACCGGAAGAGCAACACTTATGGATACGGCTTTGAGAACTCCTAAGTCCGGTTATTTGTACAGAAGATTGGCAAATGCGCTGCAAGATTTAAGAAAAGAATATGACGGAACAATAAGAGACAGCAATAATAATATAATACAGTTCATTTATGGAGATGATGGAATAGACGTAGCAAAGCAATATGACAAGAAAGAGCTTGAGCCGGGAGAAGCTATTGGAATCATAACTGCACAGTCTTTTGGAGAACCTTCAACACAAATGGTCTTGAGAACATTCCACTATGCAGGGGTTTCTGAAATGCAGGTAACTCAAGGACTTCCAAGACTTATTGAAATATTTGATGCGAGAAAAAAACCTTCTTCACCAAAAATGGAGATATATTTGAAAAAAGAATATGACAATGAAAAAGATGCCAAAGTTCTTGCTGAAAAAATAAAAGAAGTCACTATGAAAGAAATAGCTTCTGAAGTTAATCTTGATTTTACCGATAAGAAAATTGAAATAAAAATTGACAAAGAAGGATTAAAAAGAGTCCATATGTCTATTGGAAGTGTTGTGTCAAGATTGAATGAACTTGGATTTAAGGTTAAAGAGAAAAGTGATTCTATAACTTTGAGTTTGGAAGATCAAGGTTTCAAGGAAATTTATAATCTTAAAGAAAAGGTAAAAGACACAATCATTTCTGGAATAAAAGGAGTCAAGCAAGTGTTGATTGTCAAGAGAGAAGGAGATTATGTTATTGTAACTTTGGGAACTAACTTGAAAAAAGTTTTGTTGTTCAAAGAAGTAAACCCTAATAAAACAATTTCAAATGACCTTCATGAAGTTGCGGAAGTTTTTGGAATTGAAGTTGCAAGACAGCTGATTATTGAGGAAATCAAGGCTGTTATAAAACCTCAAGGACTTGACATTGATCAGAGACACTTGAAGCTTGTTGCAGATGCGATGACTAATACTGGAGATGTTAAGGGAGTTACAAGAATAGGAATCATAGCGCAAAAAGCCTCGATTTTGGCAAGAGCGACTTTTGAAACTCCTGTAAAACAATTTGTAAATGCGACGATAAAAGGAAGCAAGGATAAATTAACAAGTGTAATAGAAAACATAATTTTGAATCAGCCTGTTCCGGTTGGAACCGGATTACCTGGACTGCTTGTTCAAATTGTCGGACCTTTGAAAAAGAAAGATAGTGAATTGAAAACTGCCAAAAGCGAGATAGTTGACAGGGCAAATAAATAAATCTTTGTTTTCTCAAATAAACTTATTAAGCATAAATTTATAAAGAAATTTTTTTTAAGAGAATAATACACTATGGATACAACTATTGACATGCAGATTATGAGACATCTCAACTTGTTTGAGAAAGTCACAGGTGTCAGAACTAATTTCTGTTTTAAATATAATGAAACAATTTTTTATTGCATCCCTAAACCACTAATACCTAGAGCTTTGGGAGAAAAGGCCAGAAACATAAGAAGAATTAGTGAAATTCTTGGGAGAAGGATTAGAATCATTCCCATGCCTGAAGGAATTGAATACGCCAAACAATTTGTGCAGAATATTGTTGACCCTGTAACATTCAAAGACCTGAGTATTAATGAAGGAGAGATTGTGTTGAATGCAAGTTCACAAAACAAAGCCGCACTTATAGGAAGAAACAAGAGAAGACTTTTAGAGATGCAAAAAATCATAAAGGATTTTTTTGGAAAAGAGTTTAGGATTCAGTGAAAAACGAATAATATTTAAAGGGGAGAGGCGAGTAATGATTCTATGAAAGACTTTCCTTCGTATCCTCAAAAACTTGCAGTAGATATTTCCGAAAAGGATATTGGGAAAAAAGTAGTCTTGCGAGGCCCGCAAAAATTCGTTGTTGGTTATGTAAGTAGAGTTCAAGGAGATAAAATAAGAATTAGTAATAATCCACCAAGAAAAAAATCTCTAACAGATGTTTTAACTTCATTTATTTCTGAATGGGGTGGGCAAAAAGAAAAGAAACAAGAAAGAGATTACAGTTTAAATGAGTTCTTGCACTATTCATTGTTAAGATAAATTCCTCCACAATAAGGTTTAAAAACTAATTTTCTCGTATAATCATATGTCATTAAAAGCTGCAAAAAAGAAAGTCAAAGATAGGAAAAAATTTAGATGGAGTGACAGACATTACATAGTTAAGACTCTAAATCTTTACGCAAAATCTGACCCATTAGAGGGGGCAAATCAAGCAAGGGGAATTGTTCTTTCAAAAATTCAAAAAGAAGCAAAACAGCCAAACTCAGCAATGAGAAAATGCTGCAAAGTTCAGCTAAAGAAAAATGGAAAATCTGTAACAGCATTTATTCCAGGTAATCTGGCACAAAAATTTATTGATGAACACGATGAAGTTCTTATAGAAAGAATTGGTGGAAAGCAAGGAAGAAGTAAGGGAGACATTCCTGGAGTCAGATATCAGGTAATTCAAGTAAATGATCAACCTCTGCATCTTTTAGTTAGAGGAAAAATAGAAAAGGGTAGAAGATAAAATGACAGAATACGAAGTTGGAGACAGAATACCTAATGATATATTATTTACAGATAAACAAAATGTATGGGGAGAAGTAAAATATCTTGGTGAGGACGGTCAAACAAGAATAAGAGGAGGGGATTATCAAACCCATCAGTTTGATAATCCTGTTGAGATAAAAAAAAGAAAAGATGGAAAATTGGTTATGATTGTTACACCATTAGCAAGAAGCGGGGAACTTTTAGATTAAAATGATAGAAAATAAATATCAACCAAGATATGACACAGTAACAACTGTTGTATTGGGAAAGGGATTAGTTTTAAAACTTGGTTTAAGGCTAAATGAAGATAATGCTACAGTTAAGACTACTCCATCAGGAACTGTCTATATAGAATACAAAAAATAAAATGATACAAACTAAACTTCCAATTTTTAAGATATTTGATCTTTATGATATGCAAGAAATTGTAGTAGAAGATCCGGGGCTAAAAGATGTAATAAACCTTGAGCCAAAATTAATCCTAAAAAGCTATGGAAGAAATGTCCAGAAAATGGGGCAGTTAAAAGTCAACATTGTTGAAAGGCTTATGAATAAGCTTGCCGTTGCTGGGCATAGAGGTAAAAAGCACAGGATAATGTTTGGAAGATCAAGCGGAAAGTATACAAAAAACATGGGAACTGTTTTGGATGCACTAAAGATAGTTGCCGAAAAAACTGGGAAAAATCCAGTGCAAGTTCTTATTAAAGCGATAGAAAATTCTGCACCCAGAGATGAAATAACAGTCATAGAATATGGTGGGGCAAGATATCCCCAAGCTGTTGATGTCTCACCTTTAAGAAGAGTTAACCTTGCAGTAAAACACATTGTTCATGGCGCATCAGATAAAGCTTTCGGAAAAAAGAAAACTATTGTTCAAGGACTAGCTGAAGAGATAATGCTTGCTGCAGACAATAATGGAGATAGTTTTGCTGTCAGAAAGAAAAAAGAAGCTGAAGCTCAGGCTGACAGCGCAAGGTAAATCATCACCATAATTCTTTTAAAGGGTGAAATTATAAAATTAGACATGAGTGACATAAAAATTTCTGATTTAGAAAAGATATTAAGTTTTATTCCGATTAAAAACGCAACAGCATATTTCTCAGTAGATAAGGACTCAGGTTTTGATTATTCACCCATAAATCAAATGGCTGGTGAAATCGCTACATCTACTCAAACATCAGTTAGTTTACTTGGTACAAAAATCCGAGGCGATGTTTGTTGCACTAAACAGGAGGTTTTAAGATTATATTCAGAGTGGTTTAATTCTGAAATTGACAGAAATAAAAATCTTGACAGAGATGTTCCTCTACCATGGCAGGGCAGAAAAACATTAAAAATTGAAAAAATAAATTTCCAGAATCTCAATGCTTCTGCTTCTAATGGTGGAGCAAAGATAGATATAAATCTTTTAGATAGCATAATTGAAGTCTAGGCCTGGCAAAAGAATTTAGACTATATTTCAAAAATACAAAAGAATATACCTAATGGTTTTGAATTTAGGTACAAGTCCTCTTGAATTTAGATAACTTAGTACAATAATTCTTATAAATAACAATCTTATAATCTTAGTATGGGTTTCGAAGAACAACTTAAAGCAGTTAATAATTCTTATCAAGAGAGAGTGAAAAGAATACAAGAAGTAAGAAAACAAATTTGGGAAGGCTTTAAAGATGAAGTCTCCGAATTGGAAAAATCTGTTTCTGATGAATTTAAAATTCTGGTAAATCAGGTTGGTCCAATAAAACACTCGTCAAAATATGCAAACTTTAGCGCAACTATAGAAGCATTTAGTGTAGAATACGAGCCTGAACTGAATAGAATGGTTATAAAAGTAGAGGAGTTAAAAACAGGCGATGGAAAAATAATAAGTGAAGAAATGGGTGGATGCCCACATGGTTATGTTGGATTTGGTGGACCATTTGATAAAGATTCGAGAACTATTGAATTTATGAAGAAATATCATGTTAATCATATCAGAGTGCCAGATAATTGTGAGCACAAATAGTTTTTCTTACCAACAACTTTAAAAAGCATTTTTTCAATTAAAGTATATTCTAAATATGCATTAGGACAAATTTCATGGCAGAAAAAGAATCACAATTTGACAAGATAAAGAGAATCAATAAGTACCAAAAGAATATTAGGAATATTGCGACTTCGGCACATATTCATCATGGTAAAACTGCTTTGACAGACAATCTTCTTGCCGCATCCGGTTACATGGCCTCGAAATCTGCAGGAGACCTTGAAGCAGGAATGGCAACATGGCAACATTCTGATGAACAGGAAAGACTTATGACAGTTGACGCTGCAAATGTCTCAATGGTTCATGACTATCATGGGGAAGAATATCTGATTAACTTGATTGACACTCCTGGTCACGTCGATTTCTCCGGAAATGTTACAAGAGCTATGAGGGCCATAGACGGAACTATTGTTTTGGTATGTGCTGTTGAGGGGATAATGCCACAAACAGAAACAGTAGTCAAACAAGCATTAAGAGAAAGAGTAAGACCTGTTTTGTTCATAAATAAAGTTGACAGATTAATAAAAGAATTGAAACTGACTCCGGAACAAATGCAGCAAAGATTTGTTGAAATTTTCCACGAATTCAATGAATTAATAAGAAAAGTGGCGGAGAGTGAATTTAAAGAAAGTTGGGCTGTTGACATCAAAAATGGAAGCGTTGCATTCGGATCAGCAAGGGAAAACTGGGCAATGTCTGTTCCATTCATGCAAAAAAAGGGAATTAATTTCAAGGACATTTTAGCACTTTATGAAATGAGTGAAGAGGATAGAAAAGAGTGGTGCTGGAAAAACGCGCCTCTTTACGAAGTTCTTTTAGACATGGTAGTAAAGCATCTTCCAAATCCAATTGAAGCTCAGAAGTATAGAATTCCAAAAATATGGCATGGAGATTCTGAAACTGATTTCGGAAAAGATTTAAAAAATTGCAATCCAAAAGGAGAGATTGCGTTTGTTGTTACAAGAATTGTTATTGAGCCAAGATCTGGAAAAGAAATTTCTGCCGGAAGACTTTTCTCAGGAACATTAAAACCTGGCACGGAAGTTTATCTTAATCTTGCAAAACAAAGACAAAAGATTCAACAGCTTTTTGTGTATAATGGAATAAAACCAGAACAAATTGATGAAATTGTTGCAGGAAATGTCTTGGCTATTTCTGGTATTGCGGGAGAAGCCGGAGAAACAATCACATTAGAGCCACAAACTCCATTCGAAGAATTAAAACATATTTTTGAACCGGTTATCACTAAAGCCATTGAAGTTGAAAAAACAGCTGACTTGCCAAAGCTTGTTGAAATATTGAAAAAAGTTGGAAAAGAAGATCCGTCTATAAAAATTGAAATCAATGAGCAGACGGGAGAAAATCTTATGTCTGGAATGGGAGAATTGCATCTTGAAATAATTGAAAACAGAATAAGGACTGAAAAAGGGTTATCAATAAGGACTTCTTCACCAATTATTGTTTATAGAGAAACAGTTTTAAAAAAATCAGGAGCTGTTGAAGGAAGAAGCCCAAACAAACATAACAGCTTCTTTATGAGCGTTGAGCCATTAGAAGATGATGTTTATCAGGCGATAAGAAACGGAGAATTGAGAGAGGGAAGAATAAAAAAGAAAAGTCAGGAAGCGTTTGATGTGCTGTCAAAATTAGGATGGGATGGAGATTCTATAAGAGGTATAAGAGATGTCTATAAAGGGAATATGTTAGTGGATGAAACAAGAGGAGAAGTCCATCTTGGAGAAGTAATAGATATGATTTTAGACGCGTTTGAAATGGTTATAAACCAAGGACCTTTGGCAAGAGAGCCATGCATGAAAATGAAAATTTCTTTAGCAGATATAAAACTTCACGAGGATGCAATTCACAGAGGTCCGGCTCAAGTTTATCCAGCAGTGAGAGAGTCAATCAAAGAAGCAATGAAAGAAGCATCACCCTCAATGTTTGAGCCTATTCAAGTTCACATAATAGAAGCGCCAACTTCATTTTTGGGAGAAGTGAATAAGTTAATATCCAGCAAGAGAGGACAACTTTTAGATGTCAAGCAAGATGATTCTGGAGTCACAATAGAAGCAAAACTTCCCGTCGCTGAAATGCTTGGATGGAGTTCTGATTTAAGATCTGCAACAGAAGGAAGAGGAGTTTCATCTTTATCTGATCAGTTCTTCGAAAAAACACCCACCTCATTGCAGGATGAAGTAATAAGGAAAATAAGAAGCAGAAAAGGTTTGGCTGAGAATCAGTAAAAAGGTGTTTGTGTTACAAACAAAATTATTAAAATCAGTTTAGAGCATTAACAATATCATTGGGTAAATTTTCAACTTTGTTAATTATATCTAGTGAAATTTCTTCCCTTTTATGCACTTCCATTTTAGATATTTCCCTATAAGTTGTTGCTGATTTTTTTAAATATTTTAAAATCAAATCGTAAGTTTCAGCCAATAAAAAAATAAAGTCATCGTTAAATTTTTTTGATTGTAATAATTTCTTGCATCCATCAGAGATTAGTAATCTAAAATCAGTGTGTTTATCCTTAGATTTAAAATATTTTTCTATAAAATCTATTAATTCTTCAAATTTTAGAGTAGAATCAATTTTTTCCTCATTAATTTTATTGTTAAGAAGTATTAATGAATAGAAAAAGTAAACAGGAATATCATCCAAAAAAGGTTCTCCTTTTGATAACACAAAAATATCAGAGTTTAGCTCACCAAATGGAATTGTATTATTATACTGCAAAAAATGAGATAATTCATGGCCGAGGTTATAAAAACTAATTTCTTCATAAGGTTTAACAGACAAAATTAATCTGTGAATATTAGCGCTTGCTTGCGCAAAATTTGGAGTTTTTTTAGAAATTCTTTCAATAAACAAAGTCCCAATAGGTTTACCAATCGTATATTTTCTTTTTTCTTTATAACCAA
Source organism: Nanobdellota archaeon (assembly GCA_038046005.1). Taxonomy (GTDB): domain Archaea; phylum Nanobdellota; class Nanobdellia; order Pacearchaeales; family GW2011-AR1; genus JBBSXB01. Next base: position 27,446 of record JBBSXB010000003.1, on the reverse strand, counting down.
TTTCCATGCTTAAAGAATCAAATTCTTTGAATTTGGTAAAAATTATTTTAAATTTTTTATTTAATAAATTTACTTCTTCATCTGTAAACTTGTCAGAATAAATGATATTGACCATAATACAAGATGGGAATAGAATTTAAAAATTATATGTATATTAAGGGTTATTCAAAATCAGTAATCACAAAAATTTTTAAAGAGATTTTTCTAAGTATTTGCATGTTAAAAATAAATGATTTGGTCTTGGAGGAAAAAGTCGTAATAAAAAGAGGAGTTAAATCTTTGCCAGATAGAGAAGAGGATGGAAAAACTTTTCCAAATAGAATGATAGGTCTTGTAACAAATATTGATGAAAGTAAAAAAAGAGTCAGAGCTCATTTTTATTATAAAGAAGAGCCTTATTGGTTGTGGTACAACGCAAAAGATTTGACGATAGCGCCTGAACAAACAAGAGGTTAAAATTCATTGTTACCAAAAACTTTATAAACCTAATTTTTTTTACATAAATATCAAATTTTCTACGGAAAATTGTTATAACAAATGGCAAGAGAAAAACCAAATATGAACGTTGTGTTCGTCGGTCACGTTGACGCTGGAAAGTCAACCGTAGTCGGAAGATTGCTTTTCGACACTGGAGCTGTTACTGAACAAGAAATGACAAAGTTACGAGCTGAAGCTGAAAAGCATGGCAAAGTTGGTTTTGAATTCGCTTATGTTATGGACAAGATTAAAGAAGAAAGAGAAAGAGGAGTTACAATTGACTTGGCTTATAGAAAGATTATGACTCAGAAATTCCAAATCACAATCATTGATGCACCAGGACACAGAGACTTCGTCAAGAACATGATAACTGGAGCCTCGCAGGCTGACTGCGCATTCCTTGTTGTTTCTGCACCTTCAGGAGTCGAACCTCAAACAACTGAACACTTGTGGCTTTTAAGAACAATGGGAGTTAAGAATGTAGCCATAGCAGTCAACAAAATGGATGCTGTGAGTTATGATCAAGCTAGATTCAACAAAGTCAAGGAAGATGTTACAAAACTTTTAAGCCAGGTTGGGATTACTGCTGCTGCTTACATTGCGTGCGCTGGACTTAAAGGAGATAATGTTAAGAATAAATCTGCAAACATGCCTTGGTACACTGGGCCAACAATCCTAGAGCAAATGGACTTGTTCCCACAACCAGAACCTCCAACAGACCTTCCAATGAGAATGCCTGTCCAAGATGTTTATGAAATCACAGGAATTGGAACAGTGCCTGTAGGAAAAATTGAAACTGGAAAAATGAAAGTTGGAATGAAAATCAAAGTCTTGCCTGGAAGAACAGGAAAAGGAATTGACGGCGAGATAAAAACAATAGAAGCTCACCATGAAACACTTCCTGAAGCAGTTGCAGGAGACAATGTTGGAATAAACATAAGGGGCGTTGGAAAGAAAGATATTGCAAGAGGAGATGTTATATGCGCAGCTGACCACCCGGTTCCAATTGTTGAGGAATTCATTGCACAGATTGCAGTAATAAACCACCCAACTGTTTTGGCTAAAGGTTACACACCAGTATTTCACGTTCACACAGCACAAGTGCCATGCCAGTTCACTGAGCTTATAGCACAGATTGATCCAAAAACAGGACAGGTCATAAAGGAAAATCCTGACTTCTTGAAAAATGGAGATGTTGCTAAGGTAAGAATAAAGCCACAAGGAAACCTTGCTTTGGAAACACAAAAGAACAATCCATACATGAGCAGGTTCGCTGTAAGAGATGCTGGAGCAACTGTTGCTGCAGGTGTTTGCATTGAGATTGTCAAACACAAATAATTCTTGAAAAATGGATGAAAATGTACTTTATTTTGGCGTTTACAATTCTGTTTTAGGAGTAATGTTAAGAAGAGAAGTTGGAGATTTTAAATATGATGTTGTGTCTAAACAAAATAAAGTAAATGGCAGATTAAGAAGGTTAGATTATGACGTACTTGTTATGGAGGACTTAAGCGAAAGAAAGGTTGAGATTTTAAGAAAAGCTAATGAAAAAGGTATTGGGTCTATTGTCCTTGTTGGTGAAGGTTTGTCTGAAGCCTTCAAAAAGGAAGCAATGGAACTTGGTGCAAAAGTAATCACTGTACCAATTGGAGCAGATAAATGGAAAGAAATTATTCCTGAATTTAGTTCAAGTATAGAAAATTTCATAAATAGAAAATACGCTCAAAAAAATTAATTCATATTCTCAATATCAGTAATGCTTAAAAAGCCGGCACAATTAATCTAGTTATGTTAAAAAGAGAGATATTAAAGGGGGACATGTCTAAAACCGAGGTTGAAGCTTTCTTGAAAGGTAAAGGAGATTTTGTTCAAATTGATCATTTGTCGAGAATGGTTAAAGAAAGAGATTTGGCGACTGACAAAAAAAAGTTTTTGTATCAGAAACTTGCTGAGCTTTATGACAAAAAAGGCATGTTTGTCGAGGCTGCTAAAATGTACAACAATATTTCTATTCTTTCAACAACTTTTAAGGAAAAAATAAATGCGCACATGAAAGAAGTTGAATTTTATGTGAAGGGTGGAGATTTGATGATGCTTGATGAGGCTTTAAAAAAAGCTCTTGGAGAGGCGCAACTTAAGGAAAGAGAGGGAATTTTTTCTGCAGTGAAAGATTTTTGCAAAAGGCAGGCAGAAGTTTATGTTAAAGAAAGAAGAAGAGCTAACGCAATAAAACTTTATGAAAAGCTTTTGCAGATGAGACTTTCCGAAGCTGAAAGACAGGACATAAAAAGCAAATTGATGAGCCTTTACGAGCAGACTGGGAAGATAAAAGAATATTTCACACTAAAAGAGAACAAAACTGAATCAAGAGCAAGAACAGAACAAAAAAGGACTGAAAGGTCCGTTAAACCAGAATATACAGATAGTTTTGATTTGAACAAAGAACTGGGTTTGTGAAGATAGATTTTTATAGAATGATTATTTCTGAAAGTGATGGGCTTTATCATTGTTTATATAACACATAAAAGTTTAAGTGAAGCTAAAAAAGTGTGTGAACATTTACTCAAAAGAAAGCTTATTGCCTGCGTCAACTATTTTCCAATTCAGAGTGCATATTGGTGGAAGGGAAAGATAGATAGTGCTAATGAGGTAGTGTCTATTGTTAAGTCAAAAAAAGAGAACTGGAATGAAATAAAGAGTGAAATTAAACAGATCCATCCTTATGAAACGCCTTGTATAATGAAATTTGACGTTGAAGCTAACGAAGATTACGAGAAATGGATAAATAAAGAGACAAAATAAAATCCACCACAATAATTCTTATAAACAGAGATTTTCTAAGGAGATTATGGTAAGAGAGAAAAATAAAAAGATAGAAGTAAACATTAGCAATACGGAAATTTTTCCTGAGCATCCATGGGATTTGGAAGGAAAAACAGGATTTATCGAAAAAATAGTTTTCGTGGGAGAAGGAAGAGTCACAGAAATTGGTGTAGCAAATCTTGGCTTACGCAACAGTATGTATCTAGAGTTTGAGGATTTCCAGAAATTCTTAAAAATGTATGGGGTCAAAGGATCAGAGTATCTTATAGGAAAACCAGTTATTTCTGTTTATAATAAAGACAATTTGTGTGGTCTTATTCCTATTAATGTAGAAAGATATTAAACCGAAACCCTTAAAAAAGCACCAAGCCTTGTAGTTTAGGAAAATATCATCATATTATCACAATCACTTTCACACTCACATTCATTTCTCGTGAGAAGTTTAAGTCAGTTAGTTAGTAAACAAGATATTTTTCTAGTGAAATCATAGATTTCAAATTAAATAAACATAGGAGTAGAACATGGCAAAAATAAGCCCGGTATCGATAAAATACATGATACATGCAACCTTTATTGCTGAGGGCGCTTTGGAAAAACCAGACATAATCGGAGCCATATTTGGACAGACAGAGGGTCTTTTGGGTTCAGATCTTGAAATGAGAGAGCTTCAAAAAGAAGGGAAAATCGGAAGGATTGAAGTAGAGCTTGAAAGAAGCGACAAGAAGACTACTGGAAAAATATTGATTCCGACAGCTTTGGACCAGTCTGAAACAACATTGATAGCCGCTGCCGTAGAGACTATTGAAAGAATAGGGCCTTGCGATTCCCAAATCGAAGTCACAAAGATTGAGGACGTAAGAGGCAGCAAGAGAGAATACATAATTGACAGGGCGAAAAAACTCATGCAGGGACTTCAAGAAGGTACAAACAGCAGAGACATAACAACCCAGATAAAAGAGTCAACCAAAATGGCTGAACTCAGAGAGTATGGAGAGGGAAAACTTCCATGCGGAGATTTATCTGATCCAGAAGTTATCGTTGTTGAAGGAAGAGCAGATGTTTTGAACTTGCTGAAAAATGGCGTAAAAAATGTCATTGGAATGAATGGAACAAAGCTTCCTGAAGAAATAAAAGGACTGAGCAATGAAAAAGATATTATTTTATTTATAGATGGCGATAGAGGCGGAAAACTCATTGCACAGAATGTTGTTGACAACGCAAAAGTCAAATACATATGTGTTGCGCCTGAAGGAAAAGAAGTAGAGGAGCTTGCCGGAAAAGAAATCCTTATGAGCCTTAGAAAAAGACTGACACCGGAAGAATATTTTTCAAGGGAAAAAAGGAATGGAAGCTTCTCTGGCTTTTCCAGAGATAATAATCATAGAGAAGAAAGAAGAGAACATAAACCTGAACAAAAAAAAGAAATCCTTAGCGAGGAAAATCTTGAAAAATTAAAAAAACTTTCAGAAGAAAATCAAGGCTCAAAACAGGCAATATTGCTTGATGAAAATTTCAAGGAAATCAAAAGAATATCATTAAAAACATTAACCTTATACATAAACAAGAACAGGATTGAACCGGCAGTAATCATAATTGACGGAGCAGCCACAACACCGATAATAAGGGCTGCGGAAAACGCCAGAGTAAAAGTCATAGTAGCAAACAATTTCTCAACGGCTGACACGAATATACAATTGTTCAGTTTGTAGTTAACTACAATAATTCTTAAAAAGAGAGAGAAATTGAAGAAATGATGGTGGACTATTTTGATAAAATTAGGGGAAACAAACATCTCGCAAGATGGTATGACGAACATGCTTCTATTCGTAAAATAAACAAAATGGCTACTGAGCTTGAGTCTAAAGGATATGTTGCTGACTCAAAATCGGGATTGTTTCTTAGAAAGCAATTTAGTGATGAAAATATACAAAAAATAGGCAGAACAATAATAGATGTTGGATTTCTGAGACCATCTGATTTACACTTTCATGACGATGTAACAGAATTTGTTAAAATAATTTGGGGAGGAGGCTGTTACTTTAGTATACTTGAAGATGGAGAAAGCCAAGGTTATTTTATTCACACAGACCACTCAGGAATTGAAATCCCTGTAAAAAGAAAACATGCTTTCAGTCCATCTAAAAATGGTTGGCTAGAATTAAGAGTTGTTTGTGATGGAATTTTAGACCCAGATAAAGAGTATTGTGTAATTCCATTTCAAGAACTTGAAGTATGGAAAAGATTGCATACAAAATAGTTTGATTTTCAAATCAAAACCTCTTTAAACTATTTTCATCTTTCTAAAAAATGTTCAATATAAAATTCGGACCATCTGGATTAGGGGGAGTTAATGAAGCAATTTCAAATCTGGAAGAGTATCATAAATTAGGATTAAGAGCTTGTGAAATTGCATTCACTTATGGTGCATACATTAAGGAACAAAAAGATGCTGAAGAAATTGGGAGAGCTGCAGAAAGGCTTGGAATTTATTTGAGCATTCATGCACAATACTGGATTAATCTGAATTCTGCTGAAAAAGATAAAATAGAGAAAAGCAAAGAAAGAATACTGGAATGCTTGAAAGTTGGCACATGGCTAAAGGCTAAGAGAGTCATATTTCATCCAGGTTATTATGGGAAATCTGAAAAAAATGAAACATATGAAAAAATAAAGAATGAAATCATTGAATTGCAAAAAATAAGGAAAGAGAAAAAATACACTCCTGAACTTGCTCCAGAAACAACCGGAAAAATAAATGTTTTTGGGAGTCTTGAAGAAATACAGAAACTTGTTGATGAAACTGGGTGTAGTTTTTGCATTGATTTTGCACATATTTTAGCCAGAGAAAAAGATTACAATTTTGAAAAAGCTGCAAAATTATTCAACAAAGAAAAAGAGTGGCATATTCATTTTTCGGGAATTGAATATGGAGAAAAAGGAGAGAAAAAACACAAAGAAACTTCTGAATCAGAGATAAAAAAGCTGTTGAACAATCTGCCGAAAAGCAACAGCTATTTCATAATAAACGAGGCTCCAGACACCGTCGGTGATGCTGTCAAAAGTCTGAAAATTTATAACAAATTATGACACGCAGTGAAAACCGGATTTTCGACCACTAAATGTCAGTACTTCCAGTGAATAAATTAATACCATATAATCAGTATGTTGTGTTGTCACCATAAAGTTTATAAATGATTTTTAGGTCATATTTTTAACAAAGAATAAAGATTCTTTGTGCAATTAAATCTAATGAAACAAAAAATGGAAGCCAAAAAATATTTGGTTTCTTTCCTAGCGGTTGTGGCAATATTGGTTGTAGTTTCTAGCGTAGGCGCTAGTGACTTAGCTAACAGTGTAAGAGTTGATGTTGATGGAACTACTGTTTACGGTACTGCATCAAGCGATTCTTTAAGTGTCCAAGCTGGTGACAGTGTTCAAGTTGACGTGTGGTTTACTGCCCTTCAATATGACAGAAATGTCATGATAAACGCTGAAATCAGAGGACATGGTGCCAATGCTAATGTAGACTCAACTCTTTTCAATGTTGAACAGAATAAGAGCTACAAAAAGACATTGACAATAACTGTCCCTAACGAGCTTAAGGATGATCTAAGTAACGAATTCAGTCTTAAGATAAAGATTGAAGGCGATAAGTATGCAAATGACGAAATCGTAATACCACTTAGAATCCAAAGAGCTACATACGATGTTGCTATAAAGTCTGTAAGTGTTGATCAAACATTACAAGCTGGAAAAACATTCCCAGTTCAAATTGTTTTGAAAAACATTGGTTACAATGACTTAAACGACCTTTACGTAACAGCTAAAATAGCTACTCTCGGACTTCAAAAGAGCAGCTACTTTGGAGATCTTGTTGCAATAACTTGCAATGACAATGCTGATTATGGTCAACTTGAGGGTGACGCAGCTGATCTTCCATATGGATATGATACACTTCACAGAAAGTGTGTTAAAGACGGCGTTGAAAGCGTAAGCGGTACATTGAACCTAGCATTACCATACGACGTTCAAGCTGGTAAGTACAACCTAGAAATAACTGTCCAAAACGGAGACACTACATCAACACAAAATGTTGAAGTTGTTGTCCAAAACGATTTTGACAGCACTGTTTTCAAATCTGGAAACAGCATCTGGCTTGTAAACCCAACTGACAGCGTTATTGGTTACAGACTTGTTGCAGAATCACCGGCTACACTAAGCGATACAATCGTTTTCGTGCCTGCTGGCGGAAGTAAAACCGTTACTGTCGATCCAAATACACAAGGAGAATACAACTTCAAAGTTAATGTATTCAGCTTGAAAGGTGAAACCCTAAACTCAATAGAGTTCAGCGGAAACACATCTGGAAAAACAGCAACAGAATCAGCAACAAAAACTAGCCCAATTGTTATCTTAACAGTTGTCCTTGCGATAATCTTTATCGTATTGTTAATTGTTTTGATTGTATTAATTGGAAAGAAGCCTGAAAAATCTGGAGAATTCGGAGAAAGTTATTACTAAAGTCTTTTATTTTTAATTTTCTTTTTTTATTTTACTTTTTATTCTTTATTTTTTATAACGTGCGAGAGCTCTGTTAAACAAAATGCACAAAGGCAAAGCCCGGAACTTGTTCTATGATGGATAAACCATCTTCTGATTTTTTGTAGGCAACTAAAGACTGCATGCTCTCATTACCAATAGGAGCAACAATGATTCCATCATTATTGAGCTGGTTCACCAAATATTCCGGAATAGTGGTGAGAGCCGCGCTTATCAAAATCCTGTCAAATGGGGCTTTTTCGTGCATGCCAAATCGGCCATCTCCGTAAAGAGCCTGAACATTCTGATATTTATACAAAGGTTTTTTTGACCGCTCTACCAAATCCCGTATTATCTCCAAACCATAGACTTTTCCGTTCTCGCTAACTATTTCAGACATTAAAGCCAGAACATAACCGCTTCCGCATCCAACTTCCAAAACTTTTTGGTCTTTTTTTAGATGCAACAAATCCAGCATCACTGCAATTGTATGCGGCTGTGAAATTGTCTGGCCGTGGCCAATAGGCAAAGCGTTGTCATCATAAGCCAAGAATTTAATCAGAGGAGGAATAAAGTTCTTTCTATCAACTGCAGCAAAAGCATTTATTATTTTCTCAGAAAAACCTTGTTTCTTCAAGGAAGCCAAAAGCTCAGTTTTTTCCATGTAAAAAGAAGACATCCGAATATAAATAATTAGTGGAGATTAGATGCTATAGTTTCAAACTCATTTATAGATATTTTTTCTATGGCCAATTTCAATCACCACTCAACATTTAAACATGAAGGGAGTTTCCATTTCAATCTTTTTTGTTCTTGGTAATAATGTTTCTTACAAAGATAACTCCAACCTTTATTACTGTTTTTCATAAGACTGGGATAAACCTCTGCACATGCTTTATTTGTGCATTTTCCCTGAAAATCACAACATGGAAACTCTCTTTTATTTTTTAAAATCTTAAATCTTATAGTAGAGTTAACATTATTGCTTCCAATATTTTTTAATATTTTTAGTTTTCCACCCTTATCATAATATTTGGTTATTATTTTCATTTTAGTAGTTAAATCTTTTTTCATAATCTTTGTGACTTGTAAACCATTCTAAAATAATTGCTAATATCTCAACTTCGCTAGTAGAAGTGAGAGTATAAATTAACCTCCAAGACTTGCTTAAATCAACCCAAAAAGCATTTGTAAAACCTTCGTTAAAGTAAATTTTAGGAATTTTGCTCTTATTTATTGGCTGGCCATAACTTAAAGGATTTTGTTTAATTCCCTCAATTGTTCTCCTTATCCTCTTTTTTAAAGGATCATCTTCAGAAAGCTCATCGAAATTCTTTTTTAACAAAGGGTTTTTGAATTTAACAATTACTTTTTTGTCCATTTCTAATCTTTATAATCAACACCTTTCATGTTCATAAACTTTTTTGCAACTTCCGGACTCCAGATATAAACTAAAATTCCGTTTCGAGCAATTCCTATTTTGTTTATGTTTTCTAAATAATCTAAGATAACTAAGTATGTCTGCCACATAACTTTTTTAGGCAGTTTTTTCCATAATTCAGTCCTGTTAAAATCTCCACTATACTTTTCTATTGCTTTCTCCACCATTATCACAGTATCTAAAGTTGGGCTTCTCGCAATTGGATTCGATGTTTCTGTTTCCATAATATAGTGTATATCAATTGATATATAAAGGTTTCTATAATAAAAGATACATATTTTTATAAAATCAAATGAACTATTCTTTTTATGGGTGCTTGCACTGTATCGGCTTTAGAAAAAAGATCTGAAATTTATCACTTTGGCTTTCTCTATGCTGCTATTGCAGATTTAGCTGATGCAAAACCAGACTACATTATAAGAAAAGCCCATATTATAGAATCTGCCAAAAAATATTTGAATAATCTAGAAGGATTTTACAATTTTAGCATGGGAAAAGGACACTCGTTTGATTTAGAAGAATTAGACTGGGAATTTTTTACAATAAATGCGATTAGAGGAAGAGTAATAAATGCGCATGATATTCCAAAGCTCAAAAAAACTCTTGACGGTGCATTAGATAAAATTACAACTTCTCCAAGAGCAAGAAAATTAGTTAGTCAAGTTTTTGGAAATTTAGCAAAGGGAAAATGTGCTGAACTTGATAAATATCCTTTATGTTGTGATCTATAGTTTCAAACTCACAATTTTGCTTACACCTTCATGCATACGACGGAAACGAAGTTTACGAAGTCATGAACTACAACTTAAGACTTACTATCTTGGAAACTCCCTCATGCATACTGACACCATAGAGTGTTGTGGCTTTTGATATGACTTCGTCATTGTGCGTTATAATTATATATTGGCCTTTCTGCATGTACTTGTTCAACAATCCAGCAAGCCTTTCTGAGTTTCTCTTGTCTAAGGCAGCATCAATCTCGTCAAGAATGTAGAACGAATAAGGCTTGTATTCCTGAATAGCAAATATCAAAGACAAGGCTATAAGAGTCTGCTCTCCGCCAGAGAGAGATTTTACATCAAAATATTTTCCATGGCCTGTTTTGACAATTATGTTGACTCCACCTTCAAACGGCTCCTTCCTGTTTTCAAGCTCAAGATAAACATCCCCTTTTGAACTTAATTGAGAAAAATTTCTGGAAACAATCTCGTTCAATGAGTCAATAGTCTTCAAGAAAGTTTTTTTCTTCTTAACATCAATCTCATGGATTATTCTTAATACGCCCTCTTTTTCTTTTGTTATTATGTCAACTTTTTCCTGAACAGTATCATATTCTTTTTTTACAGAATCATAAACTTCGAGTGACCTCAAGTTGACTGTTCCAAGACTAGACAAAGTGTCTTGCGCGCTGCTTAATTTTGACAAGAGAGACTCTTTGGGGGTCTTGATTATTTCAACATCAGGAAATCCAAGCATTTCTGTCTCGAGGTTTTCAACCATAGCATCAAATTTAGCTTTTTCTATTTTAAAATCGTTTATAGAAATTTCAATGTTATGTAAATCATTCTGCTTTCTTGAGATTTCGACTTCTGTGTCTCGAATTTTATTCTGCAGCCCATCTCTTTGAGAGAGCAAAGATTCGAATTTTTTTGTCAGTTCTTCTTCCTGTTTTCTTTTTTTAGCCAGGAGCTCCTCATTTTCTTCCAAATCTTTCTTCACAACATCGAGTTCTTCCCCGATTTCTGATTCTTCCCTTATCAATTGTTTCAAAGAAATTTTAGCCCTTTCAAACTCTTTCTGCTTATATGAAATTTCAGAAGTAACTGTCTCGTCGCTTCTTATTGATATTTCCTGGAACTCAACCCTGGCTGTTTCACACTTTTGCTCAATGCTTAAATTTTGCTCTATGTTCTCCTCTAATCTTTTTTTTATCTTTTCCAACTCCGCAATCTCACTCTTCAAACTTTCTATTTTTTCCCTAAGGTTTTTAATTTGGTCCTTTTTTTCATTTATTGTAGAAAGCTTAACCAAATCAGTTTCTCTTTTTGATATTTCTATGGATATTTGTTCTGAGTCTTTTATAACAAAATCTCTTTTCTTGTAAACTTCTGAAAGTCCTTTATCAACTTCTTCAATTTGTTTTTTAAGAAGAGCTATTTTTTCCTTGACTTCTTTGTCTATACTATGGATGTGGTCTTTAGTTATTTTGCTTTTACAAATTGGACATATGTCCATTTTTGCAATATTTGAAACAAGAGAGCCCTGCTTTTCTATTTCATATTCTTTTGTCGATGATGATTTTTCAAACTCTTTTTCTTTTTTGTTAAGATCTTCTAAAATTGTTTTTTTCTCAGAAAATGATATTCTTAAAGATGAAAGCAAACTGTCGTCAGTATTTCTGTCAAAAAGATCATGGGATAAAGATTTCATTTGATTCAGAAGGAAATCAGATTCTGTTGAGTAACTCTGCAATAAATTTTTCTTGTCGTCAATTCTGTCTTTTATAGACTTAAATTCAGATTTGTAAGTGTAGAATTTTTTTCTCTGCTCTTCAAGAACTTCAAGCTCACGCTTTTTTGCCTCTAAGGCCTTTTGGCTTCCTTTGATAATATCAAATCCTGATTCTTTTCTCAGGTTTTTTATTGAGGATTCATTATCTTTTATATTGTCTTCAAGATCTTGTTTTTGTTTTGAGATATTAGTGATTTTGTTTTCGTAGTTTTCAATTCTGACCGAAGTGCCTGCAATTTCTGCCCGAATGTTAGCAATCTCCTGATTTAATCTTTCCTGCTCAAGACCTGTAGATTTTTGTATCTCGGAGTTTATTGAATTTATTTTGGAATGAAAGTTGTCTATTGAAGCCCTTAAACTTGAAATAATTTTTCTCAAATTTTCCAGCTCCTTATTTTTCTTTTCAATTTCTGAAATTATTCTTTCAACTTCCTTATTGTTTTTTATAAGATCAGAATTAATTATGCTTGCTTTGAATTTTTTTATGTCTTCTTCAAGTTTTTTAAATTTCAAAGCCTGCTGCCTTTCTTTTTCCAGATTGGCGAGATAAGCCGTTCTTTCTCTAAGAATTGCCTGAACTTCTTTAAGTTTCTCTTCAGTTCTCTCCATTTCCTTCAGTGATTTTTCTTTTCTCAGCTCGTAAACTGAAATTCCTGAAACTTCCTCTATAACCTTACGCCTTTCTTCTGCGTGCATATTTACAAAATTTTGAATTTCCCCCTGCAAGATTATGTTAAAACCGTTTGGGTCAATTCCTGCTTGGGCCAAAAGAGTCAGTATTTCCTGTCTTGTTTTTGTTTCGTTGTTAATTTTATAGATACTTTGGCCATTTTTTCTTACAATTCTTTTTATAGAAATTTCTTTGGAATTTACAGAAAATGTCTCATCTAAGTTGTCAAATACCACTTCTACACTTGCTTCTTTAGACGGAGATGCCACTTTAGTCCCTAAAAAAATCAGATTGTGTGCTTTTTCCGCCCTCATTGACTTGATGCTCAGCCTTCCAAGGGCAAAACACAAAGCGTCTGAAATGTTTGATTTTCCCGAACCGTTTGGGCCAAGAACTACGTTAATTCCCTGAGTAAATGGGATTTCTGTTTTTCTTGGAAAACTCTTGAATCCATACATCACCAATCTTTTTATGTAAGCCATTTGAAATAAGTATGATAAGAAGAAATAACCATTATTTTTAAAGGTTTTTTGAGTTTGCAAAGCCAGCAAATTAAAACTCATTCAACTTTTTTTGTTCTTTAAAAGCCATTGAATTTTTCCATGTCGCCCAGCTTTTCCTTATTATTCCATGATCTTTAAATTCTCGGCCATGATTTTCAATAAATTTTTTAGTCAGAGGATCTGAAGAATATCCGGAACCGACTTTATCCCCATATTTTTTCTTTATATCATCCATTTCTTTTTCTCTTAAAGACTTAGCTATTATAGACGCTGCTGAAACTGAAATATGGTTTATGTCTGCTTTGTGCTCACAAGAAATTTCCAAGTTTGAAAGGTTGTTTATTTTAGATTTCAGAAAGTCTGTCCATTTCGTTATGTTGGTCGAAGGACAATCAACAATGACTTTTATTTTTGAAAATCCCTTGTTTATCCTGTTGATTATCTCTGCACACGCAATTGCTTCCAATTCATTCAGTTTTATCCGCGTCTCCTCTGTTCCGTCAATCTGCTCAGGGTTGACGACAACGACCTCAAAGGTCTCTGCTTTTTCTTTTATTGTTTGAACTAAAATTTCTCTTCTTTTCTGTGTCAATTGCTTGCTGTCTTTAACGCCTAATTTCTTGAATTCTTTTGTCGCCTCATCATTAATCAAACAACCCGCAAGAACCATTGGACCTATGACTGGACCCCGACCTGCGTCATCAATTCCTAATGTTAACATAAAGGGGAAAAATGCTTTTCGTTTTTAAACTTAATTAGTCTCTGGGAAATGTATTAAAATAACTTTAAAAAGATTGAATTTATAAAAGTTAAATCATGCCTACTTCGCATAACGGTATTGCACGGCCCTGGAAAGGCCGACCCTTCGGGGTGCCCAGGTTCGACTCCTGGAGTAGGCGTTTCTATTTAATCGTCACATTTTTTAACCTATGTTTGCTAATCCTGACATGAAAAAGAGTATTTATGTGATTACAATAATTTTGATATTTACTGTAAGTTTCGTTTCAGCTTCGTATGTTTGTTCTGACGGCAGCAGTCTTTTAAAAAGCAGGGAGGAAATAGACCTTTGGAAAAGCAGGAATTTGAATGGTGTTTATGCGGGATTAACAAGAGGTATAGAAACGCCTGTGATAAAACAGATGGAAGCAAGATTGCTTTTAGACTCAAAGAGTTTTACGCTTACAGACAATAGCACAGTCGAGGGGGAGTTGGTTGATTTGACAAAATACAATGTCAGCCTGGCAAATTTAACATCTAATCTTGCAGGCATCCGGATAAATTCAGAAACAAAAAACGTTTATGTCGGGGATACAGAGACCATAGGAGGTTACAAGGTTTTTCTTGCAACATCTAGCGGAAATTATCCTGGAACTGGAAGTGTGAAAGTCATGGTTGGAAAAAATGAACTTAATTTGCCAAATTCTAATAGCACCATTATAACTTTTAATAACCAAAAATTCGTTTTGCAGCTGTTTTCAGCATCGCAGGGCAGCGCTATCATTGACATCAGCAAATGCCTTAATGCAAGTGCAGGAATAAATTTTGTGGCAGATGCGCCTGTCGAAACATCAAGTATAGTCAACACGACAAATACTTCAGTCAATAATCAAACATTAAACGCATCAAGTGGTAACAGTTCAAATTCCAGTGTCAATTCGTCTGAAAATACGACTGGAACAAACAGCAGCACTCAAGAAGCCATAAGCGCAGAAGATAGCACAACCAGAACAGTAAAAGTTGCTGTTTATCTGACTTTAGGATTGTTTGGGATAATAGGGATATTTTTACTGTCCAAGTATCTGAAAAACAAGAAATTGAGAGAGATGCCTATCCAATCAAATATTTAGGGGAAACAAAGATTAAAAGTTAGTTTTTCACTGAAAATCCTGCCTACAAACATTTTTAAACCCAAGATATTTTTGTGTCTTAACTTTAAGACTAGTTCTTAAACAAATAAAACAACAGGAGTTATAAAAATGGATAGATTTGATAATAGAAGCAAGGGAAGATTCGGCGGCGGTAACAGAAGTGGCGGATTTAGCGGTAGTTTTGGACCAAGAGAAATGCACAAAGCTGTTTGCTCTGAATGTAAGCAAGATTGTGAAGTTCCTTTCAAACCAACAGAAGGAAAGCCAGTTTATTGCAAAGACTGCTACCAAAAACATAAGAAATTCTAATAGTTCTGATTAGATTAGGATTTTCTTTTTGATTCTTTTATATTTTTTATACTAAGAGCTAAGATAGAGAGCAACAAAGTCCCAAGCCCAAAGACCAGAAAGACAAATTTTGAGGGCAGAAATAATAGGACTAGGGCAGGTATGAATTGCCCGGCAAGATGACCTATTTCTAGTGAAGTGTTGTGAGCTGAATAAAATCTTAGATGTTCTTTTCCCTTAGCTATATCGAAGAAGTATGATTCTGTATTTGATTCTAACATAGCCAGGCCTATGCTCGCGAAAACAACTGAACCCATTATAAAGAATATGTTCTGGTAAAAAACAAAAGAAAGTAAAGACATTATTGCTGGAATTAAAAATCCTATAAAGAAAAATTTCTTGTAGCCAATTTTTCCGGCCATTTTCCCGAATGGATATTCTAAAAAAATCAGAGGGACTGTTATTGCTGAGAGAAATATTCCAACCCAAAATTCTGGAAGGTGTTTTATTATAAGTAAAGGAAGATAAACATAAGACAAGGACCACCAAAATGTCACACCAGATCTTAAAATGTATGACTTGACTCTTTCTTTGTCCTTAAAAAAAGCGACAAAGTTTTTGAAAACATTTCCATCAACTCTTTCTTTTTTTCTACCGTGGCTAATTTTTGAAAAATGAATTAGAAGCATTGAAAGCAGTATTATGAAAGATGCTGCCAAGAAAACAGACCTTAAGCCAAAATAAAAAATCAGTGGAATAATCAGTAAAGAGCCGATTGTGAAAGAGAGATTTGAAAGAGAATAGATGTATCCCTCATTTTTTGAAAGGGTTTTTCTTTTTGAGTTTTCTCTGACGAGCAAACCTATAGCAGATATTCTTACTGTTGAGATTATTGAAATTACAGATGCTAAAACCAAAAACACATAAAAATTTCCTACAAAATAATATAAAAAATAACCTATCACTGAAAAGATAAGTGATTTTATAGTCAGTTTATATTTATCGGAAGATTCAATCAAAGGGATTATCAGAAAGAAAGAGAGAAAAGACAAGGCTATGAAAAAAGAAAATGTCAATCCTACTTTTGCTTCGCTGTGCACAAATGAGTTTATGTACAAAGCCATGACGCTGCTTGTTAAAGCAAATGCTATTGTCAAAAAGAAAATGACAAAGCCTAATTTTTTTATCGGCTCTCTTTTTCCAAAAGCTACAGGCCTCTTTAACATATGCTGAAAAAGGTTTATTGGTTATTAAAGTTTTAGAAAGGAAGGTCGTCATCATCGTGTTTTGAAATTGGTTGGTTATCAAGCTCTTCAGGATCGAAACTTATATCTCCGTGTCTTATTTCCAGAGAAGAGCCTCCTTCTGGATCAAGATTGCCAGAGTAAGAGAGAGACATTTCTTCTAATCTGGTGTTTTCATTAAACTCTGGAAGCCATGCATGATGTTTCTTATCTTCGATCCTTAACATGGGGATTGAAGGAATACGAGTGCCGTTCATTGTAACGTCAGTTGGAAATCTATATCTTGTTATTTCAAAATCATTTGTATCTAAACCTAACTGTTCTAAAAATTCAAGAGGATATGCTAGAAGGATATTTTGTCCGGTTGATTTGAAGTTGACTGCTGGCTCCCATTTCTCTCCAGAGTATTTAGAAGTGTAAGGATTTCCACCATTATTTCCGTGAAAGTACAATGTATAAATAACTCTTGCAGGGAGAGAGACGCTTGATTTAATTTTTGGACAAATTGCCTTAACTAGATCTTCCAGAGATTTTGTTTTAAAATTTTCATCTAAATCTTTTATTCCGTGTCTAAAAATTTCAAACTCGAAATCTGGAGCAGAATAAGGAGTTGTTTTTAACCGTAAGAAAGATCTATACTTGTTCATTTGAAAAACTAAAAGTTTCAACGCGCTACCATTTCTGCAACTTTTTACTTCCTTGTAATACCCTTCTTTAACAATCAAACCTGGTTGGATAATTTCCTCTCTACCACTAAACAGACCAAGCTGTGGGCTTACAAAATCTTTATTTATTAACTGGCCTCCGTAAATACCCTGTGCAATTAATTCAAAGAAAAAGCCCAGATTTTCATTCAATTGCCTTTGGTCATAAAAGCCGTGAAAAGATGTTTGTTTCTCTCTTTGAATGATTGGATAAGTCAATGACTTGTTTTTCATCTTTATTATAGGTGCAGAAGCATAATCTTCAAGACCGTCAAATGGCTGGCCTCTTACAAACTTATATCTTTCATCCATAAAAAACAGAAGTGCAAAAATAGTTAAAAAAGATTTGTGTTTTTTGAAGGTATATTTAGTTAAGTTTAAAAGAGTCCAAAATCTCAGAATCATGTACAGCGGGGTGGAGCAGCCTGGAGTGCTCGCCGGGCCCATAAGCGAATCTTAGGATTCTCATTCCTACGCTATTCGCATAGGAAACCCGGAGGTCGTGTGGTTCAAATCCCACCCCCGCTATTTTTTCTTAACTATAAAATAATAACAAACGGAAAAGTTTAAGAATAGTAAATTTAGTAATCTTCCATGGAAGAATTTTGTTTGAAAAGGTTTGACGGAAGTAAATGTCCTGTTGATTTAGAAAATCCTTTGATTATGGTTAAAGGATGCGATTTTGGAAAGAATTATGAAAGGGGCTCCATGGTTTATCCAATTGGGAATTCTGGTAAAAGGCCAGGGCAACATGATAGTGAGGGGTGGATGACAATTTCAACTTTAAATACTGACACGGCTAATTTTTGCGGAGTTGAAATAGGAAAAACTGCAGTTCCATTAAAAGAAATGATTCAATCATCTGGAAAATATTTAGGAATAAATTATGATGGAAAATCATTTACAAGAAATGATAAAAATATTGATAGTAAAGTAGCTATTGAAGAACTGCTTGATTATTATACAAAAATGAAAATTCCTGAAGCATTTAGAGACTCATCTGATTTATCTAAGATTGTCTCATCCGAGAAAACGCAATATGAAAGAGGCATTATTTTTGAAAAATTAGAAAACCTTGCAGCGGCTTTGATTATGTATGACATGGGAATTATAAATTCTTCTACAGCAACGATAGATAGACTTTATTCAGATATGTGGGGAGCAGCACATAAAAACGCTGGAGTAGACGATCCATCTATCTTTAAAAACACTACAGAAGGCAAATTAATCTCATTAGGTGAATTAATGGCACGTGCAAATGGTAGAATTGTCAAAGGATTGGTTCAAGAAATATTAGATTCTAAGGGAAAATATAGCCGACACTTTGATTACGATGGTATGGGTAGTGCTTTTTTCAAAACAAGCGTTGGAGTTGAAAAAGTTAATGACAAGTATCTTTTGGAATTATCGGCCGCTTATGTTGGAGATGAGCCAGAGAGAGAATTAGCTAAAATTTTAGAAAGAGAAAGAGGGCTTGTAAGAGTTGGTTCAACTTACAAATTAACAGACCTAGCTCCTGGTTGGATGGGAGTAAACATAGAAAAAATAATGCAAAATGGAATACTAGTGCCGGAGCAGGTTAACATTTTAGCAAAAGTCGTAGCTGGAGAATTAAAATCAGATAAAGTTTCTCAAATAAAATTAGATAATATGGAATTAAATTTAGATTTTGGAGTTGGACAAGAGGAAAATTATAGGCCGGATATATCAAGAACAAAAGATAACAAATTATTCATGAAATTAAAAGGTGAAGGAAAGCCTTACCTATCGTTTAGTTTAAGCCCAGTGAAAAAGAGTAGAATAGTTGACTCTCAGGAAAGAGTAAAAATTACAAAATTAAGAGATGAATTAAGTGAATTAGTTCAAAGGAATTGGTAATGTTTATTGATATAGACTGTTCTTAATTAATTTTAATAGTTAACTCAAAATCATTAAATATATAAATTTGAGAATTAGAATAAACTATGAATCCCCCAACATCCTTCCACGAAAAATGCTATTCCGTCTTGCGAAAAGTTCCGAAAGGAAAAGTCACAACATACAAAGAAATTGCTAAAGCATTGAAAACAAAGGCTTACAGAGCTGTTGGAACAGCCATGAACAAAAATCCTTATGGCTATGCGATTTCGTCGGAGGCAATTAGAAATCGCCCTTCAGTAATTAGAGGAGATTCAAAAAGAACCAATGGGTTCTTTTTAGTGCCTTGTCATAGGGTTGTTAATTCTAACGGGAATCTTGGAGGTTTTGCATCCGGAACAAAAAACAAAATTGAAATGTTAAAGAAAGAAGGAATCAAAATTGAGAATAATAAGATAGTTGATTTTGAGAGTGTTTTGTATAAGTTCTAAACAAAAAACCTTATAAGCTATAATTTGTGTTTAATTTCAAGCCGACGTCGCATAGCGGTTATTGCAGCGGATTGCTAAATAAAAAGGACCTAGGTCCTTCTTATGACATCTCCTAAAAGAGATTCCTTCGGAATTAGATTTCCGAACATCTCCTAAAGATGTAAAACGCAAACATCCGCGCCCTTCGGGGCTCCCAGGTTCAATTCCTGGCGTCGGCGTTTTTTATTTTCAAAGAATTTTTAATAGAGCTTCATCTTGCACGAATGTTCAATCTTTCTGCCGCTTGTATTTGGGCTTTTATTTCTGGCATACTTTGGTATGCAGTAAGAAAATGAGTATATCTTACTAATCCAAAAGCAGTTTCAAGAGGTTGGTTAAGTGCTCTTGCAATTTTTTCATAATAAACATAACCTTCTTTTTCAATTTCAAATTCTTTACTCCATGTCTTTTTAACTGATCTTTCCACAGGGTAGGAAACAAATCCAATGGCTTCTGCGACTTTTTCAACAGTTTCAACCAATCCTGGCTTGTCTAAACCATATCCTACAATTGAATTGTTTGGGAAGTTGGATTCGCCGAAAGGATCGTACTGAACGATAGTTATGTCAAATTCTGGCTTCTTTGTTTCAGCATTAAATTTGAAAAGTGCCTGAAAAATTCTAAGACTGGATCCAGGCTCAAGTCTGCTATCAGCAACTTCGACAGGCCAACATTCTTTAGTTAATTGCTCACTTACGCTTGAGAGTCTTTTTTCCATACTTCCAGTTGTTCCTGCAACAACTAATTTTTTGTGCTCATAAAATACAATATTTCTTTGAAATGTTTCATCCATAAATATGACCTAACAGCACATGTTTTAAACTTTTCCATAGGGAAAAACAATGAATTTTTAAACTCTAAATTCTTAAACGTAATATGTCATTAACATTTAATGCCAATATTCTTGCCGTCCTTGTTGTGACTGTTATAAGCTTTATTCTTGGATGGTTATGGTATGGGCCTTTTTTTGGTAAGCAATGGACAAGGGCTGTTGGAATCACAAGAAGAGAGATGGAAGACTCAAAAAAAGGAATGGGCAGCAAAATGTTGACTGCATTTGTTTTAACTCTAGTGACCTCATACATTACTGCTATTTTCATAAAAGCTTCAGGCGCAAGCACAATATTAAGCGGGGCTTTTGTCGGAGTTTTGGTTTGGCTTGGTTTTTACTTGACTACATCTGTTAACGGAATTCTTTGGGAGAATAAGAAAGTAACTTTTTTCTACATAAACACTGCACATGACTTGGTCAGATTTATAATAGTTGCAGCTATTCTTGCAATTTGGATTTAATATTATTTTATAGAAACAAACATATCTCTTCCGTTTCTTTTTGCTTCATAAAGTGCTTTATCTGCACGAGACTTAAATGATTTTTTAGAATCGTTTTTTTTAAATTGAGTTATTCCCCCACTAACATTGAGATTATGTTTTTTGAGAAAGCTATCAGAATGAATTGCACTCTTAAGTCTTGAAGAAAGTCTTTTTGCTTTTTCTAAGTTTGTTTCCGGAAGAAGAATAAAAAATTCCTCTCCCCCAAATCTCGCTATGACATCTGATTTTCTTAATTGCTTTTGCAAAACTTTAGCTAATTGGGCCAGAAGTTCGTCAGCTTTTATATGCCCATATTTGTCATTTATTTTCTTAAAAAAATCTATGTCAGTTATCATTAAAGATAATTTTTGCTGGCCCCTTTCGGTTTTTTCAATCTCCATTTCAAGTTCTGTATCAAAAAATTTATGATTGTAAAGCCCGGTTTTTTCATCGTGAATAGCAAGATCGTAAATCGCAGATATAGATTCGTCTATTTTGCTAAACAGTTCATCTAAATTTCTCTTTATTTTTGGATCTAAAGATGCCAGCCTCTTTTTTGTTTTCTCATCCATTATTTGTTTTTATAAATTTTTAATATTTTAAATTATATTGTGGCACTTTTTGTGCTCTTGAAAATTTTAATTTGGGATATGAAATTCTCTGAATTTCAGATTTTGGAAGAGAGTCAAGAATATTATACAAATTATTTGTTTTTGGCTCGTAACCTTCATTATTAACAACAATAAGAGAAGTCCTAAAAACTTGCATTCCTATTTGGTTTCTACCAGAGTTTAACAACAAAGTATATCTTTCCTCTTTTGGGTCTACTGCAAAAAGATGAAGATGTTCCATAGGTTCTCTTAAAGCTGACTCTAAGCTAGTTAAAACTTTTTTATCCCTAGTGGTTTTTTTCTTTGTTACTTGATGTTTATCTGGAAAATACTGCGAGTAAGTAATAGATCTTAAAACATATTCACTTGGAATAATTGGTAATTCATCCATTACACTATAAAGAAAATGAAATATTTAAAGCTAGTGACTGCACTACCCCTTACTTATATCTCCCGTCTTTTTCCATTGTATGTAATTTTTTTCAAGAATTTTTATGAGTTCCTGTCTTTCCTCGCCTTTGAATCCTTTCCAGTCTAAAACCACGAAGTCAACATCTTCCTCTGTCTGTCTTATTGCCTCCATGACCATTTCTTCAGTTATTGGGGAAACATAACTGGGAATCACATGGGAAATTGCAACATTGCTTTTTAACTGAATTTTGTTAAAATTTGGACAGTAGTGTGGGCCGCCAATTCCAATCGCTATTTCATTATAAGGGTTTTCCTGGAAAGTGTTTATTGTTTCTGAGATTGTTTTTGCAATAATAAAACCAGCTCTTCTGTTTTTCCATTCTTCTTCGCTTGAACCTATTTCAATAAAAACACATGGTTTGTCTATTGAGGGGCCATGATGGGTCACTTCCATTGTAACTTTAAACTCTTTCATATCAAATTGGGCAACATTTGCATGAAGCTTTTCAAACATTTGTTTTTGAAACAGCGCCGAGACTCTGCTAACTTTTCCAGGATCACCGCCCATTTTAGCTTCCCCTAAGTTTCCAGGAGGGTGAATTGAGAGAGTTTTTTCTCCGCTTTCGGACCTGTGGGTGCATGGAAAAATAATAAAGTCATATTTTTCTATTTTAGACATGTCAAGATTCTCGTTATAAAGAGCTTCTTCTTCAGTTAAATAGATGTCAAAAAAAGAAGCAGTTGAGTGTATGGCTGCAATTATATTTGTCCTAAACTGCTGCAGATTGTTGACTATGTTCATCGCCGCCAGATTTTTCTTGCATGCCACTATGAGATATTTTTGATACATAAAAACACCTATGCTCAAGAGGTTTTAAAATTTTTGATGGTAGAGAATAAGTGAAATTATCAATAATTTGGGGTGCTTTCCCGTTTTTCTTCTTTTTCCTTGAGCCTTACCCCACCTAAACAAAATTCATCTGGACCATGTAAGAATATTGCAAGAGTCGCCAATGCCAAAGCGAAATCTCTTACTCCAACAGGGTCATATCCAATTATTGTAACAATATGCAGCAAATGCAGACTGAGTACCAACGAAACAAATCTGGTGAAAAGCCCTAAAAGAAGCAAGATGGCGAATGTTATCTCAAATGCCCCATTAAGGTAAACCAAAGTTTTTGAAGAAAGATGAATCAAAGACTGGACATAGTTTGGGATCATTCCTGTCCAGGCGTCAGGATTTTTTATCTGAGAAAAACCAAACCATAAAAAAACTGCAGAGATTGCAAGTCTCAAAAGAGCAGGAGAATATCTGTTCAAATCTTCAAGTTTCATTTAATTCTAAAATAATGTCGTTTTATAAGGATTGTGAATAATAAGTTATAAAAATAGAGAAAACTATTTTATTTCATGAGTGAAGTAGTTAATTTTGCTGTCGGAATAGTTTTATTGGTTTTGGGTGTACCAATTGGGAATTTTCTTGCAAAGATGACTAAAGAAGAGCTTAGAGATGGCCAGTTGTGGTTTAAATTGATAATTTTTTTTAGCAGTATAGGTGCAGTTATAAGCCTAATTCTTAGGAATGACTTTCTTTTATTCAGCTTCTTGTTTATAGCTGTTGTGGCAAGCAGGAGTCTTATTAGCAAAAAAAACAAAAAAGTTGACAGAAGAAAAACCAAAAAGTAACAACAAAGGTTTAAAAAGAGTTCTTAGTTTTTCAACTAATTTTTAAGATGTAAAATGTGGCTAGATAACTTGGTTTGGGATAGAAAAACAAGAAAAGAAATTGTTAAAGGTTTAGATGAAGTCGAAGACATGATAAAAAATAATAGGGACCTCGATAAGGCAAGAGAACTCATGATAAAGGCCCAAAATAAGTATAATACATATAGAATTTGCCGTGAAGAAATTCCAGAAGTCAGCACTCGTTTCATGAATCTAAACTATTACTGGATGTCTATGACTACGCTAGTATACATGAGTTCATTAAGAACTAAAGCCGGTTAAATTAATAAAGTAATTTTTTATATGATTAATATGCTATATATAATAGGTTTGGGGTTAAGCGAGAAAGGGTATTCAAAGGAAGCTTATGAAGCCATAAAAGAATGCAAGAAAATTTACTTGGAAGGTTATACCGTTGATTTCCCATATAAAATAAAAGTTTTGGAGAAAGAATTTAATGAGCAGATTGATATTCTAAAAAGAGATAAAGTTGAAAATTTAGGTTTGATTAAAGAGGCAAAAAAAGAAGACATTTGCCTGCTTGTTTATGGAGCTCCGCTTTCTGCAACAACACATATAACACTTATTCAAGAAGCTAAAAAAGCCAAAACAAAAGTCAAAGTTATACAAGGAGCTTCGGTTTTTGACGGGATTTCCGAAACCGGTTTGCAATTGTACAAGTTTGGAAAGACCACAAGCATCCCTGAATTTGAGGCTGACAGTTTTGGGGAAATCATAAAAGAAAATTCGAGCATAAACGCACACACTTTGTTGCTGGTCGACATTGGATTGGAGTTGGACAAAGCATTGGAGAAACTGGAAAATTCAGCAAAGAAATATGAGATTAATCTTGAAAAAGTGGTTGTTTGTTCCAGACTTGGGAACAAAAATTCCAAAATTTATTACAATAACATTGCTGAGCTAAAAACAAAAAAAGTTGAAAAACCTTTTTGCATAATTGTTCCAGGAAAACTGCATTTTGTTGAAGAGGAGTTTTTGAAAAATCTTTAAAAAATGTTGAACATAAAATATTATATAAAGAAACACAAAAACATTCTTTTCTTAGCTTTGTTTCTCGCAGCAGTTAATCAAATTTTCTCTTTGTTAGATCCGCAGATTATAAGGCTCATAATTGATAACTATGCTCTAAAAATCAATGAATTATCTTCTGAAGTTTTCATAAAAGGAGTCTTAATATTATTGCTCGGTTTTATTGGTGTCTCCCTCATTTCTAGAATAGCTAAAAATATTCAAGATTATTATGTAAGTGTAATAACCCAAAAAATAGGGACAGAGATGTACTCTAAAAGCGTTGAGCATACATTCTCCATCCCATACAGTGTTTTTGAAGACCAAAGGTCTGGAGAAGTTCTTGAAAGAATGAAAAAAGCAAGAATTGATACCCAAACAATCATCTCCAGCTCTATAAACATAATATTCGTCTCCTTGATAGGTTTCTTGTTTGTTTTGATTTATGCATTTGTAGTACATTGGAGCATTGCGATTTCCTTTATAATCACTATTCCTTTTATGGGAACTATAATCTACATCATGAGCAAGAAGATTAAAGATGCACAAAGAAAAATTGTAAATGAATCAACTGAGCTTTCAGGGTCTACTACTGAAACAATAAGAAATGTTGAATTGGTAAAAAGTTTGGGACTTCAAACTCAAGAGGTCAAAAGACTAAACGTGACTAATGAAAAGATACTTGAGCTGGAGCTTAAAAAAGTCAAGCTTATCAGAATGCTAAGTTTTGTCCAAGGGACTTTAGTGAATGCAGTAAGGGCTCTATTGTTATTCCTTATGCTTTATCTCCTTTTTAAAAGGCACATAACCGTTGGAGAGTTTTTGAGTTTGTACTTCTATTCATTTTTCCTATTTTTTCCTCTGGGTGAATTAGGCAATGTTGTCTCACAGTATCAAGAGGCGAAGGCCAGCAATGAAAAGCTTAACGAAATTCTTAATATTAAACCAGAAGAAAAACCAAAAAATCCAGTAAAAATAGAAAAATTAAGAACTCTTAAATTCAAAAATGTTGAGTTTTCTTATAATTCATCTAAACAACCTTCTATTGAAAGAATTGATGTGGAAATAAATGAGGGAGACGTTGCCGCTTTTGTTGGAATGTCTGGGAGTGGAAAAACTACACTCATTAAACTTATTTTAGGACTTTATTCTCCAACGAAAGGAAATCTTTTGTTTAATGGCAATGATTCGAAAAAAATTGACTATGAAGAATTTAGAAAAAAAATTGGATTAGTCTCACAAGAAACTCAACTTTTTGCAGGAACGATTAAAGAAAATCTTTTGTTTGCAAATCCAGAAGCATCTGATAAAGATTGTCGTGATGCTCTGAAGCTTGCTTCAGCAATGACAATTGTTGAAAGAGGAGAGAAAGGAATAGACACCAAAATAGGAGAGGGAGGAATTAAAATTTCCGGCGGAGAGAGACAGAGACTTGCAATTGCAAGAGCACTTTTAAGAAATCCAGAACTTTTGATTTTTGATGAAGCCACGAGCAGCCTTGATTCTTTAACTGAGAAAGAGATTACAAAAACAATAAAAGAAATTTCAAAGCAAAGACCTAATATGATAACAATTCTTGTTGCACACAGGCTTTCAACAATTATTCACTCTAATAAGATTTTTGTTTTAGAAAAAGGAAGGATAATTGAGAAAGGAAACCACAATGAACTCGTGAAGAATAAGGGGCTTTATGCTGCACTTTGGAGACAGCAAATAGGAAATGGTGCATAAATAAAATTATTGAATAGTTTTACAGATCAAACTCTTCAATAAAACCAATTATATTAGAATATTTTTCTATATATCTTGAGCCTTTTTCTGTGAGGGATATTGATTTTCCACTGTCATTTGTTCTTTCCACTATGAACCCTTTGCTTGAAAGCTCTTTAAAATATTCTGAAAATCTTGCTGTAGAAAGATTTGACTTTCTTATCAAAGGCGTTATTTTTATTGCATTGTGATGTTCCTGAATTATTTTTAATATATCTTTTATTAATTCTAGTTTTCCACGCTTGGCCATTATCCCACCTTCCTCAGAACCTTGTAGAGTATTGTAGCAAAGACACTGAATGAAGCGATGTAGATTAAGAGATGGAAAGTGCTTAGTGCATTTGTTGTTAATAAGTCAATGATATTTAAAATCCAAAAAGCAAAAAGTAGGATGTAAATCCCGTGCAAGTGGCTGCCTTTTCTTATTTTTTTAGATTCTTGGTAAGATATCCACGTGACCACTGCAATGAAAATGAACAAGACAAAATGCATTATCAAAATGACATTCACATTTTTTATTATGATAGTTATCAATGCTATTATTGCTGCAAGTAAATGGAATAAGAGGATTTTTTCTGAACTCCATTTTTTCCACATAACACTGAACAAAAGATAGAAGATTGCCATTGCGCTCGCATACATAAACAAGAATAAGGAAATGCTTCCGATGGTCTGAAGACTCAAATCCAATATTCTCTGAACATCGAATAATATCACGAGGAATTTTATGAATGACCTGAAAAAGAAAGCGATTGCAAAAAACAAAAAGGCTGATCTAAAATATTTTATCCCTCTGTGGGAAGTTAAGTTATAGAATTCTCTTGTCCCAAAATATATCATAAGGCTTATGACAATGATTGTAAAAGAGTAAAGGAATTCTGTCGCCAAACTGACTTGGGCTGCTTGTTGAATTATCTGTCTTCCAATTTCTATTTTCTTGAATGGTGGAGCCATGTTTTCTTCAAAGACAGGAAATATTTAAACTTTTTTAAGGTAATGGACTTCTGTTCCATCCCACTTATAAAGAAAAAAACATTAACCCTGATAGGAGGAAAAAATGAAAAACACAAAACTCGGAGTTTTCGTTGTAGGAGCGATTTTTGTTGCACTTTTAATCGGAAGTGTTGCAGC
>JBBSXB010000002.1:0-17899 GCA_038046005.1 Nanobdellota archaeon | reverse complement strand
AATTATTCGAGTTTATCTAGATGCTCCGTAGCTTGCTACGGAGAGGTTCACTTTTTAAACCCCCTACATTATTCTGTTTCATGAAACTTAGAAAAGCAGACATTGGCAAAACAGCTAAGGAAACACTTGGCTTTTTTGAAGAACACAATATAGTTAGTCCATCAAGTTTTAATGGAATGTTTGGCCACACATATTTTTTCGACACTCAGAAATCTATAGTCATAAGACGAGCCAACTCAGAGCATGGGACAACAGCGATTGGTTGTGAATATTGGATACAAGGAGTTGGAAATCCTCTCAATATCAAAATAAATCCCTCTCTATCATATTATAGGATCATCGTAAAATCCATTGATCTTATTGATGGCTACAACAGATTTGATGAATCAGATTTCATGAATGACATTTTCGGGAATATTCCCCAAGAAAGAACTGTTAAGGTTAAAGATATAAGAGCATTAATGTCTGATCTTGAAAATTTAGCCAGACTAGCATAAAATTTCTTATCCCAAAACCCCTATAAACCCTATTTCTTTCAGAAAAACATGAAAGCACTTTCAATAAAACAGCCTTTTGCCGAGCTTATCTTAGAAGGAAAGAAGAAAATTGAGCTTAGAAAGTGGAACACTAATTTCAGGGGAGAATTCTTGATTCATGCCTCAAAAACACCAGACGAGAAAGTCATGAAAGAATTTAATTTTGCTGATTTGCCCTGTGGAGCAATAGTTGGCAAAGTAAATTTAGTTGGTGTCAAGCACTATAAAAATGAATTAGAGCATAAAGCAGATAATGACAAACACTTGGCATCCAGTTTCTGGGGGGACTTTGGTTTTATTCTTGAAAGCCCAAAAAGACTTGAAAAACCAATTCCTGCTAAAGGAAATTTAAATTTCTGGGAGTTTAATGGTAGAATATAATTTCTTAGAACAAAACATTTAAATATTGGTAATCCAATAATATTATTGTTTAAACAATAGATAAAATACTATTAAAATGCTGAAAGAAACTGAATTGAAAATATTGAGCAGCTTTTTTCCTGAAGGGAAAGAAATAACCTTAAAGAAAGTCATGGAAAGAACCAGCTTGAGTTACGAGCCAGTCTACAGGAACATTAGAGAGTTGGAAAGAGAAAAAATAATTTCTTCCATGAAATTTGGTAAGACACTTGTTTACTCATTAAATTTTGAAAAAGAAGAAGCAAAAATTGCATTCTTTTTTTACGCAAAGGACAGATTAAAAGAACTCTCTAATAAATATAAAACAATTTTTAATGCTTTGTCAAAGATAGATAAAGAAAACATGGATTTTTTGGCAATTTTTGGCAGTTATGCAAAAGGAAACCCCACAAAGGAAAGTGATGTGGACATCATTTGTGTAAGCTTAAATAAAAAAGATGATGAGCAAGAACTGAGAAGCTTAAGTTCTTTGACTAATTTGGAGTTTAATCCTGTTGTTTTACCCAAATCAGAATTTAAGAAAATAAAGAAAGAAAATGATGTATTTTGGAATGATTTGGTTAAATTTGGTATAATTTTTAAAGGATATGAATTGTTTTACTCTGAAGCATACTTAAAATGAAAGACAAAATAAAATTTTATTTGGCTAAAGGACAAGTAGTTGTAGATAAAAATATAGTGCCTTTAGCACAGAAATATCTAGAAAAATCCAAGAGAAATCTTCTTACTATGCAAGCAATTTACAAAATTGGCGATAGCCAGGAGCTAAAGAAAATGCTGAAACTTCCAAAAGATTATGATCCTAATGAATGGGTTGTTATTGCTGGATACTATGCAATGTACTCTGCGTCTTTGGCTTTACTGGCAAAAATAGGTTTTAGGAGCAAAAACCACACAGCAACTCTTATCATTCTTGAAGAGTATTTTGTTAAAAAGAAACATTTGAATGAAACTGATTTGTCATTAATAAGAAATGCGCAATTTCAAAAAGAAGAAGTGGAGAAACTTTCAGATGCAAGACACAAAAGGGAAATTGCCCAGTATAGTATAACAAAAGAGACTACAAAGAACATAGCTGAAAAAATTAAAAAAGATGCTTATGATTTCATAAATAAAGTTGAATTGATACTAATGCAAAAATAAAAAAGCAAACTCCTTTAACATGAAACAAGAAAAAATTGAATTAAAAGAAAGTGTCAAAAAAGAATTAAAAGAGAGAGCAAGGAGTAATAAGTTTATTTCGCACGAAGTTGTTAAAAACAAAATAGATTCCGCTTCTATGAAAACTAACTTAAGTTTGATAAGCCAGTTTAAGAAAGGCGTTGAAGACGCAAAATCAGGCAGGATAAAAAGAGTAGCTTAATTCTCACAAAACTCTTATAAACTTCTTCTAAATTCTTTTTTCATGGACTACACTTTCCTCTCAAAATCCCTATTCTTTCCAAAAAAAGGAATTCTCGTAATTGGAGATTTGCACATCGGTTATGAATCAAGATTAAGACAGTCAGGAGTTCTTATACCAAAAAGACAGATAAAAGATTTGATTAATGAGCTGAAAAAAATATTTGATGCCATAGAAAAAGATAGAAAACAAAATATAAAAAAAATTGTCTTTCTAGGAGACATAAAACACGCTTTTGGCTTTGAAAGCGAAGAGAGGAACGAGTTCCAGGAAGTTCTTGAATTTCTAGGAGAAAAATTCCCTGCTGAAAACATAATCCTGCTAAAAGGAAATCATGATACAATGGACTACACTTTTGAAGGTTTCATGAAAGATTTTTACATTGAAGATGAAATAGTCTTTATCCATGGAGATGAACCAATTAAAGAGACATTTGACAAAAAAATAAAAACAATTGTTATGGGCCACATACATCCTTCTGTTGTGCTAAAAGAAGAAGATGGTGTCAAAAAAGAGACATACAAATGTTTTCTTGAGGGAAATTTCGAAGGTAAAAAAATAATTATTCTCCCAAGTTTCCTTGATTTTATAGAAGGTTCTCCTGTAAATGACTACAAAGATGATTATGAAGATTATTTTTCAATAATTCCTAAAAAATCATTATTGAAATTCAAAGTCCATGTAATAGGTGAAGATCAAGTTTATGAGTTTGGCAGCGTCAAAGACCTGCCTTAAGCTACCAAAAAGCTTTAAATATAGATATTATTTTGTATGAATATTGGAGTAAACATGAACAAAGCAATCATTTTATTTTCAGCACTGTTATTACTGAGTTTCACGGCTGCAACTTGCACCATAAATACAGTATTAGTCAACCAGGATCCTTACCCGGCAATGCCTGGGGACTATGTTAAAGTTATATTCCAGGTAAGCGGTATCTCGGGATCAGAATGTAGCAGTGTAAAATTCTGGTTTGATGACTTTTTCCCATTTTCTCTTGATCCCGGTTCAGAAAGGGAAGTAACAATGAAAAGCGGGACATATGCAAAAGATTACAAAGATTTTTTCCTGATTCCTTACAAATTAAGAGTGGATAAGGCGGCATTAGATGGAGAAAACGAAATAACAGTCAAATACACCGTAGGAGGTAACGAAGCCGTGATTGAAAAAAAATTCAATATAACTGTTGAAGATTCAAGAAGTGATTTTGAGGTCAATATAAAAGATTATTCTTTAGCAACTAAAAAACTAACTTTGGACATCTTAAACATTGGCCCAAAAAATGTAGAGGCCTTGACTCTTGAGTTGCCTAAACAAGATAATGCAAACGTTTACGGAACAAACAAAATCATAATTGGTAACCTGGATGCGAATCAAGATGATATTGCAACATTTGATGCAGACTTAAAGCAGGGGGGATCATACTCAATATAAGTTATACGGACCAAATAAATGAAAGAAGACAAATTGAAAAAGTAGTTTATTTTGACCCCAGTTATTTTAATAAAACATTATCTCAAAGCAAGGGAATTTCAGCTTTCTGGACTTTTGTTATAGGCTTGTTAATCCCTCTGGCTTTTTTTTATGTTAGGAAAAAGATAAAGAAGAGAAAAGAATCTAAAAGAAAAAATTAGTTTTAATCACAATCCTAAACAATCTTTGTAACTCATTATCGATTTATACTTCCAAGCCAGACTTAATTTTGAAGCTTGCGTTTCGCTACCAAAATCTCCGTTTCTCTGCGCCAATTGAATGATGCTGCACAGATTATTTTCATTTAAAATGGTTATATATTTTGAGTGCATCATTAATTTTATGTCATAATCGTCCAGTGTTCCTTTTTCCACTTTTCCTTTGCTTAAAAGATATGATGCTTCCCATACCCTTTCTCTAGTGTAAAAATTATAGAATGCTAGAACAAT
Source organism: Nanobdellota archaeon (assembly GCA_038046005.1). Taxonomy (GTDB): domain Archaea; phylum Nanobdellota; class Nanobdellia; order Pacearchaeales; family GW2011-AR1; genus JBBSXB01. The sequence continues at coordinate 13,619 of JBBSXB010000002.1, read as the reverse complement.
TTTAGCATCATCTGGCAGTTTATTTATTAAATCATTTTTTTGCAAGATTTCTTCAAAATTTTTATAATCTTCCTGCGTCGCAACTCTGTAGACTATTGGCTTGCTGTTGGAAGTGCCAGAACTTTGTGAAGCAGCTGATTGTTTTTTTGGCGCCTCTTTTTTGAAATATTTATCATAAGAATAAATGCCTCCCACTAATAGCAAAATAACAGCTAATATTATAAACAAGATAACCCACTTTTTGCTCTTTTTTTGCTTCTCTTTTGGCATTTATATATCTGTCAAAAATCACTATTAAATCTTCCCATCACAAAAATTAATTTGGGAATTTAGCTTTGACATAAAATTCCATTTCCTTTTCACCAGTTAAATAAGGTAAGATCTTTTCAGCCATATCTACATATTCTAAACCAAAAAAACGCTTCATTATAAATCTAGCCTTCTGAACATCCTTTGGAACCCCTTTATTTTCCATATATTCCGCAGCCCCTAAACAGTTAGCAGGAAATCTTTCGTCTGTTAAAGCAGTGCTTTTAATTCCTGCCCAAAGAATTCTTGCCAATCTATTTTCAAAAATTCGTTTAACTCCTTCATCAGAAGTTTCTTTTGGATCAAAACCTAAATGTATTTTACGAGGTGAATCGTCTTCTCCCATTTACAAAAAGATTTAAATTATTATTTAAATATTGTTATACTACAAAATGGGCCCAGAGAGAATCGAACTCCCACCTCCTGGGCTCTCCATTATTTCTAACACTGGAGCCAGGTAGTCTACCACTAGCCTATGGACCCTTATTATGTAGTTCCCTATGGCAATTAGAACATAGTAATATACACTTTTCCACCTCTTTTAAAAGCTTTTGTCGTGATTCATTTTTTATCAAATAACTTATATTCTCTTCTTTTTCTCCCTTATCATGATGGAAATCAAAGGCAGCGTAGGATTTATTATAGCCACAAAGTCTACATTTGTTCCCTAACATATTAACAACTTCCTCTTTAAGCCTTTTTCTTCTGTTCATTTTTCTCAAATAAACTTTTTCTTTGTTATTTTCATAATATCTTTTATCGATAACCCACCTGGGCTCTTTTTGATTAATTTTGTCAGGTCGAAATCTTGGTCTATGAATACCTATTCTTGCAGCTTTGTGTTTTACAGATTTGATACTTTTTCCAAGTTTATTAGAAATTTCCTTTAATGTAACTCTTTTTGGATAGCTTTCTTTTAATAAATCTACTTCTTCTTTTTTCCACTTCATAATAAACAAGTTATCTAATAGTATTTAAGACATCGTACCTATTTTAAAGGTGTGATACAAATAGAACATTTTAACCTTATCTATATCTCCACATTGTTTTGGTTTCAATAATTTTCTTCATTAAGGCAGGAATAACCCCATAGAAAGAGAACTTTCCATATTCGTAAATTCCCTTTTTCTCTCCCAAAGAAATCACAAAAGCTCTGGTTTTTGTTTTATATTCTTTTAATTCAGAATTTTTTTCAATCCTTTTTATGTTTTCAATAATAATTTTAGCATGCTCTTCAGAATTCTGCGCCGTTTTTTCTTCAGGTATAGAAGAAACATCCCCTCCAACAAAAATGTTTTCATGCCCGTCTAATTGCAGAAACTTGTTAGTTTCTATTTGCCCCCTGTTGTTTATTTTTTGTTTAAAATTTCTTTTCATGAACTCAGAATTGCACATAATGCCTGCACAGAAAAAAGCCAAATCAACTTTTAATTTTCTGCCTTTATCAGTAATAAAATAATTTTTATTATTCTTGACCACTTTTTCTTCAAATATGACCTTTACGCCATTTTTTTTCATATGTTTTTTAGTATATTCTTTTGATGCCTCATTGTTCCTTGAAATCAGACTTTTGTTAAACTCGATTATGGTCACTTTTTTCCAAGGATATTTTTCAATTATTTCTGCAGAAAGTTCAACTCCTACCAATCCTCCCCCAATAATAAGAATTTTATCTGAATTTTTTATTTTTTCTCTATAGTCTAGAATATGTTTACCTCTTTGTACAATAAAAACATTTTGTTCTTTTATAGGCCTGTCGTATGATGACCCTGAAGAAATTATTAGATAATCAAAATTCAGTCTTTTAGAATTAATAATAACATAATCTTTTCCGACCTCACTTGCCTTTCCCATTATAAATTTCCCGTTTTTTAAATAACTGCTGTGCTTCACCTGTATCTTGTCTAAACTTTTCATGCTGACTAATGCTTTAAGAATTGAGGGTGTAAATTCAAAATATTCCTTGCTGTCTATCAAAATCACATCAAAATCATTCTGAAGTCTTTTGGCACAATAAGCTCCTGTAAATCCTCCGCCGATTATGATTATTTTTTTTTGACTATTCATTGTAAAAATATAAAATAAAATTAAAATAAAAATGTATCTATTTATTCCGGTCTAAGGATAACATCCCAGGTCCTTTGGCCATTATTGCAAGGAACGCTACGAGATATAATAATGCGAGTTCCCCGCCGTTTTGCCAAGGGAAAGCAGCACTCTTTATATGCACATAGAAATATGCTCCAATCATGTCCATTGTTCCAAATAAAGCAGTATATCTGGCAAATAATCCCAGTATTAAAAGAACACCGACGCAAATCTCTATTATTCCGGCTAAACCCATCAGCGAGAAAAGCTTCACAGTTCCTTTGCTTCCGAACCATCCTAGCAACTTTTGTCCGCCATGAGTAAAGAAGAGTATTCCTACTAATACCCTAAATACAACCCAAAGCCGTTCTGAACTTTTTTCAAAAATCTTTTTCATCTTTTCCTCCCTTATAACTATATAAGAATTATATGAAAAAAATTTCATATGTTTATAAATGTTTTTGTTAATATCCTCTTATTTTTTCAATTTCTTTTATCTCATCGTCGGAAATTGCACAGCCTTTAAACTTCACGGCGTAAAGCAAGGCATCAAGAACCATTGGGCCTTTAAGTTTTACGAGACCTTTTTTGTATGAAACATAAAGAAGTTCTGAAGACCTGATAAATTTGAATCCTTTAAAATATTTGAAATTTTCGTCTAATGCAGAAATTGGCGTGTGAAGTTTTTTCGCAAGCAGTTTTTTTAAGTTATCCGGCTTTTCACAAAGCATTCTTATTGTCCTTTCATCGACGGCAACCACATTTTTTATCCCTTTCTCAGTCAATGCTTTGCTCAGGACTAAACAAGATGTTTCGCCAGAATCAATTATATATATGTCATTTCTTTTTGACTTGTATGTCGTGTTTGCAATATTTTTCAGCTTTTCAATATCTTTATAGAGATCTTTTTCATTTACCCCCAAAGCAGATGGTATTTCCAAAACTCCCTCTTCCAGCAGTTCCTTAAGCTTCAAGGCTTCCAATTCAAATTTTTTTATTGTCAAAGGTTTGTCAATAATCTCCCTCTTCACATCTTGGGTTATAAAAAAACTTCCACCAAAAATCTTTTTTAGATTTCTTAATTCATCAAACAGTCCGTTCATTGACATGCTTATGAGTGTGCTTGAGTCGAATATGATTGCTTTTTGTGTCATTTTCTGTTTTTGATTAAACCCCCAATATAGTTTCTAAAACAAATTTTATTTCCGTCATAATAAATATTTTCTTCCCCAACAAATCCTTCTATGTTACCGATCCATTTATTTTCATATCTAAATTTTCCAATTTTAAGTGATTTCGGGCCTCTTGCAGGAAAATTTTTTGGAATTTTACTGATACATTTTTTTAAAAAACTAAATGCTTCTCGATGCAAGTGTTGATGCTTTTCAAATATTCCTCCCCTATAAGCCATAATCCAAATAACTTTTCCTTTACAATAAACTCTTTCTTGTCCGCAATCAACCACACTTCCAAAATAAGTGTCTGTATACAACAAATCTCCTTCTTTGATAGAATAAGTCTCTCCTCCATCTTTTGTTTTTTTTGGTTTAGAGTCTGTTGATGCATAAGCTTGTTTTTTTGCTTTACAAATAAAATTAACTACTCTTTTGTCAATCATCCAAACATCTCCAGATTCGACCACGCTTGGGCGAAAACCGAATTTTTCATTCGAAAAATTCCATAGCGATTTTAATTCTGTTTTTCACATCCATTGTCTTGCTCAACGAAACATCCGGAATTCCCGTTCCCCCGGCATAGCTTGCTAATTCATATAATGTTATTCCTAACAAACCCGCAGTCTTTTCCAAAGAAATACCATGTTCATAAATTCTAGATGCTTTGTTTATAGAGGCCTTCCTGAAAACATCATGGATATAAATTTTTAATTTTCCGGAAAGATTATCTATAGAATTTCTTAAAGATTTGATGTGGACTCTTAACTCGTCATCATCATTGTCCTCAAGCGCTTTTGTAGAATGGTCTATGCAGTCAACAATCTTTCTGTAAAATTTTCCCCATCCATTATACCCTCTGTAATTTTTTCTCTCAATTATCTTGCTAAGGGAATAGATTATCACCGCAACTGCAATGTTGTCCGGATCCTGTGTTATTGAGGCAGAGTGTATTGTCTGATTGCTCAATTCGTTCAACTTCATGGCATCTTCTTTTGTTATTGCCTCTTTTGTTTCTACAAAAATCCTCAGAACGTTATCTTTTTCTTGAATTTTAATCACCTAAAAACAAGTGGATTTTGATGTTAATAAATTTAATGCACAACATTAGTTTTTTATACCATTATTTCTTTTCCATATTATGACAGACGTAATACTGGACACGAATTTTATAGTGACTTGTATCAAGCAAAAAATAGATTTTTTTGAAGAAATAAAATTAATGGGATTTAGAATCTTGATTTCTGAACAGGTTATTGAAGAGCTTGAAAAGCTTGGATATGAGGAAAATTTGCAGGACGCAAGAACCGCGCTTAAAATCTTAGAATCTAATAATTTCGAACTCCTTGCTTTGGAGAGAGGAAGTGCCGACAAAGGGATAATAAATTATGCAAAATCACACAGGGAAGTCATTGTGGCAACCCTTGACAAAGAGCTTAAAGCTTCAATATTAAATAGAAAATTGGTCATAATGGGAAAAAAGAAGCTGGAAGTTGTTTGACTTTCATATCATAACCTTTTTAAACCAATTTTTACTTTAATTTTCATAAAATGTTCTATATTACAGAAGTTGATGATTACATTAGGGTAGACCCAAAACTTTTTGGATTGCCTACTGTAGAGGCCGTTGAAAAACAGCTCAAAGAAACATATTCTGACTACTACGAGGAGGAACTTGGAAAGGTTCTAAGTGTTATAGAGATTCTTGAAGTTGGAGAAGGTGTCTTAATTCCCGAAGATGGTGCAGCTTATTACGCTTCAAAATTTAAACTATTGGTTTGGAAGCCAGAACTGCACGAATTAGTTTATGGAGAAGTTTCCGAAATAACAAACTTCGGTGCATTCATTAATATGGGTTCAATGAAAGGAATGATTCATATTGGTCAGACAATGGATGATTATGTCAGTTTCTCAAAATCAAATACTCTTACTGGAAAAGCTTCAAAGAGAGTTTTAAAACCTGGAGATTTATGCTTGGCAAGAATTGTCGCAATTTCCCATAAAGGCGATGAACCAAAAATAGGATTGACAATGAGGCAACCTGGATTGGGAAAATTAGATTGGATAAATGAAGATCAGACTAAAAAACAAAAATCAGAAGAGAAAATGGCAAGATCAGAAGAAAAAGCAGTTAAGGGTAAGAGTAAAGGGGGAAAGAAGAAATGATGGAAGGAATTGATGGCCCAAATTTTGGTCTAATGGGATTTCCTGTTTTTGAACACGGAAAATTTTTCGGAGACAATATGCCTCACACGAGCAGAGATTTGCATCCTACAGATGTTTTAGAAGAGCCACAAATGGTTACTAGGCATGCTAAATGCAGGCATTATTTTCCTATTGACCGCGTTTCAGGAACATGTACAATAGCCAAAGAGGACGAGATCTCTGATCAAACTAAAACTCATTGTGATAATTATGCAAATTGTGATGTATATATATCAGTTAAAAGGAGACTCGCTTAATAAAATGGCTAAACAAAAAGCTTGCAGAATTTGCAACACAATATATGAAACAGGAGACAAATGCCCCAGATGTGGCTCTAAAGAGTCTACAGAAGGGTTTAAAGGCAGGATAATAGTCAGAGATTTGGAAAAATCAGAAATCGCCAAAAAATTAAAATTAAGAGATAAAGGTGAGTTCGCTATAAAAACAAGATAAAATGGAAATAAAACACATTTCTAAAGAATTTGAGAATCATTTATTCAAGAGAAAAGAGATAGAGTTTGAAATCTCTGAAGAGAGAACTCCTTCAAAAAAAGAAGCAACAGACGCTCTATGCAAAAAATTCTCTAAAACTCCGGAACTTGTCTTAATAAAAAAAATAGTGGGAAAATCGGGAACAAAACATTTCAAAGTTTTCGCATTTATTTATCATTCAAGAAAAGATATGGATGAAACAGAGTCATTTTCAAAAAAAGAAAAAGAAAAAATAGCCAAACTTCTTGCACCTGTTGCAGAGGTTGTGCAATAATAAAATGGCAGATAAAAAAGGCGGAAAAAAAGGTAAGAAGCCACACAAGAACAAACCAACCAGCAAGAAATATTCTAAATACACTTTAAGCGGCGACAAGGTTACACGGGCTAAATTTTGTCCTAGATGTGGTCCCGGAGTATTTTTGATGATTGCAAAAGACAGAGTGTATTGCGGAAAGTGTCATTATAGTGAGTTTGAGAGTAAGAATTGATTTTTTAGAGAATATTTTAATCTTTAATTCCAAGAGCTTCTTTTTCTAAATCAGATAATACTACTTTTCTTGGTTTACCATCTACATATCTAACTAAAGATACATTTTCGGGTTTTGTATAATTTTTTCTAATTTCTCCGTAAATTTTAAGTGCAAACTCTCTTGCGTTCCATGGTGCTCCTTCATGGGATAAAGCTATCTCAGTATTACCTAAACTTTCAAATTTAATAAATACGCTGTATACATCTTGGCTCATAGGATTTCTTAGGTTGTTAACTTTATAAAAATTTATATAATCTTAGAATATGTTTGGGCAAGCATCAATAACAAAGACTGATGCTTATTAAGCCCGCAAATAAATAATTTTTTAAATTAATATGAATATGTTGCGTGGGGATGTTTACTAAAGAATAAATCACTGTATCCCACGACTTTTCAATAAATGAATATCAAGTGAGCAAGAACTAATCTTAATAAGCTCACATAAATCTCTTTTTTAATATAATATGTTAGTGCCTTTCCTATTTAAAGGTTTTGATTATAAAGCTTATTAAATTTTTATATGGGATGCTGCGCTGCAACAGGCAAAGCAGGTAAATCAACAAATTTTTGATCGTGCCAACAATTGTAAAAAACAGGACCTAAATCTATATCTGCACATATGGAACTAATATTTGCTCTTTGTTCTAATGTTTGTCTTCCTATTCTTGTTTCATTATTTATTGTATGGGGGAAAAAATAATACTTAGATACAACTCTTACTGTGTCTTTAGGATATAAATATCCAGATCCATCTATAGGGTGGGACACTTCTACTGTTCTTTCTCCTTCAATTTTTAATACTCTCATTTTATTTTTATTGTCCTTCGTTCCATTTATTTTGATTATAACCCTGGGATAGATGTCCTGAGAAATCAAATAGAGTCCCAAGACCTCTATCCTGGGGAAAAAGAGGTGATTATATACCAACTTGTTGCAGTATTTAAACCTTTCGTTTTTGTTACTCTTAAAAAATGACAGATGGTTTTTCACTTGTAGTAGTGTCAACTCTCTTGAGAATGACATATGCCTAAGGTCGTTGAATCCATATTTAGGCACTACCAATATTACTTTTTAGGCACTACCAAATAAAAACTACTCAAACAATTTATAAAATATAGATGTTTTTAAGTCTTATGGAAGAAGCCGATAACAATGAGGGTAAAAGAAGTGTGCAACAGGATCAAATTCATACTTTGCTTTTTAACAGAGAGGTCGGATGGCAGGAAATAATCTACGATTTGATAAACACGGAACAGCTTGATCCTTGGGACATTGATCTTTCAGTCTTAACTAACAAATACTTGGAAAAAATCCAATTTTTAGAGGAAGCGGATTTTTTTGTGTCAAGCAAAGTCCTTCTGGCAGCTTCACTTTTGTTAAGAATCAAATCAGAAATTTTGCTTAACAAGTACATAAAAAGCATTGATGAAATCCTGTTTGGTAATAAAGAGATCAAAAGATCTGTGTTGGAGAGGATAGAGCTTGATGAAGAAATTCCAGAGCTTATTCCAAGAAGCCCAATCCCAAGATTCAAAAAAGTGACTCTCCAGGAACTTATAGAATCTTTGAACAAAGCAATAAAAACGGAAACAAGAAGAATAAGCAAAGAAATTGTCAACAAAAACGCTTTAAGAGAGGCAGGAATTTCACTTCCAAAAAGAAAAATAAACATAACTGACAAAATAAAAGAAGTCTACTCTAAACTGACTACTCATTTTGACTCAAACAAAGAATCAAAAAAAATCGGCTTCTCAGAACTTTTGGGAAATAACAAAGAGGAAAAAATAGTTTCATTCTCTCCGTTGTTACATCTGGAAAACCAAAAAAAAGTCTGGCTTGAGCAAGAAACACACTTTGAAGAAATTTACATATGGCTTAAGGAAGTTTACTTTAAACACAACCCAGATCCATTTGCAGATCTTAAGGATAAACTTGATGGAGAGATGAAAGGTCTTGATGATGAAGGCAGAAGAAGACTTGAAGAAGCCAACAAGGATTTCGAAAATCCTTTAGCTAGTCTGTTTGATTGAAACATATCTTTCAAAACCAACAATTCTTATAAAGTAATTTTTTCTTTTAGGATAATGGGAGATATGAATGATGAATTTGATGAGAAAAGCAGAACTTTAAAAGATAAACTTTCTAAAGTGAAATTAACCATTGAACAAGAAGAGATTATAAGAATTGCCATGGAGTTTGGTTATGCGGCTGCTTTTTGTGAAAGAACAGCTGATATGAATCAATCTTATAGTGCTTCAGAGAGATTCAAAAGAGAGTATATTTCTTTAAAAAAACTTGTGGGATAGTTCAAAAACCCTTAAATATACTCCATTATTCTTTTTTCAATGAAACTAGGAGTTTTATTTTCAGGAGGCAAAGATTCTTGCTACGCAGCATGGCTTGCAAAAAAAGAAGGTCATGAGTTGGCTTGCTTAATTTCAATTTTCTCAGAGAACAAAGATTCTTACATGTTTCACACACCTTCAATAACAAGAGTTGAAGAGCAGGCAAAATCAATGAACATTCCCTTGTTAATTCAAAAAACAAAGGGGAAAAAAGAAGAAGAGTTAACAGATCTTGAAAATGCAATTAAAGATGCAAAAGAAAAATACAAGATTGAAGGAATTGTTACAGGAGCTTTGAAAAGCGTCTACCAAGCTTCAAGAATACAAAACATATGTAACAAATTAAACCTCAAATGTCTTAATCCATTATGGCAAAAGGACGAGATTGAATATCTTAGTGATCTAATAAAATATAAATTCAAAGTTATAATAACTGCTGTTGCTGCCTATCCTTTAGATGAAAATTGGCTTGGAAGAAAAATAGACAAAAAATTTATCGAAGAAGTCAAGTTTCTAAAAGATAAATACAAAATTCATCCTGCGGGCGAGGGGGGAGAGTTCGAATCTTTTGTTTTGAACTGCCCTTTATTCAAAAAAGAACTTAAAATAAAAAATAAAAAATATTCTGGTGATGGAAATTCTTGGAGGATGGAGATTGAAGTATGAAAGAGCAAGAAATAATAGAAAAAACAACAGAATTTGTTAAGAAAACACTGACTAACACTGAAAAAGGACATGATTGGGGTCACATTAACAGAGTATTACTTTTATCAAAAACAATTGCTAAAAAAGAGAACGCTAATTTGTTTGTCGTAGAAATGGGTGCTTTGCTTCATGACATAGCTGATCCTAAATTTCAGGGTGGAGATGAAGAGATCGGGCCGAAAATAGCTAAGAATTTCTTAGATAATATAAATTTAGATTCTAGCTTAACAGATCATATAGTAAAGATTATTGAAAATATATCTTTTAGAAAAAGTTTTGACCAAAAGTTTAAATCTAAAGAACTTGATATTGTACAGGATGCTGACAGGTTGGATGCAATGGGAGCTATAGGCATAACAAGAGCATTCCATTATGGGGGTTATAAAAATAAAAAAATCTATGACCCAGAAATAAAACCTCACAAAAATATAAGCATGGAAGAATACAAAAAAGAAGATTCTCCAACGATAAACCATTTTTATGAAAAACTCTTGTTGCTGAAAGATAAAATGAATACTCAAACTGGAAAAGAACTTGCCGAAAAGAGGCACAAGTTCATGGAACAATTTTTAGAAGAATTTTATAGGGAGTGGGATGGGAAAGAATAAAATGAACTTGAATTTCAATAAAATTTAAATACTTCTTCACGCTTTATTATTTATGACATTAGCATCATTCCTTAGTTCGCCTTGGATTATTCCAATATTAGCTTGGAGTATAGCCTGGAAAGGAATTGCTTTGTGGAAGGCAGGAAGACACAACCAATTGCCTTGGTTCATTGTTCTTCTAATTGTAAACACTCTGGGAATTCTTGAAATAATTTACATATATTTCTTACAGCCAAAGAATGAGAAATATGTTGAATTGAAAAAGAAAAGATAAATGGACCTGCGGAGAGTCGAACTCCGATCCCATGACTGCCAGCCATGTATAATGGCCACTATACGACAGGCCCACGAATGACAATTACTTCAACATCAATAGCTTTTTAAATTTTGATTTTATTAAATAGTCATGTTAAAAACTTTGTGGGAAAAAGAGTTAGATGCGGAATTGATTGCAACTTTATTATTCATGATTCTTTCGGGCTTTTACATAACAACTGTTTACGGATTTACAAAAGTCATGGACACATTGCTATTATGGATGTTCCCAGCCTCGGTAATGGTTTTCTTGACATTGCTTATTGCTAGGATAATTGAAAGATGGCATGAAAGAAAAGTTAACGAACATAGATATGTCGATTGGAGAAGATAATTAAATCTTTAGCACACTTTCTTTTCCCGTTTTCATGTCCTTAACTTTGAATTTCTTTGATTTAACTTCTTGCGAACCAACAAAAATAACTTTGTTTATTTTGTAGGAATTTGCATACTCCAAGGCTTTTGAGGGCTTCCCATAACAAATGGAAACTTGCAGATTTTTTTCACGAAGTTTTTGTGTAAGTTTTATTGCTTCTCTGTCCTGTTCCAAAGAAACAACAAGATATTTTTCTTTTTCCTCTTTTAGCTTTGCAAGCACACAAAGCCTCTCCAATCCAAATGATAATCCTGTGGACTGAAATCCTTCTATCATATAAGAGCCACCCCCAACAATTGTTTCCTTGATTCCTTCTGTTTTTATTTCAAAAACATTTCCGTTGTAGTATGATAATCCTCTAACAATCGTAGGAGAGAAAACAACTTTTATTCCATAGGTCTTGCAGTATTCCATTAAAGAAATCACGTCTTTATATCCATCAAACTTTGAAAAATATTTCTCTCCTTTCTTCAAAGAATCAACAACTTTTTCAGCCCCAAGTTTTTTTAGATTATCTTTGACTTCTTTTTCAGAAAGCTTGTCATATTTGTCTATCTCTCTTAAAACTTGACTTTTGTTTTTTTCAGAAATTTTGTTGTCATCTAAAATCTCATTCAAAAGTTTTCTGCTGTTTATTAAAACAATTGGCTTTATTCCCAATTCATTCAATATCTCGTAAGTCAAAGTCAAGATTTCAGCCTCATCTTTTGTTGTTGAGCCAATTGTATCAACATCACATTGTGTAAACTGCCTGAACCTGTTTGAAGATATGGGTTCATCTCTAAAAACTTGGCCAATTTGGTATCTTTTATAAGGAAGCTTCTTGTTTTTTGCAATTCTTTTTAGCTGGAATGTAAATTCATATCTTAAAGCAAGATTTCTTTCCCCTTTATCTTTTAACTTAAATATGTCTGAAACAGCCTCGTCATTTTGATTGTCTCCTTTAACAAATTCTTCAAATTCAATTATAGGGGTTTCGGCAGGTTCAAATCCGTACCTTTCAAATGCTGCGACTATGATTTTCCTTATCTCTTCTCTTTTCTCAGCTTCTTCTCCGATATAATCTCTAAAACCCTTTACTGGATCCATTTTTAGTTTAATCTCCTTTCAAATATAAGTTCATTTTCTCTTTTATTTGCTTTTAATAACTTAAACTCATTATTCTTTAATACTTTAACTGTTGCTAAATTATCCGGAGTTGTTACAGCTTTAAGATTTATTTTATAGTAAACAAGCATTTCTTTAAGTGCCTTTGTGCCGATACCCTTTCTTCTAAATTCAGGTGAGATGTAAAAACCAATTTCATTAAATTTATCTACTTTAAAGATGCCAATAGATCCAGCAAATTTTCCATCAACTAATATTACGAATTTGTTTAGATTTGGTTTTGAAAATAAATCTTTAACTCCCTTTAAAATAAAATCAAAGAAACTTCTATTTAATCCTTTAGCACTATCAGAATTTAATGTTAGCATTAAAAATCTAAAGTTATCTATTGCTTTAAACTTCCTCAATTCAATTTTCATCTTCTCTCCAACTCTTTAACAAAGTCATTTACTTTTTTAATTATTTCCTCTATGACTTTTTCAGGAGTTCTTCCATTTTTTGTGTCAACATCTTTTATTTTCCAAGAAATTACCTTTTTTCCATATTTTTTATTCCTGTTAAAAACTTGTAACGGAACGTCATCTGCAACAACTACAGTTATGTTTTGCCATGCTAAAACTTTGCTTATGAGCCCATTTGTTCTTCCGTATATATTCAAACCGCATTTTTTCTTGGCTATTTCAGCTCCTTCACCGCCAACAGAACTCCCTTTAATCAAGCCGGCGCTTTTGACTTGAACATTCTTATTTTTGTTTATTTTTTTAAAATAAGTTTCAGCTATCCTGCTTCTAAATCTGTTATATTTGCATATAAAGAGAATATTTGTTTTTTTCATTTTTCACCCTTATATATCAAAGCGGAGGCTGGAATTTTATCAAATTCCGCTAACCTCTTTTGTCGCTCTGCTCCAAAAGCGGAAGGAGTAACCAGTTGAACATACATCGGGTTAACTCCCCTTTTCATTAGTGATTTAATTAATTTAAATATAGAAGCGTTGCTATTAAAATCTTTACTCGTGCCGATAACTCCAAGTTTTAATAGCCATTTTATCAAGAGAAATTTCAACTTTTTAAACCTATCTCAAAAATCCTCAATCTTTATTTTTTACGCAATGAAAGACCTTTTAAAGAAACTTTTTGGAAGAGAAACAAAACCAGAAGTAAAGCTTGACGAAAGCGACCGAGAAGCATTTTCTATAGTAGCAGGAACTTTCAATGTTTCTGATGATTTAGATAAAATAGACTGGAGAAATGTTTGGGGATTAAGCAAAGATTCAGGATTGTCAGAAACAGCTGTGGGAACAATAATTGATTTAATCGTTATACCCTACAGCTTGCTGTAGGGTGAAAGCTAAAGAAAATCTATTA
>JBBSXB010000001.1:0-171212 GCA_038046005.1 Nanobdellota archaeon | reverse complement strand
AATAGATTTTCTTTAGCTTTCACCCTACAGCAAGCTGTAGGGTATAACGATTAATAAACTAATTTTATTTACAATAATTGCAATAATTGGAACAGCATCACTATACTTTTCTGGCCCGAATTTGTTTGTACTAAGCATGTTAATCTTTATGGCAACAAATTTCTGTGTTGAAGTTTCACAAACACTTTATGATTCTTTCTTAAATCAAGTTTCAACAAAAGAAACAAAAGGAAGAATCTCAGGGTTAGGCTACGCATTTGGCTATTTAGGGGGAATAGTTTCAATGCTAATACTAAAACCAATTTATGAGTCACAATCACTTCACAATTTAACTTTTCCGTTAACTGCCATTATTTTCTTGATATTTGCTCTCCCCTCATTCTTCTTTATAAAAGAAAAAACAAAAAATATTCCTAAAGAATCATTTTTAAAAAGATTAAAGCATAGTTTTGCATCTGTTTTTAAAACAATAAAGCAAGTAAAAAAACACAAAAAAATTGCCTGGTTTTTGTTGGCATTTTATCTTATGAATGATGGATTAGCAACATTATTTGCGTTTGTATCTATTTACGCCAAGAATACTCTTTCATTTTCAATTTCTGAAATTGCAATAATACTCTTGCTAATTCAAATAATAGCATTTCCAGCAACAATATTTTTTGGTTGGTTAAGCGATAGAAAAGGTCATAAAAAAATACTTGTAGCTACCCTTATAATCTGGTGCTTAATTGTTTTAGCAACATCACTAGCAAATTCAAAAATAATCTTTTATATTATTGCAATATTCACAGGAATGGTTGTTGGTTCTGGGCAATCAGTTGCAAGAGCATGGTTTATTGATATAATCCCCAAAAACAAATTAAACCAATTTTTCGGATTCAATGGATTCGCAAATAAAATAGCTGCCTTAACAGGACCTTTAGTCTTCGGAACAATCTCTGTATTAACAGGAAGTCAAAGAACTGCAATGGCTTCTTTATTAATCTACTTCATAACATCATTGATAATTTTCTACAAAATTAAAGAGTGAAAACTAAGCATTAAATAACTGAGAAAAAAAGAATGCCACAAAAATAATCCATGCTAAAAAAACAACCAATAAAGTCCACCAAAGCCATTTTATTGACCTGTTTTTATCTTTTATGAAAATAACAAAATAGTAGATTAAGGTTCCTAAAAACCCAAGAAGGATGTTCACCAAAACCCACACAATTTTCTGACTCCCATCTTTGAATTTTCTTGTTATTGAGTCAATAAGCATTATAAGCCAGAAGACAAATAAGAGGGCCCCTATCAAAATCAAAGGCAGCAAAAAAGCGGCACCTATTAAAAATACCATAATAAAGAGTATATTCCATAGTTTAAAAAATATGTGGAAAGAAAGGCAAAATAATTAAACTGTTTTTGAGTATTTTTTGTATGAAAAGGGATTATTTTTTTAACGCTGTTATCAGGATTTTCTTTGTTTTTGTCGTGCCTTTAATGATGCTGTTTTTTGGAGCAAGATTGACAGGATTTTCAATTTCGTCAAATGCTGGAATAGCTGCAACAGGTTTTTTAGGGATAATAACTCTATTTTTCATAATCCTTATTTTTCTCACAAAACTAAGACCAAAAACTTATAAACCATCATCTTAATAATAAAGAATGTCTATTAAGAAAAAAATTAAACATTCTTATTCGAATCAGTCGGAGGCAAAGAAAAGATTCGAGAGGATGCTGGATGGAAAACCCGCGGGAGGTTTTCAATGGGAATAATTGGACTAAAAATAAAGTTGATGCCAGAATCTCCTTCAACAGATCTTGAAATAATAAAAAAATCTGCAATGCATATTGTTGAAAAAGGCGGAGGCAGGAACAGAAATTATGAGATAGAGCCGATAGCGTTTGGTCTAAAAGCGATAATAGCTTTTTTTGAGTGGCCTGAGGAAAAAGAGCTCGAACATATTGAAGAAGCTTTCAGGAAAATAAAAAATGTAAGCTCAGTGCAAGTAATTGACATGAGAAAAATTGCCTAAAATGCTGCCTCAAGACCAGACTAACCAGATAAAATCGGAACTGATTTCTCAAATTAAATCTTCAACTCTCCCAAATAAAGAAGAATTAATTTTATCAATAGAGAATATGACTGCTGAAGAGCTTGAAAACTTTCTAAAACAAAATAAATTGATAAAAGATGATAATGAATGCATTTTCTGTTCTATAGTTGAGAAGAAGATTCCATCTTTTTATATTGGAGAAAATAGTGGTGCAATGGGAGTATTGGAGATAAATCCCGCATCAAAAGGTCATTCTATCGTGATTCCAAAAACTCATTCAGAAGATTCATCAAAAGAGGCAATAGATTTTGCTAAAGAAATTGCTGAATTGTTAAAAATTTTGAAACCAAAAAAAATTGACATAATTCCAAGTAAAATGTTTGGTCATGAAGTTCTTAATGTCATCCCAATTTACAAAGATGAATCTTTAAAATCTAAAAGAAAAAAAGAATCTGAAGATGAATTAAAAAAACTTCAGGAAAGATTGTTAAAAAAATCTGAAGGGAGCAAGACGCCTGGGGTGGGCGGTCGGGGAGATGGTGGCGGAATGAAAAAATCACATGAAGAAAAACCAGCTGCTAAAGAACAACCAAAACAAAATATAATTTCTGATAAAACACACTGGCTACCAAAAAGATTTCCTTGACTACCAAAACAAATTCCACAATCCAGTTTCCCACAAATACCACAAGGCTAAGAATGCAATTAAGAATACAGGAAGGAATGCAATGCCAACTTTTATTTTTATGAATTTATATTTTTTCTTTATCAAATTTACTTCTTCCTTGCTCAATCCTTCCCAAGTCGGCTTTATGATTCTATTGCCAACTTTGAGAGGTTTGTAAAGCCATTCGCCCTCGCCCAAGTCATGAGTTTCAATCTCTCTGACCATACAGGCACTGTCAACAGTCTTGACATAGACATAAAAAACAGGAAGAATGAATATTAGAATTCCAAATATCAACAAAGGGGTTTGAAAAAAGCCGACACCGATAAATATTATTCCGAAAGCCATGATTGCAAAAATAAGTCTTTTGTTTTCTTTTATTTTTTTAACAAAATCTTTTTTGAAATTTTTCCTGTACTTAAAGCTTAAGTATAGTGTTGCCGAAATGCCATAGACTGCCCCACCAAACAAAAATAAAAATAAGAACAGAAAATAAATTTTTAAGTTAATGAAAAAATTTCCGCTAAACCCTAAAATAGTTCCTAAAGCTATCATCATCTTTGCATCTCCTCCTGCAAACATTTTAGAATAATAAAGCACATTCCCAATCACAAAGAATATTATTAACCCAAAAATTCCCTGCGCAAAGAAATTAAAATTTCCGCTAAAAAGACTGTAAAAAAATCTAAAACCTAAAGCAAAAATAATCAAAGAAAAATTAAGCCAGTTTGCAACTTCCCTTTTTCTTAAATCCTGCACACTAGCAAAAATAATCCAGACTAAAGCAAGCAAGACTAAAAATATCACCCCTATCATGTTCTTTAAATGTAATTCTTGTTTAAAAATGTTTGATTTAAAATCACTCAAACATTCACGCTTCGCTTTCCGCCGCCTTTTCTGTAAGGGTTTTTCTTTCTTTCCTTGAACTTACCTTTCTTCTTGTTCCTTTTCTCGCCAAATCCGTAATCGATTTTATTTCCCTCCAAAAGATTTTTTAAAAGTGTCAACAAAAGAGTGAAGTATTCCCCTGTCTCTTTTCTCAATTTCCTTGGCAAATTGCTCTTTTTTCATGTCTTGCAATTTATCTACATAATTTACAGCTTTGGCGATTAAAATCAATCCAAATATCAATCCAACAAATATCAGGCCACCAGCCCAAGGGTTTCCAGGTAGGAAAATCAGCCACATAAAAAAGTTAGCTATTACCTTGTATAATCCAAGTTGTGCCAAAGCTATTGTTAGACATACTGCAACAGCTAAGGAAACACCAGATGAAAAAGGAGAAAAAGTTTTAAACATTTTTCTTAACCTAGAAAAAAAGAAAAACCACAAAATTATTATGAAAAATAAGACTAATGAAAAACTATAAGGGGCACCAAATAAAATAACAAAAACAAAGCTGAAAGTTATTAAAATATTATTCATTGCGGAAACAATTTCATTTTTTAACAAAATATTTTTCCATTCAGTTCCAAGATATCCCCAGCCAGAGTTTGTTTGCTCTGAGAAATTCTGAACTGTGTTAACACCACCCTCAATTCGATTCCCAGCATTTTCAAGTGTGTCGATACCTGCCGCCAAAGCAAGATTTGTATGAACAAATCCTAACAGTAGAACAAATATTAACATCAGGCCACTCTTTTTCATAATTTAAAAAACCTAAAGAAGTTTTAATAGTTTTTGATTAAGAGTCTAATTTCCTCTTAACCCTGTTCTTTTCAATGCTCTTAATGCTTGTATTGTAGCACCAGCCTCATTTGCATTCTTGATAGCTTTAAGCTCTTCTTGTTGGCCTTTTATTTTTGCCGCCCATTTTGCCAAGAAAGTGTTTCCAACCATTAGGCCAATAAAAATTGCAATAGACACGAATATAGCTATAAAAACTCCAGCAGCGCCAAAACTTGCGACAACTACTAAAACAGCATTATAAATTTTGTACATTCCTCCCGTGATTACCGCAGCAAGAGTTAATCCTCCCGCAACAATGTATCTTACAGGGTTACTCGTTATAAATGGCATAAACATAGTTATATCATAAAGAACGGCAAAAAGAATAACGATTACTATCAATGTTAGGATTATTTGCTGCCGATCTGCTCCTGCAAAAAGATCATTAAAGGAAGAAGAAATATCTGCACTCACCATCCCTATGACAAAAACACCAACCACTAATAATTCAAAGAATAAAAATATGTACCTGTTCTTTTCCATACCAGTATTAGTCTAGAATCATTTATAAATATTTATCCAGAATCAAGCAGTCTTAGCTTTCCAGACAGTGCAGGTCTCACCATTTATCATATCTTTTTGGTCATCCAATCTTTCATTAACGCAAGTGTCTTGGGCAAGTTTTGTTATGCTTCCACAAGCCTCAGTCAACGTAGTAAAAGTTGCATAGTTATTTTTTGCAAGATACTCACAATTAACTCTCTGATTCTTTCCAGCAATTTTAACTTCTTTGAATTCATTGCAATATGTTGTTTTCAAATTATTTTCGCCAGCAAAACCACATGCTTGTCCAGTCTTTTCCAAATCACCAGGAAGTTTCGCAAACCCTCCAAAGACCCAGTCCCATCCTCTTGTAAATCCTAATACAACTATGACCAAAACGATTACGGCTATAACCAGTATAATGATAGTCTCTGAAGACAAACCCTGACCTCTCTTATCCCTCTTTCTTATCATGCCTAAAATAGTAAACTCTCATTTATAAATATTTTCAAACACCGACAAAACTAAGTTCTATGCTTTTAAACTCATCATTGATAAAAAATTCCTTTTTACTGGATAATTTAATCAAATAATACTTATTCCCATTATCTGTTTTCTGTTCAACACTAACATTAAAGCTTTTTAGTTCTTTTTCAAAACACTCTTTAATTTTTTCATCCTTTTTGCATTTTTCTTTAGCGGTATAGATTTCATCAAAGCTATTTAATCCTACTTTGTTCAAGTCTAATAAATCAGATATTTCTGGAAAATAAACAACATTGATGTTGTTGGATGAAAAATTAAATTCTAGATTACTGACTACAATCTTGAATTGCTCGTTTTCATTCGTAATTCTAAATTTGTCTTTGTTTATAGAATCTTTAATTTCTTCCATAAAATTATTCTTGAATTCATATGAATTAAAATTATCCTTAAATTTAGGAGAAATATCTCTTAACATTCTATTGTCTAAGTTAGAACTCAATTTTGTAAATTCTACATCACCTTGTGAATTCATTTTTGGATTTTCAATGAAAGAATTATCTTGTATAAATCCAATATAAGAATCAACAAAGGCTTTTTCTCCTGCCTGATTGATGTAAAACTCTCCAAAATCATAAACATTGGATGTGAACTGGACAACCCTAGCATCCGAGATTTTAGTCTCGAATCCAGATTCGCTCGTTGTGAATATGAAAATGCTAGTAACAACTGTAGTAATCATCATGAAAACTATCAAAGTCACATGCACGCTCCCGATTTTATTTTTCATCAACATTTTCCAAAGTATAAACCAACAAGGTTTCCGTTTTTATTTTCAGGAATTCTAACTGATAATTCTGGATAAATTCTATTTTCAACTTGAAAATTTTTATTTCTTAAGTAGTTGTCATCAAGATTAAATATGAAACATCTTCCAGGCAAAATACTGTTTTCCAATATTACAGAAGCATTTCCATTTACTTCATCTTTTAAGCTGGAATCTTTGTTATATTTTAAGATAAGGTCCCTAAAATCTCCTTTTCCAATCGGATAGTTTAGCAGATAAAGGAATTTTTGTTCACTTTCCATATCACCCATCCCGATAGTTTTCTCAACTGACTCAACACTTACAATTTTGTCCATGGCCAAATCAGGAACGACTTTGTGTGCGGCTAAAAATGAAGTGAAAACAATAAAAATTATCATTATAAAAGCAATAACTATAAATGCCACAAACCAGCTTAAAGTTAATCCAACTTGTGCGTTTTTATTTTTCATGTTCCGATGCCAGGGATTTTCCTCCCTTCTTGATTTGATGCTGTTAAAACTTGTAGAATCCCTTTCTTCATCTCCCCATTTTCAAAATAAAAGAAAGGCTGGACATTTCTGTTACAAACTGGAAATTTATCTGCTTTAATATTTTGAGTAATCTCACAATCTTGCCCATAGGAAAAATCACCTTGGATTATATCTGTTCTTATTTTTTTGTTTTCACTTACAAAGCTGATATTAAAATAAAAGCTAGTTTCTCCAGAAAAAATTTCTTTGTTAAGGCCGCATTTTTCAAAGATATCAAAATTGCTGTTTAATGCATCACTTTCTAAAAATCCGCCACTGACTAAACAATCTGAAATTTTGTCATAGAGTATTTTAGACTCAACATCTCTTGCATCAATCGGAGATGAATAAAAAATAAAGACTGCTATAACAACCCCTAATCCGACAATTGCAAGTACAAGATACCACCAGAGTGAAAAATATTTTTCATCGCCTTTTTTGTCTTTTATTATGTTTTGCATTTTAAATTATTTTTTATCTTTTAATGTTATGACCAAATCTTTTCCAGCAAAAAAATGTTCAACATCATAATCTGAAAAATATTTGAAACCATAACCTCCTTTTCCTCCAAGATTTACAATTACCTCGTTATTGTTGAAGCTGACTATATTGTCAGTGTTTCCTTTCGTGATGTCTAACGCCTTAGAAAAATCAATTGAAATTTGAGTGTAGGGTTTTCCAGAATCAATTGCTAAAGCAATTTGTTTTGCATAAACCTGCTCATAAGCTAAAGCACCCTTAGAGGAAGTATTAACAAAATAAAGAATCGCAAGAAAAAACAACAAATTCACAATGATAAAAATAATTTCCGACATGACAATAGATTCGCCCCTTTTACTAATTATTAACCCTCTTCTAAACATTTTTTAAAAAGGAATAGAAATATTATAAACTTAACTAGGGAACACTTTCCAAGGAGTCACAATTCTGGCTTTTGAATCCCTCTCCATTATAGTCTACAAGGAAATTTCCAGAGATATAATCCACATTGCCTAAGGCAGAATCAATCTCTTGTGCAGAAGCTTTACCAATTAAGCCTCCAAGAATTCCCCCACCAATACATCCAACAATTCCACCTGCTGGCGCAGTAACAATGGAACCTACGCCTAACCCAACAAAAGCCCCGAATATGGCCCCCCCTTGAGCCCCAAGATAACACCCTGCTAAAAACCCAGTGCTACCTTGAAACATACTCAAAGCAGCAGTCCTATCGGCTTCGGTAAACAACACTGCTTTTTGAGTCGTAGCAAATCTGTCAACACTAGCATTATACTCTTTAGGCAGAACGCCTGATGTAGTATAATTCCAATAAGAAATATTTTGGTTAGGCACACTATTGCTAATCATATACTTTCCAAACCCTTGAATTTCTTTATTTTTCTCCGTTACACTATTATCAAAAGATATTCTGCTGCAAACAACACACCTATTTTTGTTTTGTGCCCCTCTCGTAAAGACCTGTATTTTTCCCTCACCCATCATGCTCCAACAATCAGCTTGCTCTTGTGCAAGAACTTTGTTCATGTCTTCCTGCATTTTTATTTTATCGCTGCTGACTCTAACAGTGTCAAAATTTGCTCCAAGTTCTTTTTCACAATCTCCCTTGCCGATTAATTTATCAGTAACACAAATCTTCCTAGTTTCACATTTAAGTGGAATAAGATCTTTTATATTAAGTGTGTCTGGAAGCGACCCTCTTTCAATGACAGAAAGATGGCATGTTGACCTGTCAATTTGTTGTGAAAATGCTAACCTATAAAGCAAAAAAAGTATAAGCGCAAAACCAATAATCACTATGATAGTATTTCTCAATGTATTTGATGTCGGTTCTTCTCCCTTTTTTCTTTTAATAAGTTTTATCATCCTGAATTAAAAAGTCTTTTAGTTAAAAAATAAAGTCCAGCCAAAACACCAATAAAAACAATTATCCATATTATTATCGTAACCAACTCTGACATTTCTGCTCTTTTATTAAAGATTATTTTTTCCATGTTATTTATAACTTAGGCTCTCCATAAACCTTAGTCATTCCAGCATTGTTATCAGGGATCAAATATCTTATGCCCACCATTTCTTTTGTTTTGTTTATCACTATTTCTCTTGGCAGATTATTAAGATTGAGATAATTCCTCTTTTCAAAACTGATATTATAATTTATAGTTTTGCAAATCCCATTTTTATCTTTGCAGGTTGAAGCATCATAACTATTGAGCCAAGAACTGTCACAAATGCAGAGACAGGTTTCTCCCCCGCATGACACTGGTTTTTTATCGCTCTTGGAAAAATAAACTAAATTCCAGGCACCCGGACTTTCAACTAAATAATTTTTCGACTCATTTTTCCGCAACTCTCTTATAACTTGTGAAATTTGATCCAATGTTGGAATTGCCTGGTCTAGCCTAGTTTTAGTAAAAGACGAATAGATTGCGACAAACAAGCCCAGCAATATTACTATACCTAACACAGACACTATTATTTTAACAGTTTCTGGTTTAGTAATATCTTCTTCTCCTTTTTTTCCCCTCATATTAGACCTCTAAAAACAAAGTCTGGAAAAATTTGTTTTATCCATTTTATAAGATCTGCCTTGAAAATAAAAAACAAGACGGCAGCCACTACCAAAACAATCAGTATGGTAGTAATCATTTTATCAAAGCCTATTTGTGTCCCCATTATTTACCAAACCTAAAAAGATTTTTTATAAAGTCTATAGCATTAGTCCCTTTTCCTTTTAGCACAATGATTATTCCGATTGATATGACTAAGACAGCAATGGCCAAAATCCACCAGCCAAGCATCTCTATTTCCATTCCCCTCTTCTCACCTTTTTTCATTTATAGAAAAGTAAGAAATTATTAATAAATCTTCTTATTGCCAATACTCAAAATTTTACCTGAAGAATTTTCTTACAGAATGAGAAAAGGATAAATATCCAAAAATTGCTCCAGAAATAACAAGTCCAAAAATTTCCTTTAAATCTCCCCCAACCAGAGAACTAAGAGAAGATAAAAATCCGAAGGCTGAAATTAACACGACAACAATTCTTGTCCATGCTTTGCCTTTAACAAGTCCCCTAGCTATGAACAAATCAAGAGTTCCTATTGCAGCAAGTATAACTCCAAAAATTATTAAAAAAGCCTTGAAGAAAGCAATGTCCGAACCAAATGTTGCAGATAAGCCCCGCATGAGAGAATTAAATTGCAAGCTGGCGCTAGGATTGATTAAAATCCAAATCCCTATGACAAGAAAAGCCAAGGCTGAAACAAAAGATAAGACGGCACCAATATAATACAAAACAGAGATGACCTTAACCCCTTTAGGAACACTTTCTCTTCGAGATAAAATCTTTACAGCTTTTCTCCTCACCGCTTTTTTCATGGAGAATCAAAGCAAAAAGCATTAATAAATTTAACTAATTAGCCATGCCAGTTAAGACTATACTGGCAAGTATAAACAAAGCCATAGTTGCAAATAAGGCAGTTAGGAAATAAAGCAAAATTCCCGATTTTAAATTTCCTGCAAGTTGGTTTGATCTTTCAAGCCTGTCTTCTCCGTAGTCAACAGTGACCAAAGTTCTTGTAAGAATAAAAATAATCTGTATAAGGTAAATTCCTATAGAGATTTGTAAGAAATAAGGCGGGATCATTGTTGTAAAGTCAAAAATTTCACATAAATCAAGGCCGGCCATTGCAGAAGTAGCCCCCGCAGAATCACAGATCGCTAACTTACTTAATATTGTCGTTATCATTGCAGATAATCCGACGACAATTCCAGAAAGCAAAGGGGCCAAAAAAGCCATGTTACTTTTCATGTCAGATACAATTTCAGCAAGCATATCTTGAAGCCTCAGATTGATTTTCTGAATATTTTTGACATATTCTGAAATGCTCATCAAACTAGAAGCAGCAATCTTAAGCCCTTTTTTGGAAGACTCAACAAGTATTTTCATACTCGAAGAAATTAACTCAGAAGGATAATAGATCAAAACTCCTCTAGCTTTATCAAACAAAGAACTCTCAACACTCATTCCCATCTGTCTGACATTATAATTAACTCTTTTGAAAAATTCCTCTGTCCTTAATCCTTTTGAAGACTCAGCAACTTTTCCAAAAGCTAGCTCTGGAGGCATACCGTTTCCAATTCTATTTCCTAATTGAAATAAAGAATTGTTAAACTCTTCTTCTAGTTCTTTCGTTGCTCTTCTCTCCAAAATAATTCTCCTTGTTTTGTCTTTATGAGCTATTGAAAAAAACATTGCAATCCCTAAAGGAAAGAACATTCCCAAGATTAAAGCGCCAACGCCAAAAGGACCTTTTCCGTCAGCGAATCCGAAAAAATACTGGCTCCCAAACTCATCACCAAGATTTAATCCTAATTGAGAGAATGTATAATCTTTCTGCAACCCTAACACTGCAGGAATAGGAGTAAACTGAAATATTAGCGGAAGCAATCCTATGACTAGTAGGGGCAAGCTTAAGATAAATGTATTGACATAATGTTTCTTGCTGGAATATTCTTTGTATAATGGGTGTCTTTCAAGCAAAGAAGTTTCTCCATGCCCACCAGGCCTCAAAAACATAATTTTGTCCGTTAAATAAAAAACAAAAAATGGAATTATCAAGTTAAAAATTATAACAACATGAACCCAAGTTAAAATTCCCCCAAGCATTGCAGATGCCAATGGAAGTAAAGCCAATGCCAAGGTTGGAAGAACAACTCCTAACATGTAAACATTAGTCAAAGGGGACCGAACAGTATGAGTAAATTTAAGCATCTTGTCATAAATCCCGTCCAAGACAACTTGCAACGCTTTTTCCAGAGTAATTATTCTTCTGGAATTGTCTGGTTCAAACAAGCTGCTTTCAATAAGATGAAAGGCCTCTATAAACTCCGTAGAATATCCTCTCCAGTTTTCAAGATAATTATCCAAGCTATCTTTTATGCTAGAAAATTTACCAATTTCAACATCATAAAAAACTTTTTTAAAATCCAGGGCTAAAGGAGGCTGCAAATTTTCCGAAGCAAAAGCTATGGCCTTTTCTAAATTAGGTGTGTGCCTCATATAAATCACAATGTAAAGTATCGCCGGAACCATTTGAGAAGAGGCTTTAAGTCTCCATCTGTTTGCAAGTCTTGCTGGATATCCTTTCATGAAATAAAACAAGAACGTTGCTAAAATCATAGTCAGCAGAAAAAACAAAAATGGAAAACTTGCAAAGTCTCCATTAATCGAGACTGTTCCGATTGAAATCAAGATTCCCAAAACAAATACAAACACAAAAGACATCACAGCCAGATTCAAAGCCTGCCAGGGCTCGACATCAACATGGGCTGCTCGCAACTGAGAACTTACGGCTTGTTTATCTTTTTCAGAAATATTTAATCTGATGAAACTTCCTAAAGATCTGCAGAGCTTTTCATATCTTGTTAGTTCAGGAGAAAGTTCATCCTTAAACTTTGTATACTCGCTGCTATAGCCAGAATCAGAAGTCTGTATTTGACTCTCTATTCTTGCCCCATATTTTTTTAGAATGTCTTCAACACTAGATTTTCTGGGAGGCATTTTTCACCAATTTTTATTATTAAACAAACCAAAAACAATTAATAAATCTTTAGAATAAGCTAAATTTCCCGCCGTTGTTTGACCTTTTGAGATTAATAAAACAAATACCTCCGACAACCAAAGAGAATAGATAATATACTATTCTTTGCAGGAAAGATATGACCAAAGCAAACGCAAAAGGGACACCCAATGCCGAATAGAGAAGGGTCATGCTGCCCTCGGTGATTCCAATTCCTCCAGGAACAGGCGAAAAGCTTCCGACTAAACTCCCCATGACAAACACTACTGCGATGGAAAAAATATTAACTTCCCTTCCAAAAGATAAAAATAAAAAATAAGCAACCAAGAAATTTAACACCCAGAATACGATTGAAAGAGAAATGCCGATAAAGGCCTTCTTTTTATCCTTCACAATCTTCCTGAACGTATTCACGAAACTTCTTACATGATGATTGATGAATTTCTCAAAATCATCAGCGGTTTTGAATCTCTTTTTTATAAATCTGAAAATGTGCAATCTCTTAAAAAGTACCCCTATTTTAAAATGGCTTTTTTTCATTATAAGATAAAAAGCTATAGCTGACCCTAAAGTGATAGAAACCAAAATTGCATAAAAAATAATTCTTAAAGTTTCAGAAATGTCGAGGTATACAAAAACAAGAAAAACTGCAATAAATGTCAGCAAAATTAAGGCTAAGATTCTGAAAAAAGCCTCTGCTAAGACATAGCTGAAAACTTTAGTTTTTGGTTTTTTGTATTTCTCAGAAATAAAATAAGCTTTAACGGGCTCAGCGCTAAAACCAGGATCTGGGGTTAACGTTGCAAAAAAAGCTCCTGCGAAAATTGCCTGGAGAAAGAACCAAAAATTTCCCTTTATGTACGGCCTAAAAATATAAATCAATTTCAGAGCCCATATCACAAAAGTCAAGAACATTGCAATAAATGCCAAAGAAAGCCAAAATGGATTAAGGTAAGTAAATATAAGATAAAGCTCATATAAATCAATATCCTTTAGTACGTAAACTAAGATACCTATCACCAAAAGACCGAATACAAGACTGAGCCACCTCTTCATAATACGTTTTAACCTCCTGCAATAAACTGATTTGACGAAATTCAAGGAATTTCAGTCTGGCCAATATAGCGATGATAATTTATAAAGTTAGTGAATTAAAGAATCAACATTAATCAAATTGTCTTTTTCTTAATTTGTGTGTTCAACCACTTTTGCCATTCTGGAAAAACCCTCTCACTTAATGGCAATCCAATCTCTTCTCTGACCTTAGAAGATATTTTATGAAAAGCATCATTGGCCAGGACAGTGAATTCGGCTTCAAGAAGCCGAGGATTTTTTAATTTCTCAGCCATATTAACAACTTCTTTTTTTATGTTGGCCCTTAATAATACATTATCATAAACTGCATCCCAATTTCCCGCCCAGCCTTTGACTGTTGAGGCAACTGATTTTATAATTTCGCTGTCCCCATTGATTAAATCTTCGCTGGCCTCTAGCTCATCCTTCTCAACATTATAGTTAAGCAAATCAACAAACCCTTTTTCTTCCAATGGATCTTTTCTCCAGTGTTTCCTGACTTCAGAAATCTGGACAAGTCTTCTCCAAGAATGCAGGCCATCAGCAGTTTTAATAGGGTTCGCAACAGCGATAATGTCTGTTGCTTTAAAACTTGTTGCAGGCACTTCGAGATCATTTACAACCCTGTCAAAAACTCCGTAAGGTGAGGCTCCGTGTATTGTTCCAGCAACGACATTTGCCAGTGCACCAACCCTCATAGCTTCGTAAAGGGCCTTGGCTTCAAGACTCCTGACCTCCCCAATTATCAGACAAGAATCCCCAAGTCTCAGGCTAGTCCTTATTCCATCATCTGCAGAAACTTCTGAAGTTTCCTTAAGTAAAGATGACCGGACCTTCATTCTTAAAATATCATAACCCAATTTCCTTAAGGAATCAAAAGGCAGCTCTAAGGAATCTTCAATAACAATGACCCGATATTTAGGAATTATCTCCAACATCAAACTTCCAAGCAAAGAAGTTTTTCCAGAGCTTCTTGTTCCGGCTATCAACATTGTCCTTGCCCCATCAATTAAAAAACTCAAAAGCCCGGCCGAAAATGGATTTAACATTTTTGTTTGTATAAACAATGGTAGCGTCCATGGTTCATCCCTATGCCTCCTTATTGAATAAGCTAAACCATCAGGAGACAAAGGTCTCTGGATGATAGCAATTCTCGCTCGAATTTTCCCAATTTCAAGCTGAGTGTCCAATATAGGATTAGCTTCGTCCAAAGGTCTCCCAGAAATAACTCTAAATTTGGCTGCCCAAGAATCAGCATCCTCTTGGCTGGGCAAAACATTTGTCACACACTCGTCATATTTTTGATGTCTTACAAAAATCGGGGTTTGAGAAATTGGTGCGTTGAGAGAGATATCTTGAAGATTTTTATCCTGAAGCAAGACTTCAACAATACCAAATCCAATAGTGTGTCTTACTAAAATAGTCGCAAGTTTATTAAGATCATCATAATTCAGTTTTATTCTCTGGCTTTGTGCCAAGTCTTGCAATAAATCTTTGGAAATGTTGAAAAAAACCTGCCTAGTTCTTTCAGTGTCTGTGAATTCTTCCGCCTTTGGCTGATGCTCTATAAGAACTCTTCTCGCGAGATTCAAAAGAATGTTATGTTCTTCTGGAAGGGAATTTTCAGGAGGAACTAAATGATATATCAGTTTCGCATCATTCTTTCTTTTTAATATTGTCACAATGGCTTCCTCAAAATTTTCAGGATTAATTTTGTATTGGTCAATAATTTCCACATCATCTGGAAGATCAGAAACCAGCCGGGTAAAAGTAAAATTTGGTATCACGTCAGGCTTGAATATTTTATGATAAATTTCTCTGCTTCCACTTTTATAATCTTCAAAATAAGGAAGAAGAAATTGTATTAGCCTAGAATTTTCTAGTAACTGAAATATCTTCTCTAAAAAGTGAACATAATTAGCCTGGTCCAGTTTATAAAAAGCATCGACTCTTTCAAGCATGACTCTCGCTGAAATCAGATCTTTCCTCAGTTCAAAGTAGGCATAGACTGGATCTTTCTTCAGCAAAAACAAAAACGAAAAAAGCCTGTTGTATCTTTCTGCAAAAAATTGGGGAATATTAGTCACAATTTTATCTTGAGAAAGAATTCTTTCCTGTTTTATCAGGAAAACATAAAGCTGAGCAGTCTCTAAAAGAAAATTAACTTCCCTAGAATCATAATTATAATTTTTTTGTTGCACTAAAACAACCCTCGAAACGTTAGGATTTTTTATCAAAGAGTCAACTACTCTTTCCATAACTTCTGGACTTTCGGCGACATCTGGAACAAAAGGTGCACCAAGATAGTTAATGTAAAGAACATCCTCTCCCCCCTGTCTTTTCACCTCAGAAGAGTATAATTGCGTTTCATTGGGTATCATTGTTTGAAGAGTATTTGAAAGTTTAAATTATTTTGTATATCAACACGAAAAACATTTTAAACTCATAAATACTAACTATCTAATGACTGAAGACTATAATTTCCAGTATTACACAGACATCAATTTGAAGCTCAGGGACCTCGAAGAAAAAAATAGGATACTAAAAGACCGACTTCTTTTGATAGGTGAAAACTTAGTAGAAGTAAAAGAAAATTTCACCCAAGATGTGTTAATATTAAAAAAAGACTTTGAAGAAATAAAATCAACATTAAACAGGTTAAAAAATTTTGTTGAAACAGCTTCTTCAGAGTTCTCTAAATTTGCAAGGAAAGAAGATTTGGAAATATTGTCAAAACAGGCAAAAATGTTCCAGCCTTTGGATTTTTTAAGAAAATCAGACTTAGAAAAATTAAAAAAGAACTAAGAACTCATTAAATTAACAAAAAAGGTAAAAAAGAAAAATGGGAGTGTTAGATTATGTGATGCAGATGAAAAATTCTGGAAAGAATGACTCTGAGATAATTAGGTATCTCCAAAATCAGGGAGTCCCTCCAAAAGAGATTCAGGATGCATTAAACCAGGCACAAATAAAAAACGCAGTTTATGGAGATGAGATGCAGCAGTCAATAATAGATTACTCTCAGTCCCCTGAGGCTTATCCTTCGTCTAATCAAGATACTTATGCCCCCCAGCCAAATAACCTTTCCCAAAATCAGGCGACACAGCAAATTTACCAACCCCAACAACAGTACCCACAGCAATACCAAAATTATCAGCAAGATAATACTTATTATCCTCAAGAAACACAAGAATATTATCCCCAAGAGCAAGAATACACTTCATCTGGAACAGATACGTCAACCCTTATAGAAGTTGCAGAACAGGTATTTTCTGATAAAATAAAAAAAATTGAAAGGCCACTAGATGCTTTAAACGAATTCAAAGTTTTGTCAGAAACAAAATTGAAAATAATGGAAGAAAAGCTTCAGAGGATTGAATCAATAATAGACAGTCTTCAGATTTCTATACTTGACAAAATCGGCTCGTATGGCAGTAATCTTAACTCAATAAAAAAAGAAATGGAAATGATGCAGTCATCTTTCAGTAAGATGGTAGACCCCAGAAGATAGTTGACATTACTAAGTATAAACCTTCATCTATATTGTCAAAT
This sequence comes from Nanobdellota archaeon, assembly GCA_038046005.1. Lineage (GTDB taxonomy): Archaea > Nanobdellota > Nanobdellia > Pacearchaeales > GW2011-AR1 > JBBSXB01. Next base: position 154,266 of record JBBSXB010000001.1, on the reverse strand, counting down.
TGCGTAAAACATAAACATCAAAAAAATTTCTTACAAAAACCAACCTTAATGACTATAGTGCCTGAACATTACTGGGGCATATGGTTTCATGTCACTCCTAGGCTTGCTAGAACCAACAATTACCCCAATCAAGACCAAGAATATGATAAGCCCAAGTATGACATCCCAATTCTGTTGCAACCAGCCAGATCCAATGTTCCATCCTAAAGATGTAGATGTATTAATTAACACGACAATAATTATTACAGCCCCCACAGCCAAAAGCGTCCAACCAATCCCAGGTTTTGAAGGATCTATAAATAACCCAGCAAGTATTATTATAACAAGTATTATTGCTAATCCAACTCCGACCCTAGGAAACACTTCTGAAAAAAATCTCGGCACGAAATCAAACTGCAAAGACATTAATCCCACAGCCAAAGCAAGAATAGAATTGATTGCTTTATTCTCTTGGAAAAGCTTCATCTGATTTAGTATTCCAAATACAAGTGCGAAAATCATTAAGAATGGAATAAGATAACTAAAAATTCCAAATTGCTCCCATTGAAGCAGTAAGTTTCCAATAGTCCCGCCATAGAAACCACTCCATGCTAAAAAACCCACCTCTATCATGCCGTTACTAAACAAAATTATTTTAAATATGTTTCTATGTGTGAACCAAGATGAATAAAGTGAGCTTTTAACGAATTGAAAAGTTCCGATTCTTTTATAAATTAGGGTTCATAAAATAAAGAATGCCAATGATCAATATTGAGTATAACGATGAAAGACTAGAGGAACAGGAAATATTATCGCTCTCAGAAGCTATACAAAAGATTGTTTCAAAATCTACCAATATTAATGATGTTTTTGTTTATGCAAATTCATCTAAAATTAAGGTAAAGATTGCACCAATTGAAATTTTTATTCGAATGAGTGCGCATAAAATAGAAAACCGTGACAAATTAATAAAAGAAATAAAAACCGAATTGCAAAATTGGAAAAAGAAAAAGCTTTTTGACCATAAAATAAACCTAACTCTTATCCCTATGGATTGGAATATTGAAATTGAAGTTTAGTTAAAGATAAATATCCCATCAAATCCAATCACTTATTTCTATAAACTATCCAAATCTAATCCAAAATTACTTCTCACCACTCTTGCTGCTAGATAAAACAATAGCTAACGCTGCAGCTATCAAAACTACGAGTATTATATTGCTCCAAACATCACTGCTCCAGCTTTGTTTGAATAAAGTATTGATGACGTCATCCCATATTCCAGTAATCAAAAACAGAGCAATAACAACAGCAAGAATAACAACTATTCCTGCACCAATCTTTATGCCTTTTCCTTCAAATTTAGCCTCACCACCCGTTATAAATCCCCAGAGTAGAAGAACAACAAATACTATGACCAATCCAACAGACAAAAATAGAACTAAATTAGTTACTATGTATTTTGGAAAAATAGCCCCAACAAAAATCAACCCAATAACTAAAGAAGTAAATGCATTAACTTGTTTTTTATCACTTCCGAAAATTTTTGTCTTCTCGAGTATGGCAAAAGCTATGAAAAATATCAGCAAAAATGGATATATAAAATTCGTAAGAACAGGACTCTGTAAAATATTGTCTGCCATTATGTTTAAAAAATGTAGGCTCACTATTTATATCTTTTCAAATATACTAAGCTTTTAGCAAATACCTCTCTTTGTTAAAGCATTTCTTCAGGAACTTCATCCATTTCAGATTCTATGGGGTTTGGAAGAGCGGTTTTGCTTATAATGAAAACATCACTTATAGCTTTGACGAAATGGTGAGGAATTATAACTCCTCTTGCGCCACCAATCAAAGAAGTAACAGATCCACCAACTCTTATCCTCCAACCATCGATCTTGTTTTCAAGAAGATTGGCTTCTTCGACCTCTCCAAAGTATTCACCAGAATCTGTAAACACCTTAAGTCCTATAACTTCACTTATTTTTCTTAATCGCATATAAAATTCACTATTTATTTATTTAAATACTTTTCCGTAATGCATTATAAGATATTCAATAACAAAATTTATAAAAAACTAAAAACTAGCTTTATAATGATGAATGTAAAAGAAATCAGTTTTGTGGTGTTGGCATCTGTAGTTTTAGCATTTACAATTACACTATTAACGTCGCTGAAATCTTTTTTCACCGTTCTTCTTATAGTTTTTGTGATAATTTTGATAAACAGTTTAGTTAAAAAAATAACCGCTTTCATTCTTGACTCCAGAATAGACATTAAGCTCTGGGAAATAAGCAGATATGGGTTTAAACCCCCCCAAATGTTCAGAAAACCAATTCCAGCAGGAATCATCTTCCCCTTGCTTATAGTGTTCATAACCGTTGGAAAAGTCTACTGGCTCGCTTCCCTAATCTTTGAGGTAAAGGCAAATGTTTCAAGAACAGCCAAAAGATGGGGAATCTATGCTTTCTCTGAAATGACTGAAGGGCACATAGGAATAATCGCCGCAGCAGGAATTTTTGCTACCTTATTTTTCGCTCTAGTTGGATATCTTCTAGGCTTTGAAAGCTTTGCAAGAATAAGCATATTCTATGCTTTCTTCAATATGCTTCCAATCTCAGACCTTGACGGAAATAAGATATTCTTCGGGAGCATTGTGCTCTGGAGTTTCTTAGCAATTCTGACTTTAATAGGATTAGGATATGCTTTTTTACTGATATAACATGACAAACAAAAGTTTTTTTGAGAAAAGAAGCGTTGTGGCAGCATTTGGAGTTTTAGCCCTTTTAGGAGGGTTTTATTTCTTAAATGAAAGCTATCTTACAGGGAAAGTTACTGGAAATTATGTTTCAAACGGCTCGACGCCATTCGATCTTGTTTCAGTAATCGGATTGCTTCTAGTTGTTTGTTCGACAATTTTGATAATTTATGCAATAGTTAGGAAAGAATAATCTATTTATACTATAACAATTTTTCTGAGAAATGCCAACAAAATTTCTTGTGGGAATAGAACCAAGAGAATATCAAAAATCTATATATCAAACTTGCTCCGAAAAAAATTGCCTTGTGGTTCTCCCAACAGGACTGGGTAAGACACTTATAGCGCTGATGTTGGTAGTAGAAAGGTTACAAAAATTCCCTGAAGAAAAAATAGTTTTCTTAGCTCCCACAAAACCTCTTGCAGAACAGCACTTAAATTATTTTAGAAAACATCTTACAGAACTTTTTGCAGAACTCCAGCTTTTCACAGGATCTGTAGAGCCTAATTTAAGAAGAAAAATTTGGGAAAATGCCAATATAATTTTCTCAACGCCACAATGCATTGCAAATGATTTAAAAAATGAATTGTATAATTTAAAGGAAGTTTGCCTTCTCGTTGAAGACGAGGCACATAGATGCATAAGAAATTATGACTATAATTTCATAGCAAAGAGATACATAGAAGAAGCAAAACATCCAAGAATAATAGGATTAACAGCCTCCCCAGGATCAGAGGCTCAAAAGATAAGAGATATATGCAAAAACCTCGCCATAGAAGCTGTAGAATTAAGGACAAGAGAAAGTGAAGATGTAAGAATATACCTCCAAGAGCTAAAATTCGAAAAAGTCTTAATAGACTTTCCCACAGAACTGCAAGAATTAAGACATGTTTTAAAGAAAATTTATGAAGAGTATGTGGAAGAATTAAGGCTCAGAAAAGTCTTGTTTGGCCCGGCAACAAAAATAGGGCTCATTAATCTGCAAAAGAAAATTTTTGCCACAATAGCCAGAGGCAATAAAAACTTCCAATATTTGTTGGGAGCAAGTGCATGTGCCCAAGCAATCAAGTTACAGCATGCTTTAGAATTATTAGAAACCCAGACTCTTCCAAGTCTGAATAAATATCTAAAGGCGTTATTCGAGCAAGCCGCAAAAAAACAAAGCAAAGGAGTAGTTAAACTCGTCTCAAAGCAGGAATTCAATTTTGTTTATTCAAAGGTGAATGAACTTCTAGCCAAAGATTTTGAGCATCCTAAAATGAAGATATTACGGGATATTATCACAAGTGAACAAAAATCAAACGAAAATTTCAAGATGATTGTTTTTGCACAATTTAGAGACACCGCTTTGGAGATAACAAATGGCCTAAACAAGATTCATGGAATAAGGGCAAGGGTTTTCGTCGGGCAAGCAAAAAAGTCAGGCTCTGGATTAAGTCAAAAAGATCAAAAAAGAATAATATCTGAATTTGAAAGGGGCGAGGTAAATATTTTATGCGCAACATCTATCGGAGAAGAAGGATTGGACATCCCGGAAGTTAATGGGGTGATTTTTTACGAGCCAGTACCTTCGGCGATAAGATCAATTCAAAGAGCAGGAAGAACAGCCAGGTTAATAAAAGGAAAACTTATAATACTCATAACAAAAGGGACAAGGGACGAGGCATTTTATTATGTTTCAAGATCAAAAGAGAGAGAAATGCACGCAGCGATAAGCAGCATAAAAGAATCTTTAGGATTAAAAAATAAACAAGAAGAACAAAAAACATTATGATAATAACGATTTCTGGAAAACAGGGGGCGGGAAAAACAAGTGTTGGAAAAGAGCTGGCAAAAAGACTTGGCTACAAATTTATTTCTATAGGCGAGTTGAGAGGAGAGATAGCGACGGAAAAGGGGCTTACAATTGATGAATTGAACAAAATTGGTGAAAGGGAAAGTTGGGCCCATAAAGAAGCAGATAAAAAGACTATTGAGATTGGAAAAACAAAAGATAATTTTATAATTGAAGGATGGATAGCCTACCACTTTATCCAAAATTCAAAAAAGATTTTTTTAGAAGTTAGTGAAAAAATTGGGGCAGAAAGAATTTTTAATGACCAGAGGAAAGATGAGCCTTATTGCAAAACAATAGAAGAGATGCAAAAATTGTTAAAGAATAGATTAAACGAGACATATGCCCAATTTAAAAAGTACTACAAAATTAATTTTTTAGACAAATCACAGTATGATATAGAGATAAATACAACCAACTTGTCAATAAATGAAACAGCAGATAAATTGCTGAAATTTTTAAAATGACCCCAAAATTCTTGGATATTTTTTCCAAAAGGCCAGAAAAAATAATAAAAGAGCAATTAAAAATAATTGCAGATTATAGAGAGAAAAACTCGCTGGTTATATCCGAACTAATTTCTTTAGGGATAGATGTTGAAGTTAAAGAATTAAAAGTTGCAGACTATATTGTTAATAACGTCGCTATTGAAAGAAAGACAGTTTCGGATTTTATTTCTTCAATGATAAACAAAAGATTATTAAAACAATTAGAAGAGCTAGGACAATATCCCAATAGACTTCTGATAATAGAAGGAATGGACGAAAAAGAACTTTACAATGACGACGCTGAAGGAATAAATGGAAATGCCATAAGAGGTTTTTTGCTTTCAATAGTTTTAAAACACAAAGTCCCAATAATCTTTTCAAAAAATTCTGAAGACACTGCCAAATTTATTTTCTTGCTTGCAAAAAAGAAAGAATCAGAAATGTCTCTAAATGTAAAAAAGAAATCTCTGAATAAAAAAGAGCAAATGCAGTTTATTCTTGAAGGTTTTCCGGGCATTGGCCCAAAAACAGCAAAAAAACTTCTTGAAAAATACAAAACACTGCACGAAATTTTTAATTCTCCATTAGAAGAGCTTCAAGAGATTATTGGAAAAAAGGCGGAAATTTTCAGAATAATTAATGATAATTACTAGGAAGCTGTCCAAACATCGTTACTGTTAAGATAATATTTGTTAATGTTAAATCCTGACCGCACTATTTTTTCTACTTCTGGATGAATGTGCGATTGAAATCCGCCATAATTTCTAAAGGTTTGTAATTGGGCATACCACTGGGAGAAAAAAATTGAATCAATGCCAGCAAAAACAACTGCACTAGTATCATCAATCTTGATAACCTTGCATTCCATTCCACCAGGTTTGTCTCTTTCTTCATCCATTAAAATAAAGAAAAACTTTTTATGTTTATAATAAGCTATATACTGCAATATATATTTTAGAATTCAACAATCATATAAAAGACAAAATGCTTTATTATTTTTTATTTCAACTTATATTCTTCTAGAACACTGTAAATTGGGCCATCTGGCCTTAATTCTGACTTCATAAGTCTAAAACAATGTGCTTTGAATTTTATTCTCGGTATTTCTATTTTTCTCAGGCTTTCCAAAAATTCTTTTTTACTTTTAATATTCTTAACTCTTGCAATAGTCAGATGTCCCATAAATCTTTCTTCTGGTTTGAATATCTCTCCCAAAACACTGTCAACAACTTTTTGTAATTCGTCAGCCCCTTTAATGTGAAGCCAAACTATTCTAATATGATGGGGGGAGAAAACTCCAATTTCATCTAGTTCTAAGTCAAAACTTGAAGTGTTTATTATTTTGAGTTTCTCTTTCACAAGTTTGATTTTTTCTTCATCAATCTCACCAAGAAATTTAAGGGTTAAATGCAAATTGCCCAGTTCTATTTTCTTCCCAAAAAATTCCGGTAATTGATTTTGAATTTTTTGCACTTCCTTCTTAACATTTTCAGGCAAATCTATTGATATGAAAGTTCGCGTCATAAAAACTCCCCTAAAATTTTAGCGCCAAGATTGGCTGTAATATTGCCGTTTGTTTTATCCTTCTGAGTGTTAATTTCGACAATATCAACAGCCCTAAGCCCATTAACTTTATTCAGTCTTTGGATTAGATAAATAAATTGCCTGCTTGTTAAACCTCCCGGCTCATTAAAAGAAGTGGACGGAGCAAAGGCAGGGTCAATAACACTAATGTCTATTGAAAGATACAGCTCTTTTCTATTTGAAAATTCCATGATAGTGTCACAGATATTCTCAATATCAAGAGTGAGTTTATTAGTGTCTATCACTTTAATTTTTTTATCCTTTAAGAAGATTAGCTCCTCTCTTCCGGAATTCCTGACCCCAACAAGCAATACATTTTCTTTTGGAAAACCAGCTTCTATAACTTTTCTAAGCCATTGCCTATTGTTGGGAAAATTATCTGGTACCTCGCAATTTGGATTTGAATCAAAAACTATCAAACAAGGCTCTTTGCTTTCATCTCTGCAATAATTCAGAAAAGCTCTGACCAAAGAGTAGCTTATAGAATGATCACCACCCAAAAAAATAGATTTTGGCTTCGCCTCAAAAGTTTCCAAAGCATTTTCATAAATTAACTTATTAGTTAGTTCCAAATCTTTATTATTAACATGAATTTCCTCTATATCTAACAAATTCTTGTCAATTAGTTTGCCTTGCTCATTGCTTCCGAATGCAGAAAGTTTCTCTATAATGGCGTTTCCCGCCTTCTCGCAGTCTTTTCCGCCATTAACTCCAGGAACTTTGACAATAAACATAATACTTTCTAATAATCATAATTTAAAAAATTACCTCCTAACTTCCAAAGAGCAAAAAGCATATAAATAGAGTTTCCCCTATAACTATAACAAGAGGTTGAAAGGAGGAGATAAAATGCACAAAATAACCGGATGGCTATTCCTTCTTATCGGTATCCTTATGTTGCTCCCTTTAATTGGAGTTAGCGTAGGTACATTAGGAGGTTGGCTCACGATGCTTGCGTTTGTTGTAATTGGTGTACTTAAAATCACAGCCAAATAAAAACGCTTTTTTATTTTTATTTTTTATTATTCTTTAAAATAAGTAAGGTCTAAGAATTAATTTTTAATTATTCAGATCAGACCCTGTGCTTTTCTCTGCAGCAACAGCAGCTTTACATGCAGCAGATTTAAAGATCCTTCCGAAGAAAGTGCATTTTGATTGAGGATTTGTCTTGCATACTCCATTTAAACACCCATATGGGCATGCAAAATCTCCACCAGCCAGAATATTATCAGCGGAACACGAATATTCATGCAAAGTGTTACTAGAACCATTAGCCAAACAAAAATCAGTATACCTTAATTCAGGGTTGCTTCCCACTGTTGCTGTTCCTCTTGCATACGGATACCATCCTCCGTCGGAGTCGGAACAAGATAAAGTCATATCACTTGAAGCACAAGAACCAACTTTAATTGTGGCCATTGTATCTGAAGCTGAAACCAGATCAATCCTATACCAATTTATTCCACCATCAACAGAGATGATTTTAAAAGATAAATCAGAACCTAAGGGATCAGTAGACAGATTAAAATATTGCCCATTCACACTTATCATTGCACGCAAAACCAGATTATTTTCGTCAGCAGAAGCAACATAAACATTAAGACCTAAAATTGATTTAGTTGTTCCTTCAGGGACTTCTTTAACGTCTGACGAAGTTACGGTACATGTTGAAGAAAATCCATACCAAGAAGAACATAGGCTAAAAGCGTCATTGAAATTGTCACTTGTTAAGCTTTCTGCACTAATTAATTGATTACAAGTCCTAAACCCTGAATGAGAATCAACATAAGATTTAAGGTAAGTTTGAATATTTCCGGCTTCTACCGCATACAAGATCGACATCCAGTTTCCAGGATAAACAACAATCGTGCTCTTATTGACAGAAATCACGGAAGTAGTATTCCATATTTTTTGTCTAGTAACATTTTTGCTGTCGACAATCAAAGAAGGGATGTTTTTACTGCTCAAATAGGTTTGGATATCTCCTAACCATATAACATCTAAAATGGAGGAACCAGGATAAGATATGTAAGTCAAATAGAAAGGATTCCAACTGAAAGTATTGTTGGAACTCACACAAGCCCCATTGTTACAAACACCACCACTAGAAGCGCAATTGTAAACCCCCGTTCCCAAAGCCCCACTATTGCAAGCATACTCATAAACCCAGCCAGCATACGTTCCATTCTGAACACAGTAGTCATTATAAGTTTGTCCTTGATAAGTTGCTGTTCCTTGAATATTATAATTATAACCACCATCACTATCAGCGCATGTTACGTGGGTTGAATTTGCAGAAACATTAATATAAACTGTTTTAAAATTATTTGCCAAATTTATATCAGTCTCGTTATGAATGCCTTTCCCATTATAACTTCTCTTTAACTCCCATGTACCAGCTTTATTGAATGTGTAATTCTCATAATCGTACTTTATTCCTCCAGCCAAAATTAATTCGCCCGGACTCTTACTACCCCAACCTCCTCCAGCACAACCACTAGAATCACCAAGAAGACATGTTGAAGCAGATCCTCCTGTAATGTACCCATTAACATTTCCAAGATTTTTTACCGTTTTAGTAATCATAACTAATTGTCCAACTTCAGGAGTGTTATCTGAAAATGTAATTGCCGTCGTTGCCAAGTCAAAATAGGATGTAGTATTTGTTTGACTGCTATTTATACAAGCCCCATTACTACAAACATAATTTGCTCCTAAATTAGTGCAGGCATAAGTCACAGCAGCAAAGCTTGAAGTATTCTGATTACAATAATATTCGACCACAGAGTTGCCTGAACAAGAATCATTTATAATATAGTTAGTAGAATTTGTATCCTGCCCATAAACAGTTCCTTTCAAAATATAATTCAACCCACCATCAGAATCAGTGCAAGACGGTGTTGATGCTGTTGAACCAACAAAGCTTCCATCATCTACAACTTTAACAGGCTGCCCGGTAATCTTTCCCCACACATCAGAAAACCATGACGCAGAAACAACAGATAATGATAAAATTACTAATAAAATTACAACACCAAGAAATAATCTACTCCCTCTTTTCATAACTTATCTACAAATTAAAAGTATATAAATGTTTTTTTTTTTAGCTGGGCAAATTTTGAGCAAAAAAGTTGTAACAAAAAATCTTAGGCCTTTTCCAAAGGAACAACATTTGGAATTTTATAAAGCTCTGAATCTGCAGTTATTAATTCACTGCCAAACATTTGCGCCAAAACCACATAAATAGCATCATAAAGGGTTATTTTATTTTTTAAAGAGCAATTGATTGCCTTATCTAGTAAGGAAGCGCGAATATTCTCTATCTTTAATTGTAAATCCCAAAGCGATTTATTAACTTCAAGAAGTTTTTCCTCGCTCACTCCTTTGTATTTTAAGGCATTGAGAACTTCAATAAATGCTAATTCTGGGGCTATTAGAAGAGTTTTTCCTGCAACATGCTCATCCCTTATTTTTACAGCCTTGTCAGAATCCTTTTCACTAACAAACCATTTTACAATTACCGAAGCATCAACTACTTTCTTTTGTTTCTCCATCCTCTTATTATCTCTGTGCCAGATTTCCCCCTATCAAAAGCATTTAATTTGCGGATTTTATCCATTATATCTGCAGCTTGTTTTGCTTTTTCTGTGTCAATTTCTTCTAGTTTTTCTACTTGCTGCAAAAGATATCTCCTAAGCAGAGCACTCCAGTTTAAATGTTCATGAAGTTTCATCTTTTCATAAAGGCTTTTGTCAATTCTTACTGAAATAGTTATGTCTGACATTGTAATATTTGCAATACAAACACATATTTAAACTTTTCTATAAAACTTACTCAGGCACCAACGCAAAAAGTTTTTTCAAAATTAAACTAGTGTCAAGAATTCTTTTTTAACACTTAAAAAAGTTTCTTTATTAATCCTGCCAATCTTCTTCCTTATTACACCTTTATTAATTGTAAACAACTTATCAGCTTTTATTCTGCTTTTCACAGGAACACTTCCTTCATCTAAACTGTTATTGTCAATTAAAACAGAAAAACTTGGATCTTTTAGATTAGAGGTTATTCCGCAAGTGACAATATCTTCATATTTATCATTATAATCATTTTTTGACAAGACTAAAACTGGCCTTTGTTTAATGCTGCTTAAATCAGAAAAAGGAAATGGGACTATTAATATCTCTCCTTGTTTATATGTTATTCCAGATTTCATCTTCTTTATTACTCCAAAGTTTTTTTGCAACTTTCTCAGAGTGTTTTAATAAATCTGAAAAATCAGATCTCCTAATTTTTTTAATTACAATTGAATCTTCATTTTTTGCAATGATTAATTCATCACCATTGTTAATCTTCAAAGATTCTCTCATTCCAATTGGTAAAGAGATCTGCCCCTTATCCGTAACTTTTATTATTTTTACTTCCATAATAACAGAGTAAGAATTTCCTTACTTATAAACTTTTCTATAAAACTTACTCAGGCACCAACGCAAAAAAGCTGTATTCTTTAATGGCTTTTTTTGCCAGCTCTTTCACATCTTCCAGCTTGACTTCTTTTATGTTCTTTTCAAATTCATAAAATTCTTGTGCATTTCCATCAGCCTCATAGTAAAGAAGATTAGCCATTTGAGAGACAGATTCCTCCATCGCAATGTTATAATTTCCAATTAACTGCTCTTTAATGCTTCTCAACTCTTTTTCTTCCAATCCAGCCCCAACTTTTTTAAACTCTTCAAGAATTAACTCTTTGACTTTACCAATATTTTCTTTCTGGGTTCCAGCATAAATTTTATTGTATGAAAAATATTTGCATGAAGTAGCCTCTCCAGAAATAGAATAGGCCAGATTTCTTTTTTCCCTTATCTCTGAAAATAGTCTGGAGGACATTCCCTCTGCAAGAACGGCGCTTAAGACTCTCGCAGCATAGCTTTTTTTATCATTTGACAATGGGGCATGATAAGCAAAAACAACATTAGCCTGGTCCAATCCTTTTCTTTTTTCTACTGCAGAATTATTTTTTTTCTTTACTTTATACTCAGGAATTTTTCCTGCTTTATTATTAAAGTTTTTTTCAGAAAACTCAACAAGTTTTTCAAAATCAGCATCCCCAACAACACAAAGAATCATGTTATTTGGATTGTAAACTTCATTAAACCTCTTCAGCATTTTCTCTCGGTTTATTGGATTCATGGTTTCATGGGTCCCGATTAAATCAATTCCTAAAGGGGCATCATAGAGAAAATTTTGTATCCTATCATCAACATGAATTCTGGGATTGTCTTTTCTCATTTTTATTTCCTCAAAAATAACTTTTCTTTCTTTATTCATTTCTGCCTCATTAAATAGCGGATTTTTTACCATATCACTCAAAACATCTAAAGCGACATTTATTTTATTTGAAGGCATCTTGCACCAGTAAGCAGTAATGGTTTCAGAAGTAAAACCATTCAGAACTCCTCCATTTTTTTCTATTTCAGTGGAAATCTGGCTTGCATTTCTGGTAGGAGTTCCTTTGTAAAGCATATGTTCAATAAAGTGAGATATTCCTTTTTCTTTGGCATCTTCATTGATTCCTCCGCATCTAACTGCAAAGGCAACGCTGACAACAGGAAGCTCTCTTTTTTCAAAAAGCACAGTCATTCCATTTTTCAAGACTTTTCTGAAAAATTTTGGTTTCATGATTCATAGAATCAAATCAAGTTTTTAAATCTGTTTCCCAAAAACAATATATCTTTCCCCACCCAGCCCAAAATCATCCAAAACATTGAATTCCTGTTTTATGAAATCAAATATCCAATTCCTGTTAACTTTAAACTTCTTTTTAGCCATCATGCTTCTTGTTGCAAAACTAACAACAACCATATCAACTAAAGGAGTGATTTCTTTTAGAAGTTTTTTAGAATAATCTATTTCAAATTCTTCCAAAGCATCTAGAACTTTGAACAAAAACACAATTTTCTTTCCTTTTTGCATTGAAATTGTTTTTTTTATTTTCTCTAATTCAAATAAGCTTTCATGAATCGCTGAAGCATTTAATTTTTCTTTCTTGAAATGATAGTTCATTAAGTCAACTAACTGCCCAACAGCCTCAACCCCAATATATCTTACTTTATGGCCAAAATAATTATAGCTAAACCCATTAATTCCAGCACCTAGATCAAAAATTGTTATATTTTTTTCATTAAAATTCTTAAAAATCCTGTTATACAACTCCCCATAATAAGGTAACCTTTCTCTAGTTGAAAGATGTTTTCTCAAAATCCAGTCTGAATCTTTATCTTTTAAGGATAAAAGCTTTTTACTTAAAAAAGCTCCAAAAATCTTATGCAAAAACTCCCTAGTAAGTCTTATTTTTTCTTCCTCACCAACCTGTCTTCTCTCAAAGATAGAGTAAGCTACTCCAACATCTTTAATGGGAAGTTGTGAAAACTCTCTTTTCTTCATGATTTCTTTGATTATTTCATCTTTTTCCATATTAACAAAATTTTTAATCAATGATTATTTATAAATTATATACAAAACCAAGATGGCATCAACAAATCAGTCCCCATTCTACAAACAGGCAGAGTTAAAATTCTTAAACTCTAAGACTAATGAAGATAAATTAAAGTGGCTTGAAGAAATGATGCGGGAATGTCCTAAACATAAATCATCTGAAAAAATGCTTGCTAATCTTAAAACAAGATACGTAAAGCTAAAAGAAAAAATAGCTTCCCAAAGAAAAACTTCTAAAGGCTCCAAAAAACCAGGAATCAAAAAAGAAGAGATGCAGGCCGCAATAATCGGCTTCACAAACTCCGGAAAATCTTCATTGCTTTCTTTGTTGACCAATGCTAATCCAAAGATATCGGGAATTGAATTTGCAACAAGAGAACCAATAGTGGGAATGATGTCATATCAGGGGATACAAATTCAGCTTGTTGAAATTCCCGCAATAGAGTCGGAATTTTATGACAGAAGCATAACACATATTGCAGATTCCATAATAATTTTAATAGAAAGTTTATCCCAGATCCAAAAAATACAAGATTTGATGGAGAATATTCCAGGTAAAAAAATCATAGCTTTCAATAAGACAGACTTATTAAACAACGAAGAAAAAAGAAGAATCTATGCAAACTTGCAAAGCAAGAAATACAATTTTGTTATGATATCAACAGAAACCAAAGAAGGAATAAATGAGCTAAAAGAAAAATTATTTTTAAGTTTTGACAGGATAAGAGTTTTCACAAAAGAGCCGGGAAAAGAGAAGTCAAACAATCCAATAATTCTTAGGCCGGGCTCAACAATAAAAAACATAGCTGAAAAAATATTCAAAGGATTTGCCTCAAAAATAAAGGAAACAAAGATATGGGGGCCAAGCTCAAAATTCCCAGGCCAAAAAGTTTCATTGAATCATGAACTAAAAGACTTGGATGTTGTTGAATTTAAGACTAGATAATCACACCCACTTCTTTCTTATAGGCTCAATTATCTTCCAAAGATAATCTACGACTGCATTCTTCAAATCAAGAGGATGTAATTTTCCATGGCCGTAAATATTTTCCAATTCTTCATAATTTTTAAAGTCCAAATTCCCCCCAAACTTTTCAGGTCTTTTAACTTCAAAACTTTCAAACCTTGGGAAGATTATCAATCTTGACATTTGCAAGATAGGATTGTCTTTAATTTCTTTTTCTGGGCAATATGCGTCTTTTATTGTTTTTTTAATTTCATCAAGTGAATCAGTAACACTAATTCCTGATCCTTGAACGCTCTTTGACATTTTTTGCCCAGGTCCTTTCAGAGAAGTTATTAATGGAGTATGCAAGGCAACAAACTCATAATTCAAAGTCTTTGCCATATCTTTAGCCATCATGTGAATCTTCCTTTGTTCTAAGCCACCCAAAGCAACATCAACTTTCAGGTGTTTAATGTCAGCTACCTGCATCAGAGGATACCATAACTGAGAAATTGTTGCATTCTCGACATCTCTTGCAATTTCCTGCATGCTCCTCAATCCTCTGTTGATTGTAGAATTTTGTGCAAGTTTCATGACATCTAACTGATAATCTTTATTGAACTGAAAATCACTGCCAAGAACAATTTCTGCTTTAACGCCAATTGCTTTCAAAGTTTTTTTCCAATTCTCCACTTCTTTTTTTATTTCGCCTTCTTGCCCCTTTCTGTTGAGCAAGGCATGAATGTCTGCCAGTAAAATAACAACATCAAAACCTGCTTTCTGCATGTCCATCAATTTAGTTATCGTGACAAAATGACCAAGATGCAAAGGCCCATTAGGTTCATAGCCGCAGTAAACCCTGGGATTTTTTTTCTTTTTCAAAATTTCTCTCAAAGCATCAAAACTGACTATTTCCTCAGTATTTTTTTTGATTAATTCAAGCTTTTCTTCATTATTCAGCACCATAAACAAAATAACTCTTTTTAGTTATTAAAACTTTCCACCCAAACAATTATAAATTTTCTTTTCTGTTTTAAATTATGCTAAGACTAATTTTCAATCCTAAAAAAGCCGAAAGACATCCTCTAGAAGTTCTCTTTATAGCTATAGTCTACTCTTCATTTTCCATACTCTTTGCACTATGGATATTTCCAAATTATGCATCAATAGCGATGATATTTCTCACAGTGTTCTCCTGTCTTTACTTGATTCAAAGCGCAATAAATATAGAGGAGAAAAAAGAAGCAAATAGGTCAGAAAAATCCCTTCTGAAAGAACATTCTAAGCTCATTTACTTGTTGTTATTTTTATTCTTAGGGTTTACCATTTCATTCACATTATGGAGTTTTTTGCTTCCAGTAGATAAAGTCTCAAGCATTTTCTCATTCCAAGAAACGACAGTGGAGGGAATAAGAGCAGCGATAGTCGGATCATTCTCATCATCTTCCACATTCTTGGCAATTCTTTTCAATAATATTAAGGTCCTTCTAATATCATTAATTTTCGCTTTGTTTTATGGAGCAGGGGCAATATATGTCTTGGTTTGGAACGCGAGTGTTATGGGTTTTGTAATTGGAAATCTTGCAAGAAACACTTTAGGAATCACAGCATTGCCAATTTCGTTTGCAAAATATTTTGTCCATGGAATACCTGAAATGTTGGCATATTTGATGACGGCTCTTGCTGGGGGATTAATATACTCTGCAATTTGGAAAGGAAATTTAAAAACTGAAGAAAAGAAGAAAAAGCTTATGATAGACGTCCTTATCCTTATAGCAATTTCTATTTTTATATTGATATTAGCCGGCCTGATTGAAGTTTATATTTCGCCTTATATTTAAAATTTTACAAAATAATTATGAAAAAAGTAGTGATTGGATGTATATTCAAAGGAAAATATTTGGGAGAAGACGAGGAAATGTTTATTAAGCTCTCAAAGAAAAAAAATATTGAGATGGTTTTTCTTGATTTGGAAAGAGATTTAGATGAAGGAAAATTAAAAGAAAAAATAAAAAAATGTGAGGTAATATACAACAATAGTGCCGAAGATTTCTCAATTGAATTTGAAAAAACAATTGAAGAGCTTGGGAAAAAGGTTATAGACACGACAAGAACACATTACACCAACGAAGATAAATGGATTTTTTATTTAAAATGCAAAGAACATGGAATTCCTACACCAGAAACAATACTTCTTTCGGATGATTTGAACATAGTAAAGGGAGAACTAAAGAATTTTGATAAATGGCCAGTGGTCCTAAAAAGGGTTGAAGGAACGTGCGGAGAATTTGTGGAAAAGACAGAGACTATAGCGGAATCAATAAAAATAATTAAAAAATGGGGTAAAAAGAATTCATCCATACCTATAATTGCCCAAGAATTCATAAAATCACCCAGTTACAGAGTCACACTTATAAACAATCAAATTGTCCAAACAGCTTTAAAACAAAGCAAAGGGTGGAAAGCAACAGGAGTTTATGCAAAAATAATTAAAAAATTTAAGATAGACAAAAAATTAAATGATATTATAAAAAAAATAAATAAAATTTCAAAAATAAAAATTTGTGGGATTGATTTTTTAAAAAAAGACGGCCAATGGCTTGCACTTGAAATAAACTCTGCCCCAGGTTTTGATTTTTTTGAATCGGAAAGGGAGAAGATACTTGGCAAAGTCCTGGATTTTCTTAAGAAAGAAGCTAGAAATTAACTATTATAAATTTTTTCAACCCTTTTTATCTCATCGAGGTTTATCTTAGCCACTATTAACCCTTCTTTGCCAACAATTTTTTTAAGAATTTTGTGGGGGCCTGCTATAGCTGAATATGAAACTTGAAACTTAGAGTCCATTACGGGGTTGCATAACGCTACAAAATAGATATTTTCAAAAGCTCTGGTCATAATTACAGACTCTAAAAGTTTTTCTTCCATTGCTTTAGGTTTTTCCTTGTGGGCCCTGGATTCATATTCCCATTGTGAGGGACAAAAGACTATTTCTGCCCCAGCTTGTTTTAGCTTCCTAAACATCTGAGGAAATGCTAAATCCCAGCATATGACAATTCCAATTTTAGCAAAATCAGTATCAAAAATTTTAACTCTCGAGCCCGCATCAACTTTGTCTCCATAAAGATGTATTTTTTTATAGTTCCCCTTTATGTTTCCTTCCCGGTCTATCAGGATAGAAGTATTATACTTTTTCTTTCTTATTTCCAAATCTTCAGTGATTATACACCAAATAGAATTTTTTTTGCACTCCTCTTTTATTTCTCTGATCAAAGTGTCATTAAAATAAAGGGTTTCGGTTTTGTGAACACACGATTCTGGAAAACACACAATATCTGCATTTAATTTCTTTGCTTTTCTGATATATTTTTTTATTTTTTCAACATTATTTCTTCTAGAAATATCAAAATACTTTATCTGGGCAACAGCAATCTTGGGATATTTGTGAGTTTTCATTTGCTAGCCTACCAGTATAACAGCCATTTATAAAAGTTACTAATCTTTTTAAAGGATTACAAGCCTAGTACAATTAAAATAAGATGTTAATTGAATTATTTTTGGCTTTAAGTGCAGGCCTTATTGCTGGCACAATTACGGGCTTACTGCCCGGAATCCATATAAACTTGGTTGGCGCGATTCTTGTTTCTCTCTCAATAGGCATTCTTTCTCCGATAAACCCCATCTACCTTGTAGTATTTGTTGTAACAATGTCTATTGCCCACACTTTTTTAGACTTTATTCCATCCGTATTTTTGGGATGCCCCGACACAGATACTGCTCTTTCAGTCTTGCCTGGGCACGAACTGTTAAAAGAAGGGAATGGGTATGAAGCCATAATGCTTGCAGTTTACGGAGGTTTAATCGCAGTTTTTTTGTTGTTATTGACTTCTATTCCTTTGATTTTATTTGTTGAAAAAGGATATAATCTAATAAAAAGTTTTATTCCCTACATTTTAATATTTGTCGTTTTCTTTATGATTTTTTCTGAAAGCAAAAAAGTATTAGCATTTTTTGTAATAGCCATCACAGGAGTTTTAGGTTATATTACTCTTAATTTAAACATGAAAGAATCTTTGCTTCCGCTATTATCTGGGCTGTTTGGGGCATCTTCATTATTGATATCAATCAAGACAAAAGTAAAAATTCCAAAGCAAAAAATTTCCAAAATAAAACCAAAATTCTTAAAGCCAATATTAGCTACGATGATTGCATCCCCTCTTTGCGGATTTCTTCCTGGCTTGGGAAGCAGTCAAGCAGCAGTCGTTGGGAACACAATAGTCAATTCTGACAAAAAAGAATTTTTAACTTTGATTGGAGCAACCAACACTTTAGTTATGGGTTTTTCTTTTATCTCCCTATATACTATTCATAAAATGAGAACAGGTTCTGCGGCAACGATAAACAACCTTATTGGGTCTTTAGATAAAAATATTTTGATTCTCATACTTGCAACATCCTTTATGGCGGGGGTCATATCTTTCTTTCTAACTTCATTTTTGGCAAAAAGATTTATAAAAATATTTGCAAAAATAAATTATACAAAACTTCAATATTTTGTTATAATATTTATAACTTTAGTAGTAATTTTATTTTCCGGATTTCTGGGGCTTATTATTTTCATAATTTCAACTTTAACGGGATTTTACTGCATTTCTTTAGGGGTAAGGAGGACAAATATGATGGCCTGTTTGTTGATTCCAACAATAATTTTGTATTTGTTTTGAAAAGAAATTATTATTTATTTCTTTCATCACGAGAAGCAACTAATTGGTCATAAAACGTTTTAAATCGCGGATTCAATTCACTAAATTTTGAAAGGAATTCTATAAACTCTCCATCATTTAGCAAAAAGTTTTCTAAAGAAATTTGAAATATTTTACTTTTGGGAATGCCTTCTTTATTCTCCCCCAGCCTAGAATAAATAGAGTAAAGATCAAGAATCGAATTCAGATATTCTGGAATGACAAGAGTGGTCCTAGATCGGTTAATTGTTGAATCTGTTCTAGCCCTTATCATCAAAACTCATGCTAAAATCTCTTTTTAAATACTTTTATACTAAAACTACTTCAACCAATCAGACATAGTTTTTTGCTTTTCAAGTTCTTTCCCAAAAATGCTATCGATGTAACTTTTGATAAGTTCCAGATTTTGTTTTATATATGGAGAAAGCTCATACTTCTTTGCCAATTCAAGAGCAGGCTCAAGATATTTTTTTATGCCCCCCTCATTAACAGTAAAAATCAATTTCCCACCACACATTCGACAAATCCCTTTTAAAGGAGGTCTCCTATAAATTTCATTGCAGGAAACGCATCTAAAACTCTGCATTGAAAAATTCCTAAGGTTACCCTTTAAATCTTTTATAAAATGTCTCTCAATAATTAGTCTAGCAGTGTCAGAAGTATCCACAGCCCTTATTTTTTCCACTAGATTCATTTGGTGTTCAACTTTATCCTTCATAGTTGCCAAAGTCTTATAGCTGGAGCACGAAACACCTTCATTAAAGTTTGAGGTATTATGTGTAAAAAATAAGTTTGTAAATGGATCCCCTTCGCCCCTCAAAATATCTCTCACCATTTTAATTTTAATTTTAGAAGAATGTTCTTTTCTTTCTGCAGCCTCATAAAGCTCAAGAGGATATTCTTTCACCATCTCTAAATCCAATATCTGTTCATCAACTTCACCAGCATCCATTTTAGCATTCAAAACTAAAGGAGCATCTTGAGTTCCACCTCTATGATTTGGTAAAAATTTTCTAGAGAAATTTAAAAGAACATCAGAAAGCAGCATTATTGCAGCTTCATCTCCGTCACAATCTCTTCTTATCGCAGCATGCATAAATGGACTTGCCATCAACCCAAGAGTATTAGAAAATCCAATAAATCTACAGACGACACCTGCACAATTATGTGGGGCCATGCAAACTCCAATCTGCCCAACTAAGTCTTCTTTTTTGTTTATATTATGAAAACTTTTCAGATTGTAAAATCTTCCCAATTCCTCATCTATAAAATCACAAATTCTCATAAAGACATCATCAGCTTTTTCGTCCAAAGAATCCTGACAACTTGGTAATAAGATATCATGTGGTTTTAATTCCAGAATTTGATCATCTCCCTCTAAAAGTTTGCCATGAATGTCCTCAGCATAACCTAACTCCCTAAGTTTTTCTACACTAACAGAAATCTCCTTGGGCTTAAATGCAACCAATGGCAATTCGGTAACATCATATCTAATTGTACCATCTTTGTTTACTTGTAAATTATACTTGGCGCGAAGTAGCCCTTTAGCCAAATTCTCAACACTCTTATCACTAGAGCTTAAGCCTCTCACACCTTTAATCAAAACAGGAATCTCATTTTTAGAGAGCCCAATTTTTTGAACTGCGGTGTTAAAATAATAATTAATATCTAAATCTTGCATAGAATATGGTACGCCCTTTTTTTCAATCCCATTAATATGGCTAGAAAAATTTTTCTCTTTTGTTTCATAAAAAAAGAACTGTTTAACGCAGTTACTGCCACAAACTTCGCAAGAATTATAAATTCCTTCCTTTTTGCAAGACTGACAATAAAACAACGGAAAAGAACTCCTAATTTTTCCAACATTGCAGGCTTCACGAACGCTTCTCAACCTTCCGCCTTCACTTCCAACCGGAAATAAAACATTGGGACTTCCTATTAATTTTCTAAGCTTGGCTTTTTCTGGCCTACCCATTCTTGTACCAATAAACTCTCCAGCCTTATCTTTTATTTTAGCTTTTGAAACAGAGTTAATTAGTTCTAAAGGGTCTTTTTCAAAATCATAGTTTCCAAAATTCGACTCTTCCCCCAATAAATTTTGTTTGACTAAAATTCTCGGATCAACTCCGATATTAAAAAGTAATGCCTTGCTATTCTCTTTGTTTATGACAACGTTTTCAATTGTAACATCATGTTCAACACCTAAAAGTTCTAAAGCTCTTTTGCCCAGCCCAAATCTCTCTTGATCTTTCTTTGTAAACGGAAGAATTATTTTATCCTCTAATCTAGCATATTTAATCCAATCCATCAAATCTCTAAATTCATTTTTAGAAATTTGAGTCCAGTAAAAAATATATTTAGGATGTAATGGAACTCCAAACGTTTTACTAATTTCTACAGCTTCTTCAAAATTAATATTAAAAGGATCAATGGTTTTTTCGAAATCTGCATTAACTTTTCTAAGGTCCAACTTCCACCATTCTTCAACATATCCGGGAGTAATTAGATCAGCATTTCTATTGGCCAAATCTCCAAAAGGAAAAAGCATGTCACCTAAATAAATTATTTCTTCAACATCAGGATAAAGTTTTTTTGCATCATCTTTAGTATTAACTTTTGTTACACTACCGCTAAACAACTTAACTATTGGGCCATCAATCCCATCACAACTAGTTACAGCACAACCCTTTGTAGGTTTTTCAATTTTTAACTGAGTACCTATAGCAATAAATCCTTCAGTTATTCCCATTGTTGCTGGATGAATAGAAGTCGCGCTAAATCCATTAGTCCTACAACGCCCATATCTGAATCTAAATCCTCCGCTTCTGCTAGGATGTCCAAATACTGGCCTGCCTGCGACTAAATCTTTTATATAAGTCGGAGAATCATCTGATTTCCCTTTTTCTCTTTTATCATGAATCTTTAAATATTCCTCCAAAAAATCCCATCCAGTCAATTTAAAACCTTTGATACGCAAAGCAGTAATATATCTTTTAATTTTTGCAGCTTTTTGAGCAATACCTTCTCCAAGAACAAGGCAAAATCCGCTCCTCAAAAAATTTGTATTTATTCTGTCTAGATTTTTGTAATTAGAAACTTCAAGTTTTTCAGAAGGTTCACCATTAACTTGAATCGGAATGTTTTTTGCCAAAAATATTATTTCTTCTTCTGTTGGCATATACTGCAAATTAGTAATTCTTTCATGATAGTCATTAAGTTCAGCGACTGTTCTTTTAATTTCATCCTCAGTAGGATCATACTTTTCAAAACCAAAAATTTCTCTTAGATGGTCTATAATAACTACAGAGAAGGCTTCTCCTGTTCCACCGGCACTTCTTACTGGGCCTGAAAAGAAAGCAGATAAATAATCTTTTCCCCATCTTGTTTTTACAATCTTGATTTCAGTTAGCCCTTCAATTGGGGAAGACACCACACCTAAAGTTATGTAAGCAAAGCCAATTCTCGCGCCAGCGTCTATAGATTCTAGTATGCTTGAAAATTTGCAAAACTTTTGTTTTGCAACTTCTTCCGCAATTTGTAAACAGACAGCAGGATCCAATTTACCGTATTCTTTTTCAAGATCCAAGATTCTTTTGGCAATACCGCTTCCTTCCATCTGAGGGTATATTGTAGAAATAAGGCCAACAACTTTTTCAGCCATTGACATAGCTAATGGAATCTCAACTTTGTCGACTGGATCCAGCCCTTTAGCCCTTGCCATCTCAGCCACCTCATAAACTTTCTTGACTTCTTTCTCAATATGTTTGAAATATTGTTGCGTGTTCATTTTAAATGTTGTAAAATTTCTCCCCAATTTTTAACTCGGTGTATGTTTTGGTTATGATTATATCCCCTATTCCAAGGTTTGTCTAATAAGAGAACACTAACCCCAGCATTAGCACAATTTTCCGCGTAAACTCCATTATCTTCAACCATTATCTCAATTCCCCTTTGTTTACAAATTTCAGATTTTTTCAGCCCTCCTTTAAAAAAATCTCCTGAAAAAAGGATTTTTAAATCCATTACTGGAAAGTTTCGTTTAAAAAAATCCTGAGTCTTATCTTTTACTTTAATTGGTCTAGAAGTTATGAGAAAAAGATTATAATTTGTAGAAAGGCAACGTAATGCGTCTTTTGCGCCATCAATTAAAGGAAGATTTCTAAATCTATCACTTTCATAAAATATGTTTGCTAAAGAGATGGCCTCAACTTTAGAGATAGGCAAACACTCCCAAAAATTATAAGAAGTGATTTGATCAAAAGAGAATTCTCTTCCAGAACTTTTTTTATAAATTTCTAAATAACCTCTTACAAATTCCACCACACATTCATCAATATCAATACCTATTTTTCTTTTTTCTTCCATTTCACTCAAAGTCCAAAATTTTAACTGCTCTCGTCTTCAAATTTACTAAAGGAACTTTGCAATGGTCAGGCATATTGCCTACTTTTTCCTGGTAAGAAGTAAGAGTTTCCCAGCACGAACACGAAATAACGAGTACGTTATTAAAATAAGTAACTCCGCTTTTGTGGGTATGTCCAGAAACAAAAATGTCTGGAATTTCTCTGATTATATGCACATCTTTTGTCGGAAAGTACTGTGTTGACCCATGAGTTGGTGCAAGATGTCTATGTTTAAGCAAGTATTCCATAATTTTTTCAGGATAATTCATTGCTTTCATCTTCATGAGCCTTGGGACACTATTGGCATAAAATGGGTAAGAATGACCGTGATAAGATAAAACTTTAATTCCAGAAAAATCCTTTTTTGTCCCAACACTCACCAAAGCAGGATTTTCAGTAAGAATGACATTATCCATTTGGTGCAAGGCCCAAGCATGTTTCTCATCGTAAAGAGGTTGTGGCTCCATAATTCTTACTCCCTCATGATCTCCTGTTGAAATTATCAATATTATGTCTTTCCTTATCTTTCCAAGAAGTTCGGCAATTCCAGTGTACTGATCTTCTAAATCAACAACTACTAGATCTTTTTCTTGATTAGGATAAACCCCAACACCCGCAACCAAATCACCGATTATAAAAACATATTTTATTTTTGAAACTTCAAGGTCATCACTATTTAGATAATCAATAAATCTCAAAAAATTTTCTTTCATAAAATTCTTGCTGCCATAGTGAACATCGCTTACAAACAAAGCATATTCTTCGACAGGAGATTTTCTTTTTTCTAATAACATTGCCTCCGGAAAAATTATATCATTGACAAAAAGCATCTCCCTGCCCCCAGAACATTTAAAACCAATTACAGAATCCAATGCAATTTCCTCAGCTTTTTTCAAAAGTTCCGCTTTGTCTTTATTGATTAAAACTTTTATTGTTCCAGTAGAATCTTCAATATCTAAAATAATATTCTGATTTTTAGTGACTCTTTTTTCATAAACCATCCCGATTATAGAAATTCCATGACGAACTCCAGATATCTTGTCTATTGAAACTAAATTTTCAAGAATAGGATTGCTCTGTAAAAATCCCCTCATCTCAGAAAATCTCCCTTTGAAATAGTTAACAAAATCTCCAGAATCAAACCTTTTTCCAATAGGCCCGCTAAGCGACAAAATTTTAACATCTCCTTTATGTCCGATGTCATCTGGGATTGTTTTCTCGCCAGAAATAGAAATTTCCTTAGATATTTCTATGCTTAATCCAAGTTTTATTTTCAGCTTCTCAAGTTGTTGTTGGTTCTCTTCCGGCAGAGTTAAAAAAAATTTGCCGACTTTATCTTTATTTTGAATAAAAAGTTCTTTAGTTATAATCTTTTTTTGTGTATGGGTCTTTATTTTTTCAATCATAAGTTTAACAGACTCTAAATCAGACTCGCCACTAAGCAAAGTTAAAACTTCTTGATCGACTAAAAGTCCTCTTTCTAAACAAAATTTTAGTATTTCTTTTGCGTCCATTTTAGTTATTTATAATCTAAAGAATCTTCAACAATTTCTCTTGCTTTGAAGAGAACATCCTTCGAGATAGCCAGTTTAATTTCTCTCATCCTCCCCCCTCTCCCCTTTGAAATAACCTTAACATTAATAATCCCCAACATGTCAAATTCCTGGATTATGTCACTCATCCTTCTTTGGGTTAAAACTTCTAGTTTATTTTTTAAACAAATTTCCTGATACAAATTATAGACATCTCCAGTAAACAGGGGCTCTCCGTTTTTTTTGTCTGAAAGTTTCATTATAGAGTAAAGAACAAGTTGGAATTGTTTTGGCTCTGTTTTTATAACATCTAGTATTTTGTCTTTCTCAATTTTGTCATTTGCCTCATCAATATGTTTTAACAAAATTTTTTTACTCCCTTCCCTTTCGGCCAGCTCACCAGCAATTCGCAAAAGGTCCAAGGCCCTTCTTGCATCACCATGCTCCCTTGCTGCAAAAGCCGAGCATTTGTCAATGACTCCAGGTTGTAAAACTCCTTCCTTGAATGCGTGCTCTGATCTCCGGTTTAAGATATCTTTAAGTTGTAAAGCATTATAAGGTGGAAAAACAATTTCTTCTTCAGATAAGGAACTCCTGACTCTTGGGTCAAGTTCCTCCAAAAAAGTCAAATTGTTGCTTATTCCAACAATGCAAAGTTGCGTTTTTGAAAGTTCTGAGTTTAACCTTGTTAGGTTGTACAAAAAATCGCTAGAAATCTTTTTGACAGTTTGATCAATCTCATCTAAAATCAAGACTATAATTTGTTTCTCTTTGTCTATGAGTTCTATAAATTTATTATAAACAGACTCTGTAGGAAGCCCCGTTGCAGGCACTTCTCCACCAAATTTCTTTACAAGTTCTGCCAAAATTCTATATTCGGTGTCTGAAACTTTCTTTAATTTACAATTGAGATATTCTATTCTCAATTTAAAATCCTCGCTTTTATTAATTCTCTTCATCAATTCTTCCCTAACATAATAAACAGAAAGGGTTTTCCCAGTCCCAGTTTTTCCATAAAGAAATAAATTACTGGTTTTCTCTCCTCGGAGAACGGGGGCTAAAATAGACGCAATCTGGTTGACTTGTTGATCTCTATGAAGAATTTTGTCCGGTTTATATGAGGCCTGTAATAGAGATTTATCTTTGAAAATATTATTTTTCGTAAACGATTCAAAAATTTGGTCTAGTTCGTTAGTCATTTTATTCTTTTCACACCCACACGCTAATTTCCACTGGAGATTGTTTATTCAAAAATTTCCTCAACGGAAAAAGAAGTATTCTTTTTATAAAGGATTATGACTACTAAGAAAGAAAGACGCCTTAATTTCTAATGGAAAACGCTTCTTTAAAGATAAGATGATTATTGGTAAATATAAGTTATCATGGCTTTTATGATAATTTTAATTTTTAAAACTTCAACTTTAATGTTATATGGGAGATTGGAATATCTTTTGTTAGAAAATTTAATAATAACTATCATGAATAAGAACCATTAAAGTCCTTGTGAACTCCAGATTAGCATTTTGTTCTTTTAAATCCCACAATAAAATTAGCGGCTTAATACAAATTAATAATAATAATAATAATAATAATAATTCAAGATAAGTTAATTATATTATATTATATTATATTATTATAGAAAAATTTATAAATAAAACAAAAACAAAAAAAATTAAAAAATCCTTTATAAATCTTTTCCAAACGAAATCAAGGAGTGTGTCTGCTCGTTATTATCTTCCATTAATCCAGTTATCTATATTCTTTCAAATCTATTTGTTGGTACAGAAAAATTTATAAACAAATCTCTTCTATGCTTAACATGCAAGACAATAAAAATCCATTTAGTGCGCTTTTAGGCAAGATGATTGTCACGAAAGAGGGTAAAAGACTTGGTTTTGTCAAAGATGTTACCTTTGAGACTAGATCTGGTGAGCTTATCAGTTTAGTTGTTAAAGATGCAACACCTTACACGAGGAACTTAAATCTTGAAAAAACTTCTTCAAATGACTTATTAGTCCCTTATAGTGCTATAATCGCCATAGGCGATTTTGTTATAGTATCTGAGGAAGACTTAATTTAGTACCTAAATATTTAAAAATAATTTTCTTTACCATTTAGTATGAAACTCTTAGGATTTAATTTTACAAGGATAAACGCGGAACGAAATTCCACCAACTTTAAAGGTGTAAATATAAACACCAAAATGGATATACTCGATATCAGTGAAGCTAAGGCAGATATATTTAACTCTAAAGAATCTCTTTTGAACTTGAAATTCAGTTTTTCTCTTAATTATGAACCGGACTTCGCCAAGATCTTTTTTGAGGGAAATACTCTTGTTTCTGTTGACCCTAAAATATCCAAAGAAGTGTTGAGTACATGGAAGGATAAAAATGCTCCAGAAGCCTTCAATCTCTTTATCCTTAACTCTATTTTAAGGAAATCGACCCTCAAGGCGCTTCAATTAGAAGAAGAGCTGGGCATACCCCTCCATATTCAATTACCTTCTTTAAAAAAGGACGAGATTGAGAATTAACCCCCATAATAATCTTTCTTTCAAAAACCTTTATATAAACCCTTTTATTTTTCCTTTAATGTACATATCAAAAGAGAAAAAGCAGAAGATATGCGAACAGATTCTAGCTTTTCTCTATTCTGTTTCACCCCAACCTATGTTTACGTATTATGTAGCAAGAGAAATAGCTCGGGATGAGGAATTTGTTAAAAGACTTCTCAAGGATCTGAAAGCCAAGAAACTTATTGTAGAGGTAAACAAAAATCCACTCGGAAAAGTCTATCTAAGAAGATCCCGGTGGAAATTAAGCGATGAAGCTTATTCCTCCTATAAAAAAAGTCAACCTCAAAATTTTTAATATTCTCCATTACTATAATCTTTTTATACTCTTTTTATTATAAATTAAAATGGATGAGATAAAAGAGGCCTTTCAAAAAGTTAAACAAGACATCTCTTCTCTTAGTTACGAGTTAAATTCTCTAAAAACCAACCTAGTGGAGTTGAATTGGAAACTTTCCAATTTAGGGGAAGAGGTTAGAGAGTTAAAGGATTTAAACAGGGAATTAATTTCTATTTCTTCTAAAATACTTCAAAATTCAACTTTTTTAACTCCATCACATAGTTTGGAGAATAAGACAACCTCAACACAAAGCCCAGCAGATAATGAGTCTTTTAAGGCTTTAAAACCCCAAAATCAAGCTATTTCCATAGGAAATGATGGGGTTCCAGCAGACAGACAGACAGACCAACAGACAGACCAACAGACACAAAATAGCTTGATTTTTCCTTTAGAGATTCCCAAAACTACCCTTCACGATGCCTCCAAAATACTTGAATCTTTAGATACCTTAAAAAAAGAAATAAGGCTGAAATTCAAGAAGCTTACAGAAAAGGAAATTTTAGTATTTTCAACATTATACCAGCTAGAGGAAGAGCAAGGATATGCTGATTATAAGGCCATTGCCCTGAAGCTTAACCTTACTGAAAGCTCCATAAGAGATTATATCAGTAAGATCATCTCAAAGGGAATTCCCGTCGATAAAATCAAACTTAACAATAAGAATGTCCATTTAAACGTTTCAGCCGGCTTAAAGAAAATTGCCTCCCTTCAAACAATATTAAAACTTAGAGAATTGTAAATAGTTATTCGTTCAACAAAACAATTTCTAATAGAACATTTTCTTCTTGTTTATTTTTTCATACCTATAAATTTTGTCTTTTTAGCCCCTAAAAAGCCTATTTTTTAATTTTTCAAGTTAGTCCAATTTTTCAAAGTTTATTTTTCTCTCATTTTTCTATTTTTAACTATGTTTTTACCATTTATTGTATCTCTCATTTTCAGACTTTTGTAATCTTTTTAAATTCATTTTTATTTTTTCATCTCACTTTTCACTTAGTAATTTATTTTTTATTGTTTTTCTTGTAATTTAACTCTCACTTTTTGTTTTTTTAATCGTTTTTTATTGATTTTTCCTTACTTTTCAGACTTTTTCTTCTTTTTTCTCAGTTTTTTTCTTATTTCCAACTCTCACTTTTGACTTTTTCAGCATTTTTTCCCTCATTTCTTCACTTATATATACTCTCTTTTTTCCATTTTTTTCAGTAATTTCACTTATCAAATTTTCACTTTTTTGTTTTATACTATTTATCTGCCCCCTTATGGTGGACTTTTCTTTTCCCAACATTGCAGCTAGATCTTCATATCCCAGTTTCATTTCTGAGTTTAAGAGAATCCATAGAATTGCTCTTTCAGTTACTGAAAATTGGTTTAAATTTGGTGTTTGAACGCCTGTTTGGTCAACTGTTTGAACAGCATAAACAGGTGTTTGTTCTTTAAACACCTGTCTGTTTGTTTTAAACACTCCTTGAGGTTTTAATTCATTCATCATAGTTATGATATTTTTAATGCTTTCAATGTCATTTTTTACCGTCGACAAATCCTCTTTTATGTCTTCAATCTCTTTTTGTTGCAGATTTTTCTCAGAATCTAGGTGTTTGATCCATCCTATTACAGCTGTTATATCTTTTTTGACACTTTCAAAACCCTTTTTTGTATCTTCTTCTATGTGTTTTAACTCTTTTTTCTCTCTTTTTTTAAAGAACCAATCAAACATACTCAATTTAGATTTTCAACCTTTATAAATATTTCTTTTTTTACGTCGTAAATTTCATCTTACCTCAATTTTTATCTATCTCGCACCCAATTTTTTGGAGGGAAATTCATTTATTTTTTAGCATGTTTTTGTCTTAAAATATGATGTTTTTCCCTATTTTTAATGGCAAAACAGCTGTTTAAAACAACCATAAACACTGTTTAAACGGACAAACACCCTAATCAACACCTGTTTTTCTTAGCGATTTCTAATCAATTTTTCCGTCGATTAAACACAAAAACACATGTTTAAACAACCATTTTCTACATGTCTTAACTAGCTCAGCATATACTTAGCCAACCTAAGTGCACAACTGTGGCAGGCCTAAAGAGATTGATGTCGAAAAATGGCGCGAAATTTGTAAGATTATTGTTATCAGAATATTCCAACTCTCGCCGCATTAATTGTATGTTTTACAAATTAATAACACAATTGAATCTCTAATCTTCAAGCTAGCAAAAACCTTATAACCCTTGTTTTCTTTAGGGTATATCAAAGGAGGGTTGAAATGGCAAAGGTAACAGCTTGGCTTGTCACATTAGTCGGTGTTTTACTTATACTACCACTTATTGGCCTTGATATTGGTATAACACTTTCCGCATGGCTAATTGCTTTGGCTTGGCTCATTGTAGGTGTAGGCAAATTGATGAGAAACTATCAATCGAGAAAGAAATAGTTCCAGTTCGATCTTTAATTTTATTTTTTCTTTAAACTTATTTCAATTTTTTTTCTAATATCTCTGTATTTTGCGTATTCACTTAGCCAACCTAAGTGCACAACCATGGCAGGTCACAAAAGAAATTGGAAAATTTTAGGGGAAATATTTTAAACTCTGTTTTATTAAACTAATTATGAATTTACTAAAAAAATGGTGGTTTTACATTATAATTTTTATAATAATACTACTCTTTACAACTTTTCCTAGTACTGAAACCATTACTATTGGTCCAAATAAGGTTGATTGTGTTGGTGGAGTCCCAATGAAGTGTTTGATAGTGAATGGGGAACGTTTCTATAATTCTATTGATGGATTTGATTATGAAGAAGGATATTCATATGTTCTTGAAGTAAAAATAACAAAAATTAAAAATCCGCCAGCTGACGCAAGTTCTTCAAGATATGACTTAGTTAAAGTAATCTCTAAAGAAGCAGAATAATCTATTTACGCTATTTAGATATTTCTTCTCTTCACTTTGCTTATCTTAGTTCATAAAATTACTCCCAAAATCCTCAAAAACCACATTTCCCTCGTTAAAAACGCGCACTTAGGGTGTCCTAAATCCACGTGCACAATAACTTTTTAAACCTAAGTGCACAAATAAGTATGTGGAAAAGAGAGATTATGGTCAAGAGTATGTCAGAGAGCAAGTAAAAGCAGTAGAAAAACCATTAAAGGAGGCTAAAGAGTCATTCAAATATGAGTTCAACCTTTTAAAAAAAATATGCCAAAACAAAGTTGTCCTAGATGTTGGTTGTGGGACAGGTAGACCTGCAGACAAGTTGTTTCAGTTCGTGAAAAAACTTGTTGGCATAGATAATAACGAATCAGTATTAAAAATTGCTCGAAAAAATCTTGCAAACTCTCCTAATGTTGAGATTTTAAACATGGATGCTTTCAACATGACTTTTCCAGACAATTTTTTTGACGTAACTTATGCGGCTTATAATCTCATTGGAAGCATTGATTCCAAAGAGAAACTATTAAGAGAAATTTTAAGAGTAACAAAAAGAGGAGGCACAATTTTGATATTCACTTGGAAAAGAGACAAAAGAACAACAACCTTTTTAAGAAAATATTATTCCTACTTGGGCTTTAAGGTTATGTCTATAAAGGAAGACAAAACTGTCTTAGACAAAGCTTCATTTGATAGAGTAGACTTAACTAACATTAAGGTTCTTCTTTCAAATTATTGCCAAGACCTGAAAATTAAATCTGTTGGTCCTGTTTGGACGGTTTTGATAGGCGTGAAAGCATGAATCAAATAAAACCCCTAGCAGCAATTTACATAAGAGTCTCAACAGAAGAACAAGTCAAGCATGGAATTTCGATGTCGGCACAAGAAGAAGCACTTAAAAACTATGCTTCTGCTTTAGGTTACGAAGTTCTAAGAATATACAAAGACGAAGGTAAGTCTGCCAAAGATATCAAAGGTAGGCCAGAAATAGTTGAGTTACTTGAAGATGCGAGAAATCACAAATTCCAGGCAATTTTCGTATACAAACTTGATAGATTTTCCCGTTCTTTGCGAGATTTAATAGAAACCATAGAAAAACTAAAACAATGGGGTGTTGATTTCATATCTTTGCAGGACAAAATTGAAACAACAAGCGCTTCAGGAAAGTTAATGTTTCATATAATATCTGCTTTTGCAGAATTTGAAAGAAATGTTACTGGGGAAAGAACAAAGTTCAGTATGGATAAAAAAGCCCGTGATGGAAATCCAATAACGAGGGCACCATTTGGCTATAAAATGGTCGATAAAAAACTTATTCCAGCAGAAAATTCTTACCTTGTCAATGAAGTATTCCAAGATTTTTTAAACCAGAAAATAAGTTTAACACAGCTGTCAAAAAAATATGGTTTTTCTGTAAACGGCCTAAAGAAAATTCTCACTAATCAGGCTTATTTGGGAAAAGTAAAATTTGATAATCAAACACATCCCGGAGTGCATCAACCTTTGATTTCCTCGACGCTGTTTAATCATGTCCAGAATAAATTTGAAACGCTGGGAATAAATAAAATAAAAGATTGATTATCTGTACGACTTTTGTCTTTTACTTCTTGCCTTACTGTCTCCAGGTTTGTAAGCTTCTTTTCTTCTTACATCTGCAACAAGTAAACTTCTGTCATATTCTATGAATGCTTTTCTTAATTCGGCAGATTTTGCAAATTCAATAATCGATCTGGACAAAGCAATTTTCGCAGCCTCTATTTGTCCCTTTTCTCCACCACCTCTTACAAATATCTCGACGTCAAAATTTAAATCTCCAATCATTGCCTGATAGATTCTCAAAGGTTCTTCAATTTTAAGTTTGTCAAAAATATGTAAATTTTTGTAGTCTTTTTTATTTATCATAATTTTTCCTGTTCCGTCTACTAACACTGCTCTTGCAACTGCCATTTTTCTTTTTCCTGATTTGACTATTTTTTTCATTCTACAATTTCTTTGACTAATATAAATTTACTTTTTTTCTCATCAAGAGATATTTTTTTTGCCTGTTCAAATTCTTTTGGAACCCCAGAATAGCATTTTATTCTCTTAAACGCTTCCCTGCCTCGTCCCATACTGGCTCTTGGCAACATTCCTCTTATTGCCCTTTTTACAATCAAGTGGGAAAGCCTTGAATGTTTTGGCCCTGTTTGCCCGCTTCCAATCTTTGTTCTTTTTTCCCTAAACTTTTCCTGTATCTCTTTTTTATTCCCAGTAATTATAATTTGTTCACAATTTAAAACCACAATTTCTTCTCCCTTTAATGCCTCTTTGGCGACATAAGCTCCAAGTCTTCCAAGAACTGCATTTTTTCCATCGATTATTTTCATTTTAGAATCTTCACTCCTTTTGCTTCTGGATTATTTTTAATTTCTTCTTCAATACTTAAAACTTGACAGCCAGCACTTAATAACTTTTCCCTGGCTTTTTGTGAAAAAGAAAATGCCGCCACTTTTATTTTTTTATTTATTTCTCCATTAGAAAGAACTTTTCCCGGAATAATTACAACTTCTCCCACTTTAGATTCTGAGCTTAATTTATCAAGATTCACTTCTGTTCTTTGTCTTCTAGGATAAGAAAGAATGTTTGCAACTTCTTTCCATTTTTCATTTTTTGCAGCGCCTCTTACAGTTTCAACTAAACTTGAATTTGTTTTTCTCTGTAATTGTTTATTAATTTTTGTTTTCGATTTCATCTTAATTGCTAACAGAAGTAGTTTTTGCCTACTATCGCGTTAGCTCGCAGGTTGTAAAATTTGGAGAAGAAATGGGTTTATAAAATGTTCGATTTGGGTGTTATTGTGAAGGTAGGAAAATCATGATTATTTGTATAGAAAATATTATAACAGGTATGACTATCGCAATCCAGGCAAGAACCCTTCCTCTTAAATTTTCTTTTTTTATTTTTTTCAGCGAAATTATTGCTAAAATAAGCCCACTAAAGTTAGATATAATGGAAGAAGCCCAAATAAAAATATAAATGCAGGAAATTCGGAATAAAATGAGTAGTATCTGTCTGAACTGATTATCTCTAAAATATATGCTAGACTCATAAGAACTATTGATGAAATAACTAAAACAAAACTCCAAACAGCTAGTTTACTCCATTCTCTCTTTTCTCCCATGTATAATTTAACTCTCTCTCTTTTAAATTTTTTCTTTCTCAAAAATGCAGGAGAGAGGATTCGAACCTCTGAAGGCACTAAGCCATAAGATTTTGAGTCTTACGCGTTTGACCACTTCGCTACTCCTGCGGATTGTCTATAAAAAACGCGTCTCTTATATATAAAAACCTTTAGAATTAAGATTTTGAAATAGATTTAGATAAGTCTTCCATATCATCTTTTAAAGCTTCCATGGCTTTCTTAAAAATTTCTTCGGGAGTAATTTGCCCAAAGCTTTCAACACTCAATACCACTTCGCCACTAGGAGTTATTTTTACATACTCTTTATCTTTTTTATTTGCTATTTCTGCACAATATTCAACTTTTTCCAAGACAGAAGGATCATAAACAATGGCTTCTCCTTTTTTTACAACTTGTTCTGGCAATTCATCCAAAAATTCTTTCGGAATATTTTTATCAACCTTAACTTCCATAGCTTCTCTATAGGTCATAAACCCTGGAGAAAATTTTGCATGAGTGCTTCCTTGGCCCATTCTGGCTATTGCTGTTAATTCTATCTCTTGCCCTTTACCTAAAGAAGTTATTGGGATTTTGTCATATGCTGGCTTTACGTCTCCATGAAATTCTCCACTGTACACAATGCCTTCTTTTTTAACATCAAGCTTCAGATTAACTTCTTTTTTTTGAGAAACTTTTTTTGAGTCTAATGGAATCAATCCTATTCTGTGGGCTATTGTTTCGTCATATAGGGCAGAATCATTTTTGTGTATTTCCACTTCATCAATCGCTAAAACAGGAATGTGAAAAACATATCTTCTTATAGCGTTGCTTAAGCTTGTGTCCATCTTTGCCTTAAAAATTATCTTATTTTCTTTCTTTTCTATTATTTCCATACTAAAAATTGATAAAAGAGCTTTTTAAACTCTTCTTCCTCTAAACGTTTTCACAAAGTAAACCGTTTTGGAAGATTTAAACTCTTCTTCCTCTTCTTCCTCCTTTTTTCTTTGGTCCGCCTCTAGGCATCCTTGTTGTGTCAAGAATATTCAAAATTTTAAATCCTTCTCTAGAGAGACTTTTTATTAATGCGTTAGCCCCTGGGCCTGGCGCAGGACTATTTGTTTTTGCTCTTATTCTTATATAAAGAGATTTTATTCCAAGCTCTCTTATGTTTTCTGAAACTCTTTTTGCAATAAACATTGCTATTGTCGGATTAGCCTTTAATCTGTCGTGTTTTGTTATCATACCCCCAGTAACCTTTGTTATGGTTTTTCCAGACATGTCAGTCACATGAACTATTGTGTTATTGAAAGAAGTATAAATATTCACAACTGCCTCTATCTCTTGTCCTTTCTTTTTTACTTTTTCCTTATCTTTGTTTTTTTCTTCAGAGTCAGACTCAACCACTTCATCTTTTTTCAGTTCTGCAACTTCTTGTTCAGTCATTCTTCTACTCCGATTTTTTGTGCGACCTTAACTTTATTATTTTTTCTGATAGATATTTTATTTTCAAGATCAATAGGAACAATATAAGAGGGACTGTCAACTATTCGTTCATCAACTAATATTTTTCTATGTGTTATTAATTGTCTTGCAGATTTGATTGTTGGCGCAATTTTTTTTCTTGCAACAATTGTCTGAAGTCTTTTATTTAGGTAATCTTTTTTGTCTAATGACAATGCCTCACCAATTGAGCTAACTTTGAAACCCAATTTTTGAAGTTTTGCAAAAAGTACTTTTTGATCTTCGTGAGATGATTTAATAAGCTTTTTCGCTTTTTCTCTTATATCTTTTACCCTAGCTTCAGCCTTCCATATCTCAGTTTTATTTTTGAGTCCAAATTCTTCTTTTATTTTTCCTTCTTCTTCAATTCTTACTTTATCAAAAGGTCTTTTTGGCCTTGAATATGTCTTGTGTTTTCTCTTCATTTGGAATATTCTCCCTTTTCATTTCTAATGGATGAAAATTTTATATTTGCTTTCATTTTATATTTTTTTTAGTTTCGACTGTAACTTTCTTTTTAATTCCAGAACCTTTTTTTCTGTTTGATCTAAAGTGGCCTTTGGTTCTCTGTCCTCTTACCGGCAGTTTGCTTGTGTGCCTTGCCCCTCTATAACTTTTAATTTGTTTAAGTCTCTTTATATCGAAATCTCTTCTCAGGTCAAAATCGCTTCCAACAAGGTGCTTGTTTTCTCCGCTTTCAAAATCTTTTTGTCTGTTAAACATTTGCTTTGGTAAATCTGGATTTTTCACAAACTCAGAAACCTTTTTTATCTCTTCATCACTCAAAGATCCTATCTTTCTATTTTTATCAATTCCAAGTTTTCTACAAATAGCATTCGACAAACTCCAAGATATTCCTTTTATTTTTGTCAACCCCACATACATCTTCATTTTTCCTTCTATATCTTTTGACAAAATTCTAACTACTCTTCCTTCATCTTTTGGTGTTTGTATTTTTACTTCCATTTTATATTACAAATAAATTATATCTCTCGATTGTTGTCAGCTCTTTAAAAATCCTTTTCTCTATTGCTTTTTTAGGGTCTGGAAGATTTGGTATTCTTTTTTTCAAATCTTCGAATGACTCGAATAATTTTTCTTCTCGTTGTTTTATTATTTCTTGCATGTGTTTTTTTCCCAATCCTGGAATTAACTCAATCTGGTGTATTCTTTTATTTATCGCTTCAGCTTTATTGAAAAACGCAACATAATCTTTTTCCTTTTCAGCTACTACCTTTTCTATAAACTCCTGTAGTTGTGATTTTGCAGTTTCGGTAAGTCTTTCCCGGTCCAACCTACCAAAAATATAATAAACTTTTGGTCTTTTACCTTCACCAATATAAACTTCTTCCCCAATTTCCAAAGAAATTCCTCTTCGGGGAACTAGCTCCAAAAGAGTTAAATGACTTTTTCCTATAGCTTGTGCTATCGGCATCATTTTTCTCTCTAAAGGATAGCCATTTGGTAAAAATTCTAGTATTATTGCATATTCCTCTTTCATTTAAATTAATCCTCTCGCTTTTATCTTGGTGAATGAAAATCTTTGATGTTGTTTCATGTGGTGTCATTTAATCCCCTTTACAATTTCTACTATTTTTTTGCTCTCTTCTTCATCTAAACTTACTCCTACAAAAATTTTGTTTATCTCTTCAGCATTTTCTGGTAAAACATCAATTATCTTGCTTATGCTTTTTTCATCAAGTTTTATAATATCTGCTTTCTCCAATTTTGCCCTCATTTCTTTTCCATCTTTTGGTGAAAGTTTGTTGAACTTTTTTATAAAAGCAATTGTTTCTTTTCCTTCATCTTTTGCTTCTTTTAAATATTCTATTGATTCTGCCATACTTATGGCTTCGGTGTTTTTTATCATGCTTTCTCCATAGCTTTTATTTTTTTTAAATGTATGGCTTCTATCAAAAATTTCTTACTTTTTTCCTGGTCTTTTATATTTACAACATAGGTTCTTCCCCTTTTTCCTTCAACAACTCCAGTTCTGCCTTGAAGTCTTTTTGGGAAGGTTGATGGAACTGACAGCTCTTTTATAACTGAAACAAAATCTCCTGGATTCAGCTCTTGAAAGTACCTACTAAAGCTTAATTTTCCCTTTTGTTTAACAGGTTTTTTTCTCATGAATTAGTCAGAAAAAGTTCCTTTAAAAAACTATTGATTTATCTTCTTCCAGAAATCTCGCCTCTTGTGTTTCCAGGATCACAAAGGTCTCCTTTAGCTCTTGCATCCTCCATATTTTGAAGTATTGCTTTGAACATTTTTTCTCCCCAAACACCAACACCACATCTGTGGCAGAAATCAATTACACTCTCAGAAGGAATTTCGGCACTGCAATAAATACACTTTTTCATTTTATTTTCCAACTTCTTTTTATTAGTCTTTCAAAGTAAAATCCTATTTATAAAGATTTGTGTTCACTGTTTGTTAATATTTTTTAATTATTCGTAACGCAAAGCATCAACAATGTTAACTTTTGACGCTCTTATTGCTGGGAAAGTCCCAGATATAGCCCCAATTAAAAAACCAAAAGTTAAACACCCTAAAATAAGGTAAACTGGCGCGGCAACTTGAAGCAAATTTGTTTTTAACATATTAATTGCAATGTACTCTATCATTTTGCTCGCTAAAAATCCCAATAAAACCCCCATAGCTGCTCCAGTGAAACCCAAAAGCCCAGACTCAATCAAAAATATGTAAAATATCTTTATTTCTTGCTCCAACAGCTTTCATTACGCCTATTTGTTTTCTCCTCTCAATTACACTTGTGTACATTGTGTTTGCAATTCCAATTCCTCCGACGAGCAATGAAATCATTGCAATACCCACAACCACTATGTTGACAATATCTAGTATAGTTGTGACAGAACCCAATGCCTCAATGGGCGTTTGTACACTAAAACTTTCTTCCCCAACTTTTTCATTCCGAGCTTTTCTTAGTCTGTTCTCAATATCTGCTGCAACACTTTCTATCTCATTTTGATCTGTTACCTGTGCAATAATCAAATCATACTCATTTTTTATATTGAGCAAATCTTCCAAATCTTTAGTTGTGGTTAAAGCTACTCCATTAATTTGTAAACTGCTGCTTTTCTCAAGAATTCCAACAATCTCAAAATCTTTTCCGTTTAATTTTATTGTTTTCCCAACTTGAACTTTCTTCCCAAAATTTTGGTTGTTTTCAAAATTATTTCCCAATAAGACTTTTCCACTGTCATCAGGTTTTAAAAGTCTGCCTTCTTTTGCGCCAACATTAAGACTTGTATAAACCAAATTTGCTCCTTCTTGAGTATTGGGAATGTCTCCCATATACGTAAACTCTGCAACTTTATTATACTCTAAATTTACAACTCTTATCAGCCTCGTGACCACTTTATCAACCCCCCTAGCCTCTGTTATTATTCTTACATCCCCGTCATTTAATTTTTCAACAACAGTGCTTCCAGGAGGCCCAAATGCTGTTCCTTTGTTCTGGATAGTTAATTTGTCAACTGATAAAGCTCCAAATTGGCCAGTAACGGCTGTTTTCAATCCTTGGCCCATGGAGATTAATGAAACAACTGCAGCGATTCCAATAAAAACCCCAAGCATCGTGAGCCAACTTCTTAACCCCCTATGCCTGACACTCCCAAAAGCAAGTGTAAAATAATCTTTAATCATTGTAAAAATTAAAAGCCAGAATCAATTTTGACAGTTTATCCCCCTTTTTTGTTTTTCTCTTCCCTTATTTTTTTCCAAGAATTTTTTGTTTTTCTCTCAACTGACTCAATTACTCCATCTCTTAGAGAATAAATTGTTTTTGCATACTCTCTAGCTAAATTTGGATCGTGCGTCACAATTATTATTGTTCTATCTTTTTCATTAAGTTTTTTTAGAAATTCCATGACTTTTTTACCGGTCTTGCTGTCTAAATTTCCCGTGGGCTCATCTGCTAAAATTATCTCTGGATCATTAGCCAAAGAACGAGCAATCGCCACTCTTTGTTGCTGCCCTCCGGAAAGCTGGTTTGGGTAATGTTCTTCTCTGTCGGTCAATTCTACAAGCTTCAAAAGTTCTTTAGCTTTTCTTTCTCTTTCGTCTTTGCTAATGCCCTGGAATAACATTGGCAGCATTATATTTTCTTTCGCAGTTAAATTTGGGATAAGGTTAAATTGCTGAAAAATCAATCCTATTTTTTTCCCGCGCAGCTGTGCCAGTTCAGATTCAGTCATATCTTCAATGTTTTCATTGGAAAGAAAAATATCTCCTTTCGTCGCCAAATCAAGACTTCCTGTTAGATTCATTGCTGTGCTTTTTCCAGATCCGCTGGGCCCCATAATTGCGACAAAATCCCCTTTTCTATTACTAAATTAATGGAGTCAAGAGCCTTGACTGTCGCCTAGCCCATCTCATAATACTTTGCAACATTTTTTAGTTCTATTAACTTGTCTGGAGTCATGATATTATTTTTCACTCATTTTATTTAAAGTTATCTATAGTAAACTTTAAAAACCAACATCCAGGTTTATTATTATGATAGTTCCAGTCAGATGCTTTTCATGCGGTAAACCCATAGGACATTTATGGGAAGAATTCAAGAAAAGAGTTAATGAAAACGGAGAGTCTGCTCAAAAAGTTTTCGAAGAACTCGGAATTGAAAGATATTGCTGCAGATCAATGTTGCTAGGACAAGCTGATTACATAGAATTGATTGGAAAATTCAAGAAGAGTTAGTCAACACTCACATTCATCTTCTTCATGAGTCATTGAGCTAAGGTCTAATTCCCCTTCAAATTTCCATCTGTTTTTATGCTCACACTTGTCGCAGGTTATTGTTATAAAATCATTTTTGATTCTAACACTTGGTTCTTTGTAAGGGGTAAAGCACTCTTTGCAGAATAATTTTCTTTTTTCTCCAAGTTTTATATTGTATGACATTGCAAGTCTTTTTATTTTTTTGACATCCTTAGAACTTTTTTCATGAATATTATGGAAGAATTCTTCTACTTGTTTCTCAGCTTCTTTTTTTGTTATTTTTTTCTTCATTATTATATCAATTAAAACTATTTTATATTCTTTGCGAAAACTTAAGAAAAAAAATGAGAGACAGCACCGAAGCTTCGCAGCTTTTCGGCCACTAACACCAACGGCGTAGAAAGCTTAACTTCTGGGTTCGGAAAGAGACCAGGTGTTTCCAATCTACTATGGCCGTCTCCAAAAGTTTATGATTTATAGCATTTATAAAGCTTTTTATACAGCTAATATTTGATAATTTTGTTAAAACTTCCTTTGGAGGCAAAGAGAGGAAGTTGCTTGAGGGATAAAAAACCGTAGGTTTTTACGCGGAGTTGCCAGAGTGGTCAAATGGGATGGATTAAGGCTCCATTGGCTTAGTGCCTGCGCAGGTTCAAATCCTGTACTCCGCATTTAGTTTAAGCCCGGGTAGCTCAGCCTGGATAGAGCACAAGGTTCCTAACCTTGGGGTCGCAGGTTCAACTCCTGTCTCGGGCATAATTATTTAAAATAAATTTTCATCTTCGTAGAATGAAAAAACTTTCGCCTGAAGAATTTAAGGAAATTTACTCAAAGGTTCCCAGACTTTGTGTTGATCTAATTATAAAAAGCAAAGAAGGAATTTTACTAACTAAAAGGTCAATCCCTCCCTACTTAGGAAAATGGCATCTTCCTGGAGGAACTGTCTTGTTTGGTGAAATTGTCCAAGAATCAATTCAAAGAATTTCAGGCAGAGAGTTAGGAATTGGTTTAGATGTTAAAAAATTTTTAGGATTTATGGAATTTGATGATTGGAAAAGGGGCGGTCAGCATGCAATTTCACTGGTTTTTCTTTGTGGATTAAAACCCGGAAAAATTTTCCTTAATGATGAGGCGAGCGAGTTAATTCTTACAAAAAATGAAATAAATAATATAATTCCCACTCATCTGGAATTTCTCAAGAAGCACAATATTCTTTAACTTTACAGAAAACCTTTAAAACTTGTTTTTCGCTGCTATATTTGTAATTTACTCGCGCTGGTGGTCTAACGGTATGACATTTGCCTTCCAAGCAAATTGCCCGGGTTCGACTCCCGGCCGGCGCATTTAATAAGGCAATTTATTATATTAAAAAATGGAAAACAGCGAGCAACACGCGGAAAAAACAGAAGAAAAAAAAGAGCATGCGCAAGAGCAAAAACATAAAACATTCAAAGAACATAAACATTGGTATGACAAACACCATAAGACTCTGCTTTTAATTCCTCTAATTGTCCTGGCTTTATGTCTGGTCTATTTAGTTATATTCTATCAAAATCATGGCGATTTCATTTACAAAGATGTTTCTCTCTCAGGTGGGTCATCCATAACATTGCAAGGAAACATAAACAGGGAAGTCTTAGAAACAGGACTAAAAACAAAATTTCCAGATGTATCATTCACAAGTCTTAGTGATATTACATCCCAAAAACAAATTGCACTAATAATTGAAAGCTCGGCAGAACCACAAACATTAAAACTAGAAATTGAAAAAGTACTTGGTTATGAATTAACAGATGCAAATTCTACAATAGAGTTTACCGGATCAACTTTGAGTCAAGGTTTTTACAAGCAATTAATAATGGCTCTTATAATATCATTTATCTTAATGTCTTTTGTTATATTATTTCTTTTTAGAACATTTATTCCAAGCATTGCAGTCATATTTGCAGTCTTTGCAGACATAGTTATGCCTTTAGCAGTATTAAACTTTTTCGAGGTAAAAATATCTGCCGCAGGAATTGCAGCTTTCTTAATGCTTATAGGTTATTCTGTTGATACAGACATATTGCTAACATCTAGGGCATTAAAATCTCATGAAGATTCTTTGAACAAAAGAATTTACGGTGCATTCAAAACAGGTATATTAATGACTTTAACTGCCTTGGCAGCCGTACTTCCTGCTTTTTTCCTAGTCACCGGTCTTCCAGATTCATTTAGGCAGATTTTTTTAATACTGGCTATCGGTTTATGCGCAGATATCTTCAACACATGGCTCACAAACGCCAGTATAATTAAATGGTACTGTGACAAAAGAGGAATAAAATGAAATTAGGGCTTAGGATTTGGATTTTGCTAACTGTTTTACTTTTGGCCTTTTTAATAATCGCTCCTTGGAAGTCTTTAGAAAAGGGGGTTGTGATAACAAGTGTTGAAAGAAATTCCACAGAATTATCGGAGGGGCTTAGGCAGGGCCAGGTTATTACTTTTATTGATGGTGAAAAAATTTCTAGTGTAGAAGATTTTTCCAAAATTGTCGGCGCTAAAAATTATTCAAATCAATATTTAAAAACAATAATAACAACAAATGAGGGAGAGTTTATTGTTTACTCTAATCAATCTTTGGGTTTAACAGTCTCT
The DNA here is from genome assembly GCA_038046005.1 of Nanobdellota archaeon. Lineage (GTDB taxonomy): Archaea > Nanobdellota > Nanobdellia > Pacearchaeales > GW2011-AR1 > JBBSXB01. The sequence continues at coordinate 111,627 of JBBSXB010000001.1, read as the reverse complement.
TCTATCCCTAAAACAAATATCAAGACGGGACTTGATCTCTCTGGAGGGTCTAGGGCTTTGATAAAAGCCAAGGAGAAAGATCTTACTTCTTCAGAAATGACAGATCTTGTGGATGTAATCAGTAATAGGTTTAATGTTTATGGAATTGCGGATGTGGTTATTGCTCCAGTTTCAGATTTGAGCGGAAATAATTTTGTATTAATTGAAATAGCTGGTGCAACACCTAAAGATTTGGAAACTCTTATTTCCCAACAAGGGAAATTTGAAGCTAAAATAGGGAACGACACCGCTTTTGTAGGCGGAGACAAAGACATAACCTCTGTTTGCAGAAATGATGCAACTTGTGCAGGAGTGGAAAGCTGTTTTCCCTCGCAATCTGGAGGATTTTTCTGTAGTTTCAGATTTTCAGTTTATCTAAGTGAACAAGCAGCACAAAGACATGCTGACTTAACAAAAAATCTTAGCGTAAACTTAACTGCGCAGGGAAGTTATTTGTCTAAAAATTTAGACCTTTATCTAGATGACAATCTTGTTGACACTCTTTTAATTGGGGACAGCCTTAAGGGAAGAGTCACAACACAAATATCTATTTCTGGTTCTGGCTCTGGTGCAACAGAAGAAGATGCTTATACTGCTGCTGAAGAATCAATGCATAATCTTCAAACTATACTGATAACTGGGAGTCTTCCTTATAAACTGGAAATTGTCAAGCTGGACACTTTATCTCCTAATCTTGGGAAAGAGTTTACCAAGAACATAATCTTTTTGGGAATTTTAGTATTTGTAATAATCTCAATTATTTTATTTGTTAGATACAGGAAAATAAAATTAACCCTTTCTGTAATCTTAACAATGTTCTCAGAAGCATTCATAACTTTGGGAATTGCTGCTTTAATAGGCTGGAATTTAGACGCTCCAAGTATCGCGGGAATAATAGCTGGAATGGGAACGGGGGTAAACGACCAAATTGTTATACTAGATGAAGCTACTTCTAATAAACATTTAAGTGCAAAAGAAAGGATAAAAAGGGCCCTGTTCATTATTTTTGGAGCTTTCTTCACAATTATAGCAGCAATGCTCCCTTTATTTTGGGCAGGGGCAGGAATGTTAAAAGGATTTGCTTTAACAACTATACTAAGTGTTACTGTTGGAATATTGATCACGAGGCCCGCATTTGCAGATATTGTTAGAAGGATACACGAATAGAAAAATAGCTGATTTTGTAGAATAAAATCTAGAAGTGAATAATATATATTCCTGCTACATAATACTTTAAATAGTTTTTTTTGTTGGCTTTTAAAATGCCAAGAATTCTAGTCACAGGCGGAAGCGGGTTTATAGGGAGCAACTTTATTGAGTATTTACTTCACGACCCAGAATTTAAAGAAGAAAACCAAGTTTGCAATGTTGATAATCTAACATACGCGGGGCAGGGAAGAAATTTAGAGTGCATGCATATTAGGCCTTGGGACTGGGAAGCGATCAAGATATAAATTCAAGCAAGTAGACATTTGTTCACCAGAAGTGTCTGAAATTTTTAATGAATATAAACCTAATATAGTTTTTCATTTTGCGGCAGAAACTCATGTTGACAGATGTATTGGTGATTCTTCTTCTTTTGTTGAAACAAATGTTAGGGGTACGCGTAATCTATTAGAAGCTTCTTTGAAAAGTAATGTTAGTCTTTTTTTACAAGTTTCAACAGACGAAGTGTATGGAAGTCTAGATGAGTTTAGCCCATCTTCAAAAGAAGGTGATGTGCTAAACCTTAGAAGCCCTTATTCTGCAACAAAGGCAGCAGCGGAGCATCTTGCAAGATCTTATTTTTATACTCATGGCCTTCCAGTAATTGTGACAAGAAGTGCAAACAACTACGGCCCTTTTCAATTTCCTGAAAAATTTTTACCTTTGTTTATAACACATCTTATTGATGGAAAGAAAGTTCCCTTGATGTGGTCTCTAGAAAATCCTGGATTAAATGTTAGAGATTGGCTGGATGTAAAGGATAACTGTAGAGCAATATGACATCTATCCCAAAAAGGAAAACCTGGAGAAATTTATAACATTGCGGGAAGAAATGAGAGAACAAATACTGACGTTACTAAAACACTTCTCGATATATTTGGGGTTGGTGAAGAAATGGTGCAAAGAGTAGATCACAGAAAGGGTCATGATTTTAGATATTCTATAGATGATTCAAAATTTAGAGGGCTAGGTTTTGAGCCAAAACATTCAGATTTTAACACAGGTTTAAAAAATTTAGTGGAATGGTATAGAGAAAATGAATCTTGGTGGAGACCTTTGAAAGATGGATGAACAAATTGTTTTTGGCAAAGGATTTTTGGGTACGAGAATTTCTAGCAGTTTAGGTTATGAAATAGTTGACCGAGAAATTGTCGATCCAACGAATATTAAAGATCTAGCCTCTTTCTTAGATGAAACAAAACCATCAGTTGTTATAAATGCTATTGGCAAAACTGGTAAACCCAACATTGACTGGTGTGAAAAACATAAAGAGGAAACTCTACAGTCAAATGTAAGCGCTGCGATAAACTTATCCACAGAATGTGCACTAAGAAGAATTTACTTTGTTCATCTTGGCAGCGGATGTATGTACCAAGGAGATAATGATGGAAAGGATTTTACACGGGCCATTTTTATTACAGGCATCGCCTCTTTCTTGGCAGTCTCTATAATAATCTTTGTAAGATACAAAAAAATCAAAACTTCTCTTGCATTGTTGTTGACAAGCTTTTCTGAAGTGATAATAATTCTGGGAATTGCTGCTTTGATAAAATGGAATATTGACCTTCCCGGAATTGCAGGAATACTTGCAACTATTGGTACTGGAGTCGATCAGCAAATTGTGGTCATAGATGAGGCTAAACATGGAAAGGTCCTTAGTCTTAAAGAAAAAATGAAGAGAGCATTTGCAATTATACTCGGTTCTTATTTCACTGTTTTTGTTTCATTGTTGCCTTTATTGTGGGCTGGAGCAGGCTTGCTTAAAGGTTTTGCAGTTACAACATTAATAGGAATCACCGCAGGTGTCTTAATCACAAGACCTGCATTTACAGACCTTATAAGAAAAATTGAAGAGTGAAATATAGAAAAAAACATTATTTATAATAAGATCATTTTTTAAAGTGTTAAGCTTTTGTTTAAATTATGTTAAAAAAAACACCTTTTTTTTTGCAAGATGTGTTGATAAGGATAAAGAAGCGAAATTTTTCTGGCAATACCGGCCAGGCAATTAAAAATTCAGGCTGGACCACCGCAACAATTTTAGTTTCTAAAATAGGCTCTCTGATATTTACGATAATTACTGCAAGATTGTTAATGCCTGAACTTTTTGGGTTGTATTCTTTAGCACTTTCAACAATATCTCTTTTTGCATTATTTTCTGATCTCGGTATTGGGCAAACTTTAATAAAATTCGTCGTTTCATCAAGGGCTGAAAAAAAGTCTAAAGCATATTTTTCTTACTTATTAAAAACTAAAGTTATTCTAACCTCCTCATTAATCCTCATTATGATCTTATTATCATATTTTATAGCAAATTATTACTATGAAAAACCCATATTTTATGCTTTAATTGCTGGAAGCTTTTATATCGCTTTTAATTCTCTGAATTCTCTTTTTGCAAGCCTTTTTCCGGCTTTAAACAATTTTAAAAAAGGTCTTTTCCAAGAAATTATTTTTCAAGTTTTACGTCTTATCATAGTGCCATTACTAATACTACTTTTTATATCACGTCTTTCTTCGGATATTTTGATAGCCTCAGTAATCCTTGGACTTTCTTTTTCCTATTTGACTGTGTTTTTGTATATTTTTTTTAGTGCCAAAAAAGAAATTAACTTTCTAAAAAAAAGAAATGATGGATTGAAAAAAAATGAAAAGAGTATTGTTAACAAATTTATCATATCTTTATCTGCTTTAACTCTCTCTGGGCTTTTGTTTGGTTATATAGACATAATAATTCTCGGGAGATTCGTTGACGCAGAATTTATTGCCTACTACAGGGCAGCTTTGAGTTTGATTACTTCTGCTATCCCTCTGTTAACATTCTCAAGTGTTCTTTTTCCCCTATTTATAAAATTGAAAGGCAAAAGATTATATAAAGGGTTTCAAAAAGCTCGTAATATTACCATTTTGCTTGGAATATTCGCATTTTTATTCACTTTAGTTTTTTCTCCTCTTTTAGTAAAAATCATTTTTGGCGAAGAATACATTTCATCAGCAAACATTCTTAGAATATTCTCTGTCGTGCTGTTGATATCCCCGATAATCTCACTTTATTCTTCTCTTTACATTTCACAGGGAAAACTGCGAAAAGTTATTTTTTCACTAGTCTTTTCAATAATCTTAAATATCTTACTAAACATAGCAGCTATTTTTCTTTTAGCTTCTTCTGGAAGCCTAGCCAAAGTGTATGGAGTTACTGTCTCTACAGTAATCAGCAATCTTTTTTATTTGGGAATGTTAGTTCTATGGTCGCGGTTTAAAAAATATCAGCTGCCTTTTAATTAGGTGGCGTTTAGTAATAACATACTTTAAAAAGCCTTTAGGATTCTCATTTCAATGTGCGGAATTGCTGGTTTTTATGGGACAGAAGATATGCCTCTTCTTAAAAAAATGACCAACTCCCTAGTTCACAGGGGGCCAGATGATTACGGATATTATTCTGATAAAATTGTTGGACTGGGTAACAGAAGATTGAGTATTATCGATCTTTCTAATGGAAAACAACCCATCTCTAATGAGAATGGTACAATCTGGGTAGTGTATAATGGAGAAATTTATAATTTTTTGAAATTAAAATGGGAATTGGAAAAGAAAGGCCATATTTTCAAAACTCATTCCGATACGGAAACAATAGTGCATGCTTATGAGCAATATGGGGAGAACTGCTTTGATCTTTTTGAAGGAATGTTTGCTATTGCATTATGGGACACCAGCAAAAAAAATTTATACCTAGTAAGAGATCCTGTTGGGATCAAACCTCTGTTCTATATCCTGCAAAATAACAAGTTATTTTTTGCTTCAGAAATTAAAGCAATATTACAAAATGATGAAATAAAAAGGGAAGTGGACCTTAATGCGGCACACGAATTTTTGAACTTCAGATTTATCCCCTTCGAGGGAACACTTTTTAAAGGAATAAAAAAATTACTTCCGGGCCACTTTATAAAAATTTCCGAGAATGGGGTAAAAATAGTTAAATATTGGGATTTAAAAGTTAAGGAAACAAACTACGATTTTTCTTATTATGAAAAAAATATGTCCAAACTTTTAGAAGAATCAGTAAGATCCCATTTAATAAGTGACGTACCAATTGGTGTCTACCTTTCTGGTGGGATAGATAGTAGTACAATAACTTATTATGCTTCTAAATTTTCATCCCACAAAATAAAAACTTTTTGTATGGGTTTCAACGAAGATAATGATGAATTTAAGCATGCACAAGAAATGGCGTCAAAGTTAAATGTGGATCATCGAAACATAATAATCTCAGACAATTTTTTGGAAGAACTTCCTAAGCTTATTTGGTATGCTGATACTCCTAAAAGAAACTTATATCCTTATTATATTGCAAAGGAAGCATCTAAGCATGTTAAAGTTGTATTGAGTGGACTTGGTTCTGACGAACTTTTTGCAGGATACTATCACAAGTATTTATATGCTTTGAACAACGACCAAAAGGTTATTCTTTCTAAAGAGCAATTTGATCTGCTTATTTCCAAAATAAAAAATAGTTCCGATGATCTTTCTTTTGCAGAATTGGGCCAAGTTTTGTCTTCTCTACTCAAACAAAATAAAAAGGCGGATTTCTACTTGCTTTCAAAGTCGCTAGACAAAATCTTTCCAGAAGAATACTCAGATATATATGGAAAAACCCTTAAAAATTTTACATGGAGTAATTTAACATCAAAATACCAGCAATTTTTCAAGGGCAATAATGATGTTTTAACTCAAATGTTAAAAGCAGACTTTAAGGTCAAGATGGTTGATGATTTCCTATTCGTTGACGATGTTACATCTATGGCTAATTCTCTAGAATCCAGAGTACCTTTTTTAAACAAAACTTTAATAAATTTTGCTTTTTCGATTCCCCATTCATTAAAAATCAATGGAGGTGTGGGAAAATATCTTCTAAAAAAAGTTATGCGGGAAAAAATCGGGTTAAATTCCATCAATCGACCTAAACAAGGTTTTGGTCCAACTAATTTTGAAACTTATATAAGTGAAGTGAGGGATTTAGCACAACAAAAATTGATTGATGGAGTTTTAGTTAAAAAGGGAATGATCAATCAAGATTACATAAAAAAAATACTTTCTTCTCCACCTTCTCCAAAATTAACAAGAAAATACAACCTCATTTGGAACATGCTCTGTTTTGAAGTTTGGCATAATCTTTATATTGATAATGGAGTGTATAAAGAGATGAATGTTTCTACAACTAACATTTAGCTAATACATTCGTTTTTATACCGAAAATCTTTTAAACATTCTTTTTTTACTAGGCAAAGTGTTTAATCTCACTAAAATGGAAAACAATCTGAATGGGGCAAAAATCTTGGTCACTGGTGGTGCTGGTTTCATTGGTTCACATGTTGTTTCTGAACTTCTTAAAGAGAATGTTGGCAAAGTAGTAGTCTATGATAATTTTTCTAGAGGCAAAATGGAAAATCTAGAAAAATTATTGTTGGATTCACGTTGCGTTATATACCCTAATGGTGGCAACATAAATGATCTAGACACCCTCGATGATGCAATGATAGGGGTAGACTATGTTTTTCATTTGGCGGCTATGTGGCTTCTTCACTGCAAAGATTTTCCGCGAACTGCCTTTAAGGTAAATACAGAAGGAACGTTTAATGTTCTTGAATCTTGTGTAAAAAATAAGATAAGTAAACTTATTTACTCTTCTTCCGCTTCTGTTTATGGTGATGCAGTTGAAATTCCAATGAGTGAAAATCATCCTTTCAACAATAGGAATTTTTATGGGGCTACTAAAATTTCTGGTGAAGCAATGTGCAGAGCTTTTCATGATAGGTTTGGTTTAGATTATGTTGGGTTAAGGTACATGAATGTTTATGGCCCAGGACAAAATCAAGACTCGGTTTATTCTGGAGTTGTGCCTATAATGCTTAACAAAATAGATGCAAATGAACAACCAATTATAAATGGAGATGGCACCCAGGCTTACGATTTTGTTTATGTTGAAGATGTTGCCAGGTACAATATTGTTGCGCTTAAATCACCTTTATCCGATGAATTTTTTAATGTTGGTACGGGTGTTCAAACAACAATTAGAGAATTATGCAACCTAATACTTAAATTGAAGAATTCAGATTTGACTGTTAAATTTAACCCCTATAGTGAAGGTGACGCAAGACTTCTTGTGAAAAACAGGATTGGTAGTACTAAAAAAACTGAAGAAATGTTGGGGTTCAAACCAGTATACAGTTTACCTTATGGTTTAACAAAATTAATTCAATGGAGAGATGAATCGAAAAATTCTTAATTAACCATTTTTAAAAACACATAATTTTTTAAATGCCGTTACTCCTTTTAATCTATGCCCCAAAATATAAAGGCAACGAATTCATACGTTGATAATTCTGCAAAAGTGTCTAAGCGAGCTTACATTGAAGCAGCCAATTTATACATTGGAAAAGATGTCATAATTGAAGATGGAGTTTCACTAGCTGGAGAGAAAATTTATGTTGGTGATGGGACCAGAATCAGGAGAGGAGTTAATGTTGTTTCTTCTAGAAAAATTAACCTTGAATCATTGAGTCTTGGGGATTTTTGTGATGTGTGGGAAAATTGTAAGATTTACCTTCCTAAATTATCTATTGGTGATTATGCGACAGTCCAGGACGGAGTTAGATTTCAAGGTCACTTACCTCTTTCAATAGGCCATAATTTCTGGGTAGGTAGCGATGCTATTCTTAATTCATCTGGAGGGTTAACAATTGGTAATAATGTTGGTATTGGGGCTCGCTCAGAGATATACTCTCATGGATACCATGGAGAACTATTGGAAGGATGCGTTGTTAATTCTATTGCGCCCGTCACTATAGGAAATGATGTTTGGCTTACAGGTTCGGTTTATGTTTCTCCTGGAGTAACCATCGGAGATAGGGCAATTGTTCTTTTCCAGAGTAATGTGACAAAAGATGTCCTCCCAAACTCGCTTGCTAGAGGTAATCCTGCAAAAGTGGTTGAAGGTTTTTCTTCTTATAAAAATCTGGATATACAAGAAAAATTAAACTTGATGTCCAACTTTTTAGGAGAATTTGGTCGTGATCTTAATAAATACAGTGGTTATACTATTGACACAAGACAAGATGCTTCTTCGAGGGAAGATGTTCTGTCCACAAGAGACTATCAATTCAAAATCTTATTAACACAAGATCCAAAAACTGTAATCTCAAATATCGAAGGCTCTTCTTCAGATGTTCTTTTGATCACTGTAGCAAATGCAAGTAGTGTTAAGTTTGGGAACAGAGTCACCCATTTTTCACTTACAGACAAACTCTATACAAAGATGAAAACTCCTGCAGAAGTTATATTCATGAAATATATGGTTCCTTTAAAAGCAAGATTTACTCCGTTAGACCGTCTTTAAAACTAGCGACTATTCTGTTTAAAGAATCCTCAATACCGAGCCTATACCTCTGATTAAACGTCGAGTAAAGTCTCTCATTGGAAAAACAATTTCTCATGATTGAATTATTTTCTTCCTCTTTAATTTCTCCAGAATATTCTTTAAACATTTTAACTAGAAGATCTATGACCTCTTTTGAATTCACTTCTCTTTGGCCTGTCAGATTAAAATTCCCAGTTAGGTCTTTATTCAACCCTTCCTCACAAAAAGCCCCTATGTCTTCCACATCAACAAATGACATGCTATTCTTGACTCCATTTGTGATTGTGATACACTCATTATTGTTTAGTTTTTTCATAATTCTGTAAATAAAATACCTTTCTGGGATTACTGGAGCCAAAACATAACCTAATCTGAATGATATTATTTGCAACCCTCTTTTCCGATAGAGATTACAAAGTTCTTCTCCAAAATATTTTGATATTCCGTAAATTGACTGGGGCTTTTTTGAGAAATCTTCTTTTATTGGGTACTCTTCAGTCTTTCCATAGACTGCACTGCTTGAGGAATAAACAACTTTTTCAACCTTATTTTTAAGAGCATATTCTAATACATTTAATGTAGAAAGTACGTTATTTCTTAGTAAATACTCCTTATTTTCATCTTTCTCATCCACATGCGCCGCAAAATGAAAAACATAATCAACTTTCTCTGGCAGCTTTACTAAATTTTCTTTTTTGCTCAAGTCACACACAATATGGTTGTTAAATGAACTTTCTTTCAAATCAACCGTAAAAATTTTATAACCTTTATTATTAAAAAATTTAGCAACATTACTTCCAACTAAACCGCTTCCGCCAGTTATCAAAATAGATTTCATTTTTGAACAATTATTAGTTTAACCAGCCCATATTTTCCCGACTCTGGGAACTCTGCTACAACTTTAGACAAACGGGTGTTATGTTTTGGTTCTTTAAAATAAGGGTAGATAATTCTTGTTATTAGCCAGTAAGTAGAGCAAAAGTCAACAATCTTGTATTTTTCAAAAATTTGTTTTATTTCGTCAATTCTCAGGTATCTACTGTGCCAAACTTTTTTAAATGGCTCAATCCCTAATTGTTTTCGATAATCATTTATTTCTTCAGAAGCTTCATGTAGACACTCTGTAAACAGTCCGATGCCCTTATCTGTCAGCCTAGAGTTAATTAAACCTAAAAGTTTTAGTTGCTCTTCCTTTTTTAATAATGCCATTATGGATCTCTGGGAGATTATTAAATCATATTTTTTTGTGCTTTTCTCAAAAAAATTAAAAAAATCAGCTTCCATGAAAAAAGTCTTGGGTATTTTTCTTTTTTTTGCTTTATCAATTGCCTTATTTGATATGTCTACTCCAGTGTAAGTGTACTCTTGATTTTTGAAGACAGTTTTTATCAATCTTTTTGCTAAAAAGCCAGTTCCACATCCTAACTCCAAGATACTCAACTTTTTTTTATTCTCTGCAATTTTTCCAACTTCTTTTTCTATCGTTTCTGTTTCCAGCAAGAAAAAAGGCTTATCTTTTATTGCAGTGTCACTTTCCTCTTCGTAATATTCTTCCCATACCTGCTTGAGATTTGAAGGGTTATTCTTCATTATTTTTTGTAGATTATACATATTTTAAACATTTGTGTCCTCAAAACAGATATCCTTTTAAATAGTAGTCTTTTAAAGAACCAATGGGACAGAATCAAAAATACATACACTTATCAAGACCCACAATGGGGGATGAAGAGTTGAATGCAGTAAAGGCAGTTTTTGACTCTAAATTTTTGACTGAAGGTGTTGTGACTAAAAAATTTGAAGAAGAATTTGCAAAAAGTGTCGGTGCAAAATATGCTGTGGCGGTTCCAAATTGTACCATTGCTCTTGAACTAGCATTAAGAGTTCTTAATATTGGCCCTGGAGATGAAGTAGTAATGCCAGATTTTACCTACCCTGCAACAGCAGAAGCTGTAATGCTTGTTGGAGCCGATTCAATTCTTGTTGACGTTGATGTCAAATCACGAAACGTAACCCTCGAAGCAATAAAGGAAGCTATTACTCCAAAAATAAAAGCAATTATGCCAGTATCATGGGGGGGAAATCCTTTAGACAAAGAAATCTATGACTTTGCAAAAAATGCTGGGATCCCTTTGATTGAAGATGCTGCATGTAGCCTTGGGTCAGAATTGGATGGGTGTAAGGTGGGTTCGCTTGCTGATCTTACCTGTTTTAGTCTTCATCCCAGGAAGGTAATTACTACTGGTGAAGGGGGGATGATAACCACCGACAATTTGATTCTTTACAATAAAATGCATTCTTTCAAACATTTTGGGATGGAAGAAGGTCGATTTGTAACCTTGGGATCAAATTATAAGTTTAGCAACATCCTTGGAGCAATAGGTTTGGAACAATTAAAAAAATTAGAAAAAATTGTGACCGGAAGAATAGAAAAAGCGTTTTCATATAACCAACTTTTAAAGGAAAAAGGCTACCTTACAATACCATATGTTTCAGAAGGGAATAAACATAATTTTCAATCCTATACTGTGCTCCTAAAAGAAAACGGAATACGAGACTCTGTGATTTCCTATCTGCACAGTGAGGGTATAGAATCCCAAATAGGAACGTTTGCGCTTCATACTCAACCAGCGTTTGCAAATCTGAAAAATATGGGGGGGCTAACAAATTCTAGCTTACTATTCAACAATCTTCTTTCTCTACCTCTTCATGGTGAGTTAACTCTGGATGATCAGAAAAGAGTGTGTGGTTGTTTGGATGATTTTTTTAACAAAACTGATTGATTAAAATCTTAACGCTTAAAAATGTTTTAAATTAACTCTTGATGGCTTGCTCCAATATGGTTAGTATCTTTCCAGCTATTTTATTCCATGTTCTTGTTTTTGAGTGGTCATAAGCTTGAGCTGTTATGTCTTTAAACAGTTTTTCATTTTTGTAACACTTAATAAACTTATCAACCATTTCCCCAGGATCTGTACTGATTATTCCATATCGCCCTTCATCAAGAATCTCTCTGTCATAGTCTAATGTAATTGGAAGTTTACAAAGCGCAAAGATCAATGTTCTAGACCTCATGCAGTCCATTATTGAACCCCATTGAGTTGCAAATCCGTATTTATACATTGGAATGAACCTCTTTGCATTTGGAACAACTCCATGAAAAATAACATTTAATTTATTATTTTTGGCATATGTTTTTGCCAGTTTATCCAAATCTCCTCCACCATAGACATCTAAGCCAAGGTTAATGCCATGATTTTGCTTCAAAATCTTCAAGAATTTCAAATATTCCAATATAGATGTGTCTTTTCTAAGACCGCCTATAAAAACCGCCTTATTTTTTTTCTTACTAACTGGAACTTTTTCTATATCCCCTACACCTTCATAAATATAATCATCAGTTTTAAATCCGTAATACTTATCAAGATATCTTCCTCCATTAATGCTTTTCTTTGTAAACTCTTTTGCAATTCTTCTTAATATTTTGTGTTTTATTTTTATCGGAAAACCCTCATACCCGTAGTACAAAATAACATCTGGTTTTTTAAAATAAAATTTAAGTGGTAAATACCAATAAAAAGTTGAAAAATCATTGTACATGACTACATCAAAATCCTTAAACTTCGCTCTATTTTTCCACATCCATCTCCAAAATTTAACCAATCCTAGCTTGTTACTTCTGTGGTAAGGGACTCTATGAATCTTGACACCTTCAATTATTTCAGTGTCTTTAAGCGACATATCATATTTTTTTGTTATTACCTCTACATAATGCCCTTTTTTCTTAAAAATCCTGCAATAATTTTTTATAGTATCCTCTCCACCCCCAACTCGGGGCAAGTAATATGTAGCAATCATAAGAATTTTCATTTTATTTTGTGGCCTGTTGTAAATCTTTGTAAACCTCGTACGTTTTAAGAAAAGTTTTATCTAATGAAAATAGTTCTGCCCTTTTTAAAGATTTTTTTGAAAGAACATCTCTGTTCTTTAGGCACAAAATTAGACCTTGATAAATGGAATCAACATCGTAAGGATCCACTAAAATCCCAGATTCACCGACAACTTCGGTCATCGGCTGGAAGTTTGATGTAACACAAGGGGTTCCACAGCTTATACTTTCCAGTAAAGGCATACCGAACCCTTCACAAATTGATGGAAAAACGAACAAATCCGAAATATTGTACATCAAACTAATTTCTTCCTCAGACAATCCCTGCAAAAATAATACATTACTGCTGAATCTTTTAGTCTGAGATTCTATAATTTTCTTGTTAGTGGCCGAGACCACTCTTACTAGTAATGCTTTATCATCCTTCTTGAGGTATTTTGAAAATGCTTCGTACACCCTAGATGTATTTTTTCTTTCAGTATCATTACTCACACTTAAAAATATTTTACTTGCATTTTTTAAAATTTTTACCTTGTCATGAAGTTTTGTTTTAGTTAAAAGATTAAATGCTTTATCTCTACCTATTGGCTTAAAAATTGTTTTATCAACCCCATGATAAATTACTTCAATATTTTCTTCATTTAGCCCCAAATCTACCAGCTCTTTTTTTGTTGCATTGGAGACAGTAATTATTTTGTCCACTCTTTTAAGAATTTTTGTTAAAAATAATAAATATCTATGGTTTAACTTCCAAAGATCATGCGATGTAATAACTATCTTTTTTTTTGTTAGAATTTTATGCCAAAGGATAAAAAATGGATAGTGCCTTGAAAAGTGAATAATATCAAAAGAATTTGACAGTGACTTAAAGCAAGTTTTTATCGGATAATAAATTCCAAAGTTAAAAAAATAACTAAAAAAAGGTAGTTTTATAGGTTTTAATTCTTCAACGTCTAAGCCTTTTAAATCTAATCTGCCCTCATATGCCAAATGTAAAAGTGAAGTTTTTTCTTTTTTTCTAATTCTAGAATAAAGCTGTAATATATACTTCATGCTTCCCGATATTTTTGGGCCGTCTGCCACAATTCCGATTTTCATTTTAATCAATCAGTCCGCTAAATTCCCTAATTGCTTTTTCAGCTACTGCGAGTTCTTTTTTGTCATTAAAGCTGGTCCACAGCCCGTCATAGTAAAATGAAATCATGTTTTTTTCCTCTATCAGCTTTCTAAAAGCCTTTTCTTCTATGTTTCCCCCGACCAAATAATTTTTTATTTTTTTATTGAAAACATAAATTCCGGTATTGATGAGCAATCCTTTCACTTCTCCCTTCTCTTTTAGGTTAGCAATTCTATTCTTGTCATCAATCTGCACAATTCCAAAGTTGGTCCTTAGATTAGTGGTAATCATGGTTACTGTTGCGTGTGAAACTAAATGTTTATTTGTAACCCCTTCAAGTTGAAGATCTGTGATTTGATCACCATTCAATGCGTAAAAATTTTCATCATCAATCTTAGACTTTTCTATTGCAGTCCTAAAAGCGTCTTCAGTTCCCCCATTCTCATCATGTTCTGTGTAAATTATTTTTACACCAAGTCTATTACCATTACCAAAATAATCTTTAATCATTTCTTTTTTGTAGGCAACCCCTATCACAATTTTTTCCACACCATTCTTTTTCAACCACAAGATTATTCTTTCTAAAATTGGTTTTCCTTCAACTTTTACAAGTGGTTTTGGTAGTCCTTCTCCAATATCTCCCAGTCTTTCTCCTTTCCCCCCAGCAATAATCACTGCTGTTTTAAATATCATAAATTACCTTACTAATAATTCTTTAAAAAGATTGTGTAATTAGAATATACTCTTAGAAGTCCAAATCTTTAAAAACTCATTTTTGTAGGACTTTTTATGGAATCAGTCAACCAAAAAATTATTGATGATTTGTTAGAAGAAGCTAGAAAAGACCCTCGGTTAAGGAAGGCTAAAGCTTTGAAACCAGCAGATTACACGGGAGTAAGACCTTTACTAAATGCAATGCTTCCAGGAACTTACGTCAGGCCCCATAGGCATGGTGAAAGATTAGATGAATACTGGTTAGTTCTCAGAGGTAAGCTTGCTCCGATCTATTTCACAGACGAAGGAGATATAAAAAACTACGAAATTGTCTCGGAATCTTCTAGGGATGTATCATCTTTAGTCTACATCCCGGAAAAAAATTTCCACTCATTAGTTGTTATTGATAATCCTGCAGTGATTTTGGAAATAACCCAAGGCCCATACGACCCTAAAATCTACAAAGAATTCGCCCCGTGGGCCCCATTAGAATCTGACATAGAAGGATCAAAAAAATATCTTGATAATTTGCTGTCTAGGTTAAACATTACTTGATGTCAATAAAGCTTATAAATCATAAGTCTTACTCAATCTCATGAGAGTTATGATTACTGGAATCACTGGTTTTATAGGAAGCGAATTGGCCCATAAATTAGTGAATGAAGGCCATGAAGTTTTCGGAATTGTTAGGCATGTAATCGGAAGAAATTTAGAAAGCATAGAAGACATTAAAGACAAAATAAAAATAATCGTATGCGACATTGTAGATTATACCTCCATAAAAAACTCTCTTCAAAAAGTTAATCCTGATGTTGTTTTTCATCTTGCAGCCTTATCCCCAGTAAGATTAAGCTTTGAACATCCTATTGCATACCAGAAAGTAAATTATCTCGGGTCAGTGAATATGGCTGAGGCTATTCTTGAGCTTTATGGCCCTGAAAAAGTTAGGCTAGTAGTAGCCTCAACAGCAGAAGTTTATGGGATAAAAGAGTTTACTCCTTTCACAGAAGATATGTCATTAGAAGCCTCAAGTCCATACGCTGTAAGCAAAGCAGCAATGGATATTTACATGAGGATGCTAAATAAAGTTTATAATTTCAATGTGGTCATTTTAAGAAATAGCAACACGTTTGGAAGAAAATACGATCCGGGTTTTTTTACCGAGTACCTCATAACAGAGATGATCAAAGGAAAAGATATCTACATAGGTGCTCCAGATTCCATAAGAGACTACATGTATGTTGAGGATCATGTTAATTCTTACCTTTTAGCCATGAAAACCAAAAACATTCAAGGAAGCGCGTTTAATATCTCTGGGGGAAAAGGAATTACAAATAAAGAGTGGGCGCTGAAAATTGCTAAACTTATAGGATTTCCTGAAAGCAAATTGCACTTGAGGGAATTCCCTCCAGGATACCCAAATAGACCATTGGCGTCAGACCAGCCTTATTTAGTTCTGGATAGTACGCAAGCAAAAAAAATCCTGCATTGGGAACAGACAGTCTCACCAGAGGAAGGATTAAAAAAAACAATTGATTACTGGAAAATAAAAATTCAACACTCAAAAAGTAATATTCATTAAACGATATTAACTCTAATAACAAAATGAAAATAGCAATGGTTTTTCCAACGAGAGAATCTGAAAAAGCGATTTCAGGTTATTCTGTAACTCTTGTTGATAGTATTAAACAACAGGGAGAAGATATTAGTAACATAAATTATACTGCCGGTTCTCCATTCAATATATTCAAAAAATTTAAGGAAATAAAAAAATATGATGTTGTTCATATACAACACGAATATAACTTGCTCGGAGGTTATGGCCTTCCATTTTTTGCCCTTTATTTCTTGTTTTCTTTTTGTAAATGTAGGGTTATTACGACAATGCATACAGTTTTATCCAAAAAAGAAAAATTTAAAGGTAGCAAACTAAAGACGTTTTTTAGAAAATTTCTGTATTTCACTCAAAATAGAGTTATAAATTGGTGTTCAGATATGGTTGTTGTTCATGCAGAGTTTTTTAAGGATATATTAGTCAAGGAGTATAATTTTTCTCCTTCAAAAATAGCTGTTCTTCCACAAGGAATAATAGAGAATGTGCCTTCTTATGACAAATTAAAAACAAAAAAGGAATTAAAATTATCTGGCCCAGTTTATTTATTCATGGGGAGTATGGTGCCTGATCACGGCCATGATATTATCATCAACCAAGCTGATAAAATAGGTGGAACAACCCTTGTTGTTGCAAATCCAGGTTCTGTAAATGATAGAAATACGGACCGAGTAAGAGATTATATTGAGGAAAATAAACAGATTGTTAAACAAAAAAAATTAGAAAAGTTTGTGCGTTTTGATATTTTTGACATAACTGATAAGAACCCTTTATGGTGGAAATATTTTGCAGCAGCAGATTTAGTTCTTCTTCCATATAGGGGGGGAATTGGGAGTGGAATCTTTGCACATTCAATAGCTGCAAAGAGGCCAATAATTGTAAGCAATATAAAATTCTTTAATGAGGCGTCAAGACATTTTAAGGGAATTGCTATAGCTAAAGATGACGAAGATTATCCAAGAGTTATAAAAGATTCAATAAAACCACGAAACCTTAAAAGAATGGAACAAGAATGTGTTAACTACCTTAAGGAAAATGGATTGTCTGCAATTGCCAGAAAATACAAAAAAATTTATCACGCTTTAAAATGAAAGTAGCCATAATCGGCGCAGATGGCTTTTTGGGAACGAAAGCAGCAGAAATTTTATCAAAAAACAATGAAGTGGTGAAAGCTGGAAAAAATTCTTCAGAAAATAAATTGGATGTTTTGAACATTTCTGAGGTAAGAAAATTCCTATTAAAGTATAAACCAGAAGTCATTTTAGACACAGTTGCCTTGACGAGCTCAACTAAGTGCGAGAATAATCCTCGCCTCGCCGAAGACCTAAACTATAAAACGGCCAAGAATATCTCAGAGGTCGCTAATGAAATTGGAGCCTGGATGGTTTTTATGTCTTCTTCTTATTTATTCGATGGGAAAACTGGCAATTATAATGAAGATGATAAAACCAGCCCAATAAATGAGTATGCAAGAACAAAAATTATGGCCGAAAAAGAAATCTTGAAAAACCCAAAAGGAATTATCCTTAGAGTAGATATTATGTATGGGTATAATGGAAAAGATAAAAAAAATGGGGTTTTTGATACAGTTTTGTCTGGTAATTTTATAGAATTACGGGAACCTCATCAACTCAGGCAACCTATTTTTGTGGATGATGTTCCGAGATTAATGATGGAACTGGTAAAAAGAAATAAAAAAGGGATTTTCCATTTAGCAGGTCCGGATAAAATGGAAATAATTGAGTTGCTAGGAAATCTTGAGTCAATTGTTAGAGAAAATTCTTTAATAAAAATAAATAAATCACAGCCAGTTGCGATAAAGATTCCGGAAAATGCAACTTTAAACACTGCTAAGATGAATGGTCTAGGAATAAAGTTTACTACTTTCGAAAAGGGATTAAGTGTGATTAAGAAAAGATTGATTGAGAACTAAGTCTTATCAATGGTCTTGAAATCTGGGAGAGCGACGACAAATTTACCCCCTTTGTTAAAATATTCTTTTTCTTGATTAACTATCTCATCCAAAAAATGCCAAGTGTTCACTACTAAAAAATCTGGATTTGCTTCTCTCATTTTTTTTGGAGAATCAATTGGGATTAAAGAGCCAACGGTTTTTTTACCCCATTTGTCTGGGTTCATGTCGGCTATGCAATCAATTAGGTTTGGTCCAAGGCCAAAGTATTGTAGTATAACATTTCCTCTTGTGGAAGCCCCGTAGATCCATATCTTTTTCCCTTTTTTCTTTTCCTCTTTTAAAAAATCCATTAACTTATTTTTTATACCATCAACCCTAGATGCAAATTTTCTGTATGGGAGTTCAGAGTCTAATTTAGCTTTCATTTCAGCTTCTTCTATTTTTTTTAACCTTTCTTCTGCTCCAGAAAATCCATTAACATTTTTATTATTTTTCAGTCTTATGTAGGTTCTTACACTTCCACCATTTATGCTATTCTGTTCGGCATCAAATATCTCTAAGTTGTGTTTATTCAAGAGTTTCTTTAGTGAGTAAACAGAATAATACTCTCTGTGTTCATGGCAAATATTATCAAAAGCGTTTTGTTCTAACATGGTAAGCAAATAATTTTGTTGTATTATAAATATCCCCTCTTTGTCCATCACAGATACTATGTCTTTTAAAAATTTGTTTGGATCTTCAAGATCATAAAACATGGAGATAGCTGTTATTATTTTTGCTTTTTTATTGCCAAACTCCTTTTTAAAACTCTCAGCGTTAAAAAAATCATTTATAACTTTATGTCCCTTTGCTGAAGCTTCTCTTGCAACATTTTTAGACGGCTCAAATCCTACTAAACTAAGATTTTTCCCCTTGTAAAAATCTAGCATAGTTCCGTCATTGCATCCAATGTCAATAACAATATCATTATTATTTAACTTGGCCAATTGTTGGGCTTTTTCAGCAATATCTTTTAAATCTGCTTTTATAGTGCTGCTAATTCCAGATTTATACCAATATTGATCCCCCCACATGGCTTCTGGAGGAGCACTATGTCTCAGCTGCATAACTTTACAATCATTGCACAAAATCAAATCCAATGGGACTTTTTCTCCTTGTTCCTTTTCTGACGAAACAAAGTTAGTAATAAATTGATTTCCTAAAGATAGTATCGGCACAAAATTATTTGCTCCACAAGCTCTGCAATTTTTAACAGCTTCAATTGTATTGTCCATTTTGCTATATTATAGCTCCCTCATAAATTTTTTTCAGCTTACTATTTCTTTCTTTTATAGAGAATTTACCATTTTTAACTTCTTCTATACAATTTTGTGACATTTTCCTTCTCAGTTTTTCATCTTTTAATATTGTTAATGTTTTTTCAACCATCCTCTGAACAATAATTTCTTCTTTTTTCCCTAAAGCCTCTATTTCAATCTCTGCGTCTTTTTTTATTATAAATCCTGTTTCACCATCTTTGACAATAAAATTTCTAGAAAAACCTTCCACGGTCACAATTGGCAAGCCAAAAGATAATGCTTCTACAAAAACAAACCCAAATGTGTCACTATAACCCGGATAAACAAATATGTCTGCCATAGGAAAAATTTCTTTTATTATCTTAGAACTAGACATTAGTCCATGTATCTGTATTTTTTTATTGAGCGAATATTTTTCTTTTATGTTTTCTGGGACATCTGAGACCAATATAGCCCTAACATTTTTTTCTTGTTTGGTTATTCTATCAAAAACCTCTAGTGCATGCAATCCTCCCTTATGGAAGAAATACCTTGACACAAATAAAAGAACTTTTTCTTTTTTATTTTTCTTTTTTATTTTTCTAAAAGGCATAGCAAAAGTTACCACTTCTAACTTATTTTTAATTTCTGGAAATTTTTTTTCTATCTCGACTTTTGCAGCCGGAGTCCAGGTTAGTATCTTTTTACATTCTTTTCTCTTTAAAATTTCTAAAACTTTGTCTCTTCCTCTTATGCTGTCTCTCCCAGAAATCCACATTTGCCACCATGATTCAAAATCTGCCACCCAAGGTTTGTCTAAATTTTTACTAAGACAATGAGCACAATGTATTAAATCAAAATCTCCATTTGTTTTTGTGAGGTGGGAATTAACAATAACCATTCCAAATTTTTTGGTCCAGCTTCTTATTTGTCTTTTCAAAAAATTAAACCAGGCTAATTTTTTCCCCGAAGATATCATGCCAATTCTTGATGTGGTGTTTTTGTATTCTACTCCTTCTGGGGGATTTTCTATCAAACTTTTGTAATATTGTGAATCAGAAATATTCCATGGAAATTGGAGGTATACCTTAATTTTTTTCATCTTAGTATTTCAATTATTTTTTTACTTAAGCCCGGTTCTCCGTACGGATTTTTGAAAGGTTTAATCTTTATCTTGTTGTTGTCTAAACTTTTTATTATTTCCTTTGCTTTTTTTACATCCATTGTGAGAAAATTAATTCCCGTTTTAAGTCCTTCTTGTCTTTCAGTTCTATTTCTTAGAACTAAACAAGGTTTTTTAAAAACAAGGCTTTCTTCTTGGATTGAGCCACCATCAGCAATGAGATATTTGCAATTTGCAAGAAGAAAAATAAACTCTTCATAAGTCTTTAAAGGTGTTATCAAAATTTTTTTTCTATTAATTTTTTCAAAAAGACCATACTTTTTAAGATAATATTCTGTATTATCATGAAGCGGCCAGATTCCCTTTGTTTTTATAGAGTTAATGACCTCTACAATTTTTCTTAAATTCTCTTTATTTCTTAGATGTTCATGTCTGTGAATATTGATCAACACATACCCTTCTTTTTCTTTTTTAAATTTTTTTTCTATTTTTTTGTAAGTATACAAAGATGAATCAATAATAGTATTGCCAGTCTTTAAGATTATTTTTTTATTCCCATAGCTTTTTCTTAGGTTATCTTCTGTAAGATCTGATACTGCTAAGAGGATATCAGAAAAAGAGTCTGAAATTCTTCTTGATATTTCCTCAGGAAAAGGCTCAAACAATGAGCCTGATCTTAAGCCAGCTTCCAGATGTACGTTTGTCCATTTTTTTAAAGGATTAATAATTTTACTGGACCCTATTGCAGCTGCAGCAGTGCTCATAGTGTCGCCATGGTAAACAACATATTTTGGATTTATCTTTTTTATAACCTCTTTAATCTTGAAAATCATTGAAAAAAACCACAAAAAAGAAATTCTGTTAATTTTTGACCAAAATTTTGTGCTTATTTTGGGCTCGGGACTCAATACAAAATCTGGTTTTTTTATTCCAAAGTCTTTGCATATCTTGCCTAGTGGATGTTGGCCAGTATGTATAAAAAAGTAATCCTTCTTTTGCTTTTGCAGTTCTACCATTATGGGCATACATTTAATCAACTCAGCTTTTGTGCCAATTACAACAGCTATTCTAGAATGATTCGTTTGCATATTAAAATTTAACTAAACTCATTTTAAAGCTTTATGTATCTAAGAAAGTTATTTTGTAAAAGTCAGGTTATCAAATTCTCCAAATAATCCATCAGTTCTCAAGAATTCCTCTCGGCTAATTATGCTATCTGGGTAACTGACTTTCCAGATTTTCATTGGACCCCTAAATCCTTGGTAATATATAAAATCCCCTAAATCTGCCGCTCCACGTGACTTAATGTTGCCTATTAATGGATCTGGTTCAACATGGGCTAAGCTTAGAGTTGGATACTCTTTTGAAGGGTCATCCATAAGATAAAGCTGTGCAAAAAGACCATCTTGCACCTTTCTAGACAAATAAATAATTCCCCCAAGATTGTTTATTCTTAAACCCCCATTTTGAGCGTTCTCTAGTGTTGGAATCAAAAAGACAGTGGCATTTATTCCTTCATCAAAATTAATCAGCTTATTGTTCAAGAAAATTCTTTTTATCGGAATTCTGAACTGTTGCCCATTATACACAAAAATTCCTACTGGCTGTCCAATCTGGCTGCTTTCATTTGATTTTTTGTTTTCAATTATCACCGCGGCTAAACCTGCTTTTCCTTCAGGAAGAAAAATTTCTTTATCCCCTTGGTTGTAGATTAAGTCTTCATCAAGTGCGCTTCCTCCAGCATAAACCATTATTGTGGAATTGCTAGTTTCTTGAGTTTGTTTTTGGTCTAGCAACATCATCGAGATCCAGGACATTCTGTCATTATTGTCTTGATCATTTCCTATGCTAGAGTATGCAGAGTATTTTCCCAAATCAGTCTCATCTATCAACAAATAAGATACATTATGTGTTTTCATGAAACTAAGTGCTGTTTCTGGGTAAGGAGTAGTTAAAACATATCTTCCAATTAAATGATCCCAATAATCAATGTAGTGCCCCCCATCTGTTACTGTCGGTCGTTCTCCAATAGTTTGCACCCAATACCCATAGTCCCACCAATGAACAAATACACTTCCTTCAGTAGTATTTTCTCTAACCCAAGCCATTGCGTTTTGCCAGTATTGTTCATAAATGCCTGGAACTGTAGACCTTGCTTCGGCATAAGTGCTGTTTGCATTATTTATACCAACTCCTAGGATTGCTAGTATTGATACGAAAAACAAAATCCAAAGAACAAGATTATTCTTTTTCCCTTTTTCTCTGTTGTCTTTTATTGATTTGGTTATCCTAACAGGAATGTATGCAACAACTATTGTAATTAATGGGGCTATTATAAAAAATAATCTAATCGCCCCACGTGTAGAGACTAATGCAAAAAATGAAAGTGCTAAAATTAAAACTTCAGCAACTCCTATTTTTTTTAACCCATCCAAAGTGCTCTCATCATTCAATCTTTTTGCTTTATAACAAGTATAAACCATGGCACCACCAAATAAAATAATTCCACTTAAGTAAAAAACATCTGAAAAGAGATTATTTCCATTCAATAAATTGCTTGTCGAAATTCTAGAAAAAGATAATCCTGCAAGTAATAACACAAAGAATGCTGTGAGAGTTATTCTTTTCTTTTTATTCAGTTCTTTTGCAGATTCCCAAAATATTACTAAATTTCCTAAGAGGAAAATCCAAAATAAGTTTCCAAAATTGCCCAATATCTCTGAAAAATATGGGACTTTGTTTTCTGCAACAGTCACTCCCACTCTTCCTCTTCCAAATGGATAAAGTAATCCTTGGATCAATCCTGAAGTAGAATTTATCAAGAAACTAGGATTAAGCACTAATAAGAATATTATTATGAGCAAAACATCTATAGCTATACTTAACAGACTTCCATTTAAAGGTATCTTTTTGAAGAATCTTTCTTTTAGTTTTGTCTTTACAACTAAAACATCAACAAGGAATATGGACAGTATAAATATAGCCGAGCCAGTATCACTCACTTTAATTATCATTGCTGATAAACTTTTAAGTCTTAAAAATTCTAGAATTAAGGCAGGAATTGCCCATGATAAGAATATGTAAAAATTCTTTTTTCTATTTTTTTCAAATAAAAAGAACACAAACGAAGTTGCACTTATGGCCATATACAAATATCTATACCCTCCCCAAGTCCAAGACATTAATCCTGTGAAGATTCCGGCTATAGCACCGTAAATTATCCAGTTTTTCTTATCTTTATTTTTCCAAGCAAGTGTAAAAAATAGCAACGCAAACCAAAACCAAACCATTCCTAAACTTTCAATTTCAGGGATTCCACCAGTTGTTCTATGGAGCATTTGTGGCAAAAATGCATAAATGGCGCTAGCTAATATAGCTACGGCTGTTGCGAAGTTTTTTGAAAATTTTATTGAAAAAATGCTTCTATTAAATAGAAAAAACCCAACCATCGATATTAAAAAGAAAATTACGGGCGTTACGTTTGCCGCATATTCTAGAGATACTTTGCTAAATATAGAAAATATCTTAAACACAAAAACAAGTGCCCAAGGCATTAAATTACCAAATGCGTAGTTTTGTGAACCAAGCGGGACATATCTCATGGGGTCAGGATTTTGGAGAGTTCCTCTCAGAATTTCTTGAGCATTTCTTAAGTATAAGAATGGATCTAAATCTGGTCCAAGAGTATAGCCTCCAGTAGTTATATCTTTGAGCTGGCTTAAATTTGATGTTCTTACATAAGCAGTTGTAAACATAATCCATATCAACAATGGCAAAAACATTATTGCATATTTTTCAAAGTAAGCACATATAGATGATAAAATCAGCATTGCAAAAAGAAACAAAAAAATCCAAGTAGGAAATAAATTAATCAGATTGTTAACAACGCTGATTCCAACATTTGCTTTTGCAAGACTTAAAATGCTGACTATTAGTGCTAAAAGAGAAAGCATAGAAAAAACTAAAACATAATTATTTTTATTTACCACATTAACAAACTTGGAAAAATCAATTTCATCACTGCTTTTTTTGTGGTGAACATGTTCATTAAATTCTTTTTTCTCGCTTTCTTTTCCAACATTATTTTCTTCGTCGGTCATTTAGACATTAAGAATAAGGCATTTTAAAGGTTTATGGATTTTGTAAGGTATAATTCACAGAACAATAATCATAAGATTGTCAAAAATCCAATTGCAATAAATATAATCTGGAAAATGTTTATCAAATAAACAACGTCTTTTTCATAAACTTTTTTGCTTGGTCTTATTTTTTTTAACACTACTATTGCTATATGTTCTAATCCATATACTTTGTCATATGGCATTTCTAAACTTCCATCTTTGTTTAAACCAGCAAAACTCTCTTTTTTTAATCCTCCTCTTACTTTCAATACAGTCTGAATAATGTAAGGGATAAAGAAAATTATTGCTATTTTTTCTACATTACCTATAATCGCTACTGCTGCAATCATAGTTCCAGTGAGATAAGTTAAAATATTTCCTGGAAATATGTCTGCAGGATGTTTGTTAAATATGTAAAAGGCACTAAGTGAGGCTACACCACATAAACAAATAATAGTCACCCAACTGCTTCCAGTAATGTATGTTGCCAGAGCTAAAGCCCCTAGAATTAAAATTCCTTGGCTCGATTCCAATCCATTATAACCTGCTAAAAAATTAAAAGTTGTTGTAGCTCCAACAATCCCTAAAGGTATAATCACTAGAGGGAATAATAATCCAAAGTTAACCCCTCCAATAATAGGTAAACTAACTGAATCTACTCCCGCATTTACTACCATTAGTGGTATTGCTGCAAAAGCTATGGCAATAAGTCTTATTTTTTTAGATAATCCTTTTTTCCAACCGAGAAGATCGTCCATAAGGCCAACAATAGAACTAATCAAAACAGAACTTAGCAATGCAAAAATAAAAATCGTTTCACCATCTGATTTGAAATAAAATGTTTTCAAAGCAATATAAGACAAAATTCCGATTGTCAACCCAAACAAAACAGGAATTCCTCCATGTTCTGCAACACCATCTTTTCCATTTTTGTGCATGTCTCTTGCAACCATTCCATTTTCTCTAGCTTTTCTTATCCAGTACGGGATTATCAGAAACGTAACACTAAAACTTATAAAAATTGTAAGAATCAAAAGCATCTCCATTAATATAAAATTAAAAGATTATTTTTAAAGATTACTTATTTGTCCTATCAATTAAAGAGTATGGGGGTGAAATACACTTCAATAATTCCTGCAACAATTAAGATAAGTATTGCTATAAAAAGTAAAACAACTACATTTTCAACTATTCTTAAAAATTTGGGGCTTTTTACCCCATTCCTTATTATCCCAACACCAAATATTCCCCCAGCCAAAGCAGTTATAAAATAAGCAGTTATTTCAGGGAACCCATGAATCATATATCTCAGAAGTCCAAATGGAATCTCACTAATCTTATAATTTGTAAAGATTCCAATTGCAGCAGATATGACGCTTGCATTCCAAGCCAAAACAAATATTGCTCCAGCACCAAAAATAAGAGAGAAGATAAGGGTGAATATCATAACATAGACATTATTCTCTATAATTGAAAGAAGTCTTAGCTCTTTAGTTGCGGCTCCTGTCGTCGAAACAGTATTCTCTATATTATACCTCGCGACACACCCTTCTATGTTTCCCGGGCTATTTATCAAACAATATGTTTCTACCTGAGCATTGAACAAATTAGAGTCATGCAAAATCATATACCACAATGCGAAAGAGATTATAAATCCCAAAAAAAGCCACATGAATGAGTACACTGCATTTTTGTGCATTTTCCATACACTAAAAAATCCTTCAATCTCCTCATCTTCTTCCTCTTCTTGTTTTATTAGGTAATACATAAATGGCAGAGAAAACATGACACAAAAAGTCACAGTTATCATTCCTGAAAATTTTGAAAGGACGACATCTCCTCCAAAAAACCATTTAACCAACAATAATGAAAGAGAACCGTATATTAAACCTATAAAAAGCATTTTCCACGATCCCTTTTCAACATTCTTTGGATTTATAATAGACTCAAGCATTTCTCTAGCACGCAGGAAGAATTTTTAAAGTTTCGTAATTATTCTTTTACGAATAAATAATTGTAGTAATCGAAAATTCTTCTTTTTTTGTAACCATACTTTTCAAGAAATCTGGTCAATTTTTCTAAGTCAAAAGTTTCTACTATAAGTTTTGCCTTGCCTATCTTTAACATGTTCTTTGCACCATTTAAGACCTCAATCTCATGACCCTCTACGTCAATGAGCACCAAACCCAAATCTCTGACGTTTATAGAATTTTTTTTAATCAAGTTGTCTAGTTTTTTCGCCTTAACCTTAATTTTACCATCTGGATCAATTTTCACTGTTCCAGTATTTATGTTTAAATCTTCCAAAAAAAGTGTTTTTTCAAAATTAGAAGCAGCAAAATTTAAACAAAAAACGTTTTTCAAATTATTGCGTTTTACATTTTTATTAAGAGATTTAAAATTCCCTGGATGAGGTTCTATGGCATAAACTTTTTTATAACTTTCAGAACTCAAAACAGCATATCTTCCAATGTGCGCTCCAACATCAATAAAAACATCGCCTTTTGTTTTTCTTATAAAATTAGTTGTTTCTGGTTCGTAATACTTTGATACAAACAGAAAGTCTAAAGTTTTTTCTCTAACATAAAAAATATTTCCAAAAACTTTAGACTCGTTTTTTTCAATCAAAGATTTTATTCTTTCTTCATTTATTCCAATTAACTTAAAAACTTGTCTTAGAAATACATACAAAAACAGTTTAGTTTTCTTTTTAGCTCTTAAAATTGAGTCTAAGTCTCTAAGTCTATGGAGCATTATCTCTTTATAGTGCATTTAAACTTGACATTGATTACTTTTAAAAACCTTTTTATATTCTTTTTGCATTATTAAAAAATGGATTTGCTAACAAAAAAGAGATTTCTTAATAAAATCATAAATGATATAAAATCAGTCAAAATTCAAGGAGCCCGAAACATTGCAAAAGCTGCTTTGAAAGCTTATTCTTTACTTCCAAACTTAAATTCAAAGAAAAAACTTCTTTTAGCAAGACCAACAGAACCAATGCTGTCTAAGGTTCTTGATTTATCCAAAAAATCATCTTACGATGAAATTGTTCTCCACTTTGATAAGGCACAAAATGAAATTAATAACAATGTTCTGAAAATTATAAAAAACAAGGACAAAATTTTTACACATTGCCATTCAACTAACGTAGTCAATTCTTTGATTTATACAAAAAAGAAAGGAAAAAATTTTGAGGTTTATAATACTGAAACTCGTCCTTTGTATCAAGGTAGAAAAACCGCTAAAGAACTTGCAAAAGCTGGGATAAAAGTTACACAATATGCTGACTCTGGGGCAAGAATTGCTATCATCAGAGGAAAGGGAAACACTCAAGTTGATAAAGTATTTCTTGGGGCAGACGCATTATTAAAAAATGGAATAATAAACAAAATTGGAAGTGGGATGTTTGCAGAAATAGCATATGACCATAAAGTCCCTGTTTATATCATCGCTGATTCTTGGAAGTTCTCAAAAAACAAGATTCCAATTGAACAAAGATCTTTGAATGAAGTTTGGGATAAAGTGCCAAGAAATGTAAAGATAAAAAATCCTGCATTTGAATTTGTGCCTAAAAAATATATAACAAAGATAATTAGTGAGCTTGGAATATTAAGCTATAGTGAGTTTGTGAGAAAAGCTAAGTAGCCTTTTTTTATCCACTCTTATTCTGAGCCTCTTCAAAAGTTTTGGTGACTTCTTCATTAACCTTTTCCAAATTATCTTCCAGCTCTTTCCTTATCATTTCTAATTTTTCAGATTGAGCTTCAATAATATTCTGTGTATCTGGAATGCTTTTCTTCACAAAATTCTTTCCGCCAACATCTACAATAAGCTCGTCAGATAAAAGTTTTGCTTTTGCGAATATGCCTCTTCCAACACTCGCTAAAATTTCTCTGTCCTTTCCATTTTTCATTTCATTCAGCCCGTCGCTCAGATTGGACAGCTCAAACAAGGCTTGCTCAACAGCCTCCAGTTGATTCTGCAATAGCTTAATCTGCTGTTCAAAGTAACTTAATTTGAACATTAATTCCTGTTCGGGGTTTTCCATAATCGAAAAGAGAAATAAGAGATTATAAAACTTTCCTTAGACAAGATTTTATTTAAAAGCTTGGTTTATTAAACAGAAATGTCTAAGAATTTATATAAAAACTATTTCTTCCTAATACTAAACAACCTCTCTTGTTTGTAAGTTATTTTACCCCTTCTTTCTTTAGCTAAACCTATCCTTTCAAGAAATTCCAAAACTTTAACAGAAGTTCTCCATTGAATCTTTAATTCATTTGAAATATTGTTTATTGTATGCTCTTTCTTGTTAGAGAGCCTTTTTAATATTTTTTCCGTAATGTCCAAAATACTATCTCTTGACATAGGTTTAATTATACCGATAATTTTAAATATCACTTCTGCACAATTATGCATATAGAAAAGATGAACAAATTACAATCATTTATTAAATTAAAGGGCAACAGTTTCTTAGATAATGTTTCGGTTCAAAAAGAAAAGTTAAAATATTTGTTTTGTAGGCTAATTGAAAAGTTGATTCTTAAGAAAGATAGATTTTCAATGGGAGACACTTTAATGAAACCCACAATAATAGACAATGGTTATGGTTTATTTTTATGCAAGGAGAAATGCCTTGACCTGCATATTGTTTCAGGTTCTTATGAGTTTGAAACTGGAAAAGTTTTTGAAAAAATTGCAAAGAAAAGTAAAGTTATTGTAGATGTGGGGGCACATATAGGAAAATATACTATTCTTGCTAGTAAAGTTAATCCTAATGCAGAGGTGTTTCCGATAGAAGTTGATAAGAAGAATTTTATTACATTGAATAAAAACATATCCCTAAATAATCTCAAGAATGTTTATCCAATTAGGGTAGGATTAAGCAACAGAAAAGGCAGAGAGAAGTTTAATAATTGGCTACGTGAGGGATTCGAAATAGTTAAAACAGACACATTGGATAATCTTTTTAAGAATAAGGAAATTGATTTGATTAAAATAGATGTTGATGGTTCAGAATTTAATATTTTAAAGGGTGGAATAAATCTTTTCTCAAAAAAAAGAATAAAAAATGTGATTATTGAGATAAATGACAATTGTTATAAAGAAGTAATTCAATTTTTTAAAAAGTATGGTTACAAATTAATAAAAATCCAATATGAAAATTATCTAGCAACTTTTTAAACAGAAATCACTTTGTAAACAAAGTCCCTTAGACAATTTTCATAATCTTTCTAAGGATTGCACTTACAATAAGGCTGAACAATATGTAAAACCAAAGCCAGCTGAAAAATCCGAATATCTTTGGATTTCCTATGCTTGTGAAGAAGTCCACAAACCATCTGATGAACAAAAGCAAAGGAATTGCGGTAAATACAAATGCCCTCATGCTAAGCTTCATCATCTTTATGCTTAAAGGAGCCATTTCTTTCTGTATCTCGAGCATTTTTTGCGGGTCGCTTCTGTGCTGTTTGGCCTTTTCATTCATTTCTTTTTGCTGCTTTTTCAAATCTTTTAAGGCTTCTTGATCTGTTGTATACTTTTGAACCACAGTTGTGACAACAGTTATCAACAAAACTACAATTGACATTCCAATGTTAACATTCCAATTTATCAAAGCACCAAGAGTGGGGTTTAAGACTGCATGCACTCCATCTTTAAGAAAAGTCAAACTATTCCAAAAAAAAGCGATGAGCATAGAAATCACCAATACTATGACTACAGGTTTGAAACTTCCTTCTTTATTCATTTTATTTAGAAAAGGAATTTACTCCCTTTTTTATTTTGTTCATTTTAGTGTTAAGAGAATCTCTTTTTTAAAGCTTAGCTACCCATGAATTTTCTTATTGCAGGATTCATGTCTGTCTGATGTTGCTGCGCAATGCTCTGATAGAACTGGAACATTATCATTACGACTAATAATATTGCTGTTCCTGAAACTAAAGCCCCAAGCAAATCTGTTGTTGCAGCTAAGAGTCCGACAGCAGCTCCCCCCATCACAGTTAAAGGCATTATATACCTAGACAATATAGATTCAAGAATTCTTTCATCCTGTCTGAAACCAGAAACTTGTAATCCTGAAGCAGAAATTTTATGTGCTTGGGCCTTTGCGTCCATCCCAGATGTTTTAACCCAAAAAACAGAGAATATCATTGATAAACCCATAAAAAACACTATATGTGTAAGTCCTTGAAGCAAGTATCTAGGTAAAAGTCCGCCTCTGATTATTAAGTCTAAAATATTATTTGAGCCGACCCAAAATGCTAATCCTGACACCGGTTGTCCATTAATGAAAGTTCCTAAAAATGTTAAATGTGACGCAAAACCTGCTAACGCAGAACAAGTTCCTTGAGCACAGCTTGTAGCAGCGTTTTCAATTAACCCCCCAAAGAGCTGCATATTTGCAACCAAGGCAGCTGTAAGAATTACTGGAATATTTGATGCGTAAAAGAATGCAAGAGGCCATTTTACAGTATATCCTCTTATTCTGCCAAACGAGAGTGGAATTTCAACTTTAAGAGATTGAGCCCAGACAACAAGCAATGTTATTGCTATAGTAGCAAGTATTGCAGATAAAGCAGATGTCAACTCAATAGGGGCTCTATTTACAATTGATTGGAGTAAAACAAGAACTTTTCCCGCACAAGGAGTGTTGTTGAAATCTAAAAGACAATTTCTTCCTTGCTGATTTATGAACTGAAATCCTCCAGTCATAAGCCTCCATGAGACTCCTGCAGCAATAAACAAACTAACTCCGCTTCCAAATCCCCATTTTGTGGTCACCTGATCCATATAGAATATAGCTAATCCTCCAAGAATCAGTTGAAATATAACGACTTCCGTCAGTCCTGGCGCCGCCTGAAGACCTTGCATTATTACGTATATTAATGCCTCGAATATTATGAAGAAAAACACCATAAGTGTTTGTATTCCTTGGAAAAATTTTTTCCCTTCTTCTGTAGTCTGGTCAATATTCAAAATTCCCGACCCAGCTAATAATTGCAAAATAATCGAAGCCATAACTATCGGACCTATTCCTAACGATATTATGCTTCCAAAATCTGTTCCAAGAATTATTGCAAGATATTCAAACCTGGAAAGTGAATTTTGGCTTAATCCAAAAAGAGAAATATTTGCCAAAACGAAAAAAGCTGCAAGAATAATAAGAGTCCACTTAAGCTTCACATTAAAGCTGAGCTTTTTTTCCTCAGGTTTTTTCACCTCAGGTATGTAATTAAATATCTGCTTAAAGTTCATTTTAATCCACTCTTAAATTCACCCTTCTTTTTCAATCTTTTCTTTTTTTCCGGAAAGGATTATAGAACCGCCAGCATTTTCAACTTTTTCAATTGCAGATTGTGAAGCTTCTTTTGCCTTGATTACAAGTTTGTGAGTGACTTCCCCTTCACCAAGTATTTTGTATTCGCTTAAATTTATCTCCCATTTATCTCCGCTTTTCTTCCCATATTTATTCAGGTTATTTGATATGTCCCTCAAATTTATTTTCTTTCTTTTATCTCTTCTTGTTCCTCTGCTCGTTATTCCTTGTTTTCCGAAATATTCGTGACCATAAAGCTTTTGTACGAGAGTTTTTTTTTGGTCAGCTCTTTTTCCTGTTCCAGCCATCCCTTTTCCTCCTCGATGACCCTTACCCTTTCCTTTCTTTCTAAATCCTCTTCCATTGCTGCCCATTCCTCTGCCGTGCATTCTTGACGACTTTTTACGTTTTTTTGTTTTCATATTACAACATTCTCTCTATTAATTTATTAATATGTTCTCTGTTATTTCCCAAAACTCCTTTTTTGACTCCAAAGTGTTTTCCACTGTCTATTCCTCCTCTTGGAGGATGAAGCCTGAAAAATGGTTTCAAGTTTAAATCTTCAAATTTTTTCCCTTTTTTAATTTCTTCAACAACTTTTTTTACATCTATTTTCTTTTTTTTGTCAATCGGTTTTCCTCGCTTTTCAATTAAATTGTGCAAAGTTTCTTCATTTATCTCTCCATATGCAATAAAACTTGTTAGTTTTTTTATGACCCCTAGGCTAACGGGATCTGGTTTAATGACCACACAAGAATATTTTCTTCTAAGCCTGATTCTGTAAAGTGTTTCCTTTATTCTAGGGTCTATGTTTACATCTCCTTTGATTCTTATTGCTACAATCATTTGAATAATCTCCTATAATTTCGAATGAATGAAAATCTTTGATTTGCTTTCATTTTTTCTTCACCATTGTTTTTTCAAGAGCATTAACACACGCTTTGACAAGATTGAATGAGGTTCTTTTTTGTCCAAAAGTTTTGCTATAAACGTCTTTAATTCCAGCTAATTTTAAAACCTTCTTTATTTCTTTTCCCACAACTAAACCAGTGCCCTGTGGAGCCGGAATTAAAATAATTCTCACACTTCCAGTTTTTCCCTCAACTTTAAATGGAATAGTGTGGAGTTCGTTGCAATTACAGTCAAATGCCGAGCACCCTCTCCCGACTTTCATGATGTTAAGCTTAGCCTTTCTTATTGCTTTGTCTCTTGCAGGAAGAGTTTCTTTTGCTTCCCCCATTCCAACTCCAACATGCCCATTTTCGTCTCCAACAACAGCCATTGTGGAAAAAGTTGGCACATTACCTTCTTCGGTCTTTCTTTGTGTTTGTCTCCAAGCCCTTCTTTTTCCTCCACCAAACTTTCCCTTTGATTGTCCAATAGAAATTAAGTCGGACTTTAAACCAAGCAGATAATCAACAATTTCTTCTTCCAATATTTTTCTATTATTTTCTAATATTTCGTCTATATTTTTTATTTTTCCCTCTCTTGTTTCTCTTCCAAGCTTTGTCTTTGGTCTCCATCCAGCAATTTCTTCTCTAATCTTTTCTCCAATAACCTTTTTTTCTGTCTCTTCAATTATCTCTTCAACTTTTTTATCCTTGATGTCTTCATCAATCAACTTTACAGTAATCTCCTCTGGATTTTTTGCACTCTTGATTGCTTCTTCTTCTGAAAATGCCCCATAGGCCTCTACAGTTTTCTTTACATCTTCAAATACTTGTTTTTTATCTGTTTTTTTCATCTTACGATTTTTCTATTTTTGATTTAATCTCTTCAAATTTAAGACTTGTTATATGTTTCCCCTTTTCCCTATCTTCCTCCGGAAAATTTTCTTTTTTGTCTTTAATCTTAACTCCAGCATCAATCATTCCCTTAACAAAAGAATGCAGTTTGGTCTTAGGTAATACTCTATAAAGCCCAAAATCAATTATTGGTGTTTTAAGTTTGTCTTTGATAATCTTTTTTCCAGTCAATAATCCTAAAAAATAAGCAGCAGTAACGCCCTTTAAACTTCCTTCTAGATTTTTTGGCCAGCCGTAATTTAAAATTTTTCTTGAATCAATTCCAAATATTATTTTGTCTTGTGCTTCTTTACTTTCAACATATTGTGAAATCAAATATCTGTTTGTTTTTCTAAAGACAACTCTTGGTATTCCGCTTTTGAGCATTTCTAGTCTTTTCAAATAGTTTGTTTTGAATTCTTTTCTTCTTTTCTTCTGGATTCTCATTTGTTTTCTCCCCATTCTTTATTTATTTTTTTAATTAATTTTATTATCTCTGGTTGTAATTCACTTTTCCACATATTAACACTGTAATCAATAAACTTCCCTTCTTCTGCTTTATCCCTAGTCAAAGTTATAAGAATATTCTTGCTGTTCAATTCCATTATCTTTTTTATCATGTTTGTTATAATCTTTTTCTCTTCTTGGTTAAAAATCTTACTTTCGCTTAAACTTAAAATATTTTGAGGGTTTGGCATTATTAAACCATGCAAATAATCATTCCATCTTAGATAAAATTCTGCAATCCTGTAGGCCATTTGCCTGAATAAATTTTTGCTTACAAATCCATCTTGAAGTATAACATCTCTAATAAAGAAAATTTCATCAATTTCATCCAAATTAGTTTTAAACTTAAGTTCTTGCTTTAATCTGCCGAACCCTTCTTCAAAATCTTTTAGTGCTTTTTCTTTTTCCATTTAATACTCCTTTACTTTTAATTGTTCATTAAAATGCGATTTACTTTTAAACTGCTTATTCTTTATTTTTTTCCTCAATTCTAAAGAGTTTTCTTTTGAAATTATTCCTTTATTCAAGAGATCTTTAACCATTCCTCTGAATTTTCTAGTTAGTACAATATAATCTTTTTTCCTTGTGTTAACAATTATTTTCACTTTCCCATAACCTCTTCTTCCGCTTTTCTTTTTTGTTTTTCTTCCTTTTATTGTTTTTATTAGTATTGCTCCCTCTTTATGAAGATCTCTCATATCTTGTTTTGTTATTGCTTCCTTTATTTCATCTAATCTTGGCACTAAGAAAACGATTCTTCCCTTTCCAACTCCAAGAGTTTTTGCAGCCAATGCTTTTTTCTTTTTTAAGTTCATTTTTTCTCCCCCATATTCTTCTTTAGGAATTTGTTTATATTGAGGTTGGAAACAGAAATTTTCATTTCTTTAAGCTTTTTTACTATTTCTATCTTTTTCCTTTTTCCAATTTTTCCAATCAAGACAATATCATTATTTTTTAATCCGGCCAATTCTTTGATATTATTAACCTCAATTTGATTTTTGTTATCAATCTTTCCTCTTGTTTTTCTATTTGTTGCGTAGCCAATACTAACAACTGCAGGATACCCTTTCCTTTTTTTCCTCATTTTGTTATGTCTTCCCTTAGGGCTTCTCCACACTTGCTTTTTCTTTTTCCTTAATCCTAGCTTTGAAAACTTATCAGAATTTCTTCTTAAAAATTTTGTCATTATATTTCTCTCCCAGCTTTGCTTGTTATATAAATGCCATCTTGAAACACTCTTCTGTCTCTGTTTTTAACCTTTGTAACCTCTTCAAGGTTAGCTGCTGCTTGTCCCGCTAATTCCTTATCTGCAGACTTTATTGTAATATTCTGTTTGTCTATTTTTATTTCAACATCTTTTAGCATATTTACTTTTCTAGGGACTTTTTCTCCAAGAAAGTTCTTTATTAACACTTCATTACCTTTTGTTTCTACAGTGAATGGAAAGTGACTAAAGCATATTTTCAATTGATACTCAAATTTTTTCTGCACTCCATCAATCATATTTTTTATATGTGCTGCCATTGTATTAATTATTTTCTTCTCGTTTTTTGTTGCCTTTTTTCTTCCAATAATAATTTTTCCATCAAAAATTTTGAACTCTAATTTATTTAAATTCATTTTTCTTGTAATCTCTCCATTTTTACCACTGATATTTAGTACATTTCCATCTACCTTTGCATTAACTCCCTCAGGAATAACCATTTCTTTGAATATTTCTTTTTTCATTTTAATAAAAGAATGCTATTATGCAACCTCCTATTTTCTCTTCTTCAGCCTCTTCGTGCGTCATAAGGCCTTTATTAGTTGAGACTATTAATGTCCCCATATCTCTTGATGGGAGGTATCTTCTTCTGTATTTTTCTAATTGATCTCTGTTAACGGTAAATCTTGGTTTTACTGCTTTGCATTCTGTTAAATCACCTATAGAAACTTCTAGAGACTTTTCTTTACTTTCGATTTTGTATTTCTTTATAGCTCCTTTCTTCTTCATTATCTTTAGAACTTCGATTAAAAGATTTGAAATTATCTTTACCTTTACATTTTCTTTTCCCGCCTTATGGGAATTATTTATCATGTTTAGTGCATCTGCAACAATATCGTGACTCATTTTTCTCCTATGAATATTTTGTAAAGCCTATTTCTTGAGCAATTTCTCTGAAGCAATGTCTGCACAAATTCAAACCGTAAGAACCTATATGTGCTCCAAACCTTCCACATCTCTCACACTTTCTTGAAGCTATACCCGTTTTTCTTTCTTTAGGTTTGCAGTGCTTAATAAATTTCTCCATTACTGCTGGCTTATTTTTTAATTGTTTGAGTATTTTTTTCCAATCACTTGCTGTCATTTAAATTTATCTCCTTATTTACTTTGATTAAAAATTTTGTATTTAACTTCATTTTAAATAAATTGTGTCTGGAATTTTTCTTCCATAAATTTAATTATTTCCTCTTTAGATATGGTTTGTTTTTTCGGAATTTTTCCTTTTTTGATTTTTTTTATCCCAACTCTTCTACCAGCTCTTTTAAAAACAACAGTGACGTCCAATCCCATAATCCCAATATCTCTTTGATATTCCACTCCTGGAATTTCGATATATTCTTTTATTCCAAAAGAAAAATTATTCTCGCTAATCTGCTTTCTTTTTAAGGTGTTATCAATTGTAGTAAGCATTCTTTTCAAAATTTTATCCAAGTCTTTTCTTACAGTTACTACTGCCCCAACAGCCAAATTAGGCCTTATATCCCAAGTTGGAATTCTTTTATTTGATTTCATCCTGGCAGGATTTTTTTCTGTTAGGAATTTTAATAACCTAAAACCCTTTTCTAAGGTTTCTCCCATTCCTCCGACATTAAAGACAACTTTTTCTATTTTTATTTCTCTCATAATATTTTCTTTTTTATTAGTCATTTTATTCTACCACCATAATCTGTTTAATTAAAACATTAATTTTGCTGCCACCCACATCTAATTCAATCATTTTTTTATTATTGTCTAGTGATTCAATAACTCCTTCTTTACCTGCGTGTTTTCCAGCGTAAACAATAGCTTTTGCTTTCTCTTTTAATTGAAGGACTTTTATTATCTTTTTTTCTTTGAAGCCGAAAACAACAGAATCATTAATATTTAATTGGCCATTATATAAGAAATTATGGCCATCGTTTAAATTAATCTGCACTTTTTTACCATTAAGGATTTTTTTATCTACTACTTTGACTATTTTTTGCTGCCACTTTGCGTCTTTAACTTCTTCAAACATAAACTTTCCGAAATTTGATAATTGCAACTTATAATTTTTGTTTGTCGGAACTATTGATATAACATCAAAGAGTAAGACATTATTTTTTTCGTCTTTTATTTTTCTATCATTGAGCAAAACCTGTTTTTCACGAATAGCTTTTTTTACTTCTTTTCTGTTTTTTGCAAGCTCTAACATGTCTCTTAATGCAATTAATACTGGAACCCCTTGGTTAGTGCTAAAGTTTGGTTTAACTATATACTTTGTTCCCTTTCTCTTTATTGGCCATTTTTTTGGCGACTTATGTCTTTTCAAATGCATTTTATTTTTTCTCCTTATTGTTTTTACTTTCTTCTTTGTGAATGTTTGCTTTTCTTTCAATAGACTTTATTCTTTTTTTATCATCCAAAATCAACTCAATTATTTTTAAATTTGAAGGCCTGGTGGGAATATCTGCTTTAGACCCATCTCTTTTTTTTACCTGCACACCTTCAATATAAACCTTCAAGTCATTTCTCTTTACCTTGCTTACTTTCCCTTCTTTATTTCTTAATTTCCCTACCATGATTCTTACAGTATCGCCTTTTCTAATTGGAACATTTCTTTTTCCATACTTTTTCCTTAATTCCTTTGAAAGATTTACACTTATCATTTTTTTTATTAAATGGATTGGAGCATTAGCTGAATATTTTCTCTGCTTTTTTGGATTCTTTGATGCTTTCCAATTTTTATAAAATTTATTTTTCATTTTAATAGACTAGTGAAGCGATTTTAGCAACTTGCTGCCATCTCTCCATAACCTCCCTTGCTACTGGACCTTTAATTTGTGTCCCTTTTGGATTTCCTTTTTCATCTTTTAGTATAGCGACTGCATTATCTTCGAAAGCAATTCTTTCCCCGCTAAGCCTTCTATATGGTTTTTTTTGTCTTACAACAACAGCATCAAATACTTTTCCCCTCATATCTGGCAAACCTTTTCTTACGCTGACCTTAACCCAATCTGCTATTTTTGCAGCTGTTTGTTTTCCTTTTTTTGCCTTGCTTCCTTTAACACCGACGATTTTTACAATTTTAGCACCGCTATTATCAGCAGCCACGGCATAGGCTCCTAAATTCATTCCTTCTGTTCCTCGTGCACTTATTGCTTTCATTTTAGTTGTTTAAACTTGCAATATTTTCTACTGCAGTTACTCCCTTTAAATTTTTTAACAATTTTTCTAATCTTCTTTCAAACGAAGTTGTGTCTATTTTATCTACCTCAATAGGTTTTCCATCTATTATATTATAACCATTTAATCTTCCTACTTCTAAAATTCCAGATTTATTATATTCAGCAATTTTTTCTGCAAAATCTGAAGCAACTTCGTCTAAAAAAGCTTGATGATTTCCTTCTTTAAACCGATGAGTGTAAAAAACAGCATTAGAATTTAGTTCTAATAATAAACTGTAAAACTCAGAGTTTCCTTCTCTTCCTGTTAAAATAATTGCTCTTTTCATTTTAAGTTAGTCTCCTGTTTGTTCAAAATCTTTGTTGCTTCTTCTTTATTTTTGATTTTGTTTAAAACCGCGAAGTGTATTATCTTACTTAAAGGTCTGCATTCCTGCACCCTAATGTAGTCTCCAACATTGATTTTGTCACTCATGCAGTCAGGAAGCCTGGCATGAATCTTTGTGTTTGATTTTTTATACCTTTCATATTTTTTTACATATGTCATCCTGTCAAATTCTATTGCGACTCTTTTCGGGAATTTTTTTATGACCAATCCATCAAAGATTCTTCCTCTTGTCTTTAATCCGCCATGGACATGGCAGTTCCTATCACTGCATAAAGCACCAGCTATTTTTAGCATTCCTTCTTCTTTTACTTTGGTTTCCTTCTTTGTCATTTTTCGCGTATTTCTAATTTATGGATTCTTCATCAAAACCCAACTTGACCAAGACACCTTTTATTCTTTTGGTATGATCTCCTTGAAGCTCGATCATACGATCTTTGTAGGTGCCTCCACAAGCCAGTTCGTTTTTTAGAGCTTTTGCGGTTTTTTTCACATCCACTCCATCGCCGAACCCTGTGACGACAGTTACTATCTTTCCGTATGTTTTCTTGTCTGTCGTTACAGTTATCTTTTGTGAAATTTTTGCTATCTGTTCACATACACAGGCTTCTTTGGGTAATCCACACTTTGGACATATTTCCATAGTTATTTGTGTTTCAACGCCTCCTCATTGGATTTGTTGATTGTTAATATCCTAGACATAGTCTTTTTAATTTCTTTAATCTTTGATGTGCCAGCCTTAGAAGCCCCAGCCTTCGCTTTTATTAATTCCAACTTAAGCTCTTTAAGTTTTTTATTCAATTCTTCATTTTTCATTTTTGCTATTTCTTTTGATTTTAATATTGCCATTTTATTTTTTCTTAACTTTCTTTCCTCCGCTGTTGCTTTCTATTAAACCATCATTCACCCTTAATTTATTTAAAAGTTCTTCATTGACGTTTATCCTGTCTTTCAATAAAACATATGGTGAAAGAATGCTGACTTTTATTCCAATTGTGCCTGTTTTAGGTTCGGCTCTTGATTGGGCTCGGTCTACAACCTTTGCACTGTCTCCTGTTTTTTTGAGATATCCTTGTGCAAATCTCCAAGTTTTTGCTCTGGCACCTGGGAGTTTTCCACTTAATCTTATTTCTGTTCCAAGAGCCCCAGCGTTCATTATTCTCTGAAGTGATTTATATGCTATCACTTTAAACTTAATTGGGCCAAATCTTTCTAAACCCAAAGCTATTTCATCAGCGACAATTTGTGCATCAAACTCTGGGTCCATTATTTCATCTATTTCTATCTGTGGATTTTCTAATTTGAATCTAGTTTTTACAGTTCTGGTCAACTCATCAATTCTTTCTCCTCTCTTCCCGATTATTAATCCTGGTTTATTTGTTGAAATAATTATTTTTTCGCCAACAGGAGTATACTCTATTTTTACCCGGCTTACTTTTCCTTTTCCTAGAGAAGTTTTGATGTACTCTCTTAAAACAAATTCTGCTTTTTTCAAATCAATAATCTTTTTTTCTTCCATTATATGTTTTAACCTCCGTTGATGAACGGATTTGATGAAATCCTAAAAGAATTTCAGTTTTTTTTACCCTCCATTGCTTTTTTGTCTGAATGTGTTTTTTCTTTTTTATCAATAGCAGTTATTTCAACATGACTTCTTTTTTTCCTAACAGCCCCAAATTTCCCATAAGGCCTTGATGCAATGTTAGCAACAGCTTTAGCTATTATTGGATTTTCTAATCCATTAGTTTCAGCGTTTGCCGAAAGAGTGTTTAACAATTCAACAAACGCCTTAGACGCTTTTTGAGGATATCTTCCAGGACCAATATTTTTCCTATGTGGTATTTCGCCTTTCATAGGTATCGCCCTCCTCAATTGAGAAACTTCCTTTAATTCTTGAACAGCTTTTTTTATTTCTTTCCATTTAATGAACCTGCAAATTGCAGCGGCTTGTTTTGTTGACATGTGAAGATTAATTCCATTAACAACGGCACTTGTTTTCTTTTTTATTTCCTTTTTTGGTTTTTCTTTAATCTCTTTTTTCTCTTCCTTAACTTCACTTTCATTAGAGATGGGTTTTTCACTAGGGGTGCTTTCTAATTCTTTGTTATCTACTTTTTCTTCTTTAGTCTGTTTTTTATTTTCTGTCATGTTTACTTTTTAGCTTTGTGTTTACTTCCTTTTGTGGCACCTATTCCAGCACTACCATGCTTTACTTTTCCTCTAGTAAGCGCAAATTCACCCATCCTATGGCCAAGCATTTCTCCACTTATTTCCACAGGAATAAAACTATGGCCATTGTACACATTAATTTTCATTCCAATCATCTCTGGAACAATAACTAAATCTCTTAAGTGAGTTTTAATCTGCTTATTTTTTTCAATTTTTTCTTTTGCTCGAATTAGGAATTTTTCAATACTCTGGAAATTTCTCAATACAGCCCTTCTTGCTCTTGATTTAATATATTTTGCAAATTCTCTAACTTCAAGCTTTTTTAATTCTTCAATATTTTTTCCCCTGTATGTGAAATCTTTTTTCTTGTCCATTTTAATTTATTAATCCCTCTACTGATAATCTGTCTTTATAATAATTGTAAGGAGTTCCACTCTCTGGGAGCAAACATTTTTTTCCTATAGCCTTATCATATAAAATCAAAGCCCCATTTTCAAACTCCATATTTCTAGTAAAACCGACGAGTTCCATTATTCTCCCTTCTGGATTGAACAAACTATTTCTTAAAGGGGCTATTAATTTTGTAGTTGTCATGTAATTCCCCGCAACCATAAATAATCCTTCTTCTGTTGTTGTATAAATGCTAACACTTGGATAAAAGTGTTTTAATTTTACTGAAACAATACCTCCTTCTGTTAAAGTTGCTATGTCTCTTCTTGATACAATTCGTTTGATTTTATTTTCTACTTTATTTTTCATTTTAATTTTAAGGCTTACCTGTTCTTCTAGGCCTTATTAACCCAACCTTTGCACCAGGCGGGGCATTTCTCTTTGCAATCTTACTTTTGATTCTTTTCCCTCTACCAGAACCGAAAGGATGATCTATGACGTTCATCTTGACTGCAGAAGTTCTAGGCCACAATTTATTTCTTGACTTTCGAATATAAAAATTCTTCCCAGCTTTTACAATTGGTTTTTCAAGTCTTCCAGAACCGGCGATTGATCCAATTGTTGCTCTGCAATTTCCATGGAATACACGTTCTTTTTTTGAAGGCATTACAACAAAAATATTTTCTCCAACAACTTTGCTGATTTCAGCCGATGTTCCTGCTGTTCTTATGAAAACTCCCCCATCTCCAGGCCTTGATTCTATATTATAAATTTGTGTTTTTACGGGAATATTCCTCAGCGTCATTACATTTCCAATTTTAACTTCATTTCCCCCAAATTTGATACTTTGATTTTCGATCATTCCTTTAAATGCCGGCATGAAAAAAATTTCATCCTTAGATTTAATTTTTGCCAATGGGGCCATGTGACCAGTTGAATTTACTAATTTTATTATAACTCCTTCTCCTTCCAACTTTTTAGGATATTTTATTCTATATTTGAAAGCGTTTCTTCTAACTCTATAACTATTACTTCCATGTCCTCTTGCTTGAACAATTATTCTTTTTCCCATATTATATCAACCCCAGCTTCGTTGCTACATCTATAGCTAGGAATTTTGGTTTTAATTTGACATAAGCATACTTGTGGTTTCTCTTTATATGCGTTCTTATTTTTTCCACCTCAACTTCTAAAACTTCTTCAATCTCTTTTGATATGTCCTTTTTTGTTTTTCTTTTGTCTACCTTAAATGTTAGCACGTTTTGTGATTCAATCAACATAACTGCCTTTTCCGTGACTATTGGTTTTAATTGTATAATGTCCTTATCTTCTACTAGTTCGTGTTTCATTTATTCTCCTGTGATTGGATGTTTTGTTTACTAGACAATTTATTATCAATCTCTTTAATTGCTTGTTCGGTGTAGAGCGTAAGTCTGCCCAATCCCCCTTTAGCAAGATCATTCACACTTAAGCTGTTTAAATTTTTTATTTCAAAAACATTAGCTTTTAACTCTTCATTATTTCCTACAATAATCAACAAACCAGCATTGCTCTTGTACCTTCTTCCTCTCATTTTTCCTATCCCTGCTCTTTGAGTTTTAATTTTTAATGCAACTTCAAATAAATCATCTCCAAGTATTTTTTTAACAGAAGAAATAAGCTCTTTTGTCTTAAGGGAAGCAATTTTTCCCTCGACAATAAACGGAAGATGTGATATTTTATTTTCTTCTAATCTTTTGTACTTTGATGCAACAATTTCTGCTTTTGCAGTAGCACTTAAAGCCGAGATTAATGCAATCCTTAGTTCTTTCTTGTTTATTTTATTTATACTGAACATGGATATGACTTTTGGAGGGTGAGCTCTTCTTCCTCCTCTTGTAGAAGCAACTTCAGCACCTACCCAGTTGAATTGCGTTCCCCTACGCGACATAACCTTTCTAGGAATTCTGGAAATTCCTTTTCCGTAATGAGTTTGCCAAACATGTCTCCTATGCCTCATTTTTCCGCTGGCAGAGTGATGTTTTCCCCCCGTAAGTGACGGAGCATAAGGCTGTTTTCTCTTTTTTGCTTCTAATACCTTAACAACAATGTCTTCTCTTATTGGAGCAGAAAAAATACTAGGTAAGTTTATTTCTTTTACTTTCTTTCCCTCAATATCTAAAATGTTTGATTTCATAACAGCTCCATAAGCTCATAATCTTTTTTTACTTGTTTTCTGGTTGGTCTTAAAGGCTTTGTAATTATTAACTGTCTTTTTGATGGCCCTTGAATAGATCCACAAACAACTATGTAATTTGTTTTTATATCTCCATAGTTTTTAATATTTCTGATGGGGCTGTCTTGCATTTTTTTGATACTCACAATTTTGTTGTTGTATGTGACTCTTGTAAACATTCCCAATTGTCCTGCTTGTGGAACTCTAAAAGTTACTCTTGCGGGATGCCAAGGTCCAAGGCTTCCAGCCCTTCTTCTTCCTTTTTCTGATTTATGTGATTTAAGCTGTATCCCAAATCTTCTCACAGCCCCTTGAAGACCTTTACCCTTTGT
Source organism: Nanobdellota archaeon (assembly GCA_038046005.1). Lineage (GTDB taxonomy): Archaea > Nanobdellota > Nanobdellia > Pacearchaeales > GW2011-AR1 > JBBSXB01. The sequence continues at coordinate 67,693 of JBBSXB010000001.1, read as the reverse complement.
TAAACCTCTAACATCAATTAATTCTCCGGCTTTGAAAACATCGTCGACAGAAATATCTTTTCCAAGATGGTTTTTAACAAATTCAAATTTTTCTTTCACATCTCCAGAAAGTCCAATCTCACTTAAATCTGGAATTTTTTTTATCTCAGTTTTTTTAGCCTCAGAATAAATTATAACTCTAATGTCGTCATATTCATTTTCCTTAACATCTTCTAATTTCTCAGACTTTTTATGGGGAAGTTTTATTTTTTTAGACAATTCTTTATCAAGATTCTCGGCCAGGACTTCTTTCACAACTATCCCATTTTTGTAAAACCTTACTGAAAATATTTTGTTGTTTGGGCATTCAAGAATTGTCACTGGAATAGCAATCTTTTTTCCCTTAGTCATGGAGTCGGGGGTCTTGTCTTTTACATGGGCAGACATCATTCCAGCTTTGTAAGCTATAATTCCCTTAAGGCCTTTAGATTCAGTGCTTATAGAATTCCAGTTGACACTAGGCAAAAACTTACTGGCCCTTTTTCTTGGCCAATATTGTAAACTTCCCTTTCTCGGTGATTTTCTTGTAGGCATTTCTTACTATTGTTGATGCGGAAATCATTTTAATTCTACCCTGGATAAATTACTGAGAAAAAGTTGATTTATAAAGCTTTTTATGATGAAGGGGGATAACATTTTTAAACTAAATTTCATGGGACTTTTAATGGTTTCAACAAAATACGACTCACCATCTATGCGTGCTGTTTTATTAGCTGCAGGTAATAGTCCTATGATAGCTAGCAGGCTTTATGAACATTTACATAAAGAATATATCCCTCAGGATTTTTTTGCTAGATTGGCAAGAAGTGAAAATAATTATTCAACCAGAAAAGGTTTCTCAATACCTCCGAAAGATACAGTTAAGAAAATTTATAGTTTGGTTAGCCAAAATAAAAAAATGGCGGCCAAAATTCTCGGTTTTTCCCCTAAGAGGTTAGAGGAAGTTCTTTGCGATTATGGAATAATTTCAGAAACAGAAGGGCGTTCTAATGGATTAACAACGAGAATAGATTACTCTAACGGCCACAAAAGAGGTAATGGGAGAGGTAGTAGTTCCAGAAAACCAACGGGGCACTAAGCTTCAAAATCTTTTTCACTTATAAATTCTTTTCCATCAATTTTGCCTTTCCTTACAATCTTGCCCTTTCTTTTCGCTTCTTCCCTAATTTTTGCAAAATCATTGCTCTTTTTCAATTCAGGCGAAATTACTATGCCAGTTATAACAAAATCATGGGCTATGGCTGCTTCTTTAAACCCGGAGCTTTCAAAAACAAAACTTTCCCCTAAAGCTTTATCATCTGTGACAAGTTTGCAAAAATCTGGTTTTATTTCATCTTCTCCTTTTGATCCAGGTTTTCCAGATTTAGGAAGCTTCGGCTTTATTTTTAAAATATTATTCCCAAAGCTAAAAGTTAAAGCAAAAAAAGCTTTTGGAAACTTTTCTAATAAAGATATAATCTCTTTTCCAGACATTTCGTTGTCTATAATATACTTTTTAACGCCCTGAAACTGCTTTTTATCTTTAAATTCTAGTTGGCCGGTAAGATCAAGGGTTGAGACAATTATTCCAGTAATACCAGTTCTATTGTTCCCAAGTTTTTCTGCACATATTCTAATAAATTCTTTTGCAAACTCTGTGCTTGTTGAAATGCTAAATTTTCCTCCGGTATTTTTTACTCTCACTAAAGCTCTTCTCTTAAACTCGCCTTTACTAAACTTCTGGAATTGAAGATGAACACTTTGATCAATTTTACCATCAAATATCTTTTTTATGAAGTTCATTATCTAAATTTTTGTTCAAAAACCTTTATAAATTTCATGCACTTCTAGTTAGTAATAATAATATGGAAGATAACTCATTTAGGAAAACCTCAACTATAATTCTTATAGTGGTACTTTTGATTCTTTCTTTTATAGTTGTAAGGCCAATTATCATGGATATAATAATCGGATTTATTCTTGCGTTCATATTTTATCCAATATACAAATTTCTTTTGAAACACTTTAAAATGCCAAACCTTTCAGCGTCGATAGTCACTATTATCTTGCTTTTGCTGATTGTTATCCCAATTTGGCTTTTTACCCCAATACTTATAAATCAATCATTCAAATTTTATGTTTCCGCTCAAAATATGGATTTTGTTGGATTGCTCAGACAAATCTCCCCTTCTTTTTTTGCTTCAGAGCAATTTTCTTCTGAGGTTGCCGGCACAATACAATCTTTTATTCCCAAAGTGGCAAACTCCGTATTAAATACTTTTTCAAGTTTTATTCTCAATCTGCCGAATATATTGCTTCACATCTTAGTGGTGTTATTCACTTTTTATTTTGCTCTTAGAGACAAAGACAAAATTTTTGAGTTTGTAAAGAGTCTTTCCCCGTTTTCAAAAGAAGTTGAGGAAAAAATATTTAGATATTCGAAGGACATGACTGCCTCCCTTCTTTACGGGCAGATTGTTATAGGATTCATTCAAGGAGTAGTTCTGTCCAGTGGTTTGTTCTTATTTGGTGTCCCTAATGCTTTGTTATTAAGTGTAGTGGCAATAGTTGTTGGTGTGTTACCTATCTTAGGACCTATGTTGGTCTGGATTCCGGTAGTCATATACCTCTTGATTAACAATCGTACTTTTGACGCTTTCGGAATTTTTGCTTTCGGAATAATTGCTTCAAATGTTGAACATTTTTACAGATCATTTTTTGTTTCACGAAGATTACAAATACATTCTGCTATAATCTTAATTGGAATGACTGGGGGTATATTCGTATTTGGCATCCTTGGGCTTTTGTTAGGCCCCTTGATACTTTCTTATTTACTCATAATTCTTGAAGTGCTTAGAGGGGGCCATAAAAATTTTTATTCAACCTTGCTAAAAAAAGATTAGATAAATATAAAAACAAATATTCTTTTTTTATTTAAATTACTTATTTTAAAAGAGATGGAACTAAAAGTTAAGTTATTAAACTGGTCTACTGGATTTCCTGTTGTGGTTATTGATGAAAAAACAGCGAACAAAATAGGTGTGCCTCCAGGGGGAAGGGCTTCATTAAAGTCTTCATCTACTTCTAAAGAACTTTCTGCAATTGTTGACATAGCTTCAAAATTCATTAGGGAGGGAGAAATTGGAGTTTCTTCAGAAATAGCAAAGATGCTTAATCTAAAAAAGGGCCAAAAAATAATTGTTTCACTTTCAGAACCCCCAGACAGTTTAGATTTAATAAAGAAAAAACTTAATCGGGGAAGGCTGTCACAAAAAGAAATAAAAGAAATCATCGAAGATGTTGTTAATAACTCTCTGTCTGGCCCGGAATTAGCACTTTTTGTTTCTGCCGTATACAAACAAGGAATGACCTTTAAGGAAACAATTTATCTGATTAAAGCAATTTTAGAAACTGGAGAAAAATTATCTTTAAGAAACAAACTTGTTGTTGATAAACATTGCATAGGTGGAATTCCTGCCAACAGGACAACCCCCCTAGTTGTCTCAATTTGTGCCGCTGCAGGATTAATCATGCCAAAAAGTTCTTCCAGGGCCATAACAAGCGCAGCAGGAACTGCAGATGTGATAGAGACAATTGCAAAAGTTGAATTTTCTAATAAAGAATTGAAAAAAATAATAAAAAAAACTAACGCCTTCATAATTTGGGGCGGCTCTTTGGGAATAGTGCCTGCAGATTCAAAAATAATCCAGATTGAAAAAATTTTAAACTTGGACCCAGAGGCCCATCTTTTGGCTTCGATAATATCAAAAAAATTGGCCAGTGGAAGCAGTTACATTTTGATAGACATTCCATATGGAAAAACTGCTAAAGTTGACAAAAAAACAGCAATAAGGCTCAAAAGAAAATTTGAAAAAATAGGAAAATACTTCCATAAAAAAATAAAAGTTGTTTTAACTGATGGTAGCCAGCCAATTGGCAATGGTGTAGGTCCAGAGTTGGAGCTCTCAGACATACTCAAAGTTTTTCGTCAGGATCAGGACAGACCAATGGACTTGGAGAATAAATCTTTATTTCTTGCCGGTGAATTGTTGGAAATGGTCAGGAAAGCAAAACCCGACAAGGGTTTTTCAATGGCCAAAGAGATTCTCGTTTGTGGAAGGGCATTCGATAAATTTAAGGAGATTATCAAAGCGCAAAAAGGAAAAGTCAGAAACCCTAAGCTTGGAAAATTCAAACACGATGTGCTTTCATACAAATCTGGAAGAATCAAGGAGATAGACAATAAGAAAATAAATTCTCTTGCCAGGACGGTCGGTTGTCCGACATACAAATCTTCAGGAGTATACCTTTACCATCACCTTAAAGAGAGCGTTAAAAAAGGAGATAAGATACTAACAATCTATTCTGATTCGAAAATAAGGTTAAGGCAGGCAATAGGATTCTGTAAAAAATACAGTCCAATAAAGATTGTCTAGAACAACTAACTTTTTAAACTCTAAATTCATGATTTTTTTATGGGTGAAAGAGAAAACGAAAGAAAGAGAAGACTTGCAGAATATTTTAAGAATAATCTGAAAAAAGGCTACACTATGGAATCTTTGAAGTGGGCTTTGGTAAATCAAGGATATTCAAGGACATTCATAGAAGAGGCAATGAGGGACGCCACTAAACAACTTGCATCTGAGGCTCCCATTCTTAAAGAAAAGCCGGTTATAACCCATGAGATAATGGATGAAAACGATCATTCTATGCCTGTAAAAGCATCCTGGTGGAGAAGACTTCTCGGATTTGATTGATTCTTTAAAAATTTAGATTTAATGTATTTTTTGTTGGACTTTGATAATTGATTATTCCTAGCTGTTTTCTATTAATATTTTATCAATTCGCTGAGTGTAGCGAAGTGCAAAATAACAAAACCTTTAAAACTCACCAGTTAATTTAATTATATTGCCTCCGTCGCTCAATGGTAGAGCACTGGTCTTGAGTTTGAGATTTAGACAAGAGAACCAGGCCCTCTGGGCTTCCAGGTTCGATTCCTGGCGGGGGCGTTTACTTCTTTCTTGGATGAAATCAGAGTAAATAATCTACTCTCCATTAAAAATAACATATTTTCCTTTGAAATCTTCAAAGTAAACAAACACCTGGTTTTTAGTAAAGATTATAAATTTGCTTTTTATTATAAGAAGTATGAGTAAAAGACTAAAAGAGTTTTTCAAACCAACTGTTGGAAAAGTAGTCTTATTTTTATTTCTATTCATAACAATATTTCTTTATTCATTTATGCTTACAGCTACTATGTGTGTTGATCCAGATGAAACTGTTCCTCCTGAAGAATATTATAAATATGGATGTAAATCTCCTTGGAGAATAGAAGTAAATCCTTTAATCTTATCAATTTTATCTTTGCTAATTTCATATTTAATTTCCAGTATAATAATATTCCTCTATTGCAAATTTAAGAAAAAACAAACACTCCTCTGGTCATTTCCCTTTATTTTCAAAAAAATCCAACACTCTTACATCAGGGCTTAAAACTTCAACTTTGTCTTCTTTAAATCTCAAGCCTCTGTATATCTTCTGCCACAATTCTCTTTTAGCTTTATCCCTGTAAAACTCCCAATAATGCTCAGGTCTTGTTCTGTTTAATATTTTCCAAAAAGGATCTTGTACGTTTGGATTTGGGTATTTTGTAAAAACAATACTATTGCATTCATCTCCGGGAAAATCCATGCCTCTTGAAACCTTAGTCGAGAACAAAACATCTACTTCTTTATTTTTGAATTTGTTTATAGTCTCCACTTCGTTATTCTGTGACTGCGAATCTTTTATTTCATCTCTGCTTATCAAATTTTTCAGATCATATTCTTGAATTTCTTGATTGCTTGGCAAATCCATGAATGCATTGATATGTATGAGTGTCGGTCTTTTCGCAATCTCAACACATTTATTCAAAGCTTTAAGATATTCTTCCCTTGAATGTTTTCCATTGGACAAATTAGAATATTTAAAATCTTTTTCAAAACCTGTTTTTTTCACGATTATGCTTCCTTGGCTCTCAACCTCAGCCTCAATAACTTTAAAATTATCCAATCCAAAAATATCTTTTAACACTTGATTAGAATGTAAAGTTCCAGACATTAAAACTATAGCTTTATTTTTATCAACCATTTCTTTAAACTTTTTTGCGAGATTTGTCGTAACTAAACTAATTATAATGTTTTTGTCTTTTTTTTCAGCAGTGATGTAAGTTTCATTAACAAAATCCTTGAAAGTCTTTGCTATCTCCTCACAATCAAAAAGATAGCTTTCATCATCAGCTTCTTCAAAAATTCCAGAACTTTTTAATATAATTTTTAATAAATCATAAACTCCCGTTTCTTTTAGAGGGATTATTTCTTTTGTAACAATAGCATTATTTATTCTTGCATCTCTTTTAATATACTGGATTATTTCCAATAACTCAGATATCTCCTTCTTATCTTTTTCATTTTCATTAACATAATTAATCAAAGAATTTTGAAGCCTTTCTATATTAAGATTTTTTTGATTTGAAAAACTGTCTAAGAATTCATCACACTCATCTATTATTTCTACCTCTGTCAAAGGTTTTCTATTCATTGAAGACTCTATTTTATATTTACTTGAATTAAAGACTATAACATCAGACTCTATAAAAGAATTGAACTGGCTGTAAAAAGGACAGCCTTCTTTTCTCTGATAGAAAATAAATTCAGTATTTTCTAGGCCCATATACTTCTTTTTTTTAGCGTTAGCAAATATTTTTCCCTTAAGTTCTAATCTTGCAGGCAAAACCGGAGACCAATAAGGACAAACACTTGCTACAGGAATTCTTTTTACGTCCCTTAACTCTGTGAAAGAACTCGAGTCAACATCTTTGTTTTGATTTAGATATGATTTCAACTTGTTCCAGTTCCTTTCTTTTATCTCTATCTTACAAGGCAAAGAATCATTATCTGCAGACTCATCTTTTTTTATCTCATTTTCAATATCTTCTCTTTTCCCTGCAAAAATATCGTGAAGTTTAGAGTTAATTTCTCTTTTTACGACAGGAATGGCCTCTTTGTTTTCCATTAAAAATCTGCATTTATGGTTCTTTCTCCCAGTTATCACACTTATTTTTAATTTTGTTTTATCATCTTTCAAAACATATTTCTCATTTTCATAATCTTTTTTGTATTGCCTTTGGAGAGTTTTTCCAGGCACAACAATAGAAGTTTTTCCAATTTTTCTAGCAATGTTCAATGCTATGGCGCTTTTCCCAGTTCCACAGACTCCTTTGATGAATATGACCTTTGTCCCTTTTTTTATCTCTTCCAGAACTTCGCTAACAACATTTTCCTGAGATTTCCCATTAGAAAAACGAAGAGGTTCCAGAAATTTATCTCCTTTATATAAGCTCCACATTTTAGAAGCCTCTGATGGGATTTGCACCCATGACCTTTTGCTTACGAAGCAACTGCTCTTCTGACTGAGCTACAGAGGCACAAAATAACAAAAAAGAATACTATTAATAAACTTAATCTAGTTTTTTAAACCACAAGAATCCGAATATTAATCCTGGAATTGCAAAATAAAGCCAGGCAAAAGAATGCTGAGGCGTGAACAATATTGACATGAAAAATAGCAATGCCATGACTTTGAAAACATCTAGCTTTTTCATTTTCTATCTCTTTCAACATGAACACGAACAAATGGAGGTACACTTACCCAAATATCTACTTTATTATTTTTTGTTTTTAGGCTTACTTTAGGATAAAAATCGGTTTGCGGAAGTCCATCAATTTGGTAGTGAGTTCTATAATCTATGTCTAAAAGTTCTGGCTTGCTTCCATTTTGAAGTGAAAATAGGGCCCAATCAACATTTTTCTCTAATAAAGATAATCGAGTGACTTTACCTTCGTGTTTAAAGACTAAATCCTCTCCACATCTCAAATTGTAAATCAAAACCATACACAAAATAAATTTCGACCTTTTTTAAGAATTACTATAGTGTTATAACTAAGTCTGTGATTACCTGCTCTTAAAATAAAAATTAACCAAATAGAGCAGATAATCCTTCTGCAGCAGCTTCTTTCTTTTCTTCGTGCTTTTTCTCTTCGTGCTTTTCGTGTGCAGGTGCACTTCCTTGAGCAGGTGCGGCCGAAACTAAACTAGCATTTGCTAATTCTAAATCTATGTCAACACCCTTCAAACTTGCAATAAGGGATTTTATTTTTCCCTCATCTGTATGCGCTCCTGTAGCCGCAATAACACTTTTCAAATTGTGTTCACTAACTTCTTTTCCAAGTTTGTGTAACAATAAAGCTCCGTATATATATTCCATTATTTTCCCTCCTCGGAATTTACTTTTATTGAATCTTCAAAGAGTTTTAGATTTCCCCTAACATCATTACTCCAAGAATTTAATGCTTCTGCCCTATTTCTGATGCTTTGTTCTAATTTTGATAAATATTCCCCTACAATTGGTTTTAGTTCAGGATTCTCTTCGGCAAAGTTTTTAAATGTTCTATAAAGCTGTCTTTGATATTGATCTTGTTGGAATAAAAAATTATATACATCTTCGTTAAGTATCCTACGAACTTCTTCTCTGTTTCCCAAGATTATTGCTTCGTGTCCTAAGGTTCTAAGTCTTTCTAACTCTTCATCAAATCCTGGAAATGTTCCTAGCGCTTGTTTACTCATTTTTAATTTCCTCCTCGGAATTTACTTGCGGAACATCAGTTTTTACCATCAAATTTTCAATAGCCTTTTCATTTCTCCCTGCTTTTGCTATAAGTAATTTTATTGTGCCCTGGCAAGTGTATGCAATACTTACTGCAAATGCCAAAGATCTTGTGAAAGCGTTTCTCAATCCATTCAAAGTTCCTTCTGGGTCAATATTTATCTCTTTGTAAACTTTGTTTTCGGTATTATCAAAAGCAGCTAGTGGGATTAAGGATATGACAAATGGTTTGATGTCAAGCTTCGCCATTACTTCAGCGGCTGGCTGTGAAATCTTCTCGCCCTTTTTTGCAATAATTTTTGATTGTTTAATGTGGATTTTTCCTTTTTCAATTTGGATTTGTATTCCCAGAGCTCCAAGTTCACTTATAGCTGGTCCGGGAATTAATTCTGTCGGCCCTTCCTGGACTTCTATGTCTTCAGGCGCTTCTTGGCCGGCTTTAGCCTTAGCATAACTCTTATTTTTTATCAGCTCAGCAGCGAGATCGAATGCATCAAGATCCGAAAATAGTATTGTAGTATTTTCTTTTATGCTTTCTTTTAATTCTTCTAATTCTTTTTTGTCAGAGGAATCTATGGCTCTTATTATTAGATTTTTTTTTGGGACTTTAACCACAGCTTTTCCTCTCAGGCTTTTGGATATCTCTTGAAATTGCGAGGCGGGAATATTTTTTATAGATGCAATCAATATTGTTTTCTTGCTTTTTATAAGGTTTTTCAAACTTTCAACTTCAGCAATTTTTTTCTTTGGAATTTTTCTTTTTGTTTCTTTAGATTTCATTTTATTCTTATTTTCTGGGGTTTAGTCATCGTGAATTTAACTTCTACATTTTTTATGTTTTCTTTTTGTTTAGGAAGAGCTTTTATCAGAGAATTATAAATTGTAACTATATTATCAATTATCTTTTCATCTTCCATGCTTTGTTTTCCTATTGAAATTTTTATACTTGCTTCTTTTGTCTTTATTCTTACGCTTTTGTTTATTTTTTCCTTTAATTCCTCTAGGGCTTTTTGATCAACATTCATAATTATTCCAAGTTGGGGGGAAGGCATTTTTCCAGCAGGTCCCAAAACTTTTCCAAAAACAGTGGCTACTTTTGGCATTAAACTGGCTTGGGAAATAAAGAAATCAAATCTTTTCACAAGTTTTTTTAAAGATTTTTTATCACTATAACCTTTGAACTCATCTTGTGTTATTGTGTCTATGGCAGAATTCTTTGATTCTAAAAAAGCAGCTATTCTTTTATTTTTTATCTTGTGGGGGAGGTTAACAAAAATATTTACAGAATCTTTTTTTATGTTGAATTTTTGCAAATTTACAATTAAGTCAACTGTTTGATCAAACTTTCTTTCTTTTCCTTTCCTTAGCTCTATCAGAGCTTTCTTTAGTTCTTCTTCAAGTTCCATTGTATGTCTCCCAGATTATGCGCCATGAACATAGAATATATCCCATGACGATATGGTTCAAACGACTAAATCTTGAGATAAAATCGGTTTATAAAGATTACTAATTTAAAAATCACAATAATGCTTAAAAATCCTACTATTGTCTTTTTAAAATGAACAATCAAAAATATAATCCTCAAGAGTGGACTCCCTGTCCAACAAATTGTGCATACTGCAACGACCCAGATTACGGCCATCCAAGACCGCATCTAACTCAAAAAAGAATAGCTGATGGAAAAACAGTAGGTGAAGTTGAAGCAGATCAGTCTAGATTAATTAAACTTATTACAGAAACAGCCAAAATAGACTAAAATGGAACTCGTAGCTTTATTATCAACTGGGAAGGGAACCTGGGCGCAGGTTTCTGGTTTAATGAAGTATGGAGAATGGGATAAGATAATTATTTTTGGAGATGACTTTGCAAAAGAATTCAAGCATGAAAAACCATTTGAATTTATTAAGGTAGATTTTAGCAAAAAAATAAAAGAGCTTAGAGATGAATTTTCAGAAAAACTCAAGGGAAAAATTAGCGGCATGGAAGTAGCTTTGAGTTTAGCTTCTGGAGAAGGAAAAGAGCACATGGCTTTGATTTCTGCGCTGATAAATTTTCCAGTTGGAATTAGATTTGCTGCATTGACAAAAGAGGGTGTCATAGACTTATAATTTCTGCGAAGGTTTACTCCGTGAAACACTTCGGAAGAAGGAGTTATTGATTTGTGAAATGAAAATTGATTGGGATACTTACCAAAATTTAAGTGATTCTGAAAGAGAAAGTTTGATAATAGGCTTGGAAATAAAGGGGTATTTTGCTGTTTTTCCATTAGGTCCAGACAGTAATCGTGATCCTCATGTCGAAACTCACTCTGGAAAAATTATCAGGATAAAAGATATAGAAAGAGGTTTAGAAAAATTAACTTTTGGTAATACAAAACAAATTGAATTAATGAATGCCTTAAAATTATTATCTTTGAAAGGCTGTAAAGGTTCTTTTTGGGAAGCAGAATATGTTCCTTCTAGATAATCAACAAATAACTTTCTTCGTGTTACAAACTTCTTCAACAAATTGGCATGTGTTTGGTGGTTCTATGGGATCACAAGTCCCGCTTTCTTTATTTACTGTGCATGTGTTCTTTTGTAAACTTCCGGCTTCGCCGCATCTGTAATAAGTATTACAGGTCCCAACAAAACATTCCCTTTTTCCTTGAACGTCTTTTGCAACGTTTCCTGTTCTAAATTCAATAAAGTCACTTAAGATTAAGAATAATGATAAAACTATCAAAATCCCAACAATTGCAACCATAAAAGTATATTGTTTTTCTGAAATTTTTCCCATTTTCACCACTTTTTTATATCGTTGTAACAATTCTTTGCAGTTTAAAAAACCTTCTAGAATATAACTGCAAAGGCCCAAAAAACCATTAAAACTATCAACAGAAGTATGAAAAGCCAAGTTACCCACTTAAAGATTTTTCGGGCCCAAACTTCTTTTCCAGTAACTGCTAAAATTGTTAGATAAAAGAATCTTCCTCCATCGAAAATTCCTATTGGCAGCATGTTAACCAATGCGACGCTGAAACTTATTAGTATGAGCCACCAAAGCAAGTGGTATATGAACCATCCAAATTCTCCGATTACTGACTTGTAGTATATATTAGGTTTTTTAAAGGAAGAAATTGATGCAAAAACCTTATTGAAAAATCCCTTCGTTTCTTGTGTCAAAAAACCAACTCCCAACCAAACTTTCCCAGAATTAGCAGGATTTCGTCCCAAAGTAATATTATAATTCTTGGTTCCATTGCTTGTCTCTGTTTTTATGATTACACTTTCTCCTGGATTATGTTTGGATAATTCCTGAGACAAAGCATCTACACTCATTATCTTTTGTCCGTTAATTTCAGTTATGGCACCATTTAATCCTGCTTTTATTGCAGGAGAATCATCATAAAGAGCTATAGTTTTCCCATCACTTGAAAATCCTTTAATACCGGCATAATTTTTCCCTCCTGCCTCAATCTCATTGAAAGAAGCATTTTTTATTAATTTTTGAAGACCTTCTTCAGAAGTGTTGACTACTATGACGCCATTAATTGAGTGTATTGATGAAACACTTAAAGCAGAATAAGAATAATCATCAAAAGTAATTCCTGCTGGCTGAAAAGCTGCCATGAAAAATAATCCTAAAACTATAAAGAATATAACTGCAGTAACTACATTAGCGAATGTTCCTGCAGCAAGAATCGCTCTTTGCGCAAAATTTGATTTTTTTACCATAACTTTTTCGTCAAGCTCAACAAAAGCGGCTAAAAATACTGGCAAGAAAAATGGGAAAAATCCAAATCCTGTTTTTTTTATCTTCACTTTGTTATAAACTGCAAAAATTCCATGTGCGAATTCGTGGCTTATTGCGACAATCGCTAAAATTACTATCCAGTATGTGAAATAAAAAGGAGGCAAGAAAGGAACAACCTTGTCAATGTAGGGAATCAATGGTGTTATCGGCGGGACTTTTATAGCACTAACAACTTCAGGATGCAATATATAAATTTTAACAATAGAGTAAGTAAGATAAAGAATTCCTACAGTGAGCAGATACCCTAATATCACTGAAATGTAACTCAAAAATTTTAATGTTTTTTTATACTTGTTCCCTACGCTGTTTATTAATTTTATTCCCCACTCTGCTCTGTAAAGAAAAAGCAAACCTTCCTTCTTCAAATTTTCTCTTTTTCTGTATAAAAAACTTCCAACTGCAATTATGAATATTCCCAACAAAATAAGATCATAAATCATATAGCTCATTTTTATCCTCTTTTTATTTAACTAATTTATAAAAACAAATATTGAAAGTTTATTAATCTAGCTACTTTCTTTTCAAAGGCCTAAATGCTCTCTTCTTACATTTTCTGCATTTAACTTTGCCTTTCAGTATTTTTTGAGGGTTCGCTCTAATTTTTGTATGGCAGCTTTTGCATACAAACACATTCTTAAACATTCTATTCTGAGCTTCAGGTATTTTTGCCATGTTTTAATAATTAGTTACACTTTTTAGTTTATTTAATTGTTTCCTATACTCTTTTGAAAAATTAGTTTTAATTTTAACTTTTTCTTTATGTCCAAGATTTATTGCTGCAAAAACTCTTCCTGCTGGAAAATATGTTCTTTCAATTTCAACAACTACTGGAATAATTCCTAGTAACCTTCCCTCTTGCAAATAATTCTCAACAATATTATAGCTTCCATCTTCACTTTTAGCTCTTTCTATTCGTCTTTCATCACCCTCTCTTCTGCTCAATAAGTCTAATAGATTTATCATTTTAAAATTTCCTCTTTATTATTCTTTCCCCATTTATATCCCAATATTCAACATTGTCATTTTCTGCAATCTGTGATCTTAATTCTTCAGGGCACTCTAATTCTATAGTCTCGAAATTTTCCAAATCCATGACACTTACTTTGTCTCCGATTGAAAGAACTTGTGCTTTGTTTTTATTGACCATCGGCACATCAAATCTTTCATGCCCGGGAACAGCAATTATTTTTTTTTGATCATTAATCATGCTGACAGCTTCTATTCTGCACTTGGAGCTTCCGTGCTTTCCCGTCTTGCTTATGTCAATTTTTCTCACGGTATAGGCCATCCCTTCTATGATGATATTAGTTCCAGTCTTGGCATCTATTGCATTGATTATTCTTAAAGTCATAATCTACCTAAAAAAAATACATTTATAAAGATTTTTAATCAGGTATTTTCATGCCATTCCAAAAAAATGACTTTATTGAAGTGCAATTTACGGGAAAATTAAGAGATGGAGGAGTGTTTGATTCCAACATAAAAGAAGATCTTGAGAAGCTTCATCACGGCCATGACAATCCAATTGAAGCAAAGCCGTTCATTTTTGCGTTAGGCCATGGAATGTTTTTCAAGGGAGTTGAGGATTTTTTAATTGGAAAAGACATTGGAAAGTATGAAATCTCATTAGACCCTGAAAATGCTTTTGGGCCTAGAGACACGAAACTTGTCCAAGTTATTCCTTTAAAAATATTCATCCAACAAAATCTTAATCCTGTGCCTGGAGCTGTTTTTAACTTTGATAATCGGGTTGGAAAAGTAATAACTTCTTCAGGAGGGAGGGTAATTGTAGATTTTAACAATCCTTTAGCGGGAAAACATGTTGTTTACAACGTAAAGGTTTTAAGGAAAGTCACAGATTTAAACGAAAAAATAAAAGCTTTCAATGACTTCTTGTTTAGAAGAGAAATAAAATATGACATCTACGGAAAAAAGATAACTTTAGAAGTTGAGCCAGAACTGGAAAAATTCATTGTTCTTTTCAAAGACAAATACAGGGAAATACTTGACCTTGATTTAGAAGTAAAGCTTTTGGCAGTTAAGGAAGTGAAAGAGATTAAGGTTGAAGAAACAGCACAATAATACTTATAAATTGAGATTTCTTTTTGTGTGAATGGGTTATATGGTTAAAGGAGATGATTCGGATCTTTCTCCAGAACTTAGGGAAATTGATAAAGAGTTAGCAGAGCTTATAAAAAAGCAAACAGCAAGAACAAAAATTGTGGGAGTTGGAGGTGGAGGAAATAATTCTCTAAGCAGAATGAAAGAAATTGGAATTAAGGGAGGAGAATTAATAGCTATTAATACAGATGCTCAAGATTTGCTTTATGCCAGCGCTGATCAAAAAATATTAATTGGCCGGGAGTTAACGCAAGGACTTGGGGCGGGCAGTAATCCAAAAATTGGAGAAGAAGCTGCAAAAGAATCAGAATCGGAAATCAAGAAAAAACTTGCAGGAGCAGATATGATTTTCATAACATGCGGTCTTGGCGGAGGAACAGGAACAGGAGCAGCTCCATTTATAGCAAGTATCGCAAAAAAACAAGGCGCTTTAACAATAGCAGTTGTGACAATTCCTTTTACAATAGAGGGAAAGAAAAGAATAGAAAATGCAATGAACGGACTGGAAAGACTTGAAGGTGTTGTTGATACTTTGATAGTCATTCCAAACGACAAGCTTCTTGAATTGGCACCAGAACTTCCATTACACACTGCTTTCAAAATCGCTGATGAAATCTTGACCAATGCTGTTAAGGGAGTTACTGAATTAGTCACAACAACTGGATTAGTTAACTTAGATTTTGCAGACATAAAAGCTGTAATGGTTGATGGGGGGGTTTCACTTATAGGCATGGGAGAATCAGATGGCCAGAACAGGGCTATTGAAGCTGTTGAAAAAGCGATTCAAAACCCTTTGCTAGATGTTGACATCTCTAATGCAACTGGCGCTTTGGTTAATGTTATAGGCGGTCCGGACATGAGTCTTGAAGAATGCAAAACGATAATTGGCGGGATAGGTGAAAAGTTGAGCCCAGATGCAAAATTAATATGGGGTGCTCAAATTTCTCCAGATATGGAAAAATCAATAAGAGTTTTGTTGATTGTCACAGGAGTTAAAAGTTCTCAGATTTTCGGAACAACAGACAGCCTTGAAAAAAGAAAGCACAAAGAAATTGAGGAAGAATTGGGAATAGAATTCTTTGAAGGCGAAGAAGAATAGTCGACCACAATAATTCTTTTAAATGTTATAATTATTTAGCATTATGGAAAAACCGATTGTGATTACTTTGAATGATGTTCTGTGGTATGATAGACCCCCTGATGCTTTAAAAAATATCTATTTACTTTTCAAAAATAAAGTGTTTCTTCAAGATCCTGTACAAATTTCTCCAAAAAATTTAATTTCTGTGGAACAGGTGTATGGAGAAAAAAATAGTGCTTATTATTGGGAATTTTATAGGTCAAAATATTATGAAGTAATTTTAGAAGCTTATGATAATTTTAATAGATTTTCTCATGGTGCTAGTTATCCTAATCTAAATAAAGCACAAATAAATTGGCTTAGAGTAACAATTCACAAAGACTTTGAGGATTCTAGAATAAAAAATTCTATAGAAGAAATATTGTCAAATTTTCCAAAGCAGATAAAATCTTAATTTATCAATAACACTTAAAAACCCTTTCCATCTTATTTTATGATGGCACAATTGTGGGAGAAAACAAAGTCTTTTAGTATAAAATGCAAAAGAGTATGGCATGCCCTCAGAAAACCTACAAAAAAAGAATTTCAGATGACTGCAAAAATTTCAGCGATAGGAATTATCATCTTGGGCATTCTAGGGTTTATTATATCTTTAATTATGCGACTCTTTTTTGCACAATAATAAATAAAAACTATGAATTCTAACATTGTTAATGCTTGAATCTCTTGTTAGGGGAAAGTTTGGAAAAGGTTTGATGACTGCAACGCTGCTTAGCACACTTTTGTTTAATTGTTCTAAAAAACCAAATCAGCCAGAACCACTAATACCAAAAGATTCTGTAATGGTAACTATTGATGCTTCAAAAGATAACTCAGTAAAATTAGATGATTATTCTGTTTTTATTCCGGCAAATTCTGTGCAAAATGATTCAACAAATGAGGCAACCATCACTTTAAAAAAAGATAATCTAGAAATCCCAGATAGTTTGGCAAGTTCTTCAACTGGCGCATTAACCTTTTCTATAGACAAATCACTTGAAGACACAATATTTTTTAAATTTCCAAAAATCTCAGATGTTCCTTCTGGTTTTGCTGTGATCAGAAATAATCTTGATTCATCCTATCAGATTACAGAAGGAAAAATCGAAGGAGACAGTGTTAGAGTTCCATACTTTCAGAGTAGTTCTTTAACTGGAAAAATAAATTCCACAATTCCCGGTGTAACAATAAACTTCAATTTTGATTCTCCATTATTGTACCAACCTGCTGACCTTCAAGGGGACTTTAGTTCAATAGTTTCTTCAAATGAACCAATAGCTGTTTTAGTTCACGGATTAAACTCCTCTCCAGACTGTTTTAAGGATTATTCAGCTTTTTTTAGATCATTTTCTAGCATGATGGGTAATCTATATGGCAATCGTGTTCTTTTTTACCAGTATCCATCGGGGAAAAAAGTGTCTGAAAATGCTAGTACGCTCTACGAAAAACTAGAGGATAAAATACTTATAACCAATCCAAACATAGAAATTGATTTGATTGGACATAGCATGGGTGGAATAGTTGGCAGAAAAACTTTGCTAAACCATCCAGAAAAATTTAGGAATTTAATAACTCTGGGAAGCCCGCATGACGGTGTTTTTGATAAAGAGTGGGCTGCCTCAATTAAGGCTGTGATGAATGGATCAATTCTTGATTCTTATTTTGAATCAAGAGGTCTTTTTAGCGATGGTGCAAAGGATCTCTACAAGGGAAGTGATTTCTTGAAATATCTTAATAGCTCGGGCAAAATTGTCCAATCAAGATATCTAAATGTTGCTGGAAATAAAGAAGGTTTTTTTAGCCAAATAATTTCTGGCGAAGATGATGGTTTTATTCAAGTTTCCAGCGCCAAACCACAGTTTTTGTCTCCAAAAGAACAGCCATCGTTAGCAGAGTCTTTTCTAATAAATTCAGATCATCAAGAACTTAATAATGCCAATCCTTATGTCTTCTACAAAATAAGAAATTTAATTTGGCCAGACATAGACACGACTGCAAGTTTTTCTGGCTACTTTTTCGGAGGAGCGATTGTCAGCGGCCCTATTAGGGAGCTCGCGCAGCAAATTAAGATTTCTAAAACGGGAAAATTATCAGGGTTAGAAGTTTATGTAACAAATTATATTTATTATTCTGATAACACCTTTCCAAACTTTAAATGGAGACTAAAAGACGCCTCAAATTTTGATTTACAATCATTGAACATTGATGACCTGTCTGTTCTTGATTCAGGTGTTGCTGTTGCTAATCAGCCAAATTCCTATTCAAGCGGACCGATAAAATTATCTTTAAACTATAGTATTCCTGTTGTTTCTGGAAAGGATATTATGCTTACCATCTCTTATGCTCCATCAAATTCTTCTAATTCTCCCACTTGGAACAGTGGTCCGGATTGGTTTTACAACCCCTCTAAAAACTTCATAAAAACATCTGATGGTTGGTCTTTTAAAGAAACACCAAATCAATTTGGCAGAAATCTATTTATAGACACAGACCAATAAATTTTTAAACACACAATTTTACCTAATATTACTCCTTCTTAAGGAATTAAGTCCTAGACGGAGCTAAACACACAAAGGTTTTGTACAGACTTCCATCGGAGGCAAAGAAAGGAAGTCGCTTGAGGGATACAAAACCGTAGGTTTTGAAAAATGTTATTTATTATAAAAGTCACGACAAACAAAGAAGACCGGGCAGTCGAAATGATAGCTGAAAGGTCAGAAAAAAAATCCCTTAATGTATATTCTGTTTTAAGGCCTCATGGACTTAGGGGCTATGTTTTGCTCGAAGCTGAAGACAGGGAATCAGCAGAAGAAGCAGTTTTCAATCTGCCTTATGTCAAGGGAATCATTGGTAAAACAATAGGCTACGAAGAAATAAAAAATATGATAGAGCCGAGCATTGTTGACATCTTAATCAAGGAAGGAGACATTGTAGAAATTATATCTGAGCCATTCAAAAAAGAAAAAGCGAAAGTTATAAGAATAGACAAACAGAAAGAAGAAGCAGTAGTAAGCTTGCTTGGAGCTGTTGTTCCATTGCCAGTTACAATTAAATTGGACAACTTGAAAGTTGTCAGAAGAGACGAGGAAGATGCAAGTTAAAATATTAACAGAAGGCGGGGCAATGAAGCCAAATCCTGCTTTGAGCCAGAAGCTTGGGCCTGCAGGAATTAATATTGGCCAGGTTATTCAAAGAGTGAACGACGCGACAAAAAACTTTGAAGGACTTAAAGTTCCAATAGAAATAGATGTCAATTCTTCTACAAAAGAATTTACAGTCAAAGTTTTTTCTCCTCCAGTTTCTGAACTTATCAAAAGAGAAATAAAGATAGAAAAAGGATCAGGAACTCAAAAAAAATTATATGCTGGAAACATTTCTATAGAACAGGTAATTTCTGTTGCAAAAACAAAAATGCCAAACATGCTTTCAAGAGACCTAAAGGCAGCCGTAAAATCAGTTGTTGGAACTTGTGTCAGTCTTGGAGTTTTGGTTGAATGTAAATCTCCTGCAGAAGTTTCTCAGGAAATATCTCAAGGAAAATATGATAAAGAAATAAAAGAAGAAAAAACACATCTTTCTCCTGAAAAGAAATCCAAGCTGGACAAAGAATTCGCTGAAATAAAATCTAAGCAAGAAGAAGCAATAAAGAAGGAAGAAGCTGCTAAACAAGCTGCCGAAGCTGAAAAAGCTGCTGCAACTCCTGCGGCTCCTGGAGCAACTCCAGCTGCTGGCGCAACTCCTGCGGCTGCAACGGCTGCAACACCAGCGAAGGCAGACGCTAAAGCTCCTGCAAAAGCACCGGCAAAAGATGAGAAGAAAGCAGTGAAGAAAAAATAATTTTCTTTTTGTGTTTTTTATCTCATCAATACTTTTATAAATAAAATTTAACGCTTAGTTTTACAGGGGATATGGGGTAGTCTGGTAGCCTTCGAGGTTTGGGACCTCGCGACCCAAGTTCAAATCTTGGTATCCCCATTATTAAAGAAATTCCAAAATCCACAACTTTTAAAAACTCAATAAATAGTTTTCTTTTTATGGCAAATACAAGTCAATTACCAAACGCTATAGAAAGTATAAAATTAGCATATGCTAGATTCGATACGGCTAATCCTAACATAAAGCAACACGCTATTGTTTTAACTACAAATTTGGAAATGTATGGGTTAGTCAGTTGCCCTCGTGACGGAGATTATGTTAGAGTTCCAAATAGAGACTTAGAAAAATTTTCCAATGATGTGGATACTCATAATCCTTTCATTTTAATCGCTACTGGAGCCGAGTTTGGAAATTTAGCCAAAGTTCTCTCTGAAACGGAAGAGTGTGAAGTTGTTCCTAAAGAGCTAGTCAATTTCGTTTTATCAAAATTAGAAGTCTTAACTTCTTCCTAAACAGAACCTTTAAAAAGCAATTTTTGATTTATATCTAATAATAAAAATGCCATCAAAATCAAAAAAAACAAAATCAGCAGGAAGATTCGGTGCAAGATACGGTAAGAGAGTAAGGGACAGAGTAGTTAAAGTAGAACAAAAACAGAGAAAAAAACAAAAATGTCCTTTTTGTGGAAAGCTTGGTGTGAAAAGAACTTCAAAAGGAATATGGCATTGTAAAAAATGCGGAAAAAAATTCGCCTCAAATACTTATTATCTATAATAAAATGGTTCAATACAAATGTTTCAAGTGTGGAAAGAAGATAAGCGACTCAGATCTCCAAAAGAGATTCGTCTGTCCTCATTGTGGTTCTAAGATTTTTTTTAAGCCAAGAACCAAAGTAAAAAGAGTCAGCTCAGACTAAAATGGTGGAAGCAGAGAAAAAGATGCAAGAGATGCAGTTGATAGAGCAAAGTTTGCAGAACATTCTTCTTCAAAAACAGGCATTTCAAATGGAACTTTCAGAGACAAGCGCAGCATCTAATGAGCTTCAAAATTCTGGAGACGAGGTTTTTAAGATAATTGGACAATTGATGATAAAAACTGACAAGAAAAAAATTAAAGAAGAGCTTGAAAGCAAGGAAAAGCTCTTAGATTTAAGGTTAAAATCCCTCGACAAACAGGAATCTTCGCTTTCTGACAGGTTGGAAAAGCTCAGAGATGAGATAATTAGTGATACAAAATAATATACAATTTATTTACGAAATATTTATAAACATGGATTTTATCAAATTACTATGGTGTTCGATAAATTAAGAAAAGCATTTTCATCTAAGCCAAGTTCTGATGAAGAATATCTGGAAATAGATGTGGAACAAGAGCAAAAAGACCACAAAGTTCTCATAAAACTGTACATGCTAAGGGTTTATGATGACATTAATGAGATACTGGCTGCTCTTAGAGAGGGTTACACAATAACCTTAATAGACATAAAGGTGTTAAGACAGAAAGATCCTTTAGAGTTGAAAAGGGCAATTTCTAAAATAAAGAAAACAGTTGATGCACTTGATGGAAGTGTGGCTGGTTTCGGAGACAATGTAATCATTGCAACACCTTCTTTCGCAAGAATCCACAAAGATATTCCAAAACCAAGAGATGATCAGCAAAAAAGATCAAAGTTTGACTACTAACTATATCTTTGGGTGTAAAAAAATTTATAAATACTTTAAAAGTACTATAATAATGAAAAAGAGCGTAATATTTTTATTTTTAGTCTTAACGTCGATTTATTCTGTTGGTGCTGTCTCAACTACAGTGAATGTTCAAACATTCTCAAACCACGATGTTATGGTGAGTGCAATACAACCAGGTTCCCTTTATGACCTAATACAAAGCATTTATGGCGTTTCCGACACAGATGGTAAATTTTCAGCGACATTGGAAATAAATAACACGGACAAAATAGATCTTAAAGTTTGGGTTAAGAAAAATAATGAAGTAATTGTTTACAAAAGATTTGATGACTATGGTATTGGTTCAACAATAAACTTAGATGTTTACCCAGATAGTTATGTCAAACCAATTACAGCTAATACTTCAAACACAATCAATACAGCAAATTCGACCCAACCAGAAGTTAATGTTTCTCAACAAATTGCGTCTTCAAATAATTCTTCAGCTTCTCCACAACTAGGATTAACAGGATTTTCCACTTCTGAAGATACAAGTAAAGGATCTTTTTCAAAACAATTTCTTTATTTCTTTATAGGTTTAGTAGCAATTGGAGGCATTTTCTTTTTAGGTGTCTTTGTTTTAAAAAAGAGAAATGGACAATATGAACCAAGGAAAGAAGTTAAAGGGCCCCAAGTTAGAAAGTTGAGCGATTTCTTAGAAGAAAGAAAACACAGAATGAATGAAGGTTATGGTGTGTCTTTGGCAGAAGCAGAAAAAAAGCTAAAAGAAGCACAAGTTGAAATAAACAAGCTAAAGAATGCAGGAAAAATAGAACAGGCTAAGAAAAAACTTGTGGATGACGAAAGAAATCTCATGAGATTAAGAAGAGGCGAGTAGTCTTACTTTATTTGGCCATACTTTCTAAACTAGATTTTTTATCAAACAACTTTTCTGATAATTCTTTTATTCCTAGGGCTACAAATGATGCTCCCCAATAACAAATTATGTCTTGATAATCATATCTAAATGGATGGGGGAAATGTTTAGTCATTAAAGGGCTCATTACTTCCACTACAGAAAAGAGTGTAGGAATTCCCAGGGCAATAGTAAGTTTATTTTTTCTTTTGTCTGCTTCCATTAAATACAATGCAGTGTACATTCCAGATGCACCAATATCTGAAAGATGGCCAACACTCCAATTATACTCTGTTCCTCCATGACTAGCAAGCTCTTGCATAACTTCTCCACCAATTAACATGGACCCCCAAAAAAAAGTTTCAACGTTCTGAATTATTTTTGGGATTTTTTTAAGTTTCATACTCTGCAAGAAAATCTTTCTTATTTAAAACTTATCCAGTCCTCATCCCGCAAGATTACCCATTATATATTGGCTGCAAAGAAAACTCTTTTTATTGCCACAACTATTGTTGCAGGAACAAATAATGCTAACAACGCTGCGAAAGTTGACGAGACAGTATCTCCAATCCCTATTCCTATCAATGATCCAGTCACACTTTCCATTCCAAATTTACTTACAATGACTAATACTGCTCCAGCAATCAAAAAAGTTTCCGAATCTTTGCTTGAGACTTTTATTGAGAATCCAACAATTAATCCTAACAAAACTAAAACTCCATAAATCTGTGCACTGTAAGCTTTTATTGTTGGTATGGGGAGAAAAGAAGATGTTGTTATGCCTATTACTATAGCTAAAATAACTCCTATTAGGAAAGTCCATGCTCCGACAGAATTTTCATGAGATCTAATTGGCATTTTAATACAACCAAAATCCTCATGCTATTGAAATATATAAATTTTTGTTATCATTGCAAGAATTCTTTTCAAACCTATATTTGACTGAATAGAAAAGCTTATAAATCATAGTAACTGCGGAATGATTACACATGAAAAACAAGAATTTACTTTTAATTTTTGCTGGATTAATGTTAATTGCAGCTTTTAGTGGATTAACTAGTGCGGCAGTAGCTTTTGTTAACACTGCAAACACTGCAACTACTGTAATGCAGGGTAATTCTGTTATAGTTTCTTTTCAAGCAAAAGAAAGTGGGCAGGGTAATTTGGCTAATATAACTTTTAACACTCCCATAACATTAGCTAAAGACTCATCTAACCCTCTTAACTCAGTGTCAATCATAAGTGGGGTAATACCTTCTTTAAATCAAAATACAACTAGTGGGTCTATGTCTTTAGCATTCAATGTCCCCCCTAATCAACCAATAGGGACATATACTGGGAATTTAATTCTTTCGGGAAAATACACAAATGACACTAATTATAGTTTTTTTAGTTTGCCAATCATTCTTACAGTAACTCAATCTTCAACCAACAACGATGATTTCAAAACTTCCGGAAATTTTTGTGTTTACAGCCATGGAGTTAGCGAAAATCAAGGAAATTTGGGTGTTAGCATTCATAATCTTGATGTAAAAAGTGGATCTGGAAGTGGTGGAAAATGGTATCCTTTTGATGAAGTTGAATTTGAAATAAAAGTAGAAAATAATGATGCAAATGATGATGTAACTGACATTTCTCTTGAATGGGGTATATATGACCAGGATGCTGGAGACTGGATAAAAGAAGTTAGCGAAGAAGATAATTTTGACCTTAGTGATGGAGATGAGGATACTTACACAATTTCTCTTACTGTTGATGAAAGTGATTTAGACGTTGATCTAACTGACTTAGACAGAAACCACAACTATATTATTTATGCTAGAATAATCGGCGACATAGACCAAGGAGATTTTAAAGGGAACAGGACTTGTGATTATACTTCAAGAGATATTGAAATGATCATTGATAGAGATTTTGTAACCTTAACAGACTTTAAAGTTCCAGACACCGTGTCCTGCGGGGATACTTTGACAATATCTGCTAATACATGGAATATAGGGACAAGAGACCAAGACAAGATAACTGTTGGTGTTGCTGTTAAAGACTTGGGCGATTTCAAAAAGATTTTTGATGTTGGAAGCATAAATTCATTTGACAGCAAAAAAGTTGATTTTCAGATTCCTATCCCCCAAAACACAACTCCTAAAAGTTACATAGCAAGCTTTTATGTATATGACGAAGATTCAAATGTTTTTGAAAACAAAAATAATGATGAGGCAATTTACTCAATTTTATTCAAGGTCGGATCCTGTAGTACTCCATCAGAGACAGGAGACACCGTTGTAGTTTCAGCAGACCTTGCATCGGGCGGAAAAGCCGGACAGCCTTTGTCAATAAATGCAGTTATAACTAATACTGGAAATAAACAACTATTATTATCATTAAATGCTGTGGGCTTTGCGCAATGGGCTAACTCTGTAAACCTGGACAAAGATTCATTGACCCTATCTCCAGGCCAATCTGGAAACGTTAAATTTGTTTTCGACGTGAAGGAAGATGCTTCGGGTGATCAATTATTCAATATAGAAGCAACATCAGGAAACCAGCTTGTAGCAAATCAGCCAGTTTCAATATTCATTACAGGATCAAAAACAAGTCTTTCAGGATTGTTCGGAGACAATTGGTATTTGTGGGTTTTGGGGCTTGTTAATCTTGTGTTAGTCATATTAATCATAGTTGTTGCAATAAGAGTTACAAGAAAAAATAAAATTATTCTTAAAAAATAATGTCTAACGAGCTAGTTAAAAGGATTGTTTATGGTGATGGAAGAAGCCTTGAAGATTTAGACATCAATCCTGGAGATTTTGTTGCTTTTGATAACTCCTCGAATGAAGTGCTTACACCACCTTTTTTAATCACTCAAGCTAAAGAAAAACTTATGGCTGGAAAGCTGCCAAATCCCTGTGGGGTCGCTGAAGATTTATACTTAATCTTTTCTAATAATAGTGAAGTCAAAAAATATCTTTTAACTAATAGAGGAACAATAGGATTATATTCTCCCGATCTTGAAATAGTCAGAATGCCAAATATTTCTTTAGAACCAATCACGACTTATGTAGCAGAATCTGCATTCGTAGGTGAAGAAGAAATAATCAAAGCCTTAGCTGAAAGACAAAAGATAGGGTTGGATTTTTACATTCCTTGGCTTAAGCAAGAATTTGAACGATTAAGGACTTCAAAATAATTTCATTTCCTCTTTCTAATCCTATTATAAATTTTCTCAGAAAACTTTGTTTCTTTTTCTAATTTTAATACTCCAATTCCAATTAAATATCCCAAAACTGCGCCAGCTAAGACATCACTTGCGAAATGCAGTCCAAAATAAATCCTAGACAATCCAACAATTGTTGCAAATGTTATCCAAAAATACTTCATCTTTGGAAATTCTTTTGACAAGATTGGGAGTGCACAAAAAACTAGCATCGTATTAAAAGAAGGGAAAGAAAAGTCCCAGACATAATGAGCCGTTTCTTTTAGTGCTGGGAAAATGCTTACAATTCCAATCTGATAAGGTCTAAGTCTTTGCACAGAGATTTTCAACAAAAAACCAACTATTGCTGAGAATAAAAGTGTAATCCATAATGGAAGAATCCATTTTCTTTTGTGTTCTTGCCAAAGAAAGAGGCTTGTAAGGAAAAAGAAAATTATTATTTCTGAGCTGACAAATGTTATTCCCAAAAAAATTTCACTCAGAAAACTTATTCTAATACTCTCAAAAAATATTGCAATTTCATTATCAAACTTAAAGAATATTATCATAATGACTGCCAACATGATAAAACCTAATGCGACTCTTTTTTTGTTCATTTCATTACCAGTATCAAATTATTTAAATAGATTTCCCATTTAATGAAAATGAAAAAGACGAGTTTAGAGATATTAGACATTTCATTCAGATACATAATTCTGTTGGTTGTAGGATTATTTTTCATAAAATATTTATATACAATTTTTACTCCAATAACACTTTATCCAGTTTATTTTATTCTAAGTTTATTTTTTAATGTTTCAATTAATGGGGTCAAAATAATTCTTCCAAACACATCAATTGAACTTATCAACGCTTGCATAGCTGGGTCAGCGTACTATCTTTTGTTGATGCTTAATCTATCAACAGCAAAAATAAAAATTATAAAAAGATTTTATCTGCTTTTATTCTTGTTTCTTTCTTTCTTAATCCTGAACATAGCCAGAATATTGATTTTAATATTTTTAATCAATACAAACTCGCAGTTTTTTGATTTCACTCACAAAGCTTTTTTGTATTTGTTTAGTTTCATATTCGTAGTAGGAATTTGGTTTTTAGGAGCAATGATTTTTAAAATCAAGTCAGTTCCATTTATTTCAGACATAAAACTTATATACAAATCATCTTCTTTGAAAAAATTATTTGTTAAACAGTAACATTACTAGAATTATTCGTGTTGCCTAAAGAACTTTTCGCTCTGATCGCATCAGCAACAAGGTCATTAACTTTAACAAATGTCTCTACCATGAATCTTTCTGTTGCATCCAATACCTCACAATTCTTTATTTTTATTGAATAACATGCCGGCCCATACTGGTCTATTCTTGTCTCATTCGATATGGACATATTGACATACATAAAGTTTCCAGGTGGGTCGCAGCCCGCATTTTCATCTTTTATGACCTTTGTTCCCAAAACACCATAAAGTTTTGCAAGATTTGCCACAGATATGATTCCGTCACCGCCGCAGTTTAATTCTGCATCGCTAGCTATGACCATGTTTTTCTTTATGTTTAAAGTTCCATTGAAAACAACTTCTCCAGAAATTTTTGGATCTTTCCTCAGGTAAAAATAATATGGAACTTGACTTGTTGCTCCAGTAATCGGGTCTTTCATAAGAATGGGAAGGCTTGTCCGGTATGGGGCTATCTCTTTGACTCTCTCGAATTTGACTCCATTATACTCGAATTTATTGCTTTCCTTGCTCACGACTATCCAAACAATAAAGAAAACAACTAAAACACCGACGATTATGAAAAGATTTCTTAATGTTTTGTTTTCATTGTCTACCTTGGTTGGTGCCGCTGCTTTGTTTAAATCTTCTTTTGGAACACTTAGTTTATCAGTTTCTTTTTTTTCCATTTTAATTTGCAAGAGATTATTTTCTCTATAATCTTTATTTTATAAGCCTTTCGAATTACTTTTCTATGCCCAAAATTTTGAACAGAAATTCATCAGTAATCTTTGGCAAATTCTCAAGTTTGCCCTTTATGAAAACACAATTTTGTCGCTGTGTTATTTCACTGACATTTGACTCTTCAATTATTATAAAATTATCCTCACATGTTTTTATTGGGAAATTTTTGTCAAGACAAGTCTCGTTTTCCAAGCAAGCGTATTGTCTTCTCAAAACAATTTGGTCAAGGTTTCTGTAAATCTCACTCTCACTGTCATAGCTTTGCGAAGAAATGTAAATCGGCTCGGCCACATAGTTATTCAGCAGATTAACTTGCGAATTTATTTTTTCTACCTGATTAGGGTTGTATGCAAATGCAAATTGATAATTTCCTAAAGTAGTATGCCAAAGTCCGTTTTGATTTAAAAATTCGTAATCGTTGTACTTGATTTTTCCTGAATTTGTGTTGCTAGTGTCCTGGCTTTGAAATGCAAAACCCAAAGTACTCACTATCATAACAAAAGCTAAAATAAAACCGACAATAAGCTGGTTTCTCTTTCTTTTTTTCTCTTCGTCCTCTTTAGATGTTATTTTTCTCATTTTATTCTGAGCTTTCTTACCTTTAATAAATTCATGTTTATACTATAAAAAGATTTCTGATGCTTTAAAATTTCTATAGTTCTCACAGGATACAAAAAATAAAAGAAAAATAAAAATAAAAATAAAAAATTAAGCTGTCGAAGTAACCAAAGTGGCACTTGTAGCGGAAGTTCCTAAGTAAGCCTTGCTTGTATCTACAACTTGCGTTCTTAGATACTTAGCTGCATTTACTGTATCTGCTGCGTTGTAACCTGCAACAAGTAATGCGACTTTACCGCTTGATGTAAGGGTGCTTGTAGCATATCCCTTAATCCAGAACTGTCCTGCTCCAACTCCTGTCTTACCAGTCCAATCAGCACCGCAGAAAGCTCCACCTACTAGTGTAGCAGCAGCTGAATTTATACAGCTTCCACCAACAACTATTAAGTTCTTTGTAGCTACTGAAGATACCTCACTATCCTTAACTAGGATTTCTCCTAATGGGGTTGAGGATCCACTACTGCCTGTTGTTCCAGCTGTTACGCTGGAGGCTTTTTCACCCATATACAACTGTGCATATGTTTGACTTGGTGGGAAACTTAACGTAGCTTTTACCTTACTTGCTGTGTTTGAATCTTGCGAAGCGAGTGTTCCAAAGTAGTCAACATGATCGGTGATATCACTATCACTTGCTCTTGTTGCTTCCCAATGCGTTGGAGATGAGAACAATATGTCGCTAACTCCTACACCGTCGTTGCTTGTTCCAGCAGGAGCATTTTCCAAGTCAACGGCTATAACATGATAGTCGTTTGTACTTGTATCACCTTTACCTTCAAAGATGATTACTCCCGGCTCTTTAAGCGATACTCCGGTACTTTCAGGATTTGCAATCTGGATTTTGGTCTGATTTGCAGTTCCTGTAGATGAGAAGTTCACAATATACTTACCAATTGTAGCAGTTGTACTGTTTGCACCACTAGCTTGCGAGGTGTTTAAAAGAGATCCACCAAATCCCCACACTTCATTATTTGCTGATCCGTTACTAATCGTTATAGCAACCCCCGTATAGCCATCTCCGTCAGGGAACCATAATTTAGTCACATCTACGTGACCTCCTTCATGCCCTGTCAAATTGATTAGCGTAGGTTGATACAACATTACTAACTCATTGCCTTTAGCTTTTATTGTAGGGAAAGCTACATACTCTCCGGCTGCAGAATCTGTTGTTGGGTATTTTACCATTGCCCAAGCAGTATCCCCATCACCTGTAAAGTTAACTGTATATCTCTTACCTTCAACATCAAGAGTACCTTGACCTTCTGTGGTTACAAATACTGTATCATATGTATCTCCGGAAAAGGCATCTCTGAATCTTGCCCTATCGTTTGTAATAGAGTTAGATCCTGTTGTTTGATTGTACATGTCATACAATTCAAGTAAATGTCCATATTCCTGGTTTCCAAGAACAACAAACTTTCTCCCATTTGTACCTAGGGAAAGGTTTGCCATTTCTATTGTTCCGATACTATTGTTATTACTGTCTCCTAAGAACCACTGGCTAGACTGGTTGTGTGCGAATTCCACTGTTTTTGTGTTTCCACCATCATCAGTCATTGTTAAGGCCATGTTTGTGTCTCCCGAAGGAGCAACAATAATTTGGTCTCTTGCCGAGCTATTCAAAGGTGTACTCAATCCAGCAAAATCAAGTTTGAATGATCCAAATACAGGGTCTGTAAAGCTTTGCCCTTCTAGGATTGCATCATTACTTGAGTCTGGTCTGAATACAGCAATAGCGATTTCAGTAGTTGCACCTGTTCCACCAACAATGTAAGCATAAGCCCCGTTTATAGGATCATCATTATCTCCTGTAGTAACTGTAGCCCCATTAGTTAAAGTCACTTTCTGAGCTCCTGCAATTATTGTTGCAGATAACTTTAAGTTATTTGAGTCTGCGTTTATTACGGCGATATTAAGCCCTTGGACTTTCTTATCTGCTGCTTCACTAATTTCTCTAGAGTCACTATTTCCACTGCTATCTGTTACTTTTATTGTAGCAGATGTAGTAGATGCAGACATCATTTCAACTGTGTATGTCTGTCCTCCGATGGTAACTGTTGCTGAAGGATTCTTGTCATCAAGACTAAGTTTTTGTGCCTCTTTCAATAACACTATTTTGGTAGTGTCTGTTGAAGCAGCGATAGTAAACTTTTGTCCAAACAATACTATTGGTTGTCCTTCTGAATCTGCATGAGTGAAATTAACTGCAGCCATTGTTGCTGAGGCATTATATAATGGGTTAGAGGTTTGACTGCTTCCTAAGCTGACTCCTACTTGAGGGTCTGAGCTTGAAGTTGGTATTTTTCCGAAAATTACTTTTCCAGAATTTTCCGTTCCAGCGTTAGCGCCAGCAACCAACTTTACAGTGGATGTCAATTTTGAGTCAACATTTCCAGAGAAAGTGTAGTCTGCAAGAACCTTTGGAAGATCTACTTTCGTTAACTGTGTTTTAGCAGTGTTTAACGATGTGTTCAACCATATTCTTGTTGCGCTTGTATCTAATGATATTGTTTCACCACTGGTTGTTGCACCAGTAGCTCCTGTAGAGGATGCTAGATATCTTTGCAGGTCTGTTTGAATGTTTCCTGCTTCAATAGCATCTAGAATTGAAACTCCGCTTCCGGTACCATATACTACAGCCGCATTTGCTGCTCCTCCTTGTACGAATGGAGCAGGGTAATTTGCTGCTGCAGCAACTCCCATAGTCATACCGACCATTATAGCACTCGTTGCAATTGCCGATATTTTTTTGAAATTAATTTTCATTATTTTTTAATAACCTCCTTTCACCTATATGACCATGTTGTCTAAGACAACCCCTCTGTTTGTTATAGAGGTGTTCGCCCTCTCTATAGCTACTAATTCTATAACCTCAACTAAGAGGTGTGAATGACTTAAGCAGCTTTCCTTTAAAAAGCTTATTGTACATTTTTCACCCCTTTTTGTTAGAATGCTTTATTTCTTTAGGTTTATTTATAAAGGTTATGCTGTCACTACCTCATTACTACGGCTTTTAGTGGTATCTTATTGTTTTAAACAGAAAGATTTATTAATATGTATGGTTTAATACAATACATATGTTTTGAAAGAACATATATTTTCAAAAACCCATTTTGGGATATATGATAAAATAAAACATATATTCAAATGTCAAAAATAAAGACTAGAGAAATTACAATTGTTGAAGAGGAAGGAGTGTTTTCTTTTTTTAAAAAGTCAGAGACTACAAAGCAAGATTATGACTTTGAAGGTATCTCAACCTTACGAAGGTTGCTAAGCAATGAAAAAGCAAGGATTCTTCATGTTATAAAATATCAAAAGCCTAACTCTATATATGAGCTCGCCAAAATTTTAAAGAGAAATTTTAAGTCAGTTTATGAAGACCTTAAATTGCTTGAAAGATTTGGTTTCATAGACTTTATTGAGGAAAAAGGCACGAGCAGAACAAGGCATAAACCAGAAATAATTGTTGATACAATCACGCTTCACTTCAAAGTTTAGTAATATGCATTAAACACTATCTCTGCACTTTTCCCGGTTGGAAGTGCTTGAATCGCTCCCTTACTTTCTGCAGTAGAGTTCCCTTCTTTTGCATAAAAGACTCCCTCCCCATTCACACTGATATTCATCTCATAACCTTTTATTGGGCTGTTTTTCTCTACTTTCCAAGAATCTTTCAAGATAGTAGCCAGACTAGAGTTAAGAACCTGACAGGTATCTTTTTCATCCGAACATTTAATCTTTTTGTAACAGGCAGATATCAAATCTTCCACATCCATGAAGTTTCCTCTTGAATCCTGACATTCAGAACTATATTGCAGGGCAGCTTGGACAAAACTTTCCGCTTCATAGCTTTGAACTGTCTCTTTTTTTGAATTAGAAAAAGAGAACCATAAAAAAACAAGTAATATTATTGCCACTAGGGCTATTATCAATCCAAACCCTACCATCTCTTCCTGCGCTTTGTTTTTTCTACCCATTTTGAACTCCATAACTAACTAAAAGTTTCGCAACTTCACATTTATCTTCAATATATCCATTAACATTAGCTTTTCTGCATAACGCCACAAAATTTCCAACATATGCCCCACCTTGTTTCCCATCTGCTATCTTTATCACATCACAATCGGGGTAATTTGCAATTGTGCATTCTTTTTCGCTACTCCCGATTTTCCTTATCTCAATATTTGATTTGCCCCAAAATCCTGCGTAGCCTTCATTATTTTTTAAAGCCATAACTTTATCTTCGTCAACACAATTTGTTCTTTTTGTTCCGAAAGCATTTTCACAAGAGAATTCAGGCGAGTTGGCTAACTTTGATACTAAAAGCAACGCATTGTTCTCTTCCAAAGAAAGTGCCTGTTTTTTAAGGCCTGAAAGTTTGAATCCAAGAAAAAAAACTCCAGCCAAAACAAAAAGCAAAGTCACAGCTATCAGCATAAATGCAGTTTGCTGTATTTTCATTTGTGAACGTTTTGATTTTTTTACCATAATCTGCACACCCCTACATTATTTTTCTTGATTTCATTCACGCTAAAAATCATTGGAGTTAAATCTGAAGAATCTTTATAGCTTGAAATGGAACTTTTTAAAGAGTCAAAATTAACATTTGAATCGCACCCATTCGGTTGAACAATTCCTTTTTTTGACTCATACACCTCAGCAAGCTTTTCAGTTTTTTTCATAAGCCTTTTAACTTGGCATTCGTAAAAACTTTTTTCAGAAAAAATTGCCCCATACATTAACGCATTTCCTTTGTCTAATCCTTCAAAATAAAGCCTATCGCTTCCTTTTTGGACATATCCTAAATTGTAATTTACATTTATGCCACAATTTTCTTCAAAACAAACATCAATGCTATTCTGGCCGCAATCTGCTTGTTTTGACACATTAATTATGCTTTTTATTCCCAGGTTATTTATCTCGTCGCTAATGTCTTTTGGCGGCTTCACAAAACAATAGATTTTTGTTTGGGGGATTATGTAAATAAGATCTGCAACTTTGAATGGAAATTCAAATGGTTTTGAAAAAAGATAAAAATTTTTATCTTCAATTATGCTTTCAGAAAAGAAATATTTGTTTTCGAAACTTGATTCTAAAGCAGAATCAGAATATTTTCCTAAAGCTTGTTGATTAACTCTTACTAATTGTTCTCCAAATTCTCCAGAACCTTGACAGCTGTCATAAATCTTTGTTTGAGAGTTTAAAGCCAATAACGTGACTTTTGATTCACCAGAAAGAGTTTCCAGAGGGTTTGTGATGATTCCCAAACTTTTGCTTGCCTGAACGTCGCTTGAAGTTTGCTCTGTGTTCACGAATTTAACAATAAAAAATATCGCTAAAAAAAGTATGAAAGCTCCTACGATAAGGGCAAACATCCAGCTAAAAGACATTTCTAAAAAACCTTGTTTGCCGATTTTTGTCATATTTTTACCTGTTTACATTCACCAAATTTTCGTCAAAGCTTTTTTTTAATGTTAAGTAAACCTTGCCTTGAATATTGTTGACACAAAAATCTCCCGAGTCTGGTTGTTGGATATTAATATGGTCTACTGGAGTATAATCAAAATTTCCTCCGCTTCCAGGTGGTTCAAAATAAATCTCAGAATTTTGTGAAAAGCAGACTTTTTCTATCTTTGAAGGAAGTGAATATGTTTTTTTCTCAGAGCTTTGCGAAGATTTCCAAATTCTATCAACATCATTTTTAACGTCGTCTATGAATATCCCTACTTGCGCTGTTTTTTGCAAATCAATAAATTTTTTTATTCCCCAGAAAGCGAAAACCACAAATGCTATAATTAATATTATAGAAAAAATCATCCCGAAAGAAAGCTCCATAGCTGCTTTTTTATTTCTCATAATTAGAATAATTATTCATTACTTATAAAATTATTGAAATATGCGCAATTTTATCAATTCAAAGGTCTTACAACTATACTGCACATATTTGGTGATGGCTGATTTCCATATTGGTCTTCGCATTTTATGTAATAGGTTCTTTTTGAATCCCAGCCTATTGAAAATTCTTTCTTTTCAAAGCTGTTAAGAATCTGTCCGTCGTCAAAGATATAAGTGCAATCGCTGGTTGAATAAACACATTTCCCTTCTTCATTTGTTATCAGTTTTAATAAATCATCTTCGTGATAAGCTCTTACAACTAATGGGGCTTGATTATCGCTTTCAACATTAAACTCTGTGAAGTTAGTGTCTATGTTTCCTCCCAAGTCAACACATTTTATAAAATACTTGTAACTTCCTGTAGGTAACCATAAATCTTGAGCATGAGTGTTTCCGCCAGTGGTAGGGTAAAACTGATTGTAGTCCTTTTCATTTTCTGTATCGCTGTAGAAGCATGTTGCTTGTCCGTCTTTGTATCCTGCAGTGGTCTCAACTCTTAATGTAACCTTCACAGCTTCTGTTGAATCTTTTACTGTTCCATTAGGGCCAATATCGCTTATGACTAAAGGCTTTGTTCCTATCAAAGTGAAAGAATATCCTTGGGCCATTGTGTTTCTGTTGCCTGTTGAAAAAGGTTTGTCTTTACATTTAATGTAAAATTTATTTTCTTGTGAATCTTTTATTCCTGTTAATGTAGCCTTGCATGGATAAACATTCTGGACATTAAATTCTGTGACTCTTTGCGCACAGCTCATTGTTCCTTCCATATTGTCAAATGATTTGTCAATATCATGTGTCCATCTGCATTCAGCAGGCTCGTTAATGTAGAAGTTGACATCCACAGAACTCTGACCGAAAGCGACAGGAGTTTTATCTAAAATATTTGTTGTCACGATATATGGGGGCGTTGTGTCTGGTCCATTTTCAACACAATATTTGAAGACAAAGTCAGCCGTGTTGGCATTTTTATTTGGACTTTGATCGAGACACCTGACATAAAGGCTAAACTGCCCCCCATTTTGTAGTGTTATGTTTTCAGCATCTAAAGATTCTTTGCTTGGGAAAGACATTGACATAGTGTGATTTAGTGTCCAATAATTGCTTCCAACATATATATTTGGCATTTCATTGAAGCTTTTTTGTCTTGTTGTACTAACTTTGCACTGTGCAGGTTCGTCTGTCTTAAATCCGAATGTGAATGATTGGAAAGCTTTTACACATTTAGTTGGGGGTGCGGTGTTCTGAATTGTTACTCCTCTATCTCCAAAGTTATTAGATTCAATTGGATTATAAATAAATCCATTAGTCAAAAATTCTATTGCAGGAGTTATTTCAGGAGCTTTCACATCATTTGCCTTTGTCGCAAAGCACTTTTGTTTATTCGTGCCCTTGTTTATTAATTCACAGCTAACTCCAAGAGACTTACATTGATATTCGCTGCAAGGCAAAATTTGAGTGTTGCATTTATTGCAATCGTCTCCTCCAGCTTGTGGCTGCCAAGGAAGACACTGGAAAACAACTGTCTCTTGTTTGTAGTCTTTTGTTCCAAATAAAAAACCCAAGAATATGGCAACAGCAACTGCTGCTGCAACGATTGGTGCAGCTGGTCCGGCAACTCCTATAAATTTCACGAAAGTTAAAGTAAGTTTAAATCCAAGATATCCAAATCCAACTCCTTTGCCTATTGCACTTGCTTCTGCACTGCTTGCTCCAAATAGTTTTGCTGTTAATCCTGCTATAGCTCCTAAAGCAGCAGCGTAACCTACTGCCGTTACAAATCCATTAAATCCTCCTTTTATTGGCCCAAAAGCATTTCCTATAAATTTTTTAAAACCTGCTGCAGGGACTCCTGTAGCCACATCTTTTGCTACATTTGTTGGATTTACTGCAACTGGAGCTTTTGGGGGAAGGTCATTAGGATCAGTGGTTCCAGCACTCACAACTCTCACTTCACTCCCAAGAGCATAACTTATTGCGATTGTTCCCAATACAAGAATTATTATCTGCGTTAACACCAAACCCAATCTTTTATTTTTTTTAAGCATCTTGGAATGCACTCCTCCATATGAAATCCCACCAGTTTTTTTGATTACTATCTGTTCCTTGATAGCTTACTTTATATCCACAATCTCCCAAACTCTGGCACATGTTTGCCCTATAAAGAAGCCATGGCCCGTCTTCAGGAAGACACTGACAAGTTCCATTTTTAGGATCGCAATCATCTTTTGTTCTGCTAGTCCTTCCTGTAACGCTATCTGAATAAATTATTGTGCAACTTGAAGTTGCTAAGGCACAGCTTGCCTGCGTTTTTCCAACTTCTAAATCAGATTTAGGATTTAAATCATAACCTGGAGCATATTTTGGAACACAAACAAACTGGAAATATTTTTCTTCATCGAAATTTCCAATCGTATTTAAATCTCCTCCAAAACTTAAAGCTCCTTTTGCTGAGATAAACGCATTTATTCCCTCCTCGATTTTCCCATTATCTAAATATGTTTTTGTTATCTGGCCTGGTTTTGCTTTTACTATTTTATTCAAGTCTTCCTTATCACCATCACTCAAATCAGATTTTAACTCTCCAGAATTTATCCATTTACAGTCTCCTAATTCAGGATTGTCGCAATCATCTTCGTTTGTTTTATTCAAACATTGTTCCCAATAATTTTTCTTGCATGCTGCATTTCTAAAAACTTCATTAGAAGTTTGCAAATCAGACTGGACACAAACCTCCTGCCTGAATTCAGCGCATGGTTCTGCAGTCACTTCGCTATTATAGCAAGTAAGTCTTGTATAACTTCCTCCAGGCAAATCTTGTCCCGTGATACTCAATAAATTCCCTTTCTCATCTGCTGTTATCTTGCTCACTCCTCCAGAATCGGCACACCACGTTTCACCATGCTGATATTTTTTATTTTGATATGTGCATGATAAATCTCTGCATATATTATTTCCATATTGCGGGCTTCTTACATCTTGTTGTCTGTCAAAACTCTTGCACGTGCTTCCAGAATAATAATCACAATTTCCACAAGTAGCTGATTCCGCATTTCCAGTTCTTGAACCATTTCCACAACTATTTTCTTTTGGAACAATTTTTGTCCAGTACAATTTGTCTTTTATTTTTGAAGCATCATAAATGTTGGCTAAATTCCCGCAAGTGTCTAAAAAATAAACTTGATCTTCTCCTTCAACACATGTTGTTTTTGGATTGTTTGATGTAGGCCCGCAGTTAGTTCCAAGTTCCTCAGCGGAGCATAAAAAATCTTTGTGGAAACTTACATTTGAATTTTGTTTTGAAATGTCGCTGCATTCTTTTTGTGTTAAGAACTTGCAGGTTTTCGCAGAATCTTGTTCAAAAACACAAGCTCCTTTGTCTTCGGATGTTGCACTTGCAATGCACGTTACTTCATTAGTTATGTCTGTTCTGTAATTTGTTTCTAATCCATACAAAGAAGAAAGTTGTTTACAAGATGTTTGTGTCGTGAAAGCGGCCTGATCCCCAATAAGGCAACATCCAAGTCTGCATTGTGGAATTTCATCAGGGGCTCTTGCATCCCATAAACCTCCGCTTTGCTGACATTTTTGCTGGGGAGTATTTTCCATACATTCTCCTTTTTGGCTGTCAATACAAGTTCCCAATTTACAATATGCTGTTGACTCGCAGGATGTTGGTGCAGGAGCACTTAAGCCATTTCCTGTCGCGCATTTATCTCTGCTGTCTACACTTTGACACCAAGCTCCATCTGTTGTTTTTTCACAACAATAAGAAACTCCTATACTTGAAACATAGCCCAGGCTAACTATTATTATTGCAAAGAAAATCATTAATCTAATTTCATTCTTCATTAAACTGTTTCTCCTGTGCCATATCCAGATGGCCATGCAACGCTTCTTGTTGCGAATTGAAATTTATTTCCAGTGTTCCTGTCAGTCAAGATGTAAACTTTTGTCCCTTCACTCTGCTTGTATTTTTCGACTTTCAAATCCTTGTAATAAGTCATATACAGCGTCGTTTCAGCATCTCCATAATTTGTTTCCCACTTTACTATGCTGCTTGCAATTGATGCAAGTTCATAAAGATTATTATTCAAAATAATATTAAACTCATTATAATTCTGAGAATTTCCCTTTGTCAAAGTCAAAGTTGAATTTGTTCTTGCTACAACTCTTTTAGGCAACAGCTCAACGCTGGAACTACCTTTTTTCAAACTGACGGTATATCCTTTTTTCTGGAAATTGGTTTGTAAATTATTCAAACAAGTATTCATATAGTCTTTTATGTTATTGTTAATTTCGTCTTCTATGTGGCTGCTTACGAATGGTTGCTGGACAACACAGGGTTTGTAATATTCATTAGTGTAACAAAGATAGTCTATCTTGCTATTGTTATAAAGAAAATATT
Source organism: Nanobdellota archaeon (assembly GCA_038046005.1). Lineage (GTDB taxonomy): Archaea > Nanobdellota > Nanobdellia > Pacearchaeales > GW2011-AR1 > JBBSXB01. The sequence goes on along the minus strand of JBBSXB010000001.1, from coordinate 29,396 downwards.
TTTCCGGAGATACAGAACCGCCCTGTGAAGAAACTGATTCAACGCTTTCTTTTAGCTTATCCTGCATACAGCTTTGCATAAACGAATAAGGATTTTCTTCGCTAATTGTTGTGTTTTTTATTTTTGGATAAATCATAAAAATTAAAACTACTAATGCAACAATAACCACTGCAATTATAATAAATATAGTGACCTGCGAGCGTTTTGACTTTGCCAAAATTTTTCCATCCATTTCAAAGTCAAGGCGCGAGTTTACTCTTTTACCCTCTTTTTTCATGTTCCTACTAAGATATTTTTGTTTAAAAATTCTTTCTTTATATGTCTAATCCTCAGTCTCAACTCTTGGAGCAAGAACAAAACTTAATTCCATTCCCGCGGGCTTGAAATCCATTTTTAATGGATGGTCGTCCGCAAAACTTATCAAAGTTCTCTCGCACAATTTTGCCCCCTTAATAAATTTAGAAAGATATTCCAAACTATATTTTGATTTGCAGCTTTCCCCATGAATCGTGGCTTCGTCTCCGGAAAACTCGGCTCGTGCAGAGTTCAATCCTTTCGACTCTATTACAAAATTTCCTTCATGAACAATCAGGGAACAAGAATCAGAGACAACGGAACAGTCTTCAACTGAGTCTATCAAATCTTCAGATGACAATTCTACTTTTACCGCAAATTCCATTCTACTTATTTTTGCCTCAAAGTCAATGTCTTCTCCTTCAATGTCTATAAGGCTGAGGGAAAATTTTCTTTTTATCCTATCCTGTATTTTTAACTCCAAAAGATTTTCTTTTCTTTCAATAATCAAAGAACTTCCAACACCTGTTCTTCTCAAAACTTTTTTTAATGAATCAAGATTAACCCCTAAAATTTCTCTGCCGACTTCAAACTGGCTGAATGCCGATTTTGGAACTTTAAACCCAACCATTGCAACATTTGCGGGATCCATTGCAGTAATTGAAAGTCCGAATTCGTTGACATTTATTCTTACTTCTGTGACTAACTCTGAAATAAGTTCAATAGCTTTTGCAAGGACAACAGGATTATCTAATTTTACTAGCATCCTCCTTATAACATTGGGGGTTTTTTAAGCATTATTGTCATGTACTTAAGGTAATTATATAAACTTCTATTATATTCCTAAAAAATGGAGGAGAATTCTTTTAAAGAGAACAGAATAAGGGCTTTGACGAATCTTTATTATTCAAACCCTAAAGTTCAAAAAGCTATTTTTGATTTCTGTCAAAACAGAGAAACAATCCCAAGATACTTTGAAGGTTTCGGAAAAAGGCCAGATTCCTTGCAATATCCTGGAGATATTTTTGAGCTTGTCAAAAAAGGGGCAACTTCCTTCCATTGTTCAGAAGAGATTTGGAAAGACCCTTTAAAGATTTCAACCAACATGAATGAACAACAACTTAACGAATTAAGAGAAGGCTGGGATTTTCTTGTTGATATTGATTCAAAATATATAGATTACAGCAAAATTATGGCTAAGCTTATCGCAAAATTCCTAAAATTTCATGGAGTAACAAACTTTGCCATAAAATTTTCAGGTTCAAAAGGATTTCATATGATAATTCCCTGGAAAGCTTTTCCGAAAGATATCAATGGAGTTCCGACTTCAGCGATGTTCCCAGAATGGCCTAGGATAATGACTAGGTATATACTAGCTAAAGTTAGGGAAGAAGTTACAGAAAGAATTAATGAGTTATCGCTTGAAGATAAGTATAATGCTGTAAAAAAATATATTCGGAGAGAGGCTGGGTCAATAGAAATTATGAAATCTAATTCTTCAATGAAAAAAGAAGTTTTTGTTAAGGGAATGAAAGATAAATACATTAAATCTGATGGGAGTTTTGAAGAAATCAGAGCAAATGAAGATTCGTATAATAAAGAAGTAATCCCGGATTTAATCCTGGTTTCTCCAAGGCATTTATTTAGAGCACCATATTCTCTTCATGAAAAAACAGCTCTTGCAAGCGTTGTTCTTGATTTAGAAAAAATAGATAGTTTTGATTTAAAAGATGCAGATCCTATGAAAGCAGAAATAAAATCTTTTTATCCTCATGCAAGAGAGGGTGAAGCAAAAGAATTGTTGCTGCAATCTTTGGATTGGTACAAACAAGCCAATTCGGAAAAAGAAGAGACAAAAAGGTCTGATTTTAAACCTATAAAAATAGAAAAATTCTCTGAAGATTATCTTTCTCCATCCATACAAAAAATATTAAAAGGCGTCAGTGACGGGAAAAAAAGGTCTTTGTTTATCCTTATTAATCTGTTTAGGTCTATTGGAATGGAAAAAAATGAGCTTGAAGAGAGAATTTCTAATTGGAATAAAAAAAACAAACCTCCGTTAAGAGAGGGATATATCCAATCTCAACTAATCTGGAGCTACAGGAATAAAATTGTGCTTCCTCCGAATTTTGATAAGGATTATTACAAGGCAATAGGGATAGATCCAACTCCAGAAGAGCTTAGGCTTAAAAATCCTGTGAATTATGTTTTAAAGAAAGTTTCAAAAAATCCAAAAATTAAAGATAATTTTAAAAACAAGAGATGACTTTTATCCAAATGAAGAAAGAGGTATTTTTAGCATCACTGATATTTTCTATAATTTTTGCTAGTTCTCTTGCTGCAGCAGCGATTTCTAATGATTCTGTTAATGTGGGCAAAGCATATAAATGTTTAACGGATCAGATAACCCAAAGAGGATGCGACAAGCTTAGTTCTGAAGAAAAGATTTTCTCTTTGCTTTCTGTAGGAAAATGCAGAAGCCAAGTCATTTCAGACGAGCAAAACATTGGTTGTTGGCCTTTCTCTTCTTGTAGTATAAAAACAACAGCCTTAGCGTTATTGGCTTTACATGACCAAAATAAAGCAGAGACATGGCTTATTGATCAAAGCATTACTCCTCCAAATTTAAACTGGTATTTACAAATAGAAAGTGGTAAAGAAACTTCTTGCGAAATAACTTTTTCTGGCGGTGCTTACAATGTTGAATTTTCAGAGGACAAAAAAATAGTTAGCTCTTCAGGAAAATGTTTCTCACAGGCTCAAGATGGTTACTGGCTTAGGATATCCAATTCGTGCATAGATGAGAAATTTACAATAACCTGTGATAATGATTTTTTAACTAATTTAATTTACCAAGGACAAAGTTCAAATGTTTTGTATGTCTCTCCAGAAACATCTTCTGCTTCGGCAAATGGCGAAACAACTGAAAAAATTAATGCAACATGCTTCGGAACAAAAAATTGCGATTATGAAGGAAGTCTCTGGGCTGCTTTGGCTCTTTCCTCTTCAGGCCATATAGACCAGGTGAAGAATGTAATCCCTTACTTAGTTACAAATGCAGATGACAATAAAAAATATCTTCCAGATTCTTTCTTATACTTATTAACGAGCGATGCTGATTACAGAGCACAGCTTTTGACTCAACAAAATCCTCAAAGATATTGGTTAGCATCCAGCTCCAACAATAAATTTTATGACACAGCTTTGGCACTTTATCCATTTTCAGCAGAGCAGGATTTCACAGAAAAAACTAATGCTAAACAATGGTTATTTTCAACACAAAACTCTGACGGATGCTGGGAAAACAATATAAGAAACACTGCATTTATCTTATCTTCTGTTTGGCCAAAAAACATTGCTAGTGAAGATGGCGGGGGAACAGCTGACTGTCAATCTTCAGGATATTTCTGCAGATCGGGGCTTTCATGTGAGAACGATGGGGGAACAAATCTTTCAGATTATTACTGTCCTAGCGCCCAGATATGTTGCACAGTCCAAGAAAAACAAAAAACATGCTCAGAATTAAAGGGAATAATTTGTTCTTCGAGCCAGACGTGTGAAAATGGTGTAAAAGGCTTTACTGCTTCTGACATTAATTCTGGAGAATCGTGTTGTGTTGGAGGAACGTGCGAGGCTTCATCAACCACTTCTCTTTCAGACTGTGAGTTTTCAGGTGGAGCATGTAGAGACTCTTGCTTTAGTGGTGAGAGCTTGTCTAATGATTTATGTACAGATACTAGCCAAACTTGTTGTGTTGTTTCTTCTGCGCCCCAAAATAAAAGTCTTTTATGGGTTTGGATACTTGTAATTCTGATTGTTTTAATTTTGATAGGAATATTATTCAGAAACAAATTAAGACTTTTCTTTTTAAGATTTAAGGGAAATAAGTCGAGAGGAGGGCCTATGATGCCTCCGAGAAGCTTCCCACCTCCAACAATGCCAATGATGATGAGAAGACCTATGCAAAGAAGGATACTTTCTCCACAACAACCTGTTCTTAGAAAACCTCTTCCTGCGAAACCAAAAGAAGAAAACAAAGAACTAGATGATGTTCTTAAAAAGCTTAAAGAGATGGGAAAATAAATCTTTATTAACCACAAATTTCTATAATTACATGGGAAAAATTGGTATGCTTTTTTTACTCATTTTTTTATTTCCACTAATCGCTTCGGTTAGCATAGAAATAAAGCAAGAATACAAATCGGGAGAAACTTTGATTGCAAAAGTATCTGGATTATTCTTACAGCCAATAGAAAAAAGTGATATGGTGTTTTATAGGGATGCTGTAAAAATACCTATGGACACGGATCTTGGTAAAATTGGTGACAACTTTTATGTTAAGGCTGAACTTAATGGGAGAACTCCGGGAAATTATTCTATTGTTATACAAAATGTAAGGTACTATAATTTAACAGAATTTATTGACACACCTTTTTATGCAAACTTCACAATAAACAGTGGGGTTGCAGACTTTTATGTTGAACAGGGGTTTATATCTACTAGCTCCAATTTTATAATTAATTTAAAAAGTCTTAGGGACAATCCAATAGATTTTGATATAAAAACCCCTGACGGAATAACGACGGCAACAGATCTTCAGGCTTCATTTTTTCAGCTAAAAACCATAAATTTTGACATCAGCAGAGTAAAAAAAGATTTTATTGGTGAGATGGAAATAAGTTCTAATAACACTAAATACATTATTCCAATATCTGTTTACGGTATTACTTCTAATCTAACCTCCTGTCAAAGTGACTCTGACTGCAACTCAGACGACCAATTATGCACAGATAATATATGTGTCAAAAAAACAGAATGTACCAAAGATGGTGATTGCGGTGGTAATGAAATATGCACTAATAATAAATGTACTACAAAGCCAGAGTGTGACCCGGATAATAACTGCCCTAGTGGAGAAATTTGCAAAAATGCTAAATGCGAAATAAAACCCGAATGCACAATTGACAATGACTGCAACCTTAACAGGACTGGGTTTGTCTGCGCTAACGAACGTTGTATAGACGCAATAGCACAGAAAACCTGCCAGGAACTCAACGGGACAACCTGTTCTTTGACCAAAGAGTGTGTTGGTAACTCTAGCATCATAAGAGGTTATGAATGTTGTTTGGGAAGTTGCGAAGACAAAAAAACAAGCTCTTCTGGAAAATACTGGGGTTGGGGATTGCTTATAGTTGCAGTGTTGCTTCTTGGTTGGTTTTATATAAAGTATAAAGGTGCCAAAAGAAAAAGTATTGACATTGGCGGAATTGCTAAAGGGAAAAAATTTTAAAGATTATTCCTTTTCGTCTTTTTCAGTTTTACCCAAAATTTCTCTCAATTTTTTCTCCAGAATCATATTTTCATTCTGCATTATCCTTGCAACTTCATCATATCCATGAAGCCTTCTTGTGAGTTCGTTTAGCAGTTCATTCCAGTCATTGTTTTTCATCCTTAGATCTTCTGGCTCAATAATTTCAACATGAGATGGCATATACTTGAATAAAAGAGAAAATAGCTGCATCAAAGTTTCTACTTCAATTTCAATTTCAGCAAAAGCAGTAAATAATTCCTTTTCTTCTTTTAGCGGAGCTGGCTCATTCATCATCTTTTCTTTTATTATCACTCCCGGTTCTTCATCAATACTTTTTATTATTTCATTCAAGGAGTTAGTCACATGTTCCGGAGGTCTTCCTAAGACCTCCAACATAATCACTACTTCAATTTTTTTCCCATCACTCAAACTCATTTCTTTCTCTCCTGTTTCTTAAAAATATCAAAAGCAAAATTAAAAATCCAAAGACTATTATACTAGAATATTTGGTATAATCCTTTAAAAAACTAGTGTTATCCTCAGTTTTTAAGGGTTGCGCATTTAGTTTTATGACTTGATTTTCTTGTGTTCTGGGGTTTGTGTTTACTAAATTTTCGGAGGTGGTCTCATTTTTATACTCGTTGATCAAAGAGTCATTTTTCATAGCGCTGATGTTCACACTTCCATTCTGTAAACTTGTGTTTTTGCTTATTGTCTCATTGTTTGTTTCAACAATGTTTTGTTTATCGCAGTTTTTTGCTCCTTTTGTTGAGTCTGCAAAACCCCATCCTTCACAAATTTGCCAGGTCTTATTATTGTTTGCAGAATCTAGGAGCACCAATGTCTGATCAATCAACCCGCTGCCTTTGTACAAAGAGACTTTTTCATTTGAATTGTCGAGCCATTGTTTTGAAAAAGTATATACAAAATATCCTTCAAAATTTCCAGTTAAATTTATTCTATCTCCGTCATTATTGACTAATGTGTACTCTTCAAGATTTATGTTGTCCTGACTGTAAAGTTCTATCCATTCATTTCCAGTATCGTCTCCAAGAGGATTTAGCTCAACTTCGCTTATTATCACTGCAGACAAATTTTTAATAAACAGGATTAAAATGAATAGCAATATTATCTTCTTTATCATAAAATCTTTTGATTTCTGGTCAATTTAAGCTTTATTACTTTCTAAACCATATTTCTCAGTGAAATCAATGTACTCTATCTCACCACGTTTTTCACCTTTTTTTGCTATTAAAATATTTTTAAAGATTCTTTTATTTAATAAAAATCTACATTTTGCTTTTTCTTCTTTTGAAATTATTCCATTGAGTTTAACTTCAACCCCCATTACTTCATAGTAACTTCCACTTGTCTTGAAAGCTATAAAGTCTGGAAAGCCCGCACTATTCATCCTAATAATTTTTGTAAATGGATTAAAATTTGGTTTACATTTTACTAGTTTTCCATTGATCATTTCCTTGTCTTCAAACTCCACAGTATTGGTCCATTTGGCGACAATCCATTCTCTTTTTTCAAAATCTTCTCTAACCTTTAACTCAAACTTTGCACCAGTCGCCCGCGATTTTCTGCCTTTTTTAACTTCAGATTTTTTTTTATATGCTGGGGCTCCTCTGTCATTCCATGAAGTTTCATATTCCAGATTATCAACTTTCGCAACAGCATCCATAACTCTTTTCTTAATTTCCTTACTTATCCTTTCCATAACAAGATTAGATAGGGCGAGTTTTTAATTTTTGCTGAATTTTAGTCCAACAAATATACCAATTATGGCAATTAACAAAGCAATAGCAGTTAATCTATAATTTTGTAATTCAGTCATTCTACTATGTGGTTCTATAACAATTTTCTTACTAGAATGCCAATTATAGAAAGTTCCATCTTTGTACTCTAACCTAATATAGTAAGGAGGATATTCTCCAGGTATATCAAATCTAAAATTTGAATTGGTCTCTAACGTTTTGTAGCTGTTATCTATTTTTACATCAGATAAACTAGCAATAGGGCTTTTTCTCATCCCATAACCCCCCTCTTCTTCTATAGGCAAGACATAGGCGTTCGTATTTATTCCCCCAAACCAAATCATTATATCCTTAATCTCTCTAAAATCTTTTTCTCTGGAGATTATTTTTATTTTAGATTCAATTTTATTATTTGCTATAAATCCTCCTTTGGATTTATAATCAGAAATTATAATATACTCAATATTTTTTGTTTCATTGTTTTGAATTGCTTCTTGTAAATGGGAGTTAACTGGAGGAAGTACTAATGTCTTATAAGCAAAAAAGATTAATGCAATAATTCCAAAAATAGCCAAAATTAAATTATACCATTCCATATTATAAATCCCTAGCCTGTAATGTTCTTCTTCCGTTCTCCTTGGCTCTTTTTATTCCATCTCTCAAAACTTCTTCAACTTTTCTTTCAAGAGCCATTCCAACCTCATCTGCAACACTAGTTACAGCTTTTTCCTTATCCAAATCAGAAACAACTTTTTTTATGTTTGATTTAACTATTAGCGTCATGAGTTATAGAACAAAGATATATTTTTATACTTTATCTAACCTTAATTAAAATGAGGGAATCTAAGAATACTATAGATGTGACTTGTGAAGATGGTCAACTTCGTATTGAACCCCTCCCGCGAGGATTAGTCAGCCTAGGCTCTTCTGTTTATTTTAAGTGTAAACCTGATATTAAAGACGTTGTCAATGGTGATTTTTCCGTATGGGATTACATTACCTCTATACCTCGTAAGATTAATGATTACTTATTAGACAATTTTCATTAAATTTTTTAACTTATTCAACTCCAATTGGTTTTTGCGATTTTTATTTTTTTAAGATAAAAGTTTTAATCACAATGTAACTATCAACAATTAATCCTAAAGAGCTAATAATTATAATTATCAATGAAGCTAATTTAACTTCTTTTATTATAGAAATTCCAGTAATTAATAAAATTAAAAATCCAATTACTCCAAAAATATCCATAAATTCTGCTTTAACCATTCTATTTCTCCGAAGAAGGCCTCATCAACGGAAATATGACACACTCTCTTATTGGCTTGTCAATGAGATAAGAAAAAAGTCTTTCAGAGACCCCAAAGCCGCATGTTGGAGGCATTCCATGTTTCAAAGCTTCGACAAAGCTCTCGTCATGATCATAAGCTTCTGTATCTCCAGCCTCCTTGAGCTTTCTTTGCTCTTTAAATCTAGACTCTTGGTCTAAAGGGTCATTTAACTCGGAAAAACCATTTCCCATCTCTGTTCCGGCGATTATGACCTGAAATTGCTCAACTTTTTTAGGATTTGAAGATCTCTTTGCTAAGGGCGTTGTTTCAACAGGCTGTCCGACTAAAAAACCAGGGCCAGAAATTTTCTTTCTGCAATATTTCCATAAAGCATCAACGAGTTTCCATTTATCATGAACTTTTTTGTATTCAACTTTTAACTCATCAAGTTTTTTCTTCAATGCTTTTTCATCAGCTTTGTAAATATCAATTCCAGTGTGTTTCTTTATTGTTTCTTCATAATCATAAAGTTCCCATTTTTTTTCTAAATCAATTTTGTAGCCATGAGTTTCAAATTTTAAACTTCCAAGTGTTTCTTTTGTAACTTCTTTATACATTTCTTCAACAAGCTTCATTCCGTCCAAATAATGTGCATAGCCCCAATAAAATTCCATCTGTGTGTAGTCTTGCAAATGTTCCATATCCATCCCTTCATTCCTAAATTGTCTTCCTATCTCGAATGTTTTTTCATATCCTGCAACCATCAGTTTTTTCTGCCACAATTCTCCCATAGAAATTCTAAGATAAACATCTAAGTCTAATGCATTGTGGTGGGTTTTGAACGGCGTCGCTGCTGCTCCGCCAGCAGAAACTTCAAGCACCGGAGTCTCAACTTCCAGGAATCCTCTTTTAATCAAAAAACTTCTTATTGTATTCCAAAATTTTGCTTTTTTAATAAAAATTTCTTTTGTCTCAGGATTCATTAAAATATCAAGATATCTTTTTCTAAATCTTTCTTCATCATCTTTGACTCCATGGTATTTTTCTGGCAGAGGAAGAATGCTCTTGCTTAACATAACAATTTTATCAACAAGAATTGAAAGCTGATTTGTCTTTGTCTTGAATATTTTTCCTTCAATACCTATAAAATCTCCAGAATCAACATAATTCTTGAAAAACTCAATTACTTCTTTTGGCGTTTCTTCATCCTGCAAAACTATTTGGATGTCTCCTGTCCCATCTCTAAGATTAGCAAATATGATTTTTCCAATATCTCTTTTTGTCATCATTCTTCCGGCTGTCTTGACTTTTGTTCCTAGCTTTGCTTTTAAACAAACATCTGCTGTTTCTTTTTTCTCAAATTTGCTAGGATAAGAATTAATTCCTTTTTTTCTAAGCTCTTCGAGTTTTTTTATTCTCTCCTGTATTATCTGATCTTCACGCGACATTTTTACACCTTAACACTGAATATTATGTTAAAACCCTTTAAAATCTTATCTTCTTTTTTATATACTTTTTATTTCTTGCCATTAACTCAACCAAAAACCAACCTAAGAAAATTGCCAAGAAAAACCACTCTTTAGAAAAAACATTTTTTAATAAAAATTCAGAAAATAAAGATAAGGTGTATGTTATTATCAGTCCGTACGGAAATACTATCAAAGGAACAAGAAAGACATTTTTGAAGTGTTTTCTTTCTAGACCACTTTTGAAAAAATACAGTGAGAGAAAAGCCGGGTGTAGTGAAGCTAAAAAAATAGTTTTCTCAACCCTTTTTCTTTTTTTACTAAACTTTCTTGAGCCATACTTGCTGAAATATCTTCCACCAAGATAATTAATCATGCTGCTTATCATTAATGCAAGAGAAATTACCAATACTATTGAGATTATTGCGAAAAAATTCTTTCCCCCCACAGTCATTGAAACAAGTATTATGCTCATTCCCGGAAACTGGTGCCCTATATAAGCCAAGCCCTCTACGAATGTGACTATCGCTAATCCTACAAGTCCAAATTTGTCATAAAACTTTTCAATTCCAATTATCAATTCTGGCTCGGAAGGCATTATGTTAATTCTTCCTAAAATTATTATCAGAACATAAAACAAAACAACACTTAATGGAAAAAGCGGAAGCCACTTTAATTTCTCTTTTAATTTTCTCTTTTTCATTAGACAACAAAATAACAAAAGTATTTAATATTTTTTAACCTTTGTCAAATTCCTCATTTAATATCTCATCAACTACCAACTGATATTTATTCCATCTTGATACATAGGCATAATTTATTTTATCAAACTTATCTTGCATTTTTTGGACTTTTAGAAAAAGTTGCAACAGGGCAGGATTTTTTACCTTGTATTTTCCAAGCAATTGATTGACAACAAGTTCTGAATCTAAAAAGCATGTTACTTCTTTTCCTAATTTTGAGGCTAATTCCAAAGCTTTAATCAATGCTTCATATTCTGCAATGTTGTTTGTTACATTGTCTCCAATCCTTCCGGCATATTTTATGAGGATTTTGTCATCATCTCTGACAATTACCCCAATCGCTCCTGGTCCAGGATTTCCACGAGCGCCGCCGTCAGAATTTGTAAATATCATTTTTAATGTGCTCCTTGAGGTAAAAGTCCAGGATTTACTTGTGGGATCAGAGCATTAATTCTCTCTATTAGCGGACTTTTTTCGGTTTTTTTATTTGTAAATTTGGTTTTTTTAACATCTGCCACAAAAAGAACAGATCCATCTTCATCAAAAACATGCCTTGCTAGCAGCCTATAAACCCAATCTTTTTCCTTAATCTCATCTGAATTTAACATATCTGTATAATGCCTCTCAGCCGGAAAAGTTCCATTGCTATTGGACCACGAAGCAATTTTAGTTCCAGTTTTGTCATGTATTTTAACTTTGGCAAATTCTTCTCCTTCTTTATTTTCAACACAATCTATTCCAACATTATAAAAAAGAATTAATGAATAAACATTCCGGTCTAAGATCCCAATATTATTAAACAAAGGCTTAGGTATACTAATCATATTAAATTTATAATCTGCAACGTTGCTTGCAATATATACTTCTGGAGCAATAGAGTCTTTTATTTTTTCAAATAGGGGCCTGTTCGATTCTCTTGCTATTTGGCTTAGATTTATCATGAAACACACAAAGAAAAAGCATTTTTATAATTAGTGGAGGAAAATTAATTTACTTCCATCTTTCCTTGCTTTTTGGCATAGTGACTATCTCTTCAAGACTGTTATACTTATATAATCTATTTATTGGTCCAATTTCTATTTCCTTAAGATTTTCTGGAAAGAGATACTCTTTCTTAATGAGTTTATTTGACCGTAATTCTAAATTATTTTTATAAAGTTCTCTTCTTCTTTCCCATTCAATTTCTCCTAATCCATTATCTAATCCTTCTGGATTTGAAATTAAACCCAAAGGAACATCTCCTTCATTCATTCTTCCAACTAATTCCTCAATCAATCCTTTTTGGTAGAAATATTGATGTGCCAGCATTTTTCCATCTCTTACGTCCATTTTAACTAAAGCCAATTGATAATCTATGAAATCGTTGGTTGTTGGTTTGTAACTTTCTATTTCTTTTCCTATTTTATTATACTTGTTAATTGGTGTGAAGTATATTTTCTTGTCTTCACTTTGGTTTCTACTACTATCTAATCTCATTTCTGCTTCTAAGTAAGGAGTCATCCAGTTATCAAAACCAGGACCATCATGATAAGGCTTTCCCGTTATTGGATTTATTGTATTAGTAGCTTCTCTAGGAGTTTCTTTTATTCCTCCAGCTCTTGCTGGATTTGTCTCTTGTAAAATCATCCTTCTATTTTCAGAATCTGATGTGTTTGCCATTTTTTCTATAAATTTCAACTATTTAAAAACCTTTCGATTGTCACTCCTTAAGAAGTATAACATCAAATATGCAAAACCTTAAACTCTTTAAAACTCTGGAATTTTTCTTCTTTTACTTCTACACCTTTGACCTGGGTATTTTTTGGCCCTTTTTCACACAACTCAATCATCTTTTTGACATCATCCGTAGCTCCTTCCAAGAAAACCTCAACTCGTCCATCCTCAAGGTTTCTAACAAAACCTTTAACATTATATCTTTCAGCATTCTCTTTTACAAAAGCCCTATAAAATATACCTTGGACTATTCCGTCAACATATAATCTAACTGATTTCTTCATAAAAAAGGAAAGGTTTTGTGATTATTAAAAGTTTTGATACTTCTCCAAAACCCTTAAATATAATATTTATCTTCTTAAAACATGAATCAAAGAATAAAGGGCGGTCTTATAGGTTTTATTATAACATTTATAGGGTTGTGGATTATATTATCTGTTGTGGGACACGATTCTGGGGGTTTGAAATGTGTTGTCAGCATAGATAAAATTTCATACTGCAGCTTTTTTAGTTTTATAACAAACATATTTCACGTTGGTTTTGCCTTGCTTTTCAGCTGGATAGGTTTTTTTGCAGGAATAATAAATGTAAGGAGAATACAAAAAATTATAGATGAAAATAGGGGTCATCAATCAATAATCCCCTTAAAGGTTACCTCAACAATAATGCTCACCGCAGTGATTGTTTTTGGCTTGATTGGAGTTATAGCGTTTGATAATTGGGTTAACACAATGATTTATGCAATTGTTTTTTCTATCTTTGTTGTTTTTGTAACCTGGGCCGTCGCAAGATGGAAATATAAAAGACATTAGACATATTTGTCTTTTACAAGGCTTATCTGGTTAAAACAATCTATAGGAGATTCTTCCCCCTCTCCTGAAAGAATTATATATGCACACTCTCCGCAACAATACATTCTTCCTTTATGGTCTATTGCACCTTTTTTAGTGATTTTGTAATCACAGTCTGGCGCCGAACATTTTTCGCCTAGATTTATCATTTTAATATATTTAATTTGCTAATCTATAAAAATTATTGTTCTCTTCTGTCCATTTCATTATTGACTATTGCAACGACTTGAGAAGCAAAATAAATTTTAGGGCCCACCGTCACAGGAGTTGCAATTTGCTTTAACCTCTTCAACTCTTTCTTTGGCAACCCATCTTGGTCTCCTAAAATAAAAACAGGCTCTTTCGAAATTTCAGCTTTTCTTATATCTTCTCCTTTTTTATCGAGAATAAAAATTTCACACCCTTCATCTTTAAGCTGCTCAACTAAAGGCAAAAAACCTTTTTTTTCAATAAAACAGCCAGGAAGAGCCTCGTTTTTCTGTCCGGGCTTGTATTTATACAAAAGTTTCTTTATTAAATTTGCAACATCTTTTTTAGATATTTCAAGATCATCTTTTACTTGTATTTCAATGTGTTTTGGCGGATCAGGGCTTCCATAAAAAACAAAATGAAATTTAACGTCTTTCCTGAAGTCATGACTTAGAAAAACTCCTTGTATAAAACTGTGTATTGCAATATCCATTCTTCCAGCATCCATTAATCTGCTAGTATCAAAGTTCCCAGATGTTCTAGCACTTTTTGAAAAATATATGAAGTGTTTCATAAAAATCCAAGAAAAGACATTATTTATATATTACTTTTGGTTGAGATGCTTCTCGGCATATTTTCTTAAACGATTACGCTTCGCTTCACTCAAATTTTTCTATTTATTCAGGAGGAGTTCCTAATCCTTTGGATAGATAGTCGGCTTAGCTGAAATTTATTCATTGGGCACTTCCCAAAACATCATTCTTTATTTCTTTTAACAATTCTAAAAATAAATCTCCTAAATCTTTACGATAAAATATTTCTTTATTTTTTCCATCATAAAAATTCCATCCAACACCTTTATACGGGTCAAAAATATTTTTTGTCGCTATTTTAGAATATAATCTTTTTTCTTTACCTTGTTTTTGAAATTTGGTTAAGGGAATCCTAACCTCTGTAAAAATGGTTAGAGTTTTCTTAAGTTTCTCTTTTGTGTTTTCTTTGAGAAAATTTCTTTGTTTATTTATTTCATTTATTAATCTAATTAATTCATAAGCCCCCATTACCCATAATTCTGAGAGAGTAATATGTCTAAGTTTTTTTAGACGGTCTTCATCCAATTGAGAATTTATTTTTAATTTTGTAAATTCTTCAATTAAATCCACATCCAATATACCCAATCCTTGAGCATTTCCGACCAAAAGCATTTCAATGTGCATTAAGCCAATAGAATTATCAATCCATTCAGAATATCTAGTTTTTTCCATAATCATTTTTACTAAGAAAGAGGAGTATTAAATAATTTATTTTTTCTTATATTCCTTTCGCGCTTGTAATCTTGCTTTTTCTTTAAGATATTCTTCTTTGTATAGACTATCTTCGTATTCTTTTAACCCCTTTTCATTTCTCTTTATCAAATTCCCTTTTACAATACCCACAAGTCCAACCGCCCCACATAACTTGCTTAAAACTTGTTGCCCACCTAAAAAAAGGTGGTGGATTTTTACAAACTGGACAATTTACCATAAACAATTAACAAATTTAAGATATAAAAATGTTTGTGATAGAACTCCCCCATTTTCTTTTTTTAGGAAAAAAAGAAGCAAAAAATTCTCGTTGATATCTAAAACCCCAAATATACTATCGAACCAGCCCCTAATTTTACTAACTTTAATTTACTCTAGCAGACTTTGAATTTTTGCCTTCGACATCGTTGCACTAAGACTCAATTCCTCCAGGTATTCAGAAGAAACTAACACTCTACGCTTTTATCTCCTGCAAAGTAAACTCACTTCTTGCAAAAAATTCTCCTTGATTGATAACTTTAAACATACCTATAAACCTATCTTTGCTGAAGACACAAATGATTTTGTCCTTTTCAAAATCAGCCTTTTTCACCAGATTTTTTTTGTAGATTGGCTGGCCCTTTAAAATTCTCCCAACGCTTTCTTCTTCTATCTCAACCACAAGATAAACTAAGCTGACAACTTCCCCTGGAATTATTATTTTTCTTAATAGTTTTTCATCACCTTTTTTATATTCTTTAGCAGCTTTTTCGAAATCATACAAATTTACAACTGGATAATTTCTATCTTCTTCTCTGAAAATTCCAGCACGAGCTCTCCTTAATTCTAACATATGTGCCCCGCCAATATCTTTTCCCAAATCATCTATAAGTTTTCTTATGTACGTTCCTCCTTGACATTCAACCTCAAACAAAATGTCTTTTCCATCTTGCTCTAACAGCCTAAATTTTTTTATCTCTCTTTCTCTTTCAACTCTTTTCACTCTGGATTTTACGGGAGGCTTTTGTGTTATTTTTCCCAAGAATTTTTTGTTTATTATGCTCTGAATTTTTTCCATTTCAGTATCTTCATGAACCCTCATAATTCCAACATACTCTTTGTCTTCTCCAAGAAAAAATCCAGTAAGTTTGCACGCTCTATTTAATGCAATAGGCAAAACTCCCGTCACTTGAGGATCTAAAGTTCCAAAATGTGAAGTTTTTCGCAATCCTAGTGTTTTCATGACAAACTCGGAAACATCAAAACTTGTTGGCCCAGAAGGCTTGTCAATGTTTATAATGCCAAACTCTAGCAATTCTTTAATTGTTTTCTTTGATTTTATGTTTTCTATGGTTTTCATATTAATAAACAAAATTTAAAAATTATAAATCTTGTTATAATACATGGATTTTAGAAAAGTAGGTGTTTTTAGATGGGTGTTCAACACAATCAAGGAATATTTCTTGATTATTCTTGGAATTGCGGCTGCAGGATTTGGATTAAAGGGATTTCTTATTCCAAATGGGTTCATTGATGGGGGAATCACAGGAGTTTCCCTTCTTGTTTCTTTTTTAACTCCTATTTCAGTCTCCATTCTAATATTTCTTTTTAATCTTCCTTTTATCTATTTAGCAATTAAACAAATTAGCAAAAACTTTGCGATAAAAACATTTGTTGCTATTATGGGACTTTCTCTTTGTCTGGTCTTCGTGAACTATCCAGTCATTACTTCAGATAAAATTCTTGTTGCAGTATTCGGCGGTTTTTTGCTTGGTGCAGGTGTTGGACTGTCTGTAAGGGGCGGAAGTGTTCTTGACGGAACAGAGGTTTTGTCTGTTTATTTAAGTAAAAAAATAAACTTAACTGTCGGAGAAATAATATTCATAATCAATGTCATAATATTTTCTTTTGCCGCTATTTCTTTAGGCATAGAGAAAGCGCTTTATTCCCTTTTGACATATTTAGTTGCCTACAAAACGGTTGATTTTTTCATACAGGGAATCGAGGAATACATCGGAATAACAATCATCTCTGAGAAAAGCGAAGAAATCAGAAAAGCTCTTGTTAAAGATCTTGGGAAAGGTGTGACAATTTATCAAGGTAAAAGAGGGTATAATGGTGACAGCAACCAAGACATAGTTTTTACAGTTGTAACAAGGCTTGAAACCTTAAAAGTCAAAAACAATATCATAGCAATTGATCCTAATGCAGTAGTCATAGAGCATGGAATAAAAGCAGCCCATGGGGGGGTCTTAAAGAAAAGGCCGTTGCATTAAATCTCTCCACCAAAATATTTCTTCTTTAATTTTTCAGGGAATCTTTCAATAGCATATCTCAAAGTTGTTCGAGAAATATCTTTGTAATGTTTCTTTAAAAAATCCTCAAGGATTTTTTGGTTTTTCTTACCAATTTCTCTTAGCACCCAACCAACCGCTTTATTTATCAAATCGCGCTTATCTTCTAATAAAATCTCAGAAATTCTTAATGCATCATTAAAATCTTCATTCTTTATATAGGCAAAAGTTGAAATCATCGATATTCTTTTTTCCCACAAATCATTTGAGCTAGCTAGTTTGTATAAAATATCTCTTTTCTTATCTACCAAAAACTCTCCAACAATCTTATGAGAAGATAAATCAACCAAATCCCAATTATTGATGTATTTTGTATTTTTCAAATATAAATTAAAAATGTCTCCTTTTTCAGTTTCGCTTCCTTTTTTGAATTTCTCAACAAGAATCAACAATGCAATTAATCTATGCTCATGAATCTTGCTTTTTAGAAGTTCTTGTATCTTTGTTAAACTCAACCCAATATATTTTTTAGCTATCTCTCTTTGTAAGGGAACTTTAATTCCAAGAAAAACATCTCCTTCTCCATATTCTCCCAGCCCAGTTTTAAAAAATCTCTGTAAATTTTCCGCCCGTTTTTTGTCAGCTTTTGAATTTATTTCTTTCAGTAATTCATCTAGCATAAATATAAAAATTATGTATAGTTTTTAAATTCATGGAACAAAAAACAGCCTTGAAACAATTAACAATCCTGGCAAAAAAAGGCAGAGACATGAGGCTAGCAGCAGAACAATGGAAAAATTCTTATGAAACATTAATATCAATAATTCTTTCGGCAAGAACAAGGGATGAAACTACTATAAAAATTGCACATATTTTGTTTAAAAAATTTCCAACAGCAAAAAAACTCGCAAATGCAAATATAAAATCTGTCCAAAATATAATAAGGCCTGTAAATTTCTACAGAAACAAATCAAGAAACATAATAAATTGCGCGAAGATGCTGATAGAGAAATATAATGGAGTTGTTCCTAAAACAATTGAAGAACTCATAACTCTTCCGGGAGTTGGAAGAAAAACGGCAAACGTATTTATAGTTGAACATGGAGAAGCAGGGCTCGGCGTGGACACTCACGTTCATTACATCTCAAATTATTTAGGTTGGACTAAAAACAAAAGTCCTCATAAAGTTGAGGAAGACTTAAAGAATCTCTTTCCAAAAAAATATTGGAGTCGAGTTAACGCAACTTTAGTTAGATTCGGAAAAACTCACACTTCAAGAAAGCAGAAAGATAAATTATTAAATGGAATAAAGAAGGTAAAATGAATTATTTATTCCAGTAATAAATTCCTGCACTAACTAAACCAAAAAGTCCTGTACTTGTAATAACAGAGGTCAAACCCCTTTTAACAATCTTAAAATCGTTTGGGGGGCTATTTCTGTCCATGTACAAAATTGGGCCAAGTAAGGGTATAGTGAGATTATACCATCTTAATTTTTCTGGGTTGTCCATGGTACATTTTTCGTTTAATGCCATTATATAAAAAATAGGAATATATTTTTATACTTTATCTTTTTCACACAAACATGGACACTCTAATAAACCTCGTTGAAAATTTGAAAAGCCAAGAAGTCAGCCAGGTTATAGACAAAAGAATGAATGAATTTGAAAAAATTCCTAGAAACTTCAATGATTTATTTAGAGAATTGGCTTTCTGCATCCTTACAGCAGGAACTAGCGCAGAACTTGGAATTAAAACAATAAATCATCTCGGAGATATTTTATTCAAAGGCAGTCAAGAAGAAATCCAAAAAAAACTAAAAGAAATCTACAGATTTCACACAGTCAGGGCAAACTATCTTTCTTCAGCCAGGGAAAATTTCAAGAAAATTAATTTAAAATCTCCAGATGTTAGGAATCAGTTAGTTGAAAACATAAATGGTATTGGTATGAAAGAAGCTTCACATTTTTTAAGAAATGTTGGATTTAAGGATTATGCAATAATTGATTTTCATATTTTAGACATTTTAGAAAATCATGGATTGATTGAAAAACCTAAAACAATGACTGCCAAAAAATATATTGAAACAGAAAACGTCCTTAAAGAGTTAGCTAAAAAGACAAACACTTCCCTTGGAGAACTTGATTTGTATTTGTGGTATAACGAGACCGGAAAGGTTTTGAAATAAGCGAAAAACTTTAATATCCTAATATCTGTATAAACAAATGTCCTTAAAAGATATTCAAGATGATGTTGACAAATGGGCTTCTCAATTTACTCCTAAATATTGGCCGCCACATGAAATTGTTGCAAGATTAGCTGAAGAAACTGGTGAAGTTGCTAGAGAAATTAATCATCTTTTTGGTACAAAGAAAAAGAAAGACAGCGAGGCTAAAAAAGAATTACAGGACGAGTTAATAGATGTTATGTTTACTGTAGTTTGCATGGCGAATTCCCAGAAAATTAATTTGCAAGAAGCTTAGGACAAAGTTATGCAAGAAAAACATTACGGCCGAGACGCAAATAGATTTAAGAAAGACCCATCATCTTAGATGACTGGAATGAATTCCCCCCAATTCCTTTGAGACATAATACCTTGGTTTTAGCCCCTCTTTCTTTAAGAAATTCTTTAGCTCATCTATAAAATTTGATTTTTGATCATAACCAATAGCGATTACTTTTGAATTAATGTTCTTTATTAATAGGAAATTTTTGGTATTATCATCTGAAACTGCTATTATTTTGTTTGCGATATTTAATTTTTTCAAATTTAATGCTCTTTTTCTTTGATTGTTTATTGGTTTTATTTTTTTATTTTCTAAAACAGCTTTGTCACTGATAACATTCGCAATAAGAAAATCTCCTTGTTTTTTAGCATCTATTAAAAACTTTTTATGACCTTCATGTAAGATATCAAACGTCCCAAAACAAAGGACTTTTTTCATGAAGATTGGATTAATTTAGAATTAATAAACCTTACTTCTGCAGACTCATTCTGTGCTCATGCTTTGGCTCTTTTGTCTTTCCGCCAACTTGATGCTTCATTTGTTTTGCGGCAGCTTTTTCCATTTCATTTCCAGCTTCTACAACAGAGGCCTTTTTCTCGTCCTCAACTTTCTTTTCCTCTTCAGGTTTTTCTTCAGGCTTTTTTTCTGGTTCTTCACTGGCTTTCTTTTCAGCTTTTTTCTTTTTAGAAATTTCTTCAGCGCCTTTCTTAATCTTTTCTTCTCTTAATTTTTTGAATTTAAGGTTTTTAGGCAAATCTACAGCCTCAACTCTGACAATTTCCCCTTCTTTTATTACTTTGACTTTTATTTTATGAACAGGATTTTTAATCCCTCTTGTCCACATTGCTTCATTCAGATATTTGTCAATTTTCACTTTTTTCAAATCTCTATCTCTTATTTTCATGTGTCTGACGACGAATTCTTTGATTGCTTT
This sequence comes from Nanobdellota archaeon, assembly GCA_038046005.1. GTDB lineage: Archaea > Nanobdellota > Nanobdellia > Pacearchaeales > GW2011-AR1 > JBBSXB01. The sequence goes on along the minus strand of JBBSXB010000001.1, from coordinate 8,780 downwards.
TATTGCCTTTTCTGTCCTTCTGTATATTGCAACTTTGTCTATTTCCTTTCTAAGCGGAATTATATATTCTCTTTCAATTTTTTCAGTTGTTTCTATTTTTTTTGCCATGTTTATATCCTCTCTATTAAGCTCGTATTTAATCCTTTATGGTTTAATAATTGGGATAAGTTAGAGATATACCTACTGACAGTAACACAATCTTCATTTGTAGACATACGTAATTCGTTATCTGAAAATCCTCCTATAACACAACTGCTAAAACCTCCCGCTCTCGGAGTATGCCTTCCAATTAATCTTAAACTATCACCTCGTTCTTCTACTGAAAAACCATATGTTTCTAATTCTTCTACTGGAATACTTCTGATTACTTTTAGAACGTCATTTGAATCTAGTCTTTCTTTAGACTCTTTTCCTTTATAAAATTCATATCTTCTTATTGCCATTTTTAATTATCCGAAGTGTGACTTCCTCTGTTTTCTTGGTTTAATATGCAATTTTGTTCTTCTCCATGATCTTTTTACATGCGTCATCTGGGAAGGGTGTATTCTTTTTCCCATTCCGTATTTTTTCAAAACAGCCCAAACAGGAGCCCACTTAGTTCTCCTTCCCTCTTTCGCAAGCTTCGCTTTTTTTTCAGGATTTTTTATTCCCATTTTACTTTATACTCTCCATGAAAGACTTTCCTTTATCAGTTAATTTTCTCCCAGGCCTGACACTTCTTGCTCCTTTAATTGGTTTAATGACTTCTGTAAACCCAGCTTTATCTGCCTGTTGTAATATAACTCGGATTATTTTTCCTCCAGACTTTCTAAACTCTTCTGGCTTTGAACCTCTTATTTTTTTGTTACCATATCTTGTTCTTAATCTGCTTACACCAACAGTGCCCTTTCTGTAAATTTGTCTTAATATTGAGGCAGACCTTTTGTGCCAGAAATCAGGATCTTCGATTGGTCTAGACTTTCCAGGCCCAGATTTTACAAATGCAGCCCATTCCGGTTCTTTAAATTCCTGAATCTTTTTCAAAGCTTCAGCTAATTTTATATTATATTCTTGAATATTCATTTCATAAACCGGATTGAATTTTTCCATTTTCAGTTTTTGACATCGCTTTACAGCGTTAGAACAGTTTTAAACTGTTTAGTCAAAAAAAGAGCGTTTTGTAGGTTTATAAAGATTCCGACTATTAATCAATCGCTTTGGAAAGGTGCTCCAGTTCTCCTAGACCCCTCAGATCTTTCTTCATCTTCAATATAAGCCTGACTAATGGCAACTCCAAGAGAATCAATATTTAACCCAGTTCCAAGCAATTCTAATTCTATCCTTATTCCAGGATGTATTGTTTCTAATTTTCTCCCCCGGTCCTCTCTCGAAGTTCTCGCCAACTCTTTTAAAATTCCTCTACCAATCATATACCTATTCCACTCTCCACGCCTTTCTTTAACCCACAACTCATGATCTTCTGCACTAATAATGTCTTCTTCTTTTCCTGTTTCGGGGCTAAGCAAATATGTTACTCTTATTTGAGAATCTTCATACAGGGTGTTTGTTTTCATAGCTAACCCATAAAGAATCCATTTTTAATAATTATTGTTCTTCAAAATACATTCATCTCACTGGCTTTCTCCACTTCTTTACAAAAATAGTGAACCCAACAACTCTGGCAGTGTAGTTTCTTCCCAATTTGTCTAAAATTTCCTCGCGAAAACCTTTAACCTTGTTTTTTTCATGTCCAGCACCCTTTAGCACAGAAATTTTCATATTTTCGTGTTTCTTAAAATGGCTCTTTAAAGTTCCTATAAAGTTTTCACTTATTCCGTTTTTTCCAAGTTGAATATGCCCTATTGTTCCCATTTTTCAATTTCTTCTTTTTTTACTTTAATAACTTTCAATTTTTTTACTCCAAAAGTTCCTAAACTCATTCCTTTATCTTTGTAAATATCTTTTCCTTTAAAAATGTGAACAACAACATCTTTTTTGTTTTTTTTCCAGTCTCGAGAATATTTCGCACAAAAAATTGCGGCTTCTTCGACGTCACCTTTTTTTGGCTCGCCTTTCAAATTTACAAAAGGACTCCCGGGTGCTTCAGTATGGAAAACCAATTCTTCTTTCCCAACTTGAGAAATTAATTCTTCATTACTGGCAGCGTCTCTTCCAGCCAAAGCCAAAATATTCTTTCTCGTCGTGAATTTCCTGAATTTGTTTTTACCTTCTTTCATACTTTCTAAAGCTCTCTTTTCTTTTTATTGTTTTCTATAGAAACCTTTTTAAATAAAAATACTTTTTAGATAAGTAAAAAATGAAAGAAAGTGTTCATGATCTAGGGAAGCGATATAAAGAGAGCGAGGCTTGGGGACTGTCTACCTCTATTGATCTTTACTCATGTAATCCTAAAACTATTAGGGATGCTCAAAAAATTAAAGAATTTGTCCAGAAACTTTGCGAGCTTATAGAGATGAAAAGATTTGGTGAGTGTGTCGTTGTAGATTTTGGAGAAGACCCAAGAGTTTCTGGATTCTCTATGACGCAACTTATTGAAACTTCTTTGATCTCAGGGCATTTCGCTAACCAATCCAACAATGTTTACTTAGATGTTTTTTCTTGCAAATTTTACGACCCTAATGTTGTTGCGGATTTTGCAAAAAAATTCTTCCAAGTAAAAGATTTAGATTTAAATTACAGTTTAAGACATATCAGAAAGAAAAAATGACCCATATATCCCCTCCGATAGGACAGGAAATATCTTGTGTTATGAAAGAAGTTGACAGCATTTACCTGAAAAGAAAAAATGTTCTCAATCAATTTGTTGCAGACATTCTTAAACAAGAAAAATTCAATGTGTTAAAAACTCTGGCATACCAATTTGAGCCACAAGGTTTCACAACTTTAATTTTGCTTTCAGAGTCTCATGTTGCAATTCATACATATCCTGAGTATAATGCCCTTTACTTTTCAGTTTACAGCTGTAGGGGGCCTAATGACGCAGAAAGGACGTTTCAACTTTTAAAAGAGAAATTAGCCCCTAAAGAGATTACTTTCCTTAATTGTAACAAAATACCTTTGATGTCTGAGATGAGAAAAATTATTATCACTCCTGTTTCTAAGAAGAGAAAAAATTCTAATAAACAATTTTAGGGCCATAGCCCCATAATTTTATTGCGGCAGCTAATTCAGAATCAGGATTTTTTTCGACAAATTTTTTAAGAGGAATTTTTTTGTAATAAGCTTCACGGGCTTGCTGCACAGCTTTCACCCCAGCTTCAATTCCTTGCGGATGCCCAAGCAATCCCCCACCAAATTGTATTATTATGTCATTTCCTAATTCATTCAGCACGCTTTCAACATCTCCAGGATGTAAACCTCCAGAGGCAACCATCCAAACAGGTTTTATATTGTACCAGTTCTGCCCTAAAGATGGGATTTGAGGATGAACCTCCAAATTTTTTTCCTGTAAAATATCCCTGATATATTTTGCTTCGCCGTAATCTTCCATCTTTGCCAAAGGCGAACCTCCATGGAGAGTATCAACTCCTAAAAGTCTGAAAATCTTCGCCAAAAAAATCATAGAAACAGAAAATCCGTAAAGCTTCCCCTTGCCGTGAATTCCTGGGGAATTATCTCTTGTGATAAATCCATGCATTGCTCTGTGAGCGTGAATGGCTAATCCAGTGTCTGCTCTTCTCATTGTATCAACAGCAGCAAATCCAGTTGTAACAACATCCATCATCATGAATATTCCACCATTATCTTTTATTAGTTTAGCCCTCCTAGTCATTTCATTTATATTAGAGTGGGTTATATTACAAAGATAAAATTTTTTCTTTCCAGTGATTTTCTCAGCTTTTCTCGCTTCTTCTAAAATAAGCTTGCATCTTTTGTCAAACTTATTAAACTCTAGATTAGTCAAGTTTTCATCATCTTTTATTCCCTCATAGCTTCCATCTCCAGAAGTGAAAAGTATTTTTGCGAGTCTGGCCTGTTCTTCATCAGTTCTTCCAATTTTAGGTTTTGGTACAGTTATAGCTAAAAATCTATTTTTGTTATTGAGTATTTTTCTAATTCCATTAATCCCAAACTTTGGGCCAGGAAAAGCCTCTATCATTTTTCTTGGAAGTCTAACATCATAAACTCTCATTGCTGAAACCATTTTCATTCCAGCAATATTTCCAATAATTCCTGCAAATAGCCCAGAAATGTTGTTTAATTCGAATAAATCAATTGGATAAGCAATCTTGAACATGAATCTTTCATAATCTAAATCATAAGCCAATGCTCTTTTTTCTCCAGCGAGTTTAATCCCAGAATCAACACCATCATAAACTTTTGTCCATGTTCCAGTAGAACTCTCAGCAGCTACAGTTGCAGCAGCCTCTTCAAAAATATCTTTTTTGGTTTTGCCTTTTGCTTCTTTTATTGCTCTTTCGTCTATTTCAATCTTAATTAAAGTTATTACATAATTTTCATCAGGATTTTTTGGTTTCCATCCTTTTTTTGCTAGATAATCAAATTGTACTGCCATTTTTTATCTTTTCTCCAAATTTAAAGCCATGAGATCATATCTTTTTTTACTAACTTTTGCAATGGTTTTAAATTTAAATCTTTTTTTATAAAAATTAGGATTTTTTGTAGTTAATAAAATCATTGAACAAGATTTAGTTTTCCCTTTTTTACTTTTTATTTTATCTATTACTTTTTTTACTATTATTGTGCCAATACCATTATTTTGAAAAGCAGGATTAACATTCACCCAAAAAATTTCATAAATTTTATAATCTATCCATGACTGTGAGTAACCAGCAAAACCCACTATTTTTCCTTTTTCCTCAGCAATTAAATACTCTGGTGGCAAAACCTTGTCTATAAACATGGAACCTAATTCTTTTTTACAAAGTTTTTCATAAATCTTTTTATAATTTTTTCCAACTATCTTAGAAACCTCGTCAATTTCTGTCCTTTTTATTTTTCTTATGATCATCTTAAACTTTCCTCACTCTCGGTCCAGCATCAGTATCATCAATAAAAAATCCAATATCTTTAACTCTGTCCCTTAATGCATCAGCAATCTTCCAATTTTTTTCTTTCCTCGCTTTCTCTCTTTCTTCAATTAATTTTTTTACATCTCCGGGAATAGAAATATTATCTCTCTCAAATAACCTTAGACCAAGGACTTCATCCATTTTTTGAATCGTCCTTAATTTTCCTTCTGCTTTCTGGTCTCTTAATATTTTCCACAAAATTTTCACAGCATTAGGAATGTTCAAATCATTATTAACTGCCTTTTCGAAACTTTTCAAATATTCTTGATTTATTTTTTCATCGTCTTTGATATCAAAAATAATATTTTTAATTCTCCTGTAAGTTTCTTTAGCTTTGTCAAGATTTTTCAGGGTGAAACTTAAAGGTTTTCTGTAATGTGTGTTCAAACATAAATATCTAAAGTCCATTGGAGAGTAACCTATCCCTTCCAAAACAGAAATTGTGTACATATCTCCTTGACTTTTTGCCATTTTTTCTCCACCAAATAAAAGCCAGGCATTGTGGAGCCAATATCTAACCCAGGGTTTTTTTCCAAACACTGCCTCACTTTGCGCAATTTCATTTGTGTGGTGTACTGGAATGTGATCCTGCCCGCCTGTATGAATATCAAACTGTTCTCCTAGATATTTTGAAGACATGGCTGAACATTCAATGTGCCATCCAGGATATCCAAGGCCCCAAGGGCTCTCCCACTCTTGCTGTCTTAGTCCAGGCGTTTCTGAAAACTTCCACAATGCAAAATCTGTTTTGTTTTTCTTTTCTCCAATTGAAATTCTTTTTCCCGCTTTTAATTTTTCAACTCTTAATCTTGCCAGCTTTTTGTAATCCTTAAATTTAGAAGTGTCATAATAAATTCCATCGGAAGTTTTGTAAGCATAACCTTTTTTTTCTAAAATTTTTATTAAATTAATTTGCTCTCTAATATGCTCTGTCGCTTTTGGCCAAACATCCGGCATTAAAAAATTAATTTTATTTAAGTCATCTAAAAAAATCTTGAAATAATATGCTGAAATTTCTTTTGCTGTTTTCCCTTCTCTTTTCGCCGCATTCTCCATTTTATCCTCTCCCTCATTAGCATCAGAAGTAAGATGCCCAACATCTGTGACATTAATAACATGTTTTACTTTAAATCCATTAAATTTCAAAACTCTCTTCAATATATCCCAACATAAATATGCTCTTATATTTCCAATATGCTGATACCAATAAACAGTCGGCCCGCAAGAATAAATTCCAACTTCATGGTCTTTCAAAGGCTTGAAAGTTTCTTTTTTTCTTGTTAATGTATTATAGAGTTTAAGCATGAGATTCCAAAGAATGCGTAATTTAAAAACTGTTTGTTAAAGAATTGGATTTATTTTATCGTAACAAAAACGTTTGCTCCAGAATAAGAAACACCATCTTTCTTGACTTCTAAATCGTATATAATTGTGCAAGGCGGTGCTGTGTCTGGAATTTGGAACTTTACAAGTCTTGCTTGATCTAGCGAGTTTCCTGGTCCAAGGTTAAACTTTCCAGTTCCGCCTAAAAGATAGTTGTCTGCTTTAACTTGTGTAAAACTACTCCCACACTTTGAAACATCGTCAGCTGTAACGTCATAAGTAAATTCTGCCTGTTCAACATCACTGTTTCTCACAGAAAACGCAAATCCTTTCGGGTCATCTCCTTTTTTAAGCGATATGCTCCTTGAGTCTGGGAGCACCACCAGTTTTTTAGCGTTGTCTTCTGTGAATAGCTTGTTAATTTGGTCATTTAGCTGATTATTCACGCTGTCAATTGCGTCGCTACTACCAACAAATATTTTCCTCACTAAAAAAATTCCAAGAATTAAAACGGCCATCAGTAAAACTATTGTGACAAGCGTTCCAACACTCATTTCCATTGCACCGCTTTTTGATTTCATCTTATTGTAGAGGGAAGTTTCCTAAAACACCGCTATTCTTGCTAAGCAACAAAGAAGCAACAATAGCTATGATTATAACTATTATGCTTATCACAATTGCTATCTTGCTCAGTTTGCTTCCTTTTCTTGACAATTCTGTTTTCTGTTTCTTAGAAAGCACGGTCCCAATTATTCCTAAGATCAAACCAGCAATCGGAGAAAGGAAAGCAAAAACTATACTGACAATCCCAAGCACATAGCTGACATTGGAAAAATCCTCTTTTTTTTCTGGCATGAAATATGGATGTCTTTTTTATTTATAAAGGTTTTGAAAGAGTTATGTTGGTTTGAATATAGTCCAAAGGTCTTTTATTTCTTGGGGTGAAAAATTTGTAATTTTATCTCCATAAGTATTTTTTCCGCTTAGAATATAATAACCAAATGTCTGCTTAAACTGATTAGAAACTTCTTTCTGTTTCTCTTTCCAATCAAAATTTCTTGAATTTACACTATTGAGTGTTACATCATCCGGTATGTCTTCTCTATGATCTAAAGAAGATCCTAAATCCAAAGCAATATGGGAAATCTGTTAACAGCATATTTAGCAATAGACATGTAATCGTTATATGTTGCTAGTTCCGGCACTGACCTCTTAAAACCTCGATAATTTGGAAGATCTGTAACTTCTACTTCTTTCCAAATTTCCTTTACCAAACCCTGTTTAAGTTCAAATCTCAAATTGTAAACTAAAGGAGAATTTTCACCACTTAGTCTCATATAAAAGACAGGTCTTAATACTCCATTTGTCTTTATGTCTAATAAAGTTCCCTCATTTCCCTCTTTTATATCCATACTAACAATATCTTCCATAAATTCAATCCCAAATTTGAATTTTTTCTCAAAAAAATCTGCTAAATATGGATACCCTGCGTATTCTTCATATGTCCACGTCATAAGTTAGCTTTCAAAAAACACTTTATATAATTATCTGTTACTATTGGTTCCAGAAAAGATTATCTTTTATTAAATCTTTATTTGTTAATTAATTTCCATGGGAATGGGGGGAGTCGAACCCCCGACACCACGAGCTTCAGTCGTGTGCTCTCCCGCTGAGCTACATCCCCAAAAAATATGTTTTATAATACTTTTAAACTTGTTGATGTAGCTCAGCCGAAAGAAAAATTATTTACTCTTTCTTTGAATTAAATAACTAATAAGCCCAAATAAAATTGCCCCAATACTGAAACTTAGTATGGATAGATTACTTTTATCACAAAGCCAGAAGTCGCCAATACAACCAAAAAAGACTCTTCCAAGAATATAAAACAAACCCCCCCAACAAGAAACCAGAATATCATCCAAATGGTTTTATTCATATGGATTAAACAAAATGCTAGTTTATTAATATTATGGAACAAGCCCAGAATTATTATGGTTTGTATTTCTTTTAAAAAACAAATAAATTAATTTTCCGACTAAGGAACCAATTATAAAATAGATTACGACTAAAGAAAGAAATACTATCAGAGGATTGGGGGAAAATAAATAATCAATAATTGGAAAAAATGCAACATAATAAACAATGACTCCAATAAAATAATCTCCTCCATCAAGAGCAAGAGCCGTGTAGATTAATGTGAGAATTGGAGGGATTATTGCTCCGGATAATATACCTCCCCTTAACCAATAAGACAAATCTTTCCAACCCATATTTTTCATAGAATATTATTCTTTATAATCTTTACTAAAAAAACAAAGCGTAAGTTGGGAATAGGCCACCTTCTGTCGTTCGCTGAAATTAATCAGACCGAACGTGTTAACATTCGACTAAGCGGCTTAAAGCCTTGCACCAGTCAAGATGGTC